>NZ_JBQDXI010000005.1:0-141339 GCF_052102375.1 Acetobacter sp.
ACCATTCTGGCACATTGCGATGCCGTGCGGGGAGGACGGCAACCACCCCATCTCAAAAGGCAGCTTCGGCTGCCTTTTCTGCGTTTGGAACTGTTTAAATTCAGTTTCACATTCCCTCGTGCAGCGTAACTCACTCTTGAAAAGACCAAACGGCGACACTTAGAGTTTTGCTGCGTTCCATACTCATCACACCTCGCCCGCCTGTTCTTTGCCATACGGTTTGACCGGAATTTGTTTTCCACTTCAAAAGGGTTTGCCATGCCAACCGCTTCCGCCCCCCATGCACGGGGCCTGTCTTTGCTGAATGATGCCCGACTGAACAAAGGCACAGCCTTTTCTGCAGAAGAACGACGGCTCTATGGCCTTGAAGGCTTGCTCCCTACCCATGTGGAAAGCCCGGAGCGGCAGGTTGAGCGTGTGCAACGCCACCTTGATACCAAACCCAATGACCTTGAACGGTATATTTATCTGAGCGGCCTGCGTGACCAGAATGAAACCCTGTTTTTTAGGGTTCTGATGTCAAACCCCGCCAAGTTTGTGCCTATTGTGTACGCACCAACTCTGGCCACGGTCTGCAAGCAGTTCAGCCATATCTATCGTCGCCCGCGCGGCATGTATATCAGCCTGGACATGAGCGGTCGCATTGAAGAGGTGTTACGCAACTGGCCTGTAGAAGATGTACGGGTTATTTGCGTCACCACCGGTGGTCGTATTCTGGGCCTCGGCGATATTGGCGTAAACGGTATGGGCATTCCTATCGGGAAGCTCCACCTTTACACGGCCTGTGGCGCAGTACCGCCGGATGTGCTGCTCCCCATCCAGCTGGATATTGGCACCACCAACAGCGCCCTGCGGGCAGACCCCCTCTATCTGGGCCTGCGGCGTGAACCGCCCCCCGAGGAAGAGCTGGACGCTTTTGTGGAGGAGTTCATTCAGGCTGTCCGCACCGTTTTCCCGCGCTGCGTTATTCATTTTGAAGACTGGAAAGGCACAGACGCCATCCGGTATCTGGCACATTATAAAGACCGTATCCGCTGCTATAATGATGATATTCAGGGTACTGCCGCCGTCACGCTCGCGGGGCTGATCAGCGCCCTGAAAATCAAGGGCGAATCGCTTAAGGACCAGCGAATCCTGTTCCTTGGCGCTGGGTCTTCCGGGTTGGGCACGGCAGATATGCTTGTCTCTGCCTTCAAGCTGGAAGGATTGTCAGAGGAAGACGCGGTCTCACGCATCATGCTGATGGATGTAAACGGCCTGCTGGAAACCTCCCGCACGGACTTGTCCCCCTCCCAACAGCGTTACGCCAAGACGCTTCCTGCCTCCCGTGATCTGCTGAATATGGTCAAGACATTCAAACCTACCGTGCTGGTTGGGGTCTCGACGGCTGGGGGAGCGTTCACGCAGGAGGTGGTGGAAGCCATGACGGCCCTCAATGAGCGCCCTGTCATTTTTGCGCTCTCACTTCCTGAAAAAAATAGTGAGTGCACGGCGGAGCAGGCTTACGAATGGTCCAACGGGCAGGCGCTCTTTGCGGCTGGTATTCAGTTCCCTGAAGTTAAGTTGAACGGCAAGACCCATTATCCTGGGCAGGCCAACAATTTTTATATTTTCCCGGCTCTTGGGTTGGCCGTATACGCCACCTGCCCTGACATTATTACCGATGATATGGTGATTGAATCCGCCAAAGCCTTGGCTGATCAGGTGAGCCCTGTTTATCAGGAGCGTGGCCGGTTATTCCCGCCCCAGAGCGATATTCTGGAGGTTTCCATTACCTCTGCGGCGCGCATTGCCGAGTATATTTTTGACAAGGGTGCCGCAACCGTCGAGCGCCCGCAGGATATTCGGGCCTGGATTGAGAGCCTGACATACTCCCCACGGTACCAAAGCTAGACTCAGGGAGGCCGCAGAGCCGGAAGGCTTAGGGCACAGAGGCCGATTCTCTCTTGAGAATCGGCCTTTTCCTTATCCTGCTGAATTCAATGAATCAGGAAGCTGGCGTGAACCCGAAAACCTGTCCGTAAAAGGAAAGTTCAGCCGCTAAGGCCCGACGCAGCGTGCTTTCCTGCCGGAACCCATGCCCCTCCCCTGCGAATTCATGAAGTGTGCAGGATGTACCAGCTTTCTGAAGGGCTACGGCCATGCTGTGCGCCTGATTGGGCGGCACAACCGTGTCATCCAGCCCCTGCAACATGAGAACAGGCGCTTTGATCTGCGCTACCACGCTGATGGGCGAGCGTTCAAGGTAGACCGATTCGGCTTCCGGCCAAGGACCAATCAGCCCATCCAGATACCGGGCTTCGAATTTATGTGTTTCTGCCGCCAAAGCCCGCAGATCCGTCACCCCATACAGGCTGACCCCGGCAGCAAACAAAGAAGAAGAGGCAAGCGCCACTAAAACCGTCATCCCCCCGGCACTCGAACCACGAATTGCGAGTCGCTTGGGATCAACGCGGCCTGTGTTCACCATGTGCTGTGCAGCGGCAATGCAGTCTGCCACATCCACAACACCCCACGCGCCTTTCAGCCGGTTGCGCCATGCCCGGCCGAATCCGGTGGACCCTCCGTAATTCACATCGAGCACAGCAAAGCCGCGCGACGTCCACCACTGTACCTTAAAGGAAAAGCCTTCCTGTGCTCGGGCTGTGGGTCCACCATGCACAAGCACAATCATGGGTGGTTTTTCTCCTTCTGGTACGCGGGCTCTGCTATTTGCAGGCGCATAAAAAAAGGCATGACCAAGCGCTGGGCCATCAGGGTCAACGGGAAAGCGAATCGTCTCCGGCTTTGAAATATCGTGTCTATCCAGAGTTAAGTCAGCGGCCCGTTGCACAACATGCGCCACCCCACCCTGTGCTGTCCCAACCACTACGGCAGGCAATGCGTCACAGGGAGCTTCCAGCCATGCAAACCGGCCATCATCAAGCCGAACAGGGCATTGCTCCGGGTGGGCATGAAAACGCGTTACAGCTCCCGCTGCATCGGTGATCTGGCAGCGGGTTGTGCCATCCTGCACGGCCAGCACCACACATCCCCCCTCGGGCAACGGCTGATAGCTCCGCTGCCCGAACACCCAGGCAGGCTGACCAATTTCGCCCTCCGGAACAGGCGCGGGCGTTAAAGCAACATCACACTGCTCAAACTCCTGCGGCTGTATGCACCAGACGGTCCAACTACCAGTACGGTCAGACACAACCTGAAGCGTGCCATCCGCTGCCCAACGTGGTTCTATGAGGGATTCATCGTGCGTTGCCCCGGCCAGAACATGCCGGTTTGACAGACCAGAAATCTGCCCTTCCGGTGTACGTACCAGTGTGGCGCCGCAAAGACGTGTCGAATCCCACGGCATATTCGGGTGTTGCCACTCAATCCATGCCAGATAACGTCCATCCGGAGACACACTGGGCGCGGCCAGAAAATCCGGGCCCATATGCAGCACCTGTTCCGGGCCAGCCTGTACGCCTTTTTCAGTTGGTGTGAGCGCAAAAGCCACCAAAGCTGCTTTTGCTTCCCCCTCCGTGCGATGATCCTCCCGCACAGCCAGAAGGCAGGACGCATCCGGAGCAAAGCGCAGGTCAGCGTAGCGCAGACCGTCTGTGTGGCTAAGGCACAGCGGGGCCTCTGTATTTTTGGCAAAGAACCACAGTGCCCCGGATTTTTTCTCTGAAAATGCGACATGACCATGCCCCACTGCATACGGGGCACCGCCATATTCATGCACACGGGTGCCAACATCATACACCGCAGGCAGAACATCCTGCGCGCCAAGGTCTTCCTGCCACCGCCGCAGCACTGTGCGCCCTTTTTCGGCAGGTCTGCGTTCAAGCCAGTACACCATGGCACCATCGGCACTCACCTCAGATAGAGAGAGCGCCTTACCTGCCACTAGATCAACTGTAACCGGAGAGGGCCATGACCCACAGGGCAAAGGCTGACGGGCAGGAGCAGGCGTGGTGGAAACAGACATGGCAGTTTTCCTGACTACAGAAGCAAATGGCAAAAGCTGTTTCATGCCACATGGAAGCGACAAGACAGAGCGCCTATCTTCAGGCATGATACCGGTAGCCTCAACCCCCTTAGGGGCAGCACAGCAGAGACTGCCATGGCACCGCAGACTTTGCCCCACCATGGCACATGCTTGACACTCTGCCGTCTACAGGCTTCCTGCCTGCAAGACCTGCCATAGACAGAACTGGATGCCCTGTCCTGCTACACACTCTTGAATCCTTCTTTTCGCTTCAGCACCTCAACAGTCTGTTTGCTCATTACGGCTACGCTGTTGTGGGGATTGTGGTCATGCTGGAAAGCATGGGGTTTCCGCTACCAGCAGAAAGCCTGATCATAACTGGTGCGCTCTTCTGCGCGACCACCCATAAGCTCAGCATTACCGGCGTTATTATTGCTGCCGTGGCTGGTGCTATTATGGGCGATAATTTTGGCTACCTGATAGGGCGAGCCCTCGGCCTGAAGCTGTTGCAGAAATACGGCCCCAAATTCGGCCTGACACCTGAGCGCCTGCTGCTTGGCCGCTATGTATTTTTAAAGCATGGCGGGTCTGTTGTATTCTTTGGCCGCTTTATTGCCGTGCTGCGCATGTTTGTTGCCCTGCTGGCTGGCGCGAACCATATGCCGTGGCATACGTTTTTATGGCACAATGCGTTGGGTGGACTGTGCTGGGCTGGCGGTTACGCCATCGGCACTTACCTGTTGGGTAATGAGGTTCTGAAACTATCCGGGCCGGTTGGTATCGGGTTTGGTATCTGCGCCATCATTATCATCGGGGGCTCGTTCCTGTTCCTCAAACGCAATGAGAAACGTCTGACGGAGGAAGCCATGAAAGCCGCGGAAAAAGACGACCGTTTGCGGATAGCCTCATAATGCTGGGCCGCCATGAATGGGCCGTAACGGCCAAGCAACCCAACCTTGACGGACGGGTTGCCCTCATAACAGGTGCCAATAGCGGGCTGGGGTTTGAAGTGGCCTGTGGCTTGGCCACGCGCGGTGCACGGTTATTACTGCCTGTACGGAATGCAGAGCGCGGCACAGCAGCCCTTGCAGCGCTAAAGGCCCGTTGCCCCACAGCGCTAGTCGAGATGCTTACACTTGACCTGACATCTCTACACTCCGTAGCCGCCTGTGCAGCAGAGGTTGCCCAGCTTACGAACCGGCTGGATATTCTGGTTAATAACGCTGGTATTATGGCACCGGCCCAGCGGCAGGAAACGCAGGATGGGTTTGAAGTGCAGTTTGGCACCAACCATCTTGGCCATTTTGCCCTGACCTACCACTTACGCCCTTTGCTTGAGGCAGCACCGGGCGGTGGCGTAGTGACAACCGTTGCCAGTCTTGCTGCCTGCAAAGGGAGCATCCATTTTGACGACCTACAGTCCCGGCACCGTTACAGCCCGTTTGGGGCGTACCAGCAAAGCAAACTAGCCAACCTTCTGTTTGCACGGGAACTGGCACGCAAAGCGGGTGAAGCTGGCTGGAATATTCATTCTCGCGCGGCCCATCCGGGCTGGTCTTCTACTTCCATCATCGCCAATGGCCCGGCCTCTGCGCTGCCTGAAGCCTTGGGTAAGGTAGAACGCGTGCTGGGCGGTGCAGTTTTGCGCGTTATGGGACAGTCGGCTGCGCGTGGGGCAGAACCGTTGCTTTATGCCACGCTGGCTCCCACCGCACGGGACGGCGATTATTATGGCCCACAGGGCACCAAGGAGCGCCGGGGCCAACCGGGACCAGCGCATGTTCCTGCCGCTGCGTTAAAAGCCAGTACGGCTGAGCGCCTATGGGATGTGTCCGAACGCCTGACCGGTCTGGGTTGGTAAGACTAACAGGCTGGTAACGGTAGCGGGCTGGTTAAAGCCAGCCCGTACCTTCTGCCTATTTCCGCCGTTCGCGCCCGGATGTGGTGCGGGTGCGGCTCTGCTGTCGCAATACGCTTTCAATCCAGTCATTCAATTTGCGTGTTGTCTCCTCCGCTTCCTCCCGGTCAGGGTAGAAATCAGGGAAGCGCAACGCCAGCCAGCGCCATGCGACCAAGCGTTTATGCCGCTTTTCTGCGCGCTCAAGCTCTTCACGGCTTGCCCGCTCACTGGGTGGTAGCCTGCCTGTACCAGGTGGCATGACACGGCGGCCCGCAGCGTGATCAGCCGCCCAACCTACCAGACGCTTAATCCCGTTATCGCGGTCATCTACGGGGCACATAGCGTAAGACCAGCGGGTTGTGAGATCCAGTCCCTCCACCCCTTCCAGAGCGGACGCAATGTCAAAGGCTTGTTCCATATCCGCAAGGCGGTAATTGGGGTCATCCTTACGCAGCACTGCGCGATGAATGCGTGACAGAACGCCATAAAGACTTTCCGACCCAATTTCAGCCGCAACGGCTTTCACAATATCTGCATCAGGTTGCACATAGGGGCGCAGGTCACTCTGCTCTTCCGTATCAGCTTCAAGCTGACGGCGGATAAAGGAGGGGCTACCTGCCCCGGCCAATACGGCTACCGTACCGACCTCATGCTTTCCGTAACGGCCAGCACGCCCGCCAATCTGCTTGACCTCCTGCACAGTGAGGTCACGAGTCTGGCGGCCATCAAACTTCTTGAGTGCGGCAAAAACCACACGCTTGATGGACAGGTTAAGCCCCATGCCAATGGCATCAGTTGCAATCAGAATATCAGCAGCACCGGAGTTAAAGCGCTGGGCTTCCGCGCGGCGTACTTCCGGGCTGAGCGCGCCATACACCACGGCAACCCGTTTCCCGTGCTGCATGAGGGCTGCACGCAGGTCCAGCACTTCGCGGCGGGAGAAGGCTATCAGTGCATCGCCTGTTGTCAGGTCTGCCAACTTGACGGGCTGACTGGCTGACCGCAGCGGGCTTTTACGCTCCAGTGAAATTTCATCCACCGGGTCACCGCAGAGTTCAGCAATACGCCGCACCATAGGAATACAATCCGGCGCGCCCAGAATATACAAATGCCGCGCCGGTGCCCCCATAATGGCAGCCGTCCATGCAGCCCCACGGTCTGTGTCAAACAGCATCTGGGCTTCATCAATCACCGCAACATCAACGGGATTATAGAAGGGGCACATTTCAACCGTAGCAGCCAGATGTTTGCTGCTGGGCACCAGAATGCGCTCCTCCCCGGTAGAAAGCGAAGCCTCCACGCCACGAGACGCCAGAGCTTCCCGGAATTCATGCGCCAGCAACCGCAGGGGGGCCAAAGCAAGCCCACTATCGGCCTGCGCCAGAGCATTCAGGGCCGTGTAGGATTTGCCGCTATTAGTTGGGCCAGTTACCAGCGTAATCTGCCGATTCAAGGCACGGGCGGTACGGAAATGGGCCGCATACCGGTCTAGCGCTGCCACACGCGCGATAACGGAATTGGCCACCTTGCGGCCCATATCTGCCTGAACACGGGGGCTGCCAGGGGTTGCTGCTGCCGTACCGTCCCGCCATTCCCCCAGTTTGTCGCGCAGGGCAATTAGTTCGGCAGGGTCAAACTCCCACCGCTCACGACCACCCGATTCGCTGACCTTTCGGGCAACAGGCAGCCTGTTCTCTGCAATCCAGCGTAGGGCCTCCTTGTGGGAGCAGCGCAGCAAGCGCGGCACGTCCTTGAACGGTACGAGGCTTTCTTCCCACGCAGCGAGGCGCTGTTCTTCCTTCTGGCGTTTTTCCTGCGCGGTACGCTCAATAGTGTGGGCAGTTTTCTGGCGCTGGGCTTCGTCTCTGCGCGCCGTGTCCAGAAACGGGTCTCCTTCCGGCAGGCCAAATGCAATAGCAATGGCCATAAGCAGAAGGTCTATCTGACCGGGGGATAAAACGCGCCCTGTATCCAGCAAGTCTGCCTGAATGGCGTCAAAAACCTTGCGCGGCGTGGCGGCATAAGACCGCAGGCGCTCCTGTGCAACGGGTGCCAAGGCCCGTTCCAACACGGTATCATTCGCCTCAGGCTCGGTGATGGTGGCAACCGCCTGCTCGATCTCGTCCCGCGTCACCCAGATGCGCCCACTCCGGCGCGTCAGGTCAACAAGGCGGGAGATACGCTTTTTGCGGCGCACGGTGCAGAGAATATCGCGGAAGGTTTCATCCGGAATGTCCCGTGCATCCGGTTCCAGCGCACGGGCAACACGGCGGATAACTTCCTGCTCTTCCTTGGGGTCTACTGCAAACCCTGTGCGGGCGGAAACATGGGCAAACGCCTCGCGGGCGGGGGAAGCAAAAGGTTCTGACGTCATGCCATTACTCTTGCGCTATCACGCGGTGCGGAACAATGCCCTGCGCGCCAAAACACATGTGTTTTCACATAACCTTTCTGCTTTTCAAACACGCCCCTACAAAAGCAGAATGTGGGATTCACGCAGCGCTGCGTGACTATACCGGCACTATCCTGCCAAAAAACTGCTCTGTCCCACGCTGTAGAACGGTACTTTATTCTATTGCTAACCCCTTGTTTACGATGGAAAAGCATAGCACCCGTGCAGGAAGCAAGGAGGGGCTTTGTTCACTTTAAGCTGGCAGAAAACCGCCGCACCCCTTAGAAACGCCGCCACACTATACGCAAAAGCGCACCCGCAATCAGGAGTATAAAGCGGCCCATGTCTGACACCACGACAGAACAGCTGACCGGAACCTTCTCTGACATTCTGCCCAAAATGACGGCTGACGAAGTGCCTACAGCCCTTCTGCCGGTCGAAGGGCAGGAGGGTGTATGGCACCTTGCGCCGCCCACTAAGGAGTATGGCCACCTCTACCCGGCAAAAGTGCTGACCGTACACCATTGGACGGAACGCCTGTTCAGCTTCACCACGACGCGTGACCCCGGCCTGCGCTTTGAAAACGGGCAGTTTGCGATGATCGGGATTGAAGTGAACGAAAAGCCGCTACTGCGCGCTTATTCTCTGGCTTCTCCCAACTATGAAGATGAACTTGAGTTCCTCTCCATTGCTGTGCCGGATGGCCCGCTGACCTCCCGCCTGCGCCATGTCAAGGTTGGGGACACCGTACTGGTGGGCCGCAAACCAACTGGCACCCTAATTCTGGATAACCTGCGCCCGGGCCGTAACCTGTACTTCCTGTCCACAGGTACGGGGCTTGCCCCTTTCATGAGCCTGATCAAAGACCCGGCCTGCTATGAAAAATACGAAAAGGTTATTCTGAGCCACACCGTGCGTCTGTCTGGCGAACTGGCTTATTACAACCACATTCGCCACGAACTGCCCGAACATGAGTTTCTGGGAGAAGATATTGCAGGCAAGCTGCTTTACTACCCAGCCGTAACCCGTGAAGAGTATGCCGTAACAGACCGTATCACCAAGCTGATTGAAAACGGTCAGATCTTCCGTGACCTCAACATTCCGGAACTGGACCCTGAGCATGACCGTGTCATGATCTGTGGGTCACCTGAAATGCTGGCCGATACGGAAGCCCTGCTTCAGGCGCGTGGGTTTGATGAAGGCAACATGTCCAACCCCGGCTCTTATGTGGTGGAAAAAGCCTTCGCCGGACGCTAAGGGTCTCTTATCTCTTTTTCAGACCCAACACACCAAGGAGCCTGCACCATGTCCCACGAGTTCGATCTTCTTGTGATTGGTGCAGGGTCTGGCGGGGTACGCTGTGCGCGTATTGCCGCCAGCCATGGTGCCAAAGTTGCTATTGTTGAAAGCCGCCACTGGGGTGGCACCTGCGTCAATCTGGGCTGCGTCCCTAAAAAACTGATGGTGCAGGCCAGCGAATATGGTGACTTGGTGGATGACAGCCATGCTTTTGGCTGGTCCAGCACACGCGGTACCCACGACTGGGCGACCCTGATAGCCGCCAAAGACAAAGAAATTACCCGCCTGAACGGCATTTATGTGTCCATGCTGGAAAAAGCAGGCATCGCCCTGTTTACCGGCCATGCACGGTTTGAAGATGCCCATACCGTTGTGGTTGAGCCATCGCCGCTGGCTCCTGAGGAGACCCCGCGCACGGTAACAGCCCAACGGATTGTCATTGCCACTGGCTCTACCCCACTCAAGCTGGATATTCCGGGCGCAGACTACGCCATTACTTCTGACGAGGCCTTCCACCTGACTGAGCGCCCGCAGCGCGTGGTGATTGTAGGCAGCGGCTATATTGGCGTGGAATTTGCCGGTATTTTTGCAGGTCTCGGCTCTACCGTTGATATGGTGCAACGCCACGATCTACCCTTGCGCGGTTTTGATGAAGACCTGCGGAAAGAATTGAAGGATGCCATTGCCGTGCGTGGCATCACCCTGCACTGCAACGCCTCCCCCACACGTATAGAAAAGACAGGCACCGCCTACACCGTCAGCCTGAATAACGGCCAGACGCTGGACGCAGACTGCGTGTTTTTTGCCGTAGGCCGCCGCCCGAAGATCGATTCGCTCGGGTTGGAGAAAGCTGGCGTCAGCACAGCCAAGGGTGGCCGCATTGCCGTGAATGACAGGCAGGAAACCAGCCAGCCAAACATTTACGCCATTGGCGATGTAACAGACCGCCTGAACCTGACCCCCGTTGCCATTGCAGAAGGCCATAATCTGGCAGACAGCCTGTTTGGCAAGGAGCCGCCGCGCACCTGGTCTCTCGACACCACACCCAAGGCGGTCTTTTTCTCTCCTCCACTCGCATCAGTCGGTCTGACGGAAGAGGAAGCCGCCAAAAACGGTGTGCTGGATATTTACCTGACCCGCTTTACCCCCATGCGCCACACCCTGAGCGGCCGTAAAGACCGCAAAACCATCATGAAACTGGTTGTGGACCAAGCCAGCCAGAAAGTGGTGGGTGCGCATATTCTGGGTGATGATGCTGCCGAAATGATGCAGGGCGTAGCCATTGTCGTGACTGCCGGCCTCCGGAAAGTGGATTTTGACCGCACGGTTGGCATCCACCCGACCTCCGCCGAGGAACTGGTCACTCTGCGTACCCGCACGCGCGAAACACCAAAAGCCAGCTAAGACGCTTTTTACCACGCCCCTGACAGGAAAAAGCCCCATGCCCCTTTCCAGCACCCCGCCCCATGCCGCTGCTACGGCCCACGACTCCTATGATCTGGTCCTGAAAGGCGGCTCCGTTGTGCTGCCGGACGCCACGGTCATAACGGATGTCTATGTGCGCAATGGCCTGATTGCCGCCATTGGCGGGCAAGGCAAAGTCGAGCGCACGCTGGACTGCACAGGGCTGACCATTCTGCCGGGCGTCATTGACACACAGGTTCATTTCCGTGAGCCGGGGGCTACGGAAAATGAGGATCTGGAAAGCGGAAGCCGCGCCGCTGTACTCGGTGGCGTGACAGGCGTTTTTGAAATGCCCAACACCAAACCCACCACATCCACGCCCGAAGCTGTGGCAGACAAGCTGGCCCGCGCCAAAGGCCGCATGTGGTGTGACCACGCATTTTATGTGGGGGCCACCAGCGACAACGCAGACCAATGTGGTGATCTTGAAAAACTGCCGGGCACAGCAGGCATCAAAGTGTTTATGGGCTCTTCCACCGGTAATCTTCTGGTCTCTGAAGATGATATGCTGGAGCGCGTCTTCCGTTCCGGCCGCCGCCGGGTGGCCATCCATGCAGAAGATGAAGCACGGCTGAAAGACCGTGTGGACTACCGGGTGGAAGGCGACCCCTCCTCTCACCCTGTCTGGCGGGATGATGAAACCGCCCTGCGCGCCACAACCCGCGCCCTCCGCCTTGCGCGTAAAACGGGCCGCCGGGTTCATATCCTGCACATCACCACACCGCAGGAACTGGAACTGATCTCACAGCATCGGGACATTGCCACCTGTGAAGTCACTCCCCAGCATCTGACGTTAGCGGGTGAGGAAGCCTATGCCCGCCTTGGGACGCTTGCGCAGATGAACCCGCCCATTCGCTCCGGTGCGCATCGTGATGGGCTGTGGCATTGGGTGAGTCAGGGCATGCCGGATGTTATTGGGTCCGACCACGCTCCGCATTCCCTTGCCAACAAAAACAAGCCTTATCCGGCCTCTCCATCCGGTATGCCGGGGGTACAAACATTGCTGCCCCTCATGCTGGACCACGTGGCCAATAACCGCCTGACCCTGCGCCGCCTTGTGGACCTGACCTCCGCCGGGCCACAGCGCCTGTTCGGCCTTGTGCGCAAAGGCCGCATTGCTGTGGGATATGACGCTGACTTCTCCATTGTGGACCTGAAAACCACTTGGACCGTGGAGCAGGATTGGCTGGCTTCCAAATGTGGCTGGTCTCCCTTTACCGGCACGCAGCTTATGGGCCGCCCTGTTGGCACCATTGTGCGAGGGCACCAGGTCATGTGGGAAGGTACGCTGGTTGAGCAGGCCATTGGCGAACCTCTGAAATTTGACGCGACAGACCGCCCTGCGGTCTGATAAGCAGCCTTTTCCTTTTTAAGGTCCTGTTCTTTTTGACACATCCGGGCAGCTACTGCCCGGATGTTTTTTGTCTTTTATCGCCTGACGGATTGCACAATGCCCACGCCTGACAAAACCCTGAAACTCGGTCTGGATTTTGGCACAACCAACAGCGTTGTTGTGTTGGCCCACCCTGATGGCAAAACGGAAACCCTGCGTTTTACCTTCCCTGAACACCCGACCTCAGACACCTGCCGCACCCTGCTGTGTTTCTGGCAGGAAGAAGTGGGAGCCCGCATTGTCCAGCAGGAGGCCATAGGCGCTGCCGCCATTGATGCATATCTGGAAGATCCGGCGGATTCCCGCATGATCATGTCCATGAAGTCTTATCTGGCGCAGAAATCTTTTCGGGAAACACAGGTCTTCAGCCGCCGCCTGAGTTTGGAAGCGCTTATTGCGCATTTTCTGGCCAATTTGATGAAAGCTGTGGGCGTCAACCCAAACGGTGTGCATGTGACCGTAGGGCGGCCCGTCGAGTTCGCAGGTGACTTTCCTGACGATGCGTTGGGTGAACAACGGTTACAGGACAGTTTTAAAGCTGCCGGTTTCTCTCACGTTACTCTGGCGTGGGAACCAGAGGCCGCAGGCTGGCGCTTTGCCCAGCGCCTGACGGAACCCACCACCATTCTGGTAGGGGACTTTGGTGGCGGCACCAGTGACTTCTCGGTCATGCGGTTTGACCCGGCCAAACCCGGCCACGCCGAACCCTTAGGCCATGCCGGTGTTGGCATTGCCGGAGACCAGTTTGACTACCGGATTATCAATACAGTCATTGCCCCTCTGTTAGGCCGGGACTGCACCTACCGTGTCATGGGCGGAGAGCCTCTGCCTGTACCCATAGAATGGTATGCAAGTCTGGGCCGTTGGCACCGTCTGGCCCTTATGCGTACACCCCAGACCCTGCGCGCCATGGAAGATGTTGCCCGCACGGTGTCAGACCCCGCCAAGCTACGGGCCTTGATTGATCTGGTGCAGGACCAGCAGGGGCAGGCCCTCTACCGTGCCGTTGGGGCCGCCAAAAGTGCTCTCTCCAAAGCTGAAAGCACCGAGCTATGCTTCCAGCACAGAAGTTTTCACGTCAAACACACCATTACCCGTGCGGATTTTGAAAGCTGGATTGCGCCAGACCTTTTACAGTTTGACCGTGCGGTTGATCAGGCATTGGAAAATGCCGGTTTACCGGCCTCCGCAGTTGACCGTGTGTTCCTGACCGGCGGAACCTCTTTTGTTCCAGCAGTACGCCGCCTGTTTACTGACCGTTTTGGCGAGGAGCGCGTGGATATGGGCGGCGAGTTTGTGTCTGTAGCCGAAGGGCTTGCCCTTATGAACGGTCAGGCCTGACCCGTTACAACCCACCATAAAAAAGGCCATGAGGAATACTCCCCATGGCCTTTTTTATATCTGTGGTACGCCAGCGCAGCGCTTACGGAAATGATGTCCGCTGGAACTTGAAGCGATCTACCAATGCGCGGAGAGGGGCAAACTGTTCTTCTGAGAATGTCTCAGTGTGCACATGTTGGCCATCCGGGCTTTCAACAAATACGGTTGCGTTCCAGTCTGCCGCACTAATGCCGGTCCATAGGGTCAGGTCCAGCACTTCCTGCCCGTTCTGATCTTTCAGGCTGACGCGGGAATCCCCTGAAGACGGAGGGGTACGGTTCAATGGCCCCCAGCCTCCCTTATGGCCTTCAAACCATGTGTTGAGGGTTTTTACCTCATCGGCTGTCAGCGCACGTTTGTGCCGCATGGGTCCTACCTCAATCTCGCCGCTCGCCACCTGTGGGAACGTGATGGGCTTGAGGTTGGGGAGAGCGAATGTCCAGATCAGACTCGCGGTACCAACTGTCAGAATAAAAAAGCCGATCAGAAAGACCGTTTCTTTTCTCATGCCAATGTGCTCCTTACCCGCGCACCGCAGCGATAACACGCGCCACCTCGGCATCGGTCAGCTCGGGATGAATGGGCAGTGCCAGGATGCGCGTTGCCAGATCCTCTGAAACAGGCAGAGCCACGCCATCATGGTGTGTTTCGTACGCTGGTTGCTTATGCAGGGGCAGCGGATAGTAAATGGCGGATGGCACGCCTTTGTCTTTAAGCCGTGCCTGAAGAGGCGCCCGCTCCGCCGGGTCTTTCAGCAACACAGCGTAAATAGCCCATGCGCTTTTGCTATTGGGAACGCGTACAGGTGTCTGCACAACATCTTTCAGCCCGGCATCATAGGCTTGGGCAATCGCATCGCGCCGCGCCAGTTCCTGCTTAAAGCCGTCCAGCTTTGCCAGAAGCACAGCAGCCTGAATGGTATCCAATCGTCCATTCATACCTGTCCGGAGCACCTGATACCGTGTTTTGCCTTCACCGTGCGTCCGCAGGGAGCGGTACAGGTCTGCCCGCTCTGCATCGTCTGTCAGAATTGCTCCGCCATCCCCGTAGCCACCCAGTGGTTTGGACGGAAAGAAGGAAAGTGTAGTGGCCGTCGCTTCCCGCCCCAGCGGTTTCCCCTCAAGGTCCGCGCCAAAGGACTGAGCACAATCCGCCAGCAAAAACAGGCCTTCTTCCTGCGCGATGGTACGCAATTCGGCCCATGGAGCAGGCTGACCAAACAGATCCACCCCAACAATGGCGCGGGGCGTCAGTTTACCAGCATCACGCACGGCACGGATACGTGCACGAAGATGCTGAGGGTCAATCTGGAATGTATTTGGGTCAACATCCACAAAAACCGGGGTAGCGCCAAGCACAAGCGGGACTTCTGCCGTGGCGGTATATGTAAAGGCTGGCAGGAAGACAGCATCACCACGGCCAATATTTTCGGCCATCATGACAATTTGCAGGGCATCAGTCCCAGAAGAAACACCGACGCATTCCTTGGCACCACACCACTCTGCCAGACGTTTCTCCAGCTCAAAAACTTCCGGGCCCATGACAAAGTGGCAGTGGTCAAACACCGCATCCACACGCTGGCGCAGCCCCGGCCCCAGGCGCTTTTGCTGCGCTACCAGGTCCAGAAACGCAATCGGTTTATCAGTCTTATCGGTCATTGAACCACCTGTTCTGTGCTGCCTGAATGTAAGGGAGGCGCGCCCTCCGCCACAACCTTCTGTGCAGAGGCCGGGCTGGGATTGCCGTCGGGATTATGAGTGAATTCGGGGACCAGCAACGTCAGAATACGCAAGGCTGCCTCAACATTGCCTTGTCGGGCAAAGGCCGCAATCTGATCGACCGCATGGGAGACCTCCTGCAGGTCCACCACGCGCGGTTTTGCCATCAGCAGTCCCGGGTTATCCGTTGGCACAGGTGCTTCCCGGCCATGGAACAGCTCTTCATACAACTTTTCACCCGGACGCATGCCAGTAAAGCGGATGCCGACATCCTCCTCTGGACGCAGCCCGGCCAAGCGGATCATCTGGCGGGCAAGATCCACAATTTTGATCGGATCTCCCATATCCAGCACAAATATACCGCCACCACGCAACAAGGTATCCGTATCGGACAGGCCCGCCCCATGTGTGCCCCGCACACTGGCTTGCAGCACAAGACCTACGGCTTCTGACACAGTCATAAAATAGCGTCGCATATCTGGGTGGGTGACCGTCACTGGTCCCCCACGCTCTAACTGACGGCGAAAGAGGGGTACGACAGACCCTGTAGACCCCAATACATTCCCGAACCGGACAGTAATACACCGCATGGCCTGCGCATTGCCCGAAGCCCGGGCCTGAATGTCCAGCGCCTGACAATACATCTCCGCTGCCCGTTTGGCCGCTCCCATAAGGCTGGACGGATTAACTGCCTTGTCTGTGGAGATCACCACCATGGCCTGTGTACCGTGCCGCGCTGCGGCATCAGCCACCACACGGGTACCGTGCACGTTGGTGAGGAGGCCTTCCGCCGGGTTCGCTTCTACAATCGGCACATGCTTGAGGGCTGCTGCGTGAAAGACAAGGGCAGGCTTATATGCCGCCATAATCCGTTCAATACGGTTCTCATCCCGAATATCGGCCACAAGCGCTACACGCGGCACATGAGGGGCCTGCTCGGCTAACTCCGTATCAATTTGCCACAACTCAAACTCACCATGATCCAGCAGGATAAGACGGGCTGGGCCAAGGTGTGCAATCTGCCGCACCAGTTCAGACCCGATACTGCCTCCGGCCCCAGTGACCAACACTGTACGACCGCCGATCATGCGTTCCATGCCGTCTCGATCCAGAGGGACCTGCGGGCGGTTCAACAGATCTTCAAGCGGGATAGGGCGCAGTTCTACCCGTTCGGCCGGGGTCAAGGCTGTCAGAGCGGGCGTGCGCAACACCGCAATGCCGTGCGCTGCGGCTGCATCCAGCACCTTGGTAAGCCCCTCCCCCCGGAATGTTGGCTCTGTCACAACCAGAGATTCCGGTAGGGTGTGCATCCGTGCCAGACGGTCCAGAATTTCGGTCACATCTTCAATATGCCCGAGGATAGGCACGTTATGAATGCGCCGCCCTGCCTGATGCGTGCCCAGAGCAATCAACCCCACAACCCGGATACCGTCTTCCGGGTTACGCTCAATGGAACGCAGGTACAGATCTGCCACGGCATCAACGCCAATCAGCACAACACGTCGCTGGCCAGCCTTGCGGAGCGCCCGCCCATAGGCCAGCCGGTAGCAGACACGCAGCCCACCTAGCATGACCAGCAAAACCAGCGCGTAAATAACGGGAAAGGTTGGGCTGGGGAGATTATGTTTGCCTATCAGCAGCGCTAGCGAAAACAGCAACGCACTGGCAGCGGAAGCACCGGCAATGCCAATAAGGTCTGAAACCCCTGAGAAGCGCCAATATTGCTGCGGCATACGAAAAGGCACACCGCTCACCACCAGCGTTATGGCCCCTCCTGCTAAAAACCACAGAGGGTGCAGCAGGCCATCCTGCGGGGCGGCAAGCCACCGTGCCAGCGGCGCAGCAATAGCCGCCAACAAACCGTCCAGAAGGATGTTGACCAGAATTCTATTGAGCGGACGCAGCTTGGGACTACGATGAAAAGGCTCTGAGCGTTGCGATACCATTACCTTGCACCTATAGCGTAGCACTTGCCATCCTAGAAGCTGCACATTACCGCGATTATATGCCCATGCTCCTCTCTGACCCCATTCTGGCTGTTTTCTGCCTGCTTTGCGCTGCATTTTTTGCGGCAGGGCTGGTGCGTGTCATGATTAATCTGGCCGTATTGGACCATCCAGGACACCGCAGCGCGCACGAAACCCCTGTCCCCAAAGGGGGTGGCGTTGGGGTGATGGCGTCTTTTTTTCTTTTTTTCCCCCTCGTTCAGGACATTACAGGCCATAGCGTTTTGCAGGCCGATGTTATTCTGACAGCCGTGGCCACGGCGCTGCTGGCCTGCGTGTCTTGGGCGGATGATCTGTACCAGTGGCCTGCCTCCATTAAACTGGTCGCGCAGACTGCGGCTGCGGCCCTGGTTATCGCTGGCGGCACGGCCACGTCATGGCCAGCCCCATCTTATGGGCTGGTGCTTTCATTATTCTGGCTTGTTTTTATTACCAACGCCGTCAATTTCATGGATGGGCTTAACGGCCTTATTTCGGGCTGTCTGATTGTCGGAAATCTGTTTGTTGCCGCAACCGGCACTTATTTTGGTCTGCCAGATCTGGTGTGGCCAGCCCTGATGCTTGCAGGGTGCCTGTGCGGCTTTCTACCCTTCAACTTTCCAAAAGCCCGCATTTTTTTAGGGGATGTCGGCAGTCAAGGCTGTGGCCTGCTGGCAGGTACAGCCGCGCTTTACATGACTCGTCATACCAGTCAGCCTTCTGGCTGGGTTTTGGGGCCAGCGCTTCTTTCGCCCTTGATTTTTGATGTCCTGTTCACGCTTGTACGGCGCAAGATTGCGGGGCATTCCCTTATGCAGGCGCATAGGGGCCATTTGTATCAGGTACTGCACCGCAGCGGCATGAACCCCGTGCTCATCACACTGTGCGAATGTGGGTTTGTTCTCTGGGGGGGTATGGTTGCCGTGTACACAGCCCCCTTCCTGCCGCTGAAGGCAGCCTGCATTGCCGTTCCGTTACTGGCGGCACCGCAATTAGGGTGGTTGGCACTGGCTATTATAAGAACACGCCGCCATCCGGTTGGCCCGTGGTAGCGGCGCGTCTGTCACAGCCATTTCGGCTGTGGCAAGTAGTCTTTAGTTTTTAAGTTCGAAAGTCAGGCCTTCAGCAGAGCTTGCGAGACGAGCTCCTTTGGTTGCCGTTTCGATCTTGATGCGGACGCCATTCTTGTTTTCAAGCACCATACCGCCCAACCCGTTACCCAACGTGGCTTCACCATGCGCGGCTGCGTAGGTGCCAGCGAAGTCTTCAGCCTTATGCAGGTTGTAAACCGTGCCTTTGCCCTCGATGTGAGAGAAGCCGACGGCTGCGATCGTTCCACCGGTGATAGAATATTTGTAGGTTTTACCACCAAAACGCAGTTTGGCATCACCCCAGGTGTACCCGAGCCCTACAGCGGCTGACTTGGCGGAAAGGGTTATGGTGCCCGTTTTGGTCCCCATGGCATCGCCTTCAGCAAAGGCGGCTGGAGCCAGAGAAGCTGTTGCAAAAGTGAGAGCCGCAGCGGCGGCAAATGAAGCAAACCGCATTTGAACGTTCCTTTAGTTAACAATCTCGTCTCAGATACAGTTGCAGGCTTTAAAATACCCTGAGTGCTGCATTTGAAAGTTGTTTAACAAAACGTCCTGATAGGCGGAAAAGTTGCCTTATGGCCGTTGAAGCACAAAATTTTCTGCATCAACGGCACAAGTGCATGGTTGCAGTCTGGCTTAAGCAGCGGCTACGCGGCGCAGGCGGCGTACTGGCTGTTCTTTTTTCTCAGCCTGAGTTGCCTTCTTGGCTTCATCATCCGCAGCGCTACCCATGATGGAACGAATTTCCTTCAGGTAAGACGCGCCTTTTGGTGTGCGCTGCACCAGCACAGAACGACGGTCCAGCGGGTCCACCTTACGGCGCGCCAGATCCAGCTCTCCCAGACGGTCCAGCGCACGGGTGATGGCAGGCTTAGAGACATTCAGGCTGGAAGCAAGGCCCCGCACCGTGTGGCCGGATTCGTCCAGATAGCAGGTCAGGAATACGGCAAGCTGGCGGGCAGACAGGTCCGGACCATCGCCACGCACGAGAGACACCACGGTGTCCCGAAGGGTTTTTACCAGTTCTTCTGCGTGGGCTGCATTCTGTGCCATCGCGTTTCATCCTTGTTTTGATACCGATGGTCAGCCCGTAGCAGGCGCGGCATCGGTCTTGGTAACCGTTATCCGGCAGAGTAGATCCGGCTTATATAGGAACCGGAACAGGTATTTAAATCCTGTAACGATAAAATAGTTCCGCCGGCGGTCACTTTTCTTTACGCATCCGCTCCGTTCTGGCTTGCGAACAATTTTTCAAGCATGGCAAAAACAGCCCTAACCCCAGGAGAATCACCACCTTCTGGCCGTCCGGGGCGGCTGGAATCATTCCATGCATAGGTGTCGATATGCGCCCACCGCTGACCTGCCTTTACAAAACGCTCAAGAAACAGTCCGGCCGTTACTGCACCGGCCATAGGTTTAGATGAAATATTATTGAGGTCTGCTACTGAACTGGACAGCCATCCAGCATAGCCTTGCCAGAGTGGTAACCGCCATAGAGGGTCTGCCTGAGCATGACTTACTGCAAGAAGGGCCTCCGCCACACCATCATCATTACAGAACAGGCCGGGCAGATCCGGCCCCAATGCAACCCGCGCGGCACCCGTCAGGGTGGCCATATCCAGCAGGAGGTCTGGAGTCGTTTCTCCCGCCTCAGCCAGCAGATCACACAGCACCAGACGGCCTTCCGCATCCGTATTGCCAATTTCTACTGTCAGCCCTGCCCTACTTTTCACCACATCCAGCGGGCGCATGGCGTGACCGGACACACTGTTTTCCACACAACCAAGCCGGACTTCCAACTGTATAGGCAGGTCTTGCGTCATGATCAGGCGTGCCAGAGCCAGAACGGATGCCGCCCCGCCCATATCTTTTTTCATCCGCAACATGCCCGCAGATGGCTTGATGTCGTACCCACCAGAGTCAAAGCACACACCTTTGCCTACCAGTGAAATAAGAGGGGCCTTCTTGCCTGCCTTACTGCCACGCCACCGGGCTACGGCAACACGGGGGCCACGGTCAGAGCCGTTACCTACATGCGCCAACAGAGGGTAAGCCTTGTCCAGCGCCTTCCCTTTTATAATCTCGACCTCAGCCCCAAGCGGGGCCAGTGCATCCCGCGCCGCGTGGGCCAGTTCCGTTGGGCCAAGCAGGTTGGCGGGCGTATTGATCAGGTCTCGTGCCAACCAGATGGAACGCGCCGTTTCAACCGCGCGCCCTGTTTTTTCTTCCTCAGTAACAACCAGTTTCGGCTTTGCCATCTGCTCGGCAGCGTTGGCTTTCAGGGAAAACTGGTAGGAGCCCAGACAAAAGCCCAGCACGACATCGTCCCGCTCCACATCATCAGGAGTATGAACCTGCCAGTTACCCGGCGGCAGTTTTCCTGCCAGTGCACCAAACTGGTAAGGGTCCTTCACACTAGCAGGAGCAATCCCGAATACGGCTGAAAGCTGCCCTGCTGTATTTGGCACAAGTGCGATATCTCCCGGCTTGCCGGTAAAACCACATGCCTGCACAAAAGCCAGTCCTGTCGGGCCAAGATGAGTCTTGAGGTGACCTATGTCAGGTGCTCTTACCGCGTAAACGGTGTGCGCTTTCTTCTGGTTACGGCGTAAAACACTCAGGCACTCTGCATCTTGAACGGGCATGAATTTTTCCTCCTACACCCGAAATTGCCTGCCTGCGGGTGGGGATGCAATGGTTAAGAAACACCAACAGCTTGCTTTTAAAAGCATACCGGCTGACCATAGCGGCATGATGGATACCCCCCGCCGCCCGGCCCCCCGTGTGCGTGCCCTTACCGCTGATGATGAAACGCCGGTCAGAGCCATTCTTGGCCCGACCAATACCGGCAAGACCCATCTGGCTCTGGAGCGTATGCTGGCCCATCACTCCGGTATCATGGGGTTTCCGCTCCGCCTGCTGGCGCGGGAAAACTATGACCGCATGGTTCAGTTGAAAGGGGTACGGGCCGTAGCCCTCATTACTGGGGAAGAGAAGATCATTCCCCCCGGTGCCCGCTGGTTTTCCTGCACGGTTGAAGCCATGCCTGTAGACCGCAAGGTGGACTTTGTTGCCGTTGATGAAATTCAGCTCTGCGCAGACCCCGAACGCGGCCATATCTTCACGGACCGCCTGCTGAACGCCCGCGGCGAGTCCGAAACGCTGTTTCTGGGCGCTGAGACCATAGCCCCCCTGCTCCGCACCCTGATACCCAAAGTGGAGATTGAGACACGCCCACGCCTCTCCAACCTTGAACATACGGGTTATACGCGCCTGAGCCGCCTGCCACCCCGCACGGCCATCGTGGCGTTTTCAGCCGGTGATGTGTACGCCATTGCAGAACTGATCCGCCGCAGGCGCGGCGGCTGTGCGGTTGTTATGGGGCAGCTTTCCCCCCGCACCCGTAATGCACAGGTTGCCCTCTATCAAAACCGCGAGGTGGATTATCTGGTTGCGACCGATGCCATTGGCATGGGGCTGAACATGGATATTCACCATGTCGCCTTTGCTGGCATGTCCAAATTTGATGGTTCCCGCAGACGTATCCTGACCCCGGCAGAAGTAGCCCAGATTGCAGGCCGTGCGGGCCGTGGCACGCAGGATGGCACCTTTGGCACAACCGGAGACTGCACACCCTTTACAGAAAATCTGGTTGATGCGGTCGAGAACCACCAGTTCGAGCCTCTCCACCACTTATACTGGCGCAATAGTGCGCTGGACTACACCACTCTCCAAACCCTGCATGCCAGCCTGTGCCGGAAAACACCCGCACCCGGATTATGGGGGGCTGATCCCTCCTCCGATCTGCTCGCTCTGTCTGCGCTGATGCGGGACCCAACTATCCAGAGCCTGTGCAAAAGCCCGGAGCACACGCGCCTGCTCTGGGAAGTGTGCCAGATACCCGATTTTCGTAAATTGGGAGAAGACAGCCATATCCGCCAATGTGCGCAGATTTTTGTAACCCTTGTGCGCAAAAATCAGCTTCCATCCTCATGGCTGGAAACGCGGCTGGTCAATCTGGAGCGTACGGAAGGCGATATCGACTCCCTCATGCAGCGCCTGATGGGCATAAGGCTCTGGGCGTATGTCGCGAACCGTGCAGACTGGGTTGAGAACCCGGAGCTCTGGCGTAGCCGGACCCGCACTGTGGAAGATGCTCTATCCGACATACTGCATGAGCGTTTGGCCGCACGATTTGTGGATAAACGGGCCACCAGTTTAGCCCGCCGCTTGGAAGAGGCTGATAGTCGCCCGCTGCTTTCCGCTATTACGCGCACAGGGGAGGTGAGTGTTGAAGGCCACCCGGTCGGGCAGATGCAGGGCTTTGCCTTTCTGCCAGACCCTGAGGCCGCCCGCTCAGACCAGCCATTGCTGTTGCGTGCGGCTCGTCGGGCGGCCCGTAGCGAAATACCACGCCGGGTCACACAGTTTCTCCACGCGCCCGATGACACGTTGCGCCTTGATATCGCAACGGGTGTCCTGCTGTGGCACGATGACCCGATTGGTCGGCTCCAGAAAACGGATGAGCTCCTTAAACCCGCTGTGCATGTAACCACAGCCGAGTTTCTGGATGCCGCACATCGGGAGCGTATCCGCCTTAAATTGACGGATTTTGTAACCCGCACCATCCAGCTTGGTCTGGCCCCGCTCTTTAAGGCAGCGGACGCCGTGGCGAACGTGCCTGTCTTACGTGGCCTGATGCACGGCCTGCTGGAGCATGCTGGTGTCATGCCCCTGCCGCCCCGCGAGTTTCTAACGCCGCGCAATGCCGCAGCCTTACGCAAACATGGGGTACTATCAGGCCCTACAGCATTATTTTGCCCTGCTGTGCTCCGACCACAGGCCATGGCACTACGGGCTCTGCTTTTGGCCGTGCAGGGTGGTTACACGCCGTTTGCCCTGCCACGGGCTGGTGCGGTGTCCTTCAAAGCCGAGAGCCTGACCCTTCCTTCTGAGCAAGCACAGTATGCGTTGCCACGGATTGGATGGATAGCAGCAGGCCCGCTATGGGTCCGACTCGATATAGCAGAAGAGATAAAGCGCTCTCTGCACCATCTGGCGGAAAAAAGGCCTGTCCCACTGCCTACGGGCTTGGCAAACAGACTAGGGGCAACCTCTGCCATTCTGCCGGATGTTCTGATGGGTTTGTCTATTCCGCTGCAATTACCAGCATTACTTGGCAAAAAGCAGTACGGCCCCCCTGCCCCCATACTGATAAAACCTGCAAAACAGGCTATACCGCATAAACACCGCACTCAGCAGACAAGGCGCCAAAGGCATAGGCCAGCACCTGTATCCGGTGCATTTGCAGCATTGGCAGTGTTGCAAAAACGCCTATAAACTGAGCCACGCACACCCGGAAAGGGCGATACCTTGTGCAAGCGGGTTGCCATTGGCCGCAAACGCCCTCATATCATGCGCCATCCTTGGTGGTATGTGCCTATCGTGCCATGCCATTTGACCCCCGGCCAGACCCTGTTCAGGCCTTCAGATAATTTCGGAGATGGCAATGACCTACGTGGTCACTGAAAACTGCATCCGCTGCAAATTCATGGACTGTGTTGAAGTCTGCCCTGTTGACTGCTTCTATGCTGGCGAAAACTTCCTGGTTATTAACCCGGATGAATGCATTGACTGTGGCGTTTGCGAGCCGGAATGCCCTGCTGAAGCCATTTTCCCTGACAGCGATGACCGTGCAACAGCTTGGGCTGAACTTAACGCATCCTATTCCACCAAGTGGCCGAACATTACCCGTAAGGGCACGGCCCCGGCAGATGCGGAAGAATGGAAAGATAAGCCCAATAAGGCTGAGCTGCTTTCTCCAGAGCCCCACAAAGGCTAAGACCACCACCCTTTTCCGTGGTTGTTTACTCTGGCGCGCCTACCCCTGTGGTAGCCGCGCCATTTTTTTTGGCCTGCTCTTAAAAACCCTCACCGTTTCAAACGCGGCCTTCATGGAAAGAAGGAACGTCTGCCCAGTGCGGCTTATGCATGAAAAACGGCGCATAATGCCTGCGCGCTCTGCCTGACAACAGGCACAAAAAAAGCCCCGGAGTTACCCCCGGAGCTTTTTTCGTCATGTTCTGGCCACCCCGAAGGCTGGCCAGAAAACCCGATATTAGCGGGACATCATGTGGATAGCTGTGTTGTTCATGATGAACAGTGTGCCAATGATGAAAATGGCAACAAACCCAACAGTGAACACAAAGCACATGTTGTTCCAGCGCTGTTCAGACCCACCACCCATGTGAAGGAAGTAGTGCAGGTGAACAACCACCTGAACAAGAGCCAGAACGGACAGAGCCAGAATTGTACCAGACGGAGACAGGCTGTGCGTTGCAACAACTGCAAAAGCCAGAACCGTCAGGATAACAGCAAGAACAAAACCAATAACGTAAGACGTTACGCTACCATGGCTCTCGCCGGAGGAGGATGTGTGAATTTCGCTCATCAGACCATGCTCGCCAGATAGACATAGGTGAAGACGCAGATCCAGACGATATCCAGGAAGTGCCAGAACAGGCTCAAGCAGGTGAGCTTGTTCATCATGCGTTCCGGAATAGCGGTTGTACCCATGAGCTGAACGATCAGGGTTACAATCCAGATCAGACCACAGGTCACGTGCAGACCGTGGGTCGCCACCAGCGTGAAGAAGGCGGACAGGAACGCACTGCGGTCCGGACCTGCGCCTTCATGGATCATGTTGGCAAATTCGTTCACTTCCAGACCAACGAAGCCGAGGCCAAGCAGGAAGGTCACGCCAAGCCACATGATGACTTTGCTGATCTCATTCTTATGGGCAGCAATCATGCCAAACCCATAAGTGATGGAAGAAATAAGCAGCAGGGCGGTTTCAATCGCCAGACCACTAATTTCGAACAGTTGGTGGCCGGAAGGGCCACCGTTGAACTGGTTACGCAGGACTGCAAACGTGGCAAATAGTGAGCCAAAGATAATGCAGTCGGTCATCAGGTAGACCCAGAACCCGAACACCACCGGAGATTCGTGATGGTGTTCGTCGTGGCCCGCGGTCTGAACAGTTGTGTCGTGTGCCATTATTCAGCTGCCTGTGCCATCAGTTTACGGGAATGCTCGTTCTCGATCCGGGCAACTTCTTCAGCAGGGATGTAGTAATCGATATCTTTGTTGGCACTACGGGCAATAACTGTCCCGATCACACCAATAAGACCGATTGCTGCAAGCCACCAGATGTACCAGACGGCAGCAAAACCAAACACCAGACTGAAACCACCCACGAGAAGACCAGCAGCCGTGTTTTTCGGCATGTGGATTGCTTCGTAAGGGCCACCAGCGCAGCGGGTATCAATACCGTTTTCTTTGTCATGCATGAAAGCATCAAGCTCATGCACGTGCGGAACGATAGCGAAGTTGTAAATCGGAGGCGGTGAAGAGGTAGACCATTCCAGAGAGCGGCCGTTCCATGGATCACCAGTAACGTCGCGGTTCTGCGGCAGGTTACGGTCACGGATGGTGACGTAAAGCTGCGTCAGCTGGCAGACGATACCCAGCAGGATCAGCACTGCACCAACTTCAGCAACCAGCAGCCAAGGGTACCAGGCAGGGTTGTCGTAGTGGTTCAGACGACGGGTCATGCCTTCGAAGCCGACAACATACAGCGGAACGAATGCAAAGTAGAAACCAACGAACCAGAACCAGAAAGCACGAATGCCCCAGCTTTCGTTCATCTTGAAGCCCATCACTTTCGGGAACCAGAAGTTCATGCCAGCGATGTAGCCGAAGTACACACCACCAATAATCACGTTATGGAAGTGGGCGATAAGGAACAGGGAGTTATGCAGCACAAAGTCTGCACCCGGAATAGCCATCATCACACCGGTCATACCACCGATGGTGAAGGTCACCATGAAGCCGATAACCCAGTACATGCAAGCATGATACTCGATACGGCCCTTATACATGGTGAACATCCAGTTAAACAGCTTCACACCCGTTGGGATCGAAATCACCATGGTTGCAATGCCGAAGAAGGCGTTCACGTCCGGGCCAGCGCCCATTGTGAAGAAGTGGTGAACCCACACAAGGAAGGACAGAACCATGATGGCGCAGGTTGCGTAAACCATGGTGCCGTAACCAAACAGCGGTTTCTTTGAGAATGCCGGAACAACTTCAGAGAATACGCCGAAGGCAGGAATAACAAGAATGTAAACTTCAGGATGGCCCCAAGCCCAGATCAGGTTGAGGTACATCATCTGATTACCACCACCGTCATTGGTGAAGAAGTGCATGCCGAAGTAACGGTCCAGACCCAGCAGTGCAACCGCAACGGTCAGCACAGGGAAGGATACCATGATCAGGATGGAAGCGCAGAAAGCGGTCCAGGTGAAAACCGGCATTTTCATCCAGGTCATGCCAGGAGCGCGCATCTTCACGATGGTCACAAAGAAGTTCACACCGGTCAGCAGCGTACCAACACCAGAGAGCTGAATAGCCCAGATGTAGTAATCCACACCCACGCCAGGACTGAACTGAGATTCGGACAGCGGCGGGTAAGCCAGCCAGCCGCACTGCGAGAATTCACCGATGAACAGGGAAACGTTCACCAGGATAAACGCAATAGCGGTCATCCAGAAGCTCAGGTTGTTCAGGAACGGGAATGCAACGTCGCGGGCACCGATTTGCAGCGGCACAACGAAGTTGAACAGACCGGTCATGAACGCCATGGCCAGGAAGAAGATCATGATCGTACCGTGAGCGGAGAAGATCTGATCGTAGTGATGGGGTGGAAGGTAACCGGGGTTACCTGCGTAAGCCAGCGCAAGCTGGGTACGCATCATGATAGCGTCCGCAAAACCACGGAACAAAGCAACCAGCGCCAGTACGATGTACATGACAGCCAGACGCTTATGGTCAACAGAAGTGAACCACTCTTTCCAGAGATAGCCCCATTTACCCAAATAAGTAATCAGCCCCAGAACCGCGAGGCCAATGATGACAACGCCAGCAAATGTACCAATAAGAATTGGCACATCAAACGGGATGGCCGATAGAGATAGTCTCCCTAACATTGATCCTATTCCTTCATATTCATGTCGGACATCGCGGACTGCATCTGGAGCATTTGCCCAGTCTTTTTGTCCATGACCATGCCGTTGTTGTACTTGGCCACAATCGTGTCGAACATGCCGGTCTCTACGTGAGAGAAGTATTCAACAGGATTGGCTTCGCTCGGAGCAGCAAGCTTAGGATACGTCTGGGCATCCAGCTGTTCAGAGGAAGATTTGACCTTTTCAACCCAGGCATTGAATTCGTCACCGCTTACAGCAAGCGTACGGAATTTCATGTCCGAGAAGCCACGACCGCTATAGTTAGCGGATTCACCCAGATAGTCGCCCGGTTCGCTAGCCAGCAGGTGAAGCTGGGTCTGCATACCGGCCATTGCGTAGATCATGGAACCAAGACGCGGGATGAAGAAAGAGTTCATCACGGAATCGGAAGTGATTACGAAATCAATGGGGGTGTTTACAGGAATAGCCAGCTGGTTAACTGTCGCAATACCCTGTTCTGGGTAGATGAACAGCCATTTCCAGTCCAGCGCTACAACTTCAACATGCAGCGGTTTGGTGTTGGCTTCTGCTTCCAGCGGTTTGTACGGGTCAAGAGAATGACACGTCTGGTAGGTGATCACTGCCAGAAAGATAATGATCAGGGTGGGAACGCCCCAGATGATCAGTTCGATCTTGTTGGAGTGGCACCATTTGGGGAGATATTCTGCACTGGTGTTTGACTGACGATAATGCCAGGCAAAATAAAGTGACAGAATAATGGTCGGAACGACCACAATCAGCATTGCGATTGTTGAGGTCAGGATGAGCGACTTAACGCCCTCCCCAACCGGTCCTTTCGGGTCCAGAACATCTAATTCACACCCGGCAAGCAGCAACGCTGACGATAGGCCGCCCAATCGCGCCATTCTCGCCAGTAACTTGTTTTTCATCGCACGCCTCTTGGTTCTGACATCAACTTAGCCTCACAAAGACTCTCTTGTTCCTGCTGCCATAGAAGCCGGATAACAGCAAGAAACTACGCTCATCTCCCCATGAGGCTCAAACACCATGAAACCGGCAGGAAATCCGCCACTTCTTTCAGAAAGAGTGACAGGCTTCATGCCGGAACAATGCTTCAGCTCCACGGGCAGTGGAAACGCCTTGGACGCTACTTTATTCCTAAAGGCCAGATTCTCAATGTCAGAAAAGTGACAGCAGCCCTTCACCACACCGAGGTTCCTCCCGTAGGAATGTCCTATCCCGGTGTTATTCCGCTGTTTTTGAAGCCCGACAAGGCTTCACAATTTATTTCAAAATGTTACAAATTTTTGGATTTTTCTGAGAAATCTTTTTTATATCAAACAGTTGAGTGGTGTTTTATGAAATCACAAACCTGTTACTCACCTGTTCGTGCTTAGTATAAGTCTTATTTTTGTCGTATTCCAGACCAAAACAGTCCTTTTCTCTTTATGCATAGCTGCTGTTGCAAAAAAGCCCGACCTTTTACGGTCGGGCTTTTCATAATGGTGCAGACTCCTACACCGCAGACTTTTCGTTTGGGTGCTGCCCTTTAGTCGTTAGAGCTACGAACACCCATGAATTGCAGCAGAAACTGGAACAGGTTGATGAAGTTGAGGTACAGGCTCAGCGCATCGTACACGCTACGTTTAGCGGCTTCATCCGGTCCTTCATACGCAGCGTATTGCGGGTAAGTCACACGGATACGCTGGGCGTCAAACGCACTGAACGCCGTGAAGATAAGCACCCCTACAATGCTATAGACAAAATACACTGCCGGGCTTTTCAGGAAGATATTCACCAGACCAGCGATAACCAGACCAAAAAGCCCCATCATCAGGAACGAGCCAAATTTGGCCAGATTAGCTTTGGTTGTGTAGCCCCACAGCGAAGTAGCTGCGAACATGCTGGCGGTTACCAGAAAGACGCGAACAACCGAAACACCCGTGTAAACTAGGAAAATGCTGGAAAGACTAGCGCCCATCGTGGCGCAGAATGCCCAGAACAGGCCTTGCGCACCCTGACGGGACAAACGGTTCACACCAAAAGACATGACCAGCACAAAGCCCAACGGCGCGATCATGGCAGCACCGCCCAGCAACGTGGGGTGCACAGCCAAACCGCCAGCAGTTGGCACAACCTGGAAAAACAGATTGCGCAGCCCTGTGAAGGCAACAGCATAGGCCACAATGCCTGTCAGCAGCAGGCCAGAAGCCATCCAGTTATAAACACGCAGCATGTAGGCCCGCAGGCCTGCATCCAAAGCTCCGGCTTGAGCATTCCAGCCAGAAGCTGCAGCGGGTGAACGATAGTCGTGACCAAACGACATGCTTTCCTCTCCTTGTCCGGCTTGACCGGCTTTGCTTTATACTTGTGGCTGCCCTGCCCCTACGTCAAGGGTTGCTGCCTGATGATTCCGTGATTCAAGGGAGAGGCTTACAGAACATAAGCCTTGGGCCATGCATGCTCTTACAGTACATCATACTGGCTCATTTTGTCAGAACTCAGGCATAGGTTGTTGTATGCACCTCATTCTCGGCGTTGCTCCGCCTGACAGTCTCCGCACCCAGCTTGTAGCACTCCAAAGCCAGTTCTGGAGTGATGCGTGGGAGCCTGCCTCATTTCTGATGCTTCCCTTGTGCAAACTTGGTGAGGTTACTTCCCCCCTTATTCTGGAAGAGCTGGACCATGGCCTTTTGGGGCTGCGGGGCAAAGGCCCGGCCACGCTGGCGGCTGACGGTTTTGGCGTCTTTACGCGCAGGGACCGAATCTCGCTCGAACTTAAAATACGCGCCCCTGTTTTACATCACCTTTCCGTGAAAATTGGAACGCTAGCCAAACGGGCTGGCGTGAAAAATCCTCATGTCATGACCCCTCTCTCCATCCCGCTGGCAACCATCACAAACGTGGACGCGGAAGACGTGAGCGCATGGTTACAAGTGCATCATTCGCCCCCTTTTGAAGAAGACACGATTTCGGAAATTACCCTTTTCAGCACTTGGAAAAATTCCGAAACAACTTTTTATACAGCGGAAACTGAATACCCTTTCTAAGAGAAATTTAGCTTATTTTATCAAATGTTATAACAGCTATAACGGTATTTTCAGACGCACTAAGAAGCCCCCGCAACACCCGTCACGGCCGTTCCAACTGTCGCAAATTCGCGACAAGAATGGAGGCAGCCATTCCGTGGGCGTGATTGACAGAAACAGGGTGCATTGGCTGAGTGTCTCCTAAACCGGAATACCGGCTTTTATTGTCTTTTTTCCTCACCTTAATACCAGTCGAGGACACTATCATATGACCCGCCCCGCCTCCGCCAAGAGACGTTCGCTGCTAGGAATTCTCGCGGCTGGAACGATCTGTGCCGCTCCCTTTCTTCCCGCCCACGCTGATGGGTTGGGCGATACGGGACAAGCAATCGTCCATGCTGATGACCATCCTGAAAACTGGTTGAGCTACGGCCGCACCTATACCGAGCAGCGCTACAGCCCGTTGGAAGACATCAACAAATCCAACGTTGGTAACCTCAAGCTGGCTTGGTATTTCGACCTTGATACCAACCGTGGCCAGGAAGGCACCCCGCTGGTTGTTGATGGTGTGATGTATGCCACCACCAACTGGTCCAAAATGAAAGCGCTGGACGCCGCAACCGGTAAACTGCTGTGGCAGTATGACCCGCGCGTGCCCGGCAACATTGCTGACAAAGGCTGCTGTGACACGGTTAACCGTGGCGCTGGCTACTGGAACGGCAAGGTCTTCTTCGGGACGTTTGATGGTCGACTGGTGGCACTGGATGCCAAAACCGGCAAACGCGTTTGGGAAAAGAACACCATCCCCAAAGAAGCCTCTCTTGGCCAGCAGCGCTCCTACACGGTTGACGGTGCCGTGCGCGTTGTCAAAGGCCTTGTGCTTATCGGCAACGGCGGCTCAGAATTTGGCGCCCGTGGTTTTGTGTCTGCATTTGATGCAGAAACCGGTGAGCTGAAATGGCGCTTCTACACGGTTCCTAATAACAAGAATCAGGCTGATCATGCCGCTTCTGATGAAGTGCTCATGAAAAAGGCCTACAAGACCTGGAGCCCCACGGGCGCATGGACCCAGCAGGGCGGTGGCGGCACCGTTTGGGACTCCATTGCTTATGACCCAGTGGCAGACCTTGTGTACCTGGCTGTTGGGAACGGCTCCCCCTGGAACTACAAATACCGCTCTGACGGGATTGGCGATAACCTCTTCCTTGGCAGCATTGTTGCCGTTAAGCCGGAAACCGGCGAATACGTGTGGCACTTCCAGGAAACGCCAATGGACCAGTGGGATTACACCTCGGTTCAGCAGATCATGACGCTGGATATGCCCATTAACGGTGAAACACGCCGCGTTATTGTGCATGCCCCTAAAAACGGCTTCTTTTATATTCTGGACGCCAAAACGGGTGAATTCCTGTCCGGCAAAAACTATGTGTACCAGAACTGGGCACAGGGTCTGGACCCCAAAACGGGCCGTCCGATTTATAACCCTGACGCACTTTATACCCTCAACGGTAAAGAATGGTACGGCATTCCGGGTGACCTTGGCGGCCATAACTTTGCAGCCATGGCTTACAGCCCCAAAACAGGTCTGGTTTACATTCCGGCCCAGCAGGTTCCGTTCCTGTATAAAAACCAGGTTGGTGGCTTTAAAGCTCACCCGGATTCCTGGAACCTTGGTCTGGACATGAACAAGGCCGGCCTGCCGGATACCCCTGAAGCCCGCACAGCCTTCATGAAGGACCTGAAAGGCTGGATTATCGCTTGGGACCCCAAAAAGCAGGAAGCTGCGTGGAGTGTTGACCACAAGGGTCCATGGAACGGTGGTATTCTGGCAACCGGTGGTGACCTGCTATTCCAGGGTCTGGCAAATGGTGAATTCCATGCCTATGACGCAACCAACGGTGCAGACCTGTTCCACTTTGACGCTCAGAGCGGCATTATTGCACCGCCTATTACGTACAAGGCACAAGGTAAGCAGTACGTTGCGGTAGAAGTGGGTTGGGGCGGCATTTATCCGTTCTTCCTTGGTGGTCTGGCCCGTACATCCGGCTGGACAGTCAACCATTCCCGCGTTGTGGCCTTCTCTCTGGATGGCAAGGCTGAACTGCCTCCGCAGAACGACAAGGGCTTCCTGCCGGTTAAACCGCCAGCGCAGTACGATACCAAGGTGACCGATAACGGTTACTTCCAGTTCCAGACCTATTGCGCCGCCTGCCATGGCGATAACGCAGAAGGCGCTGGTGTGCTGCCAGACCTGCGTTGGTCCGGCTCCATCCGTCATCAGGACGCCTTCTACAACGTGGTTGGTCGTGGCGCTCTGACGGCTTATGGCATGGATCGTTTTGATACGAGCATGAAGCCTGACGAGATTGAAAACATCCGCCAGTTCATCATCAAGCGTGCCAACGACACCTATCAGCGTGAAGTCGATGCACGAAAGAATGACAAGGGCATTCCTGAAAACGCGACCCTCGGCATCACGCCGTAATGGTCCGGCGAGTCATGACGTCATTCGGCACACAAGCGAGATAGTGGTAAAAAACGATGATTAAAGGACTAAAAACCGCTCTGGGAGCGGTCACCGTCGGGCTTCTGGCTGGTGCTTCACTGGCCCACGCTCAGGGCGCTGACACTGAACTGGTGAAAAAAGGCGAGTATGTTGCTCGCCTTGGGGACTGCGTTGCCTGCCATACCGCACTGCATGGTCAGGTGTATGCAGGTGGCCTGACGATCGAAACTCCGGTCGGCACCATCTACTCCACCAACATCACGCCAGACCCTACTTACGGGATTGGCTCCTACACGCTGGAAGACTTTGACAAAGCCATCCGTCATGGCGTGCGCAAAGACGGCAGCAGCCTGTACCCGGCAATGCCTTACCCGTCCTTTGCCCGCATGTCGGATGAAGACATCAAGGCGCTCTATGCCTACTTCATGCATGGTGTGAAGCCGGTTGCCCAGCCCAACAAGCCAGTGGGCATCTCATGGCCGCTGTCCATGCGTTGGCCGCTGTCCATCTGGCGCTCCACATTTGCCCCCACACCAAAACCCTTCACCCCGGCTCCCGGCACCGATGCTGAGGTCGCACGTGGTGAATATCTGGTGACAGGCCCAGGCCATTGCGGTGCGTGCCATACCCCGCGTGGCTTTGGTATGCAGGAAAAAGCACTTGATGCGTCCGGTGGTGCAGACTTCCTGGCTGGCGGCGCACCAATTGATAACTGGATTGCTCCCAGCCTGCGTAACGACCCGGTTGTTGGTATTGGTCGCTGGTCTGAAGAAGACCTGTACCTGTTCCTGAAGTCTGGCCGTACAGATCACTCCGCTGTATTTGGCGGCATGGCAGACGTTGTTGGCTGGAGCACCCAGTACTTCACGGATGCAGACCTGCGAGCCATGGCGAAATACCTGAAGGCTCTGCCGCCAGTTCCACCGTCACGTGGCGACTACACGTACGATGCTTCAACGGCACAGGCGCTGGATTCCGGCAATACATCTGCACCGGGTGCCGCCACCTATGTTGAACAATGCGCAATCTGCCATCGTAATGATGGGGGTGGCGTAGGCCGTATGTTCCCACCACTGGCCGGCAACTCCGTTGTGGTAACGGATAACCCGACTTCTGTGGCGCATATCATTGTTGCCGGTGGCGTTCTGCCTCCGACCAACTGGGCACCTTCCGCCGTGGCTATGCCGGGTTACAAAAGCGTTCTGTCTGACCAGCAGATTGCTGATGTGGTCAACTTCATCCGCACGTCATGGGGCAACAAGGCACCTGCTAACGTCACAGCTTCCGACATCCAGAAACTGCGCGTTAACCATGCTCCAATTTCCACCACCTCATGGGGTTTCGGTGGAGATGCAACGGCAACATGGGGTGTGTTCCATCCGCAGCCATATGGCTCAGGCTGGACCTTTGCTCCGCAGACCCATACGGGCGAAGACGCAGCTCAATAAAACAACAACCTTGCGGGCTCTCTGGCAACAGAGAGCCACAGGGAAAAGCGCCGCCGTGGCAACATGGCGGCGCTTTTTTTATGGCTGCGTCTTAAAGGGCCTTACCTCACATCTTGCAGAGAAGCGTCCAGCACCTCATATGCTGGTCATGACTGGTAACCGGCCCCTTGCACAATCTCTCCCTTACACAGACATACTCTACTGGAAGATACGTGTGTGATGGATCTTTTTACGCAGGGTGCCGCTTTATCTGACATGCCATCGCAGGAGGAGATCTCCTGCTTTCTCAAGGAAGTGCGGCACTGCACTGCCTGCGCTGGAAAATTGCCTTTCCCACCAAGGCCTGTTCTCAATTTCTCGCCAGATGCTCGCATTCTGATAGCCGGACAAGCACCGGGAACGCGTGTGCATGAAACAGGCATTCCTTTTAATGATGCCTCAGGCGAGCGCCTTCGGTCGTGGCTGAACATGAGCCGAGAAGAGTTCTATAACCCCCACAAAATAGCCATTGTTCCCATGGCTTTTTGTTACCCTGGTGTTCTACCAAAAGGCGGTGACACCCCCCCACCCCCAGAGTGTGCAACATTATGGCGACAACGCGTATTGACGCTTCTTCCCAACATTCGGCTTACACTTCTGGTGGGGGCGTATTCTCAGACTTATGCGTTGGGAAAAGGTAAGGTTTACGAAAGAACTCTTGCGTTCCGAGACTATTTACCCCGGTATTTTCCGCTACCTCACCCGTCATGGCGCACAGGCGCGTGGGAGCGACACACTCCCGCCTTTCAGGACGATGTTCTTCCTGCACTCAGGCAGGCCGTCACGCAGGCTTTAAGAGAGTAAATCCCCAAAGCCTGCCTCCAACCTTGCCTTACTGAATAAAAATCAGACGAATATCATTCACATTGACCAGTGTTGGCCCCGTCATGATCAGATCATTTAAAGCCTTAAAGTAACTGTAGCTGTCGTGGTTTTTTAAGAACTTTTCTGCATCGAGACCTGACTTTTTCCCACGTTTCAAGGTGGTGGGGGTTACAATGGCGCCGGCTGCGTCTTCTGTGCCGTCAATACCATCGCTATCCCCTGCCAGCACCCAAACTCCTTCTGCTTCACGCAAAGATACTGCACAGGACAGAAGAAATTCGGTATTACGGCCTCCCTTTCCGGGCTTTTCGCCTTTCTGAATTGTCACTGTGGTTTCACCTCCACTGAGCAGAACAGCAGGCCCTTTCACAGGCACCTGATGCTGTTTGGCTGACTGGGCAATACCCGACAAAACAGTACCCACTACACGGCTTTCGCCTTCCAGCGCATCCCCTAAAACGAGAGTTCTTACCCCGGCTTTTCCGGCAACCCGCGCCGCTGCCTGAAGGGCCAGATAAGGGGTTGCTATCATATGCACACTATTTTCTGGGTGCATGGTGGCCTGTTTCTCTGTTGCATCTTCCTGCTGCCGCAAATGGTTTTTGGCACTTTCAGGCACAGAGATCTCGTATTTCTCCAGAATAGCCAGCGCATCTTCTGCTGTGGTGGGGGAGGAAACAGTCGGACCGCTAGCTATAACCGCAGGGTCATCACGCGGCACGTCACTCATGACAAACGTGACAACACGCGCCGGGAATGCGGCCTGCGCGAGGCGACCGCCCTTAATGGCAGACAAATGCCTGCGCACGGTATTCATTTCTGAAATTGTCGCGCCAGAATGCAAAAGCTCCTGACCAATACAAATTTTATCTTCCAGCGTCATGCCTGTAACAGGCAAGGTAAGAAGAGATGACCCACCACCAGAAATAAGCGCGATTACCAAGTCCTCTTCGCCAAGAGCACTTACTGCGTTAAGCACTTCCTGCCCCACCTGCACACTCCGGGCATCCGGCACGGGGTGGGATGCCTCAAGAATGGTAATATGCTGCGTAGGCACCGCATGCCCATCCCGCGTAACCACAACACCTTCCAGCGCAACATCGGGCCATGCCTCTTCCAGCGCTGCGGCCATGGCGGCAGAGGCTTTACCCGCTCCCACCACAATGCATCGGCCTTTGGGCTTTTCCGGCAGCGCCTTGGCTAAAATACGGGACGGTTGTGCACTGGCAATGGCGGCATCAAACAGACTGCGTAGAAAAGCACGAACCTGCTGGTCAGACCACGCCTCCGGTGCCGTATTGGTAAAGTCTGGCACCTTATCCTGTTGGGAAACCCGCATGGAAAGCCACTCTTATTGTTGTGTTTTATGGACCAGCACCCTTGCATAAGAGCCATACAAGAGTCTGTTCAAAGATTGTTGATGGCTATTAGCCTCCAAACAAGGGAACCTTACAGCGCCTTTTCAAAATCCAGCCCAAAATCCAGCGCAGTGACAGAGTGTGTCAACCAGCCGACGGACAGAAGGTCCACGCCCGTTTGAGCAATAGATGGAGCCGATTGCGGGGTAATGCCACCGGATGCCTCAACCACCATAGCACCCTGCACCATGCTGACGCAGGTTTTCAGGTCCTGCAGAGACATATTATCCAGCAAAACGGCATCGACCCGCTCAGCCTGCATTAGTTCTTGCAACTGCTCAACTGTATCCACCTCTACTTCTATTTTCACCATATGACCTGCATAGGCGCGTGCCTTAGCCACGGCACGCGCTACGCTGCCGGCAAGCGCAATATGGTTATCCTTAATAAGGATGGCATCATCCAGCCCCATGCGGTGGCTTGCTCCCCCACCAGCTTTTACAGCGTATTTTTGAAGGGCCCTCATGCCCGGAAGAGTTTTGCGTGTACAGCAGATCTGCGCGCCACTGCCCTGTACGGAGCGCACCATCGCTGCCGTTGCGGAGGCAATGCCACTCAGGTGAGACAGAAAATTCAGGCCCACTCTCTCGCCGGTCAAGATAGAACTGGCTGGTCCTTCTGCTATGGCCACAACATCCTGCGGGGCAACAGTAGCGCCTTCCTGCATCAGGCGTTCAAACTGCACAGCAGGGTCAATCAGGTGAAAAGACAAGCGCATCAGATCAAGCCCCGCCAGCACCCCGGCCTGCCTGCTACGCACAGCAACACGGACCCGCTCCTGCGGGCCAATAAGTGCATTGGTCGTAAGGTCTCCCCCACGGCCAAGGTCTTCAAGCAAACCGGCTCTTACCAGTGGTTCCAGCATGATATCTGGCAAGGATGGCACCATGGGAAAGGCTCCTGATTTAAACTTTTACAGCCAACATGCGCTCAATAGACTGTCGGGCACGGTCTGCTATGGCGGCATCAACCTCTACCTGCCCAGACATCGCTTCCAGTGTCTGCCTGATAGCCGGAAGGGTAATACGCTTCATGTGCGGGCACAGATTACACGGACGCACAAACTCCACTTCCGGATGCTCAACCGCGAGGTTGTCGCTCATGGAACATTCCGTCACCAACAGTACGCGTGCCGCTTTGCCGGATGAAACAAAGTCTGACATCCCAGCAGTGGAGCCTGCAAAATCAGCCTCAGCCACGACCTCTGGCGGGCACTCTGGGTGAGCCAGCACCACAATATCCGGAAAAGCCTTACGCCACTCCCTGATTTCTTCAGGGGTAAAGCGCTCATGCACTTCACAATGGCCTTTCCATGTAATGACCTTGACCCCGGTTTCTCTGGCAACATTCTGCGCCAGAAACTCATCCGGAATCATAATCACTTCCTCAACACCCAGACTTTCTATGACCTGACGGGCATTGCCAGACGTGCAGCAGATATCGCTTTCAGCTTTTACCGCAGCCGAGGTGTTAACGTAGGTGACAACTGGCACACCGGGGTATTTCTGCCGCATCAGCCTGACATCCTCCGCCGTAATGGACTCAGCCAAAGAACACCCAGCCTCCTGAGATGGGAGCAACACCATTTTGGAAGGGTTAAGCAGTTTTGAGGTTTCGGCCATGAACTCAACGCCTGCCATCACCATAACATCGGCTTGCACGGTCTGAGCCTTGCGCGCCAGAGCCAGTGAGTCACCAGTAATATCTGCAACGCAGTGGAAAATTTCTGGTGTCTGATAATTATGGGCCAGAATAACGGCGTTCCGTTTTTCCTTCAGTTCCAGAATAGCCGCAATATCATCCACAAAAGTGGCCCACTCCATAGCAGGCACAACATGCTTCACGCGCTCATAAAGCGCGTTTGCCTTGTCATGATACAGGGACGAGTCAGAAACCTGGCGCATCTATTTTTCCAGCCACAAGGGTCAAAACCAAGATCTTGGTTTTACGGCACCCTTTTCCCGAAAGCCACCACACACCGCATGGATGAGTTTCTTTTAACCAGACGCGCCAATCAATAACTTTCAAAAGTCCTATACCAAATAACGAAGAAAAATATTTTTTAGGATTTTTCCGCCAGTTCAGGCTTGGGAAAAGCCTTATCAAGATACGGTGTCGAGGCATCAAAAAAGGCCTGATTCTGCGCAAGCTCCGTCTCAATAACCCGCAGGCACGCCAGAGCACGCAGCATTTCCAGCCGGACAGACAGGTTTGTTTCCGTCTGCTCACAGTTCACAAGATACCGTACAGCTAGGTGCGTTGCGCGAGCAGTGCGCCCATATTGGCCACCATAGCGGCCAGAAAAGCGCTGCATACGGCTCATCATGTCCTGTGTGGCTCTGTGCGCTCCAGCAGGCAACACACCCCGAGCCAGAATATCGCGCAGGCGCAGGACATTCAGCCCTATGGTCATACTAGCCAGAACGCCGCTTAAATAGCGTTCCAGAACAAAAGACCCTTTGTTGCTGGACATGGAAGATAGGCGCACAAAATTATCAACACCCCGCCCCACAACTTCGGATGGTAGTGGGGGTGTGCGCCATGTGGCCAGTCTGCGCAACCAGTGGAGAATGTCCATCCGCATGTCCCACCGCAAACCATCCGGGTCAAACGGCAGAAAAACACGGTACATCCACATGGCAAACACCATGGCCAGCAGGAGTGGCAAGGCGGTGTTGAAATACATGACCTCATCCATCCGGCCCTGATTAACAGGGCCTATCAGGATGGGCAGAAAAAGATTATAGGCCACAGCGCCCAGAATAAGGGGCAGGTACGTAAAAGCCAGCCCCCCTATCAACATGGGAACAGCCAGACATAGCGCAAGCATTTCGTAAGTTGTGGGCTGGGCAATCACCCATAGGTCCAACAACGCGCCCATGCCTATGGTGCATATAGTGCCATGCAAAAAGGCCTGAGTTGCCAGTGCCGGTTGTTCAAGTGTTGAGAACAGAGCGCACACGATGGACACAAACATCATGAAGGTCAGCCCATCCGGCCACGCTGTGACAACCCAGATCAGCCCGGCACAGAAAATAGTGACCGAAGCACGCAGGCTGTTGGTAAAGGCCATGCGCCAGTCACGATATGTTTGCATTCCATAATGGAAATGGTCATGCGGTTGAGGGTTCCGGCTCATTTCAAACTGTTGTAGCGCCAGAGAAAGTTCATCCAGCATTTCACTCAGTTTGTGCAGAATCTGCCCCTCACGCGACAACTGGCGCTCAAGCGGAAGATCAACTGGAGGACGCGTGGCCGCAACCATTTCTTCCTGCAAGCAGGTTGCTGCCAGTTCACGGCAGGTTGCCCGTTGCAGGGACAGTTCTGCCAACACTGGCTGAATAGGCAATTGCCCCTTTAAGCGTTGGGGCAATGTTTGCAAAAAGTTGCTCACCTGTTCAGCTGTTTGGCGGTAATGACCGCCCTGGCTGTTGGGCACAGCCAGCAAGGCCGCCAGTTCCAACCCACGAGACATCAGGACTGTCATGGCCGCCAGAGCTGCTCGTGCATGGTCGCCTTCATGTTGGTGGCGGCCCATTTCAATTTCTGCAAACTCGACCTGATCGCTCAGTGTCAGGATCGTGCCAAAAATATCTGTAGAATGTGCAACAGCCTGCCGCTCGCCCCGGAGCAGTTTGCTCAGGGCGCGCGTTGCTCCCCCAAGAGCCTGTACGAAATTGGTAGCCAGACGGTCCCTTGCCCGGTTTTCCAGCCGATACTGGAAAAGAGAGGAAATAGTCGTTTCAACAACAATGCCCAGCGTAATATAGGTGGCGCGCGCCATGGCAATTTCAAAAATATGGTCGGGAGCCAGTACGCCATCCAACGCAATGATGGCATAGGTAAAGCCTGAGGCCCGCATACCGTGAATACGGTAATTGGTCATGGCCGCAGGGCCCGGCAGAAGGGTACCTATAAAACAGAAGGCTCCTATGCCCACAGCAAGGCTGAACACATACAGCAACGGCGCTTGCGGCATACATGCAACAAGCATAATGGCGCATACAGTGCCCACCACCATGCCGAACATATGCCAACGCGCCTTGGCAATAGACTTGCCACGAGTGCCCTGCGCAACCATCCAGACTGTCAGCGCCGCCCATTGGGGGCTGCCCAGCTCCCACCATAACGCAATACCCAGCGCTATAAGGGAAGAAATGGTCGTGCGGAGCGCATACCCGAAGGACAAGAGATCTGGCGCAAACAACCAGCGTAAATGGTCAAGTTTGCGCGGTGGCCCTTCCCCCAGCAGCGTTTGCCGGGCCATCTCTGCCAAAGCCAGATAAAACTGGTGTGCAGAGAGCACCGCGCGCCTCATGCAACCTGTCTTGATAAAAGGGGAGTCTGTGCCTGTCGCATGGGGTTTTACATACCCCATGCCGGCGTAAAACTGTACTCACACCTCGTATGTGCTCTCTGCCTAGATCAGGCTTTCACGGCACAACACGATGCAGAACAGATTATTAATCTTCGTAAGAGAGCAGGCTTTTTACGGGCACATCCAGTTTGTTGCGTCCACCAAGACCTGTCAGTTCAACAAGCAGAGAGGCCCCAACAACATTGGCGCCCGCTTTCCGCAAAAGCGCAACCGATGCCGCCAAAGTGCCGCCTGTTGCCAGCAGATCATCCATGACTACAACGCGCTGGCCGGGCTTTACCGCATCAGCCTGAATCTGGAGGGTATCGCTGCCATATTCCAGATCATAAGTATGGGAGATTGTCTCACCCGGCAGTTTGCCCGGTTTACGCATCATCAGCAGGCCACATCCCAGACGATCTGCAAGGGGTGCTGCCGTCAGAAAACCACGGGATTCCACTGCGGCCAGAATGTCCGGCTGCCACGGCGCAACCTGCCGGGCCACACGCCCCATAGCAAGCTGCCAGGCATCAGCGTCACGCAGAAGGGTGGAGATATCGTAAAACAGGATACCGGGTTTAGGAAAATCCGGAATATTCCGAATATAACGCTTCAGATCAATCTCTTCGTGCGTCGTCATGTTCGGTCTTTTCCTTCCTGTCTGAAAGCTGCGGAAAGAGCCTGATAGTCCCGCAGTTTTCTTTAAAATGATATTACGTATAGCCCACAGCCATAACCGGCTGTTTCAAGGTCGGCACACGCTCTAGCCCGTGAAACACCTTTTAAGCAAGAGAAACCCACCCTAAAGCTACACGCGGGCCCGTGCGCCAAGGGCGGTTGTAACAGCCTGCATCAACCCGTCGCGCCGGAAAGGTTTGGCCAGCAGACGTGCCCCTTCTACAGCGCCGGGCAATGACACGGTTTCAGGCGTCAGGTCGCCGGACATATACACGATCGCCATAGACCGATAACGGTCTGACAGAACACGAGACAAAGTCAGGCCATCCAGTGGGCCGGGCAGGTTTACATCCGTTACCAGAAGATCAATCTGCCCTCCGGCGGCGGCGGCCACATCAAAAGCCTGCTCACCATCTGCCGCATCCAGCACGCGATGGCCCGCCATACCCAGAATGGTGACGACAATATCCCGAATAGCGGCATCATCTTCCACCACCAGAACCTGGAGCTGCCGGGGCTCAGTGCTGGCGGCTGGGAGTTTTGGCAATGTCAGCGCAGCATCCTGCACCTCTGCCGTGGCGCGCGGCAACCAGAGAGACACTGATGTGCCCTGCCCCATACCCGTTGCCACCATCACACGCCCGCGCATCTGTTGTGCAAACGCCATGACCATAGCCATGCCCAACCCGGTGCCTGCCCCCTCCGCCTTGGTGGTGAAAAACGGTTCAAACAGGTGGTTCAGCACATCGTCTGTCATACCACTGCCGCTATCAATCACATCCAGACGCACCCAATCCCCGGCTGGCAAGGGCATGATGTCTGACACGACACGACGATTCCGCCCTCCCTCAACCGGAAGGCTCATAAGGTCTGCATTAACGGGGAAGGTTATGTTATGGGCCTCAATACGCAGCCGGCCGCCCTTGGGCATGGCATCCCGCGCGTTAATGGCCAGATTAAGCACAGCACTTTCAAGCTGGGCAGCATCCGCCCGCACGGTCCATACCCCTGTTGCATCAAGGCACGTGACCTCAATACGTGAGCCGATAATACGCCCCAGCAACCCATTCAAAAACGAAAAGAGGTCTGAAAGGGAAAGCGAGTCCGGGGTACTTCTCTCACGCCGCATGAAGGAGAGAAGCTGGCCCGTCAGGGCTTCCGACCGTCGGCCTGCATGCGTTGCCGCAGACAAATATTCCTGACGCTGCTCTACATGTTCGGGCTGGTCGTAATCCGCTGCCAGTTCCAGATTACCCAGAATAACTGTCAGCAAGTTTTTGAAGTCATGCGCAATACCTGCGGTCAACTGACCGAGGGCTCGCAGCTTCTGGGCTTCACCCAACGCACGTTCACTCCGCAACCGCATACTGATGTCGGCTGCGGTCAACACAAAGCCTCTTTGGCCTGCGGCACCATCGGGCGCAAAAAACAGGGTCCGGCAGAGTTCAAGGTCTGCCCCATTGGGGCCTTTACATTCAGCCACAACCGGCGGCACCGCTTTGCCGAGAGCAAGGCTTTCCTCAATATGTTCAAAAGGCTCCAGAAGAGGCACGCCGCCTACGACCAACACCCCACTCAGTGCATCATAAGGCAGGCCGAATTTGAGGAAATCTTTCTCCAACCCCAGCACTGTGCCCAGTTTTTCGTTCCAGTGCCACAGGCGGCCATCTGCCCCAAAAACAGCAACACCCAGACTGAGGCTGTCCAGCGTAGCGCGCAAACGAAGCGCCAGATCACGGGAGGATGTTTCAGCCCGCGCAGCAGCAAGGGAGGAACGGTCCAACACCCAGCCGGAGGCAATAAGACTGAGCACACCTGTCAAAATACCTAAGAGCGCCAACCTGCGCTGCCAGCCGGTATTCCGCAGCATGTTGGCCACACGGTCTGCCTGATCAAGCGTGCTGACACGGCTGAGAACGGACAGGTTGTCATCCAGCGTGGCCAGCACACCCTCTCCATTGGCAGGGATGGCTACAGCGTCCTTTTTCCAAGACGCAATCCGGGCAAGTTCCTGCTCAATGGCCTTCAGGGGTTCCGCACGGTTGGAGCCTTCCCGCTGGTGCACCGCCTTGAAGGCCTCAAAGCCAGACTGTGCATCCCCAATCTGGGTAACGGCATGGCTATAGCAGGCGGCATCGCTCTGCTGTTTTTTGGCTTCCCACGCATAATGGCAAATACGCGCCTGACTGGTGGCATGGTGCAGGGCCCGCAGGTAACTGCCTGCGGCTGTGCTCTGCCTGTCCATGTCACCATGGCGGGCCATTTCATTGCCTAGCTCTATGCCCATTGTGCCAAACGTCACAATAAGCAGGCCTGCGCCAATTAAGGCGAGTATATGGGCTCTTCTTGCTGGGTGCCGTGCCATGCGGTGTACAAGCTCCCTTAACCGCCACGCGAAAAGTCAGGACTGTGCAGCCCTGACCCAATCCGTCAAGCCTTAGGAGTGCATAATGCTTTTTCTAGGCGGGTATTTGAGAGTTTTTACGCCTGCGGGGTAGCTGCACTCTTTGGCCTGAACTGGCACATAACAAACATCATAATGGTCCCGAACAGCATGCACCCTGCCATGGGCAATGCAGAGGTTGTTGCAAATTGCCCAAGGGTAAAGCCTGCCAGTGCGCCCAGAACATATTGCATGGTGCCCGCCAGTGCGGCGGCAGCCCCTGCAAGGCTTGGATGATCCGCCAACGCCCCCATCATGGCATTGGGGAAAATAATACCAGTAGGAGCCAGCGTTAACAGCATGGCGGCAATGATGAACCAGACCTGATGCTGCTGCCATACAGGGCCAGCATACCATTTGCCCCAGATAACCAGAGCAACAAGCAAAACGCCCCCCAGCATGGATACCAGTACTGCGCCTGAAAGCAGGCGGCTGGAATCAATACGCCCCACCAGCAAACCGTTGATCTGTGACGCCCCGATCATGAACACCGAGAACACCCCAAACAGCATGGAAAAATGCAGAGGGGAGAAATTGAACATTTTGATGAACACAAAGGCAGCAGCCGTCAGGTAACTGAACTGCATGAAGGTGGAAAAACCGGTCACCAGAGCATGAGATGAAAATGCTCTGTCTTTCAGAAGTGTCGTGTAGCGTGCGATCAGCGTGAACGGAGATAGGCTCACACGCTTCTGAAGCGGGAGCGTTTCCGGCAACAGAAACCACACCAGACCAACACACAACGCGCCATAAACAGCCGATGCCCAGAAAATAACCCGCCATGACACAACTGCTACGACCATCCCCCCCAACATGGGGGCGAGGATAGGCACAACACCCATAACCATAACCAGCCGTGAAAGCATTTTGGCACCGGCATTACGGTCTGGCACCATATCCCGCACACAGGCTGTTGGCACAACCAGACTGGCAGATGCCCCAATGGACGCTACAAAACGGGCGATGGAAAATGTCAAAATATCAGGCGCAAAAGCACAGACCGCCGACGCCACCGCATAAATGAAATTGCCCGCCAGCATGGGGCCGCGCCGCCCAAAACGGTCAGACAGGGGGCCAACCGTCAATTGCCCCAGCGCAAGCCCTATAAACCAGATGGACAATGTCATCTGCACATTGCCCGCATCCGTATGGAAACTCTGCTCCATGGCGGGAAAGGCTGGAAGGTAGATATCTGTTGAAATTGGGCCAACAGCTGTCAGAAAACCAAGCAGCAAAGGAACCCAACCGGGGATTGCTCGCTCAGAAGGGATTGCTTGTGCAGCAGAGTCTCGAGAGACAGAGGCAGAAGCCATACGGCGCTCCAAAACAGGTCAATTTCAGAAAAAAGCAGAGATGCTGTAGTAATACGGAGAGATAATCAGAACATCCCTTCATTCAAGGTGTATTCTGATAGTATTGAGTGGCAATTGTGAGACGTTTATTTTTTGCTTTCTTCCGTCTGCGGCAACAAACTGATCATGGTGGAACGCCGCCACAACCACATACCAAACAAAGCGGAGACAAGGAACAGCCCTCCGCCCAGCACAGTTTGCCACACAGCATTCAGGCGCACACCCGACCCCAGCAGAACGGCCACCAAGTTCTGCGGCAACCCGCCCAGAACCGTTCCCCCCACAAAAGGGAGCAGCCGCATACCCGATACACCGCCCAGAATATTGAGCAGCAAAGCAGACCCAACTGGTAGCAAGCGTAAGGTAAGAATGCTCAGGAAGGGCTGCTTTGTCAGCATGGCATCCATACGGGCAAAACGAGTCCCCAGCTTGGTTCTGGCCCAGTCTCGACCACCCCATCTGGCCCAGTAAAAACCGGCAACACACCCCGCGGTGGAGGCTACGGTAATCAGCACGGTGCCTTCCCATAAACCGTAGGCAAGCCCGGCAGCAAATCCGGCAACCTGACGCGGCAAACCAAAGGCGCACCATGCCGCAGCCCCCGCCAGAAATAGCGCCCGGCCCTTCAGCCCAGCTCGCAACAGGTCTGTACTTTCCAGCACATGCCTAAGGCCGGGAATGTGCCGCAGCAGGAGAGCGCCGCCCACCAGAAAACCCAGCATGAGCACAGGCCGCAGAAAGCGCGTTACGGGCCGTGGCGGCGCAACAGGTGAAGAAGGCGGGGCAGGTTCCATACTGGCGGCGCTAGCATCTTCTTGCCGCAGGCCGCAAGCAGGGTTTAAAGCCTTCAGCACACGATGTCTCACCTTGCAAAGGCTGCCATGTCTTCCTCTCCTGCACGCCATGCTGACATGGCGCCCCACCATCGCCGTCTGATTTCAAACTGGCTCTTCGTTCTGTGCTTCATGCTGCTGGGCATGATTGCCATTGGTGGCATTACGCGCCTGACAGGCTCCGGCCTGTCCATTATGGACTGGCAGCCGGTCAGCGGGTTTATCCCCCCCCTGTCCCATGCTGAGTGGGAGCGCCTGTTTGCCCTGTACCAGACCATTCCGCAGTATCATTTACAGCATGAAGGATTTGGGCTGGAAGGGTTCCAGAAAATTTTCTGGGCTGAATGGATCCACCGCTTCTGGGGGCGTCTGATGGGCCTTGTGCTCATTGTGCCGCTTATCTGGTTTACCATTCGCGGCATGATTACGCGTGGCCTCGCCCTCCGGCTGTTCCTGTTCTTTATTCTGGGTGGGCTTCAGGGTGCCATCGGATGGTTCATGGTGGCATCCGGCTTTCGTCCGGACAGCACGGCTGTGGAACCTGTGCGGCTTGTCCTGCACCTGAGTGCCGCGCTCATTCTTTACAGTGCCGTGTTGTGGACCGCTTTTTCCATCCGTTGGCCAGAACCACAACCCAGCGTGGCCTCGGCTGGCACACGTTTGACCAAAAAACTGGTGTGGTGTGGCACCGGCCTTATCTGCCTGACCATTATAGCGGGCGGCTTTACAGCAGGCACACACGCCGGTTTTGTTTACAACACCTTTCCACTTATGGACGGACGCCTGATCCCGGCAGACTATGCCAACCTGACCCCACTCTGGCTGAACTGGGTTGCGAACAAGGCTGCTGTTCAGTTTGACCACCGCCTTCTGGCCACCCTGACTGCCTTGACTATTGGGGGCATTCTGCTGGTGGGCCTGAAGAATTTTGCACCCGGTAGCCGCGCCCATAGTGCCCTTATGGCATTGGGGTGGGCTGTCGCCATTCAGTACGCATTGGGTGTCACCACTCTCTTGCTAGTCGTTCCGGTCTGGGCGGGTACGGTGCACCAGACCTTTGCTGCGGTCCTGCTGGGGGTCATGTTGTACGTGCTGCATGGCCTGCGGGGTGCCTCTGCCCGCTAAAAGCAGAACAACCACGCATGAATTGGGCCGTTTTTTGCAGGCGGCCCTGCTTTTTCTGCGGTTGCTTTTACAGTTTGAGGCTGTATGGTGCCTTGTATGACCTCCGTTCTGTTCACGTCAGACCTACCGCACAGTGCCGATATGGCGCAGGCGGGCGGCGTGAGCCTGCGTCTTCCCCTCCTCCTTCTTCGACTAATCTGCCCCTGAGCGATCAAGGCGGCCTCGTGCTGTCGCGCTTAGGGGATGAATGAAGTGATTTTTCGCATTCGTGCGGGAGCAGGGCGTGCGTTACCGCATGCTGAAACCAGACAAGACAGATTCCAAGGACAGTCCTTTCATGTCAGCCACCCATACCATTACCCATCCTTCCTTTGGTCAGATGAGCGCAGATCGGGTCATTATTTTTGACACCACCCTGCGTGATGGGGAGCAGTCTCCCGGCTTCTCCATGAACCTTGCCGAAAAGCTGCGCATGGCAGAAGCGCTGGCCGCACTGGGTGTGGACGTCATTGAGGCAGGTTTTCCCGTAGCCTCCAAGGGCGATTTTGAGTCCGTCAGCCAGATTGCCCGTAACACAAAAGGGGCTGTTATCTGCGCTCTGGCGCGTACCGGTGGCCCGAAAGATATTGTGGCTGCGGGTGAAGCTCTGGCCTCGGCTGAACGCAAGCGAATCCACAACTTCATCTCCACCTCCCCGCTGCACATGAAATACAAGCTGCGGATGGAACCAGAGACAGTTCTGGACCTGATTACAACCGGCAACACGGCAGCCCGCAACCTGACTGATGACGTGGAATGGTCGGCCGAAGATGGCTCCCGCACGGACCCGGACTTCCTGTGCCGTTGCGTTGAAGCCGCCATCAAGGCTGGTGCCAACACCATTAATATTCCCGACACGGTAGGTTACGCCACACCAGAAGACATGGAACGTATCTTTGCCATGCTGCTGGAGCGCGTACCTGGGGCAGAGAAAGTCATTTTCTCCGCGCATAATCATAATGATCTGGGTCTGGGCGTTGCCAATACACTGGCCTCTGTCCGTGGGGGGGCTCGCCAGATTGAATGCACCATCAATGGTATTGGTGAACGCGCAGGCAATGCCGCTCTGGAAGAAATTGTCATGGCCATTCGCACCCGCCATGACCAATACCCCTTCACCACCGGCATTCACACGCCCAGCCTGCTGAAAGTGTCCCGTATGCTGGCGACTATCACCAGCTTTGATGTTCAGCCTAACAAAGCGATTGTGGGCCGCAATGCTTTTGCACATGAAAGCGGTATCCATCAGGATGGTGTGCTGAAAAACGCCGCCACCTATGAGATCATGACACCGGAAAGCGTTGGCTGGAGCCGTTCTTCTCTGGTTATGGGCAAACATTCCGGCCGTGCCGCCTTCCGCGATAAGCTGAAAGCGCTGGGGTATGGCGAACTGGAAGACAGCAAGCTGAATGATGCCTTCTCCCGCTTCAAGGATCTGGCTGACCGCAAAAAGGTTGTGTACGACGAAGATATTGTCGCGCTGGTTGATGACGAAGTGCGCGACCACGACCGTATCCGCTTTGAAAGCCTCAACCTGTCCTCCCGCTCCGGCAAACCGTCTGAAGTTGAGCTGGCCTTGCAGGTTGATGGCAAGACGGTTGCAGCCCAGTCTTCCGGCAACGGTCCGGTAGATGCCGCCTTTAATGCCCTGCGCGTTGCCTTCCCGCATGAGGCCCGTCTGGCCCTGTTCTCCGTAGGTGCGGTCACCGAGGGTACGGACGCACAGGCCCTCACAACAGTGAGGTTGGAAGAAGAAGGCAAACTTGTTGATGGTCAGGGTGCCGATGCTGACACCGTAGTTTCAGCCGTCCGCGCTTACGTGCACGCCCTCAACAAGCTGCTGGTCAAGCGTGACCGTGCAGAGCCAGAAGCCCTGACGGCTTAGTTTCTCCCTTCCTCCAAAGGTACCGGCATCATTCTGCCGTGCCTTTGGAGCCTAAACTGGACAGGCTGCCATCTTTCCGCCCAGTTTGTTGAGGAAAGGTCTTGTGCCACAGGTTGCGGGTCGTTAATGCCTGCCCCACATACACCAACACGATCGACCCAAGTTAACTTCCTGATTGGCTTGCACTTGGCCTGATCGTACTGTGCCGCCTTTCTCTCAAGCCAGGAGTCCTGGATGTTTTCTCGTCTACTCGGTCTTATGTCTGCTGACATGGCAATTGACCTGGGTACTGCCAATACCCTCGTTTATGTCAAAGGACGCGGCATTGTTCTCAATGAGCCGTCCGTGGTGGCCATTGCCGATGTGCGAGGGAAAAAACAGCTTCTTGCCGTAGGTGAGGAAGCAAAGCAGATGGTGGGCCGTACCCCCGGCAATATCACTGCCATCCGTCCCATGCGGGATGGTGTTATTGCGGATTTTGATGTCGCGGAAGAAATGATCAAGCATTTCATTCGCAAGGTTCATAACCGCCGTGCTTTTACCAGCCCCCAGATTATTGTGTGCGTGCCCTCCGGTTCAACCGCCGTTGAGCGCCGTGCCATTCAGGAAAGTGCGGAAAGTGCTGGCGCACGCCGTGTCTTCCTGATTGAGGAACCCATGGCTGCCGCCATTGGTGCGGGCCTACCTGTCACAGAGCCATCCGGCAGCATGATTGTTGATATTGGCGGCGGCACAACGGAAGTCGCCGTTATCTCTCTTGGTGGCATTGTCTATGCACGTTCTGTGCGCGTGGGCGGTGACAAGATGGATGAGGCCATTATCTCCTATATCCGCCGTACCCATAACCTGCTGATTGGTGAAAGCTCTGCCGAGCGCATCAAGATCAAGCTCGGCTCCGCCATGATGCCGGATGACCCGGAAGACCCCGGCCCGTGGCTGGACGTCAAAGGACGTGACCTGATTAATGGCGTCCCGCGGGAAGTGCAGGTATCTCAGGCTCAGATTGCGGAAAGTCTGCTTGAACCTGTCAGCCAGATTGTTGATGCCGTTACCACTGCCCTTGAAAACACACCGCCAGAACTGGCTGCTGATATTGTGGACAAGGGCATTGTGCTGACCGGCGGCGGCGCATTGCTGTACCGCCTGAGCGATGTGCTGCGCCTTGCTACCGGCCTGCCCGTTGTTGTGGGGGAAGACGCTTTGTCCTGCGTGGCGCTTGGTACTGGCCGCGCACTGGAAGAAATGAAGCGGCTGCGCAACATCCTGACCACAATGTATTAAGCCCTCGTCAAAACTTATCGTTTACAGACTTCGCAACTCCTGCGCCTTGCTGCCTGCTATGGAAGGGCGATCATCCCGTCAGCCTGACTGACAGAAAGGACATATCACAGGTCATGTGGGGTAAGAGCATCCATACCCTGAACGCTTACGGTGCGGCAGCCTTCCTGCCGCCCAAGGCTTTGTGCGCGTGATTCCTGTTTCCATTCAGCTCCGTCAGGCTCTTGGCAAACTTGTTCTGCCCCTTCTGGTCCTGCTTTCTCTGGCTATTCTTATTGCCGGTCAGGCAAACCGTAAGCTGGCAGACAGGGCCCGGATGTACACGACCGATGTCCTCTCCCCCTTCTGGTCTCTGGTCAGCATTGGTCAGGAACGCGCGGTTGCCATTACCCATAACCTGCAAGAAGCCGGGCAACTGGCGCAGGAAAATGCACGACTGAAAGCAGAGAACGAAAATCTGCGCCGATGGTACGATGTTGCGGTCTCCCTCACGCGGGAAAACGACTCCCTCAAAACCGCATTGCACTGGATTCCCGAACCAGCACCCGCCTTTGTAACCGGCCGCGTTGTGGCAGATAGCGGCGGTATTTATACACGCGCCGTGCTGCTGGTAGCGGGCACGGATAGCGGCGTGCAGGTTGGCAACATAGCCCTTGCTGCAAATGGTCTGGCCGGCCGTGTGACGGAAACAGGGGCGCACTCCGCGCGTATTCTGCTTATTACCGATATTGCCAGCCGCCTGCCTGTCATGCTGGAGGCCAGTCAGGCTCCAGCCATCATGGTAGGGGACAACTCCCCCATGCCGCGCCTGATGTATTATGCGCAGGATACCCGCCCGGTTGAGGGGGAACGTGTTGTGACAAGCGATCAGGCAGGAGCCTTCCCTGCCGGTCTGCCTATTGGCACGGTCCATTACGTTGCCGAAGGTCGGCCTGTTGTGGCCCCTTTTGCGCAACTTGACCATTTGTCCCTGTTGCGTGTTTTCAACTTCGGACGCTCACAGGTCGAACCGCCGGACGCACCGGGCCATGTTCCTTTGGCCCCTCCACACAAATCCCTTGATCTGCCATTCAAAAACCTGCTGGGGCAGGAATGAGGAGGAGCCTGAGCCATGATGCCTGACCCCTCCATGCGGGCATGGGAGCCTGAAATTCAGCCACGCCAAACTATCTGGCATCGGCTGGACCATGGTGCCCGCCGGTTACTGCCCACGTTGTTTTGTGCGCTGGTTATTGTGGTGCTGTCAGCACCGCTTCCCATACCCGGCATTGCAGAACTTATGCCCGCTATTGTCCTGACCACCGTATTTTTCTGGTCGTTCTGGCGGCCAACCGGTATGCCCAGCCTTGCTGTGTTTTTGCTGGGCCTGTTTATGGACCTTGTCGGGTTTACCCCGCTTGGGGTCAGCGCCCTGTTACTGCTGCTTGTGCATGGCGTGGGGCTCTATGCCCGCTTTGGCCTGATGCGGCTGCCCTTTCTGCTGGTTTGGGGTGTATTCTCACTTGTTGCGCTGGCAGCCTGCCTGCTGCAATGGGGGCTGGCCTGCCTGTTCAGACTCACTGTTATGGACCTGCCTCCCGCTTTATTTGAGGCCTTCCTGTGTATTGGTCTCTATCCCCCTCTTTCGGCCCTGTTTTCATCGATCCTGAACCGGCTGGACGACAAGGAAGACGCCTGATGCGCCGGGGAGACGTGCCATGCGGCTAAAGCGGCGCAAGCGCGAAAACCAGCGCCTCATGCCTATCAAGAACCAAAAAGACCCGGCGCAGGGTGTCTTTACCCGCCGTGCCCTTCTGCTGATGGCTGTTCAGACTGGCGCATTGGGCACTCTGGCCCACAAGCTTTATACGCTTCAGGTCAAGGATGGTGACCGCTACGCCCGCATGGCGGCTAGCAACCGTATGAGCAAACGCTATCTGGCCCCGCCACGCGGCCGGATTGTGGACCGTTACGGGGTTCCGTTAGCCAACAACAAGGAAAACTGGCGCGCCCTGCTGATGCCGGAAGAAACAACGGATGTTGCGGGCACAATAGAGCGCTTTTCCACCATGATACCGCTGGATGACCGCGACCGCGCCCGCATTGCGCGGGAAATGCGCCACCAGCGCCGCTTTGTACCAGTCATGCTCCGAGACTTCCTATCTTGGGACGAGATGGCACGTATTGAACTGAACGCTCCCTCCCTCCCCGGTGTGCTTATCGATGTGGGTACACGGCGCGTCTACCCGGAAGGGGAGTTGCTGGCGCATATTGTGGGTTATGTCGCCCCACCAAACGAGAAGGACGTTGCTCGCTCCGCCCTGCTCGCGTTGCCCGGTATGCGGGTAGGGCGTGCTGGTATTGAGCAGAGCCAGGACGAGAAACTGCGTGGCACCGCAGGCTCGGTCGAAATGGAAGTAAACGCTATAGGCCGTGTCATGTCTGAACTGAACCGTGAAGAAGGCGCAGCGGGGGCAGAAATTGGCCTGACCATAGACCGTGGCCTGCAACAAAAGGTTCTGAATCGCATTGCAGACCAAACGGCCTCCGCCGTTGTGATGGACTGCCGGAATGGTGAGGTGCTGGCCATGGTCAGCACGCCCTCTTTTGATCCATCCCTCTTTGACAGCGGTGTAAGCCACGCCCAGTGGGTAGAGTGGACTAACAACGAACGCACACCCCTTATCAATAAAACTGTGGCCGGTGTTTACCCGCCCGGTTCAACCTTCAAGCCTGCCGTGGCTATGGCGGGCCTGCAATCTGGCTTGTTCTCCCCTTCTGACCGTGTGTTCTGCCCGGGCCATCTGGATGTGGGGGGTACGCGCTTTCATTGCTGGTCACGCTGGGGCCATGGGTCAGTAGACCTGCATCAGGCGCTCAAATTTTCCTGTGACGTCTATTTTTACGAAATGGCCCGCCGCGTTGGCATGGACCGTATTGCGGAAACCGCTCATCAGTTCGGGCTGGGAACACAGCTTGATATTGAGCTGCCCCATATTCGCTCAGGCCTCATTCCCACTCCGGCATGGCGGCAAGCCCACCACCACCACTGGAACGGGGGGGACACAATTGTCAGCGGTATCGGGCAGGGCTTTGTACAGGTAACCCCCCTGCAATTGGCAACCTATACCTCCCGGCTGGCAACGGGGCGCGCGGTACAGCCACATCTGGTACGCGCCCTCAATCGGGACATCGGGCCACAAGCTACGCCAGACCACTGGCCTGCGCTGGATATGCCTGCCAAATATCTGGAGGCCCTCCGCTCAGGCATGTTTGCTGTGGTCAATGAGCCGCACGGTACAGCCCCCAAAGCCAAGCTGAACCTGCCTAACATCACCATGGCCGGAAAAACCGGCTCCGCGCAGGTGCGGCGCGTCTCCCGCGCCATGCGGGAAAGCGGGCACTTCAACTCCGCCAACCTACCGTGGGAATATAGGCCGCACGCGCTGTTCATCTGTTTTGCGCCCTACGAAAACCCACAATATGCTGTGTCTGTTGTCATTGAGCACGGCAACACGGGGGCAGACGCAGCAGCCCCTCTGGCGCGCGACATCATGATTGATACCCTGCAACGTGACCCTGCAAACCGTACAACCCCTGCGCCAGATCCCGTACCCCCCCCCCCACCCGATACCGCGCCAATTCCTGCATCTGAGCCTACGCCTGCTTCTGGAACTGAAAAAGGGGATGTTCCCCCGGACACGGAATAACCAATGAAGTTTCACAAACGCCTTTTGCGGGATGAGCCCAGCTTCCGGTTGCTGTCCAAACTCTGGCGCATTAGTTGGTTGTATGTCCTGCTTATCTGCACACTGGCCGGTGTTGGGTATGTCACCCTGTACTCTGCTGCGGGAGGTGCACCCTATCCTTTTGCAGCGCCTCAGGCGGCACGCTTTGCGGTGGGGCTAGTGCTCATGATAACCGTAGCCATGCTTCCCCCTAAAATACTGGTCCGGGGGGCTTGGCCTCTTTATATTGTCTCCATCATCCTGCTGATTGCCGTTTTGCACATGGGGCATACCGGTAAAGGCGCCGAGCGCTGGCTGATGATAGGCGGCCTACAGGTTCAGCCTTCCGAATATGCCAAAGTGGCGCTTGTATTGGCGCTGGCATCCTGGTTTTACCGGATCAATTACCGCCGCATGGCCAATCCTCTCTGGCTTCTTCCGCCTGCCAGCATGGTGCTGCTGCCCGTAATACTGGTTCTCAAAGAGCCCAACCTAGGAACAGCCACCATTATTGGCGGCATTGGTGCGGCCCTGTTTTTTGCCGCGGGTATGCGGCTCTGGCAGATTATACTCCTGCTACTGCCTGTCCCGTATCTGGCTAAATTTGCCTACACACATCTGCACGATTATCAGCGCGCGCGTATCACCACCTTCCTGAACCCGGAAAGTGACCCGCTGGGTGCTGGCTACAATATTATCCAGTCCAAAATTGCGCTCGGGTCAGGCGGCATGTGGGGGCAAGGTTACCTGCATGGCTCACAGGGTCAGCTCAACTTCCTGCCGGAAAAACAGACAGACTTCATTTTCACCATGCTGGCGGAAGAATGGGGTTTTGCGGGCGCCATTACTGTTATTGGGCTGCTGCTGCTGCTTATTCTGGGTGGTATGGTCATGGCCATCCGAAGCCGCAACCGCTTTGGCCGACTGGTGGCACTTGGCATCAGCATGAATTTTTTCCTGTATTGTCTGGTTAATCTGTCCATGGTGATGGGGGCTATTCCCGTAGGGGGGGTGCCACTACCATTGGTCTCCTACGGGGGGTCAGCCATGTTGAACGTCATGCTGGGGTTTGGCCTGCTTCTCTCCACATGGGTGCATCGTGATTCCCGTTTTGGAGAAATTAACGAAGAAGATACCCAGTAACCTGCTGAACAACCACACGGACAAGGCGTTGTTTTACCCACACGCTATACAGCAATACTATTTTGGCTAATAATAGGATGGTAAAGACTACAACACTTTTTTGAGCCTACCTGCCCTTATACGGTTGGGGACCATGCAAGTGGTCTTTTAGAGAATAACAAGAACCAGAGCCGGAAATCTGATCACCCCATGCCCCAAGACCTTTCAGCTTCGCCCTCCTCATCTTCTTTCCATATCAGGAGCGCTCTGATTGGTACTCTGGCGGCAACAGCAGGCCTGATGTCCGGGCTGGATATCGGGGTGATTTCTGGCGCGCTGGACTTCGTGGCAAAAGACTTCAATGCATCCACCATGGCGCAGGAATGGATTGTCAGCGCCATGATGGCCGGGGCAGCCATAGGAGCCGTCACCGCGGGCTGGCTCTCACGGGTTACGGGCCGCAAATGGTCGCTTGTGCTTGGTGGCCTTATTTTCATTCTGGGCTCGCTTGGCTGCGCTTTGGCGTGGTCCGTTGCCAGCATGATTGTGGGGCGCGCACTGATGGGGCTTGCCATTGGGGTCGCAGCTTTTACGTCACCGCTTTATCTGTCGGAAATTGCCAGCGAGAAAACCCGTGGAGCCATGATCTCCACCTACCAGCTCATGATTACCGTGGGTATTTTTCTGGCTTTTCTGAGTGACACGCTGTTCAGCTATCACGGGCAATGGCGCTGGATGTTCGGGGTTATTACTATTCCCGGTGTGCTTTTTGTTATCGGCGTGGTGTTTCTTCCTTACAGCCCCCGCTGGCTGATGATGCGCGGCCGCAGGGAGGAAGCCTTTAATGTCCTCTCCTACCTGCGCCCCAAGTCACACGATACACACGGGGAAATTGAGGCCATTGAGGCCCAGCTTCAGCAGCGGCAGGGCGGGTTTGCCCTGCTGCGCTCAAACCCCAATTTTCGGCGGTCGATTGTGCTGGGCATCCTATTGCAGATCATGCAGCAGTTTGCTGGCATTAACGTGGTTATGTATTACGCCCCCAAAATTTTTGCGCTGGCCGGTTTTGTTGGGGCAGCACAGCTTTGGTGCACTGCCATTGTCGGGTTTGTAAATGTGCTGGCCACCATTGCCGCTGTTGGGCTGGTGGACCGCTGGGGCCGCAAACCCATCCTGTATTGCGGCTTTGCCACCATGACAGCAGCACTGACGGCACTGGCATGGCTGAACTACACCGGCATGGAAACGCAAACGGCCAAATTCCTCTGTGTAGGGCTTATTATTGTCTTTATTGCCGCACATGCCATGTCTGCCGGTCCCCTCATGTGGGTACTCTGCTCTGAAATCCAGCCAATCAAAGGGCGGGATCTCGGCATTACCATCTCCACCCTGACCAACTGGATTTCCAACATGGTTGTGGGCGCATCCTTCCTGAGTGTACTGGGCTGGCTTGGGGGTGCCAATACATTTGGGCTTATGGCGGCGCTCAATGCCGTGTTCTTTGCACTGACATTCCTGTTTGTTCCCGAAACGCGAGGGGCTTCTCTGGAGCGGATTGAGCAGAACCTGATGGCCGGTAAAAAACTGCGCGACATCGGGCAATAAACCGCCCCTCTCTTCCCCTTTTCCCTTTTTGACGCTGCCTTGGGGCCAGACGGCCGTGCTTGTTAAAAGCACGGCCGTCTGGCGTGTCTTCTCTTGACTTATGTCAAAAGCGCTCTTAGCTTGCCTCGGAAAAGGTAACAAACAGTACTGTTTTTATTCTTTCCCCCCATAACGCTTTTCGTGCGCACTGGCTTTCTGTTCGTTCTCTCCCCGAGGCCGTAGGGCCCGACCCGTCTAACAGAATGCCCGAGCGCATTTTTTTGTGTTGTTTTTCAAAAAACAGGATTTGCCAGAGTGACAACGCACCGCTTTCCCCTACGTCCGCTTCTGGCATCAGCTGTAGCTATGCTGGCTCTCGCAGGGTGCGAACGTAAAAATGACCAACATCAGATGCCACCCCAGAGCGTTGGTGTATTAACCCTCCGTACACAGCCCGTTGTTATACACACCAGCCTGCCGGGCCGTACGGACGCTTTTGAAATTGCGCAGGTTCGCCCACAGGTGACCGGGGTTATTGAAAAACGCCTGTTCAAGGAAGGGTCCGATGTAACAGTCGGGCAGCAGCTTTATCAGATTGATGCCTCCCGCTATCAGGCCGCCTACGACACGGCACGCGGTCAACTGGCTGAAGCAGAGGCAGGCGAAGTTACCGCACGCGCCAAGCTGGAACGCTACCGCGCACTGGTCAAAGAACACGCCGTCAGCAAACAGGAATATGATGACGCTGTCGCCGCTGAAAAGCAGGCACAAGGCCAGATTCTCAGCGCCAAAGGGCAAGTGGAAAGCGCACAGGTCAATCTGGGCTACACAAAAATGTATGCCCCTATTTCTGGCAGAATCAGCCGTACCTTGGTCACGGTCGGCGCATTGGTTACCGCAAACCAGACAGATAACACGGCCATCATCACACGCCTTGACCCTATTTATGTGGACGTCAACCTGCCCGCCATTACGCTGCTGCGTCTGAAGCGGGAACTGGCTGAAGGCCGTATTGAGCGCCAGCCAGATGGTGAGGTACCAGTTACCCTGACACTGGAAGACGGCTCAGGCTATGAGCACAAAGGCCATATGGCCCTGTCGGAAGTGAATGTTGATACGTCAACGGCGTCTGTCATTGTGCGCGCCATCATGCCCAACCCGGACAAACTGTTGCTGCCCGGCATGTACGTGCATGCAGAACTTGAAGAAGGGACAGACCCCAACAGCCTTCTGGTGCCTCAGGAAGCTGTAACCCACAACACCCATGGTGATGCGGAAGTATGGGTTGTCAAACCTGACGACACGGTGGAACGCCGCCAGATCCAGACTGGTGCGGCCTTTGGCACCAACTGGCTGGTAACCAGCGGCCTTAAAGCCGGTGAGCGCATTGTCGTGGTTGGCCTGCAAAAGGTCACACCGGGAGCCAAGGTCAAGCCGCAGGAAATTTCTGCCACGGCAACACCTGACGCCCCAGCCAGCCAGAACAAAGGGCAGTAAGACCCATGTCTCTGTCACGCTTCTTTATTGATAGACCCATCTTTGCGTGGGTTATCAGCCTTATCATCATGCTGATAGGTGGCCTGTCCATCTTCCGTCTGCCTATTGCGCAGTATCCCAGCATTGCTCCCCCACAGATCGCCATTTCCGTGACGTATCCGGGCGCATCCGCCAATACGGTGAACGACACCGTGGTGCGCCCCATTCTGCAACAGATGTTCGGGCTGGATCACCTCGAATACATCTCCTCGCAGTCTTACGCGTCCGGCCAGATGGAAATTGACCTCACCTTTGCCCAGGGGACCAACCCTGATATTGCGCAGGTGCAGGTACAGAACAAGCTTCAGCTTGCTCAGCCCAAACTGCCAACAGAAGTCACCGCGCAGGGCCTGAGCATTACCAAGGCCGTCAAGAACTTCATGATGGTTCTGGGGTTCATTTCAACCGATGGCAGCATGAGTGGGGCTGACATTGCTGACTATGTGGCCTCCAACATTTCTGATCCCCTCAGCCGCGTTACCGGCGTGGGTGACCACACATTGTTCGGTGCCGAATACGCTATGCGTATCTGGATGGACCCTGCAAAACTGTTCAGCTACGGCCTGACGGTAAAAGATGTTCAGGCGGCCATCCAAACCCAGAACATTCAGGTCTCATCTGGTGAACTGGGCGGTCTGCCTGCCGCAAAAGGCATTCAGCTTGATGCCACCATCATTGGCCCAACCCGCCTGAAAGACCCGGAACAATTCCGCAGCATTCTGCTTAAGGTGCAGCCTGACGGGTCACAGGTCCGTATTGGCGATATCGGCAAGGTTGAGCTGGGGCCACAAACCTACAACACCAACTCTTTCTACAACAATATGCCTGCGTCCGGCATGGCGCTGAAGCTTGCCCCCGGTGCCAACCAGCTTGCTACCGAAGCTGCCGTGCGCGCCCAGATGAAAGAGCTTGAGAAATTCTTCCCGCCAGGGCTGAAAACCGTCTATCCGCTGGATACAGAGCCCTTCATCACCCTGTCTATTGAAGACGTTATCGTGACCCTGCTGGAAGCCATTGCGCTTGTGTTTGTGGTCATGCTCATCTTCCTTCAGAACTTCCGGGCCACTCTTATTCCCACCATTGCTGTGCCTGTGGTGCTGCTTGGCACCTTCGGGCTGCTGAACATACTGGGCTACTCCATCAATACCCTGACCATGCTGGCCATGGTGTTGGCTGTGGGTCTGCTGGTGGACGATGCCATTGTGGTGGTAGAAAACGTGGAACGTGTGATGTCGGAGAAAAACCTTTCTCCGGTTGAAGCCTCCCGCGTCTCCATGGATGAAATTTCCGGCGCACTGGTCGGCATTGTGCTGGTGCTTAGTGCAGTGTTCCTGCCTATGGCGGCCTTCTCCGGCTCCGTTGGCGTGATTTACCGCCAGTTCTCCATCACGATTGTTGCCGCCATGTGGCTGTCGGTACTGGTGGCTATGGTGCTCACACCTGCCTTGTGCGCCACCATGCTGAAACCCGGTACGCATGAGAAAGATACCGGCCTTGCTGGCTGGTTCAACCGTAACTTCCACAAGCTCACCAACGGTTACCTGCGTGGGGTCAATTTCCTTGTCAGCCGTATGGTAGTGTCCTTCATCGGGTTTGCCATCATTACCGGTCTGGCTGTGTTTCTGTTCATGAAGCTGCCGGGCGGCTTCTTACCGGATGAAGACCAGGGACTGATTTTTGGGCAGGTCACCATGCCACCCAATACGCCAATGGAAAAAACGGCGCAGATGAACCACGAAATCACGGATTACATCCTCAAGACCGAGGGTAATCTGGTTGAATCCGTGTATGCCATGAACGGCTTTAACTTCGCCGGTCAGGGACAGAGTGCAGGGGCGTTCTTTATCCGTCTGAAAGACTGGAAATTCCGCACCAAGTCTTCAGAAACCTCTGCGGCCATTGCCAACCGCATCATGATGCACTTCTGGTTCAATCCGAAAGCGCAGATCTTTGCCATCAACCCTCCGGCGGTGCTGGAACTGGGTAACGCAACAGGTTTTGACCTTGAGCTGGAAGACCGTGGCCATCTTGGCCATGCCAAACTGCTCGAAGCCCGTAATATGGTGCTTGGCCTTGCCTCCAAGGACCACCGCCTGATGGCTGTGCGCCCGAATGGTATGGAAGATGCCTCCCAGTACTCTCTGGACATTGACCGTGAAAAAGCAAACGCTCTTGGCATCACCATTGATGACATCAACAACACCATTGAAGGTGCTTTGGGGTCCATTTACGTCAACCAGTTTACGCGGGATGACCGTGTAAAGCAGGTTTACATTCAGGGTATTCCGGAAGGCCGTATGCTGCCGCAGGACCTGAACAAATGGTATATCCGCAACGCCATGAACACCCTTACCCCCATGAATGCCTTTGTCAGCGGGCACTGGATCATGGGTCCGCAGAAGGTGGAAGACTATAACGGCCTGAACTCCTTTGAAATTCTGGGCCAGCCAGCACCGGGTTACAGTTCTGGGGATTCCATTGCAGCCATCAAGGCTATTCTGGAAAAACTGCCTACCGGCATAGGGTATGAATGGACCGGCCTGTCTTTCGAACAGCTTGCCTCTGGCTCCGCCACCGGCCCGCTTTATGCTCTGGCAGCTATTGTTATTCTGCTCTGTCTGGCGGCTCTGTATGAAAGCTGGGCCATTCCGTTTGCCGTTATTCTGGTGGTGCCTCTGGGTGTTCTGGGTGCCATTGCGGCAACGCTCTTACGGGGCATGGCTAACGACGTGTATTTTCAGGTGGGTCTGCTCACCACGGTTGGTCTGGCAGTCAAAAATGCCATTCTAATTGTGGAGTTCGCCAAAGCCGGATTTGAACGCGGCGAAAGCCTTGAAGAAGCTGTGCAAACAGCAGCGCGTGAGCGTCTTCGCCCCATTCTCATGACCTCCATCGCCTTTGTGGTTGGTGTGTTTCCGTTGGCCATTGCGTCTGGTGCCGGGTCTGCTTCCCGCATTGCCATTGGCACTGCCGTGGTTGGCGGGATGGCAACAGCAACCCTTCTGGCTGTCTATTTTGTGCCGGTCTTCTTTATCGCGGTGCTGCGTCTGTTCCGGGTCAAACGCCTTAGCGAACGTCAGGAACAAGCCGTCCCCGTCCAGACCCTCCATGAAAGCGAATAAGAGTATGCCAGCTTTCACGCCTTCTTCCCGCACACTCCGTTTGCGCGCAGTTTCCCTGGCTTTGGCTGGGGGGCTGCTGTCGGGGTGTACTATGATCCCGCATTACACACGGCCTGCACCACCACTGGCCAAAACATGGCCTGCCTACCCCGGCACGGGTAACCCCCGTATGCAACAGGCCGCCTACGATATTGGCTGGAGCGACTTCTTTACAGATGCACGCCTGAAGGCCCTTATTGCCATTGCTATTCGTGAAAATCGCGACCTCCGGGTTGCCGCAGCCAATATTGCGGAAGCTCAGGGTCAGTACGATGTGCAGCATGCAGGGCTGTTCCCAACCATTTCTGCCACAGGCGGCCCTATTTATCAGGCCCCTGCCAGTGCATCCGGCCTTAGCTTTGCGCCGGGATTGGAGCAAAACAGAAGTGATGCCGCGTTTGGTAACGGTCGCGTTTTTAAATATTACCAAGGTGGGATTGGCTTTTCGTCTTACGAAATTGACCTGTTTGGCCGCATCCGCAGCCTGACGCGTGAGTCTGCGGAAACCGCTCTGTCCAAGGAAGCCAACCTGCGCAGCCTGCTTATCAGCATTGTCTCTCAGGTTGCCACTGCTTACGTCACCTGGCTGGGCGATAAAGAAGCCCTAGACCTTGCAAACAGTACTCTGGAAACGCAGGAAGCCACCCTGCGTATGACCCAGCAGAAATATGACCACGGGGAAGCCAACCTGCTGACCGTGCGTCAGGCTGAAACACAGGTGCGACAAAGCGCTGCCTTGCGGGCAGATTCCCGCCGCAAGCTGGCACAAGACGAAAACCTGATAACCCTGCTTATTGGGGCGCCTATTCCTGCTACCCTACCAGCCCCGCAGCCTTTAGGCCAACAAACCATTCTGGCTGATCTACCCGCAGGTGTGCCTTCTGACCTGCTCAACCGTCGCCCGGACATTGTGGCTGCAGAGCATGACCTGCTGGCAGCACAGGCCGATATTGGGGCAGCACGCGCAGCGTTTTTCCCACGTCTGACACTGACAGCGAATGACGGCGTTTCCAGCCTTCAGTTTCATAAGCTGTTTACGTCAGCCGCAACCACATGGGGCCTGAACCCAAGCCTGCAAATACCGCTCTGGACCTGGGGCATGAACAGCGGCAACCTTAAGGCATCCAAAGCAAGACGTGATGGTAAGATTGCATCTTACGAAAAAACTGTTCAGTCCGCTTTCCGCGAAGTGGCAGATGCCCTTGCTGCGCGTGAAGCCTATCTGGATGAGAAAAAGCAGGTGGATGACCTTGTCACATCCTCTCAGGATGCCTTCCGTCTGGCCAAGATGCGCTATGATGCAGGAACAGACTCTTACCTGACCACACTGGACTCCCAGCGTTCTTACCTGCAATCCCGCCAGATACAGATTATGGTGGATGTCTCTAACTATCAAAACCTGATCACGATTTATCGTGCTCTGGGCGGCGGATGGAAAGAGCATACTCTCCCACCACAATCTCCGGTGAATGTTGCCCAGCACCCTATGTCTCAAACACGCTAAACAGAGAAAGAGGCACCCCTTGGCATATAAGCCTTTGGGTGCCTCTCTCTTTCTGCTGCTGTGCTAGCCTGCCAACAGCTTGTGCATGACGCACCTTACCCCTGGAAGAAACCCAAAAGCCGCTTCTTCCCGAAGAATATCCAGTAAAAAGCCATCCTGCTGCGTAGGCACGGTTTTGACGAACCCCAGCTTTTCATAAAACGGCCTATTCCATGGCACGCTCTCAAAGGTTGTGAGGGTGATACGCCTGTAATGGCGGGTTAGGGCCTGCGTGCAGGCTTCTCGCACCAGCGCGGTTCCCAGCCCTTGGCCCTGAGCAACCTGTGCCACAGAGAGCTCCAGAATATGCAACGTGTCTCCGTGCGTCTCTGCACAGAGAAACCCCCACGGCCTCTGCGCTGCATCAACAACAACCCAACTGTTCTGCTTGGCGAGGCAATCGCCATGCTCTTCTAGAGAAATAGCCGCAGGCTCCTGCGCAAGAAAAGCCAGATCAGGCTGTGTCTTGAAACTCTGTGCTGCTGAGCATTCAAGGTCAGGGAGTAGGCCTACATCCTCCTGCCGCGTTGCACGAATAGTAAAGGGCGGATGAGGCAAAGCATCACGCAGCATAGGGTCTCCCAATAAAAAAAGGCTGCCACAAGGACAGCCTTTTAACGAAAAAGAAACGGAAAAGTCTCTTACTTCTTGGTAGCAACCGGAGCAGGGGAAAGCTTGAGCACCCAAAGCTGGGCAATATCATGCGTTCCGTTGTCCCCTTCAACAGCTTTAAGCGTTGCAATCGCCTCTGCTTTTTTGCCAGCCTGCATTTGAGCCAGACCGTAATGCAAAGATGCCAAGTTGGGGTCATTAACCCCTTTCGCAATGGCTTTCTGCATAAGGTCCAAGCCCTTATCAGCCTGACCGAACATGACGTAATTATAGCCAACGTTCAGCAGATCATCGCCGGTTTTGGCCTGAAGCGCTTTGGCTTCATCCGCAGCGATAGACGCTTTTTTATCAGCAACAGCTTTTTCTACCAAAGTTTTCAGGCGTGCCTGACGTGGTGCTTCCGCACCCTGCCCCAGAACTTTAGCCTCGTACCCTTTGTTCATCAGGTCGAGTGCCAACTGCGGCAAGCCTGTCTGCACAGCAATCTCGGTCATGTCCATAAAGTCACGGACCTGAGACACGTTTCCGGCTGCCAGACGAATCCGGTAGACATCCAGCTGAAGCGTGGGCGGAATTTTGGCATTCACAATCAGCTCATGCAGCAGCAGATCCCAATACTCCTTTTTGGGGTAGTAGGTTGCCAGCATAACGTAAGCGTGGGTGCTGGCAGTGGAATCTTTCTGTGCTGTTGCACTGGCCGCCAGCATCTGAAGCTGTGCTTCGGTCGGAGCCTTTTTAGCTTTGACCTCAGCAGCAATCTGCGCCTTCAACACGCGGATTGTGTTGGGGTAATCCTTTTGCAAATAGTAAGACTGCGCCAGCAGCGTATCCATTGTGGGGTTAGGGCCCACTTCATGCTGGTAACGCTCAATCGCTTTGATCGCACGCGGGTAATCCTTGGCGGTGTACGCCATGGTCCCTTCGGACATCAGCATCTGCTGTTTGGTCGCTTTGGGCGTGCGGGAAGAAGCAATGAGCTTATCATACGCAGCGCTTGCAGCACTGACATCGCCTGCCTGTGTTGCCACGGCAGCACGCATCTGCGTGACAGTGTAAGAATCGTAATCTGTCTTGCCTTTTACGGCATCTGCCTCATCCACCGCGGCCATGGCTTTGGTGTAATTATGTGCAGCCAAAGCACTCTGGGCTTGCTGCAACGCTTTACCCACTTCCAGCTTCAGCGTGTCTTCTGCGTGGGCCATGGGTAGGGCAAATGCGAATGCCGCGGTGGCAAACAGCGAGATGCGTAAAAGATGGGAAGACATAAACTTACTGTCCTTCTGCAAACTGCTCTTGCCCGACAATACCAAGTTTGGTCACGCCAAGGCGTTGGGCGTCTGCCATAACATGCACCACCGTTTTATAATCCGCTAGCCGGTTTGGCTGCAGATGGACTTCCGGCTGGTTTTCTACAGGGCCAGTAGCGGCTTCACGCAGACGTGCCTGAAGGTCATCCTCACCAGAAATGGGGGAGCCGTTCCATGTAATGCTGTTATCAAAATCCACAGCAAGGGTGACGACTGGTGTTTCCACCGTAGATGGCGGGGGATTGCCTTGTGGCAGGTCAATGGAAACGGCCTGGGTCTGCAACGGAATAGTGATGATAAGCATGATCAGCAGCACCAGCATGACGTCAATCAACGGTGTGGTGTTGATATCTACAATGCCTTCGTCTTCTGTCGTGCTCTCAGATCCGACATTCATGCCCATGGGCTGTCACTCTCTTATCAAACTTCTGGTTCTGCCATCCGGGCCCAAAACGGCCTGATAACAGAAGGAGGGGGACAGAGGCCCTGCCCTTACCCCTAAGGGTAGAAGGCAGGGCTTCGTTAGGTGATCAGCCGTCTTTCGGCTTTTCTGTAATAAAGTCGATATGTGCAATACCGGCTTCCTGACAGGCTTCAATCAGCTTACCCACAGATTCATAGCGGGACTTCATGTCACCCCGGATCTGAATTTGCGGCTGGGGCTGCATGACAGCGACCTTTTCCAGACGGCTCATAAGATCAGCACGTCCTTTAATCGGCGTTTCGTCCCAGTATGCCTGTCCGTTCTCCGTCACTGCAAGCACGACATTTCCCATTTTGGTCTGTGTCGGCTGGTTCATATCCTTCGGTAATTTAACCTTTACCGTGTGCGTTGCGACCGGAATTGTGATCAGAAAGATGATCAGCAACACCAGCATGACATCGACGAGGGGGGTCGTATTGATAGCAGATACGACGTCGTCTTCCCCCCCGCTGTCTCCGACAGACATACCCATGATTAGCCTACCCGGTTAGAAACAGTTGATGTGGTCGGGGAGTTATCAGCGCGGACCGTAATGCCAGCTGCACCAGCACCGTGACGGAAACCACCGATCAGGATGGACTGAAGGTCAGCAGCAAAGTCACGCACATGGTCCATGGCAGCTTTGTTACGACGTACCAGCAGGTTGTAACCCAGAACCGCAGGAACAGCCGTTGCCAGACCGATAGCAGTCATGATGAGAGATTCACCAACAGGGCCTGCAACTTTATCGATGGAAGCCTGACCGGCAATACCGATAGCTGTCAGAGCGTGGTAAATACCCCAAACGGTACCAAACAGACCCACGAACGGAGAGGTGGAACCAACCGTACCCAGGAAGGCGAGGCCTTTCTGAAGGCTGTTCTGAATGTTGTTCACAGAGCGCTGGATGGACATGGAGGTCCAGCTGTTCAGGTCGATGGATTCCTGCATCGTGCCTTCATGGTGCTCAGCAGCCACAATCCCGGTATCCGCAATGTAGCGGAAAGGTGAGGTGGCGCTCAGAGAAGCAGCACCTTCCTGAATGGATGTTTTGGTCCAGAAGTTCTTGGTGGCTTCTTTAGCAGCCGTGAACAGACGAGCCTGCTCAATGAACTTCGTGATCATGATGAACCATGTGCCGAGGGACATGACGAGCATGATAACCAGAACGCCACGCGCAATGATGTCACCGTTGGACCACAGAGCGCTCAGACCGTAGGGGTTGGCTTCTTCTTTGGTGTCTTTTGCAGGAGCATCTGCTGCCGGAGCTGGAGCAGGCGCTGCATCTGGTGCTGCGGCTGCTGGAGCAGCGGCATCAGGGGCCGGTGCTGCAGGGGCTGCGCTGTCAGCTGGTGCGGCAGGAGCTGCTGCATCCGGTGCCGGAGCAGCCGGAGCTGTTGTGGAATCAGGTGCTGCAGGAGCAGGGGCAGAAGCCGCAGGAGCAGAGGCGTCCTGAGCCAGAGCCAGGACCGGTGTCGCCGTGCCCAGCATGACCGCGAGAGCCGGAACCGCGAGACCCGACACTGGAAGACGAGACAGTCTGATCATGAAACGTAAAATCCTTATTCTTGTGCGGCCTGGTGTCAGTACCCTTTATCTGGCACCAGGCAGTTTCCCCAGTAATTCGGCTAAACGCCGGGATCAGTCGTCCAGTCTGAACCTGATCACATAAACCTTGTGCAGCTCCTTAACGGGAACCCCGTTTTTGGTCGCTGGGCGGTAGCGTGCCTTGTGAACATAGTCGAGAGCAGCCTGAGCGAAGGATTGACCACCCTGTACGCCCTGTACGGAGCAGTTGCTCGTCATACCGGTTGTCTCAACGTCACAGGCTACGGTTACGCGGCCTTCAATGTTCTCTTCTTCCATATCCGGTGGATAGACCGGACGGGCGTTGTTAAGCGGCGACGTACCAGCCGTTGTATCCGGCGAGTCAGACGGCGCTGCCTTGGACGCAGGCTCCGTAACCGGTGGTGCCGGTGACGTTACTGTCTGCGGCGGCGAAGGATGCTTAGGCGGCGTCCGCGAAACATGCTTCATCGGCGGGTTAGGCGGCGGCGGCAGCTGAATCTTCGGCGGCGGAATGTATGGCGGCGGCGGCACTGCCATGGTCGGCGGTGGCGGCGGCGGCGGTGGTGGCGGTGGCGGTGGTGGCGGTGGTGGCAGAACCCTGGTCTTGATAGGCGGCTTGGGCACCGGAACGCTCGTAGAAGCTCCCATACCAAGTGTCAGACCGACAACTGCTAAAATGTGCAGCAGAATAACAACCAGCAGAGCGACAACACCGACAACAGCTCCTGTCCCGATGACATAATTCACCGGTCTCCGTTGCTGTTGCGCGTGGTCCTTCATATTTCTACATCCTCCTTCTTCCACGCCAGCCATAAAACGCTGGTGTGTGTTCCGCACTCTTCGCCCAATTTGTCGAGTGTGCGGCTACACCCCAACATTTCGTGCCTCAGCACTGGGCAGACTGACAGAGCTGCATATCTGCCATCTTCCTGGCGCTAATTGGGCAATTTGGAAGCACATATGTCAAGAATGTTCTTTTTGTAAAATACGTCCTGCCTCGTATAAAGCAAATAGCGTAAAAAACAGGCACCTCGCCTTTTTTGGCAGAAAAACGCCATATTTGATCAAGAAATCTTTACCAGTTCCCTAACCACTGCGCTTTTTTATGACAGCAAGATAATGAAAAAAAATTCTGCCGAACGCACAGGATCGTAAAAGAGTTTCTTCACATCAGCGAAATATAAAAAAAGCGGGCCTCGAACATGGGGCCCGCTTTTTAACAAAAGTGTCTTTTTTCTCTACAGCTTATTGTGCGTTTGCACTCGCCTCGGAGCGGGTTGCGCCCACACGGGCCGCAAGAGCCGCTGCCATGAAGGCATCCAAGTCACCATCCAGCACAGCATCCGGGTTTCCGGTTTCCACACTGGTCCGCAGATCTTTAACCATCTGATAGGGTGCCAGAACGTAAGAGCGGATCTGGTGCCCCCAGCCAATATCGGTTTTAGCCGCTTCCGTTGCCGCTGCCGCAGCTTCACGCTTCTGCAACTCGGCCTCATACAACCGGGCACGCAGCATCTGCATGGCTGTAGCGCGGTTACGATGCTGCGAGCGGTCAGTCTGGCATGCCACCACAATCCCTGTCGGGATATGGGTAATACGGATGGCCGAATCGGTTTTGTTCACATGCTGACCACCCGCGCCTGACGCACGGAACGTATCAACTTTCAAATCCGAATCGTTCACCTCAATCTCGATAGAATCATCAATCACGGGATAGACCCAGACTGATGCAAACGAGGTCTGACGGCGTGCTGCGGAATCAAATGGGGAAATCCGCACAAGCCGGTGCACACCAGCTTCTGTTTTCATCCATCCATAAGCATTGGGACCACTGACCAGAATGGTGGCAGACTTCAGACCAGCCTGCTCCCCTTCTGAGCTTTCCATCAGCGTTACCTTGTACCCGTGGGCTTCTGCCCAGCGCGTGTACATGCGCAACATCATCTGGGCCCAGTCCTGAGCCTCTGTACCACCTGCACCGGCATTGACTTCAAGGTAGCAGTCATTGCTGTCTGCTTCCCCGGAAAGCAGACTTTCCGTTTCACGGCGCTTGGCTTCCTCTGCCAGAGCTTTAAGGGTTTTCACGCCCTCCTGCACCATTTCGGTGTCGGCTTCAGCTTCTGCCATTTCCACAAGGTCGCAGGTATCCTGCACACTTGTCTCCAACGCCAGAACGCCTTCAATTTGCCCTGCCAGAAGGGTGCGCTCACGCATCATTTTCTGAGCGGCTTCGGGGTCGTTCCACAACTCGGGGTCTTCTGCCCGGTTGTTTAGTTCTGCCAGTCTGGCTTCAGCGACATCCCAGTTAAAGATGCCTCCTCAGCAGCGCGACCGACTGCTTGATCTGTTCATTAAGGGCGTCTGTCTCGGCGGACATGGGGCCTGCTCTCCATCAACTGCTAGACGTGTCTGTCTGGTTTAGTGTGGCCTCAATAAAGGCCACCCATGCCAATGTCACCCCCGGAAGGCTGCTGAGCGGGTCTTTGTGCATCTGGCCGCTGACCATTGCCTGCCCCACTGCCGGGCTGACCACCGCCACTCGCAGCCATGTCGCTTTCCGAATCCGGCATGTTTTCAGCACCCGTATCGGCGGCTGTCAGTTCCTGCGATGCCCCGTTGTCTGCCAGACTGACACTCACACCCGGAATCTGGTCTGGTTTAAAGCCATCAATCCCCACGCCACGTCCGGTATCATACCGCACAAGGGTAATACCTTCCGGCACCGGGAAGTCGAGCTTCGGTTGACCTTCAAAAGCCGTCCGCATCACTTTGTTCCAGATTGGCCCAGCAATCACGCCACCAGTCTCATTTTTACCCAGAGACTGTGGGGTATCAAACCCGACCCACACCACAGTCACCAAGTCTGGGGAGTAACCAGCAAACCAAGCGTCATTAAAGTTCTGGCTTGTGCCGGTTTTCCCGGCAACTGGCCTATCAATGCCTTTCCCGGCCGAAAAACCGGTACCGTGGCGGATCACGTCCTGCAACATAGCGGTAATCTGGAAGGCACTCTGCTCTGATGCCACGCGCGGCCGGTTATCCTGAAGATAGGGCAGATCATCAATGCCCAAGACCGGAGCGGCTCCCGTTACCGGCTTAGCGGATGCTGCGGGCTGTGGCTCAGGCTGGCCACCGGGAAAGACTGCATCCGGCTGGCTTTGCTGAGATGACGTATTTTTGCCGTCTACCGTCGCTGCTTCAGCCTGAGATGCGGAGATCAAAGCAACGCTGTCCGGACGCCAGATCACCTTGCCCTGCCGGTCCTGTACATCATCAATCAGAGTAGGCGTCACCTTCCGCCCTCCGGCTGCCAGCGTGGCATAGGCCGCTGCTTCCTTCATGACGGTTGTTTCTACAGCCCCCAAGGCTGCTGGCAGCACATGAGGCATGGAGTCAACAAGACCTATCTGCGTTGCCAGATCAGCCACAGTCTTGATGCCGATATGCGCAGCAAGGCGGATGGTCACAAGGTTACGGGACTCCCGTAACGCATCATGCAGGGAAGTAGGCCCCCAGAAGTCTTTCTCATAGTTATTAGGGTGCCACGTCCCGTAAGAAACCGGCGAGTCGTCAAACATCTGGGAAGGAGAAATACCTTGCTCCATTGCCTCCAGATATACGAAAGGCTTGAATGAAGATCCCGGCTGACGAAGTGCCTGCGTAGCACGGTCAAACTGTGACACCTGGAAAGACCAGCCGCCAACAAGTGCCAGAACGCGCCCGGTGTGGGCATTCAGTGTCACCACCGCCCCTTCCACATGGGGTATCTGCATCAGGGCAACACTCTCCGCCTTGGCCTGAGGCTGGATCATGATCAGATCCCCTGCCTTGAGCGGATGAGTGCGGCGGGCCCACCCAATGTCGCGGTCAAGAATCTGCCCGCTCTGCGGCACACCACCTTGTGCTGCGCCATTACGCCGCACAATAGCGCCTTCAAGCCAGCCAACACGGCCTTTTGCGGGGTCAAGCACCACAGCCAGACGCCACTGGTCCAACATGCCGGGAGGCGCAAGCTCAGCCTGAAGTGCTGCAACCCAACCGTCCTGCGCTGTTTCTGCCGTAACGCCAGCAACATGCTTGATGGCGCCACGCCAGCCGCCATGCACACGGTCATACGCCAGAAGGCCTTGCCGCAACGTGTTCTGTACAGTCAGCTGAAGGTCCGGGTCCAGACTGGTATGAACATCCAGCCCGCCCTGCATGGTGACATCCTGACCATATTTTTCAATAAGTTGACGGCGGACTTCTTCTGCAAACCACTCGGACCCAGGGGCTGGGCCTGGGCGCACGAAGGCGCGGGGGATCAGTGGTTCAGCTTCAGCTGCGCGGGCGGCATCATGCGTAATGGCGCCAATCTCTGCCATACGCTCCAGCACCCAATTGCGCCGCCCCCGTGCCGCATCCGGAAAACGAGTGGGGTTGTAGTTGGTGGGAGATTTAGGGAGAGCACCTAGAAACGCCGCCTCGGCATCATCAAGTTGATCGAGCGGTTTGTTAAAATAGGTCTGTGCGGCGGCCCCAATGCCGTAAGCTCCGCTACCCATATAAATTTCGTTCAGATAGATCTCAAGAATCTTCTCTTTGGGCAGAACCTGCTCAATCCGCATGGCAAGAAAAGCTTCCTTGGCCTTTCTTTTCATGGAAACGGCATTGCTGCCCAGCAGCATGACACGCGCCACCTGCTGCGTAATGGTGGACGCCCCAATAGGCCGCCGCCCCTTGCCACGTGTCAGGTCGGTCAGGCCCGCACGGATAATAGCCAGCGGGTCTACCCCTTTGTGGGTCCAGAATTTCTGGTCCTCAGCGGCAATAAAGGCGTTTTTCACCCGGTCTGGGATAGCACTGTAGGGCACAAAAACCCGGCGTTCGTCCGCCAGTTCTGCAATCACCTTGTCATCCGCTGCATACAAGCGGCTCATCACCGGCGGCTGGTAGGACTGCAACCCCTCTACCGTAGGTAAGTCTGCAACTATGCCTTCATATTGGTGCCAGACCACCATCCCGGCACCGGCACTCCCAACAAGTGCAACAGCAGCAACACCACCCAACAGCCCACGCCAACGGCGGAAACGCGGTGTACGCACACGCTTATCCTGCCTGGAAGACGAACCAGAATCACCAGAAGACGAATTTTGTGTCATGCCGGCCCTTTACCACTCCCATGCTCTGCCGTCTTCCTTCTCATGCGGTATCATGACCGCATGATGGCAGAAATTGTACTTAACTCAGCATTTCGCCCAATAAACGGGCTGTATAGTCCACAACCGGGATAATCCGGCCATAATTGATACGCTTTGGCCCTATAACGCCTATAGCGCCAACAATCCGGTTGGTCTCGTTCCGGGCGGGGGCGACCACCATGGACATACCGGAAGACCCGAAAAGCCCGCTTTCCGCCCCTATAAAGATACGCACACCTTCCGAGCTTTCTGCCAACTCCAGCAAACGCAGCATGGTCTCCTGCGTTTCCAGCCTGTCAAAAAGGGTCTGAATAGCTTGCAGGCGTTCCTGCCCATCCACATCTGCCAGAAGCTTGCCTTGCCCACGCACAATAAGCGTTCCGCCACGCTCATCGCTCCCACCACCCCAAACAGCCAGACCGCTCTCCACCACATCAGCGGTCAACTGGTCCAGCATGGTCTGGTTTTCAGCAATTTCTGCGCCTACGCGCTTCCGCAAATCCGGCAAGGTACTGCCTAGAACACGGGTGTTCAGATAGTTTGCGGCCTCCACAAGGGCTGAAGGCGGCATACCAACCGGTGTTTCCATCACACGGTTTTCCACACGCCCATCCGTCCCGACCAGCACAACAAGGGCACGGTTACCCGCCAGCGCTACAAATTCAATATGCTTTATGCCGCCTTCCCCCTTGGGGGCGACAACAAGGCCAGCAGCATCTGACATACCTGACAGAAGGGAAGATGCCTCCGTTAAAGTGTCCTGAAGGGAACGACCCCGCGCTTCCAGAGAGCGCCCAATTCCCGCCTGCTCTTCTTCCGACAGACCACCAAACTGTAAAAGCCCATCCACAAACAGGCGCAACCCTGCCTCGGTTGGGAGCCGCCCTGCTGATGTGTGGGGAGAGAACAGCAGCCCGGCCTCGGTAAGGGAGGCCATGACATTCCGAATAGTTGCCGGAGAAAGGGGCATACCCAATCTGCGGGAAAGCGTGCGAGAGCCTACTGGCTCTCCACTAGCCACATACTCCTCCACCACTTCCCGCAAAATAGTTGCAGAACGTGCGTCCAGCCCCGGCGGCAGGGCAGATTTTACAGGCAGCAGACCGCGCTTCATGGGTAACAGGCCTCCCTTTTACACCTGCATGCGTCAAGCCGCATTATGTAGCACCAGCCTTCTTTCTGCGCAGCCGGAACGTATCTGACAAGACAGGATAATGTTTCACTCAAGCGCAAACCGCTTTATGTGCAGGTAAACCGTTGCCCCAAGGAGATTTCTCTCATGCGTCCATCAGGCCGCCTTGCTAACCAAATGCGTACCATTTCCATTGAAACCGGCTTTGCCCACCACGCTGAAGGCTCTGCCCTTATTCGCGTTGGCAACACGGAAGTGCTCTGCACCGCCAGCGTTGAAAACCGCGTTCCTCCCTTCCTGCGTGGCAAAGGCACGGGGTGGGTTACGGCTGAATATGGCATGCTGCCCCGCGCCACCCATACCCGTGGCAACCGTGAAGCTGCCAAGGGCAAACAATCTGGCCGCACGCAGGAAATTCAGCGCCTTATTGGCCGCTCCCTGCGCTCAGTTGTGGATCTGCCAGCGCTAGGTGAAATGAGCATTACGCTAGACTGTGACGTGCTGAACGCAGATGGCGGCACCCGCTGCGCCTCCATCACCGGTGCATGGGTGGCTCTCCGTCTGGCGCTGGGTAAACTGGTGGCCACCAATGTTCTGCGCCAGTTACCTTTACGTGGGCAAGTTGCCGCTGTGTCCTGTGGTTTAACTGCCGCCGGGCCTGTGCTGGATCTGGACTATGTTGAAGACAGCTCCGCTGCTGCCGATACAAACTTTGTGCTAACCGCTGACCGCCGCATTGTGGAAATTCAGGGTACCGCCGAAGAGTCTCCTTTTACGGAAGACTCCTTTAACGAGCTGTTCGCTCTGGCGCGCCAAGGGGTTTCCGTTCTGTTTGAAGCACAGACAGAAGCTGTCAATCGTGCCGAAAACCGCTGAGGCATGAGCACCCTTCCCCTGAAAGCTGGCACCAAACTGGTGCTGGCCAGCCATAACAAAGGCAAGCTGGCAGAGTTTTCCACTCTGCTGGCAGACTTTGGGATTACCGTTCTCTCCGCCGGGGACCTGGATCTGCCAGAACCCGAGGAGACCGAGACCACTTTTGCTGGCAATGCCGCCCTGAAAGCTTTGGCCGCCGCCAAGGCAACAGGCCTGCCCGCACTGGCGGATGACTCCGGATTGTGCGTTTCTGCTCTTGGCGGCGCACCCGGCATCTACTCTGCCCGCTGGGCGGGGCCGGACAAGGATTTTCTGGCAGCCATGACCCGCATACAAGAAGGCATTGGCCAAGATGAACGGGATGCGTGGTTTACCTGCGTCCTGTGTCTGGCGTTTCCGGACGGCACATCCTACAGCTTTGCCGGACGGGTAGATGGGCAGATTACGTGGCCCCCACGCGGGGACAAAGGGCATGGTTATGACCCTATTTTTACCCCAGAGGGTGAAACACGAACCTTTGCGGAAATAGATGAGGCAGAAAAAAATGCCATCAGCCACCGTGCCCGCGCCTTTGCGCTGTTTAAGAAAGAGTGCCTAGCCTGAAGCCTTGGCAAAGCTTTTTTTCGTCTGATAGGCTTGTACAGCCGGGGCCTTATGCTCCGGCTGTATTTTTATAAAGTCTGTCAGGATCACTCCCCATGAGCACACCCCAATCCGCTTACCGCACTGTGGATGCTGAGGGTGTTCGGGCTTATGTAGCCAAACTCCCCCATCTTGCAGCCCGCCTTGGCGGGAACCCTGCCGACTGGACCATACGCGAAGTCAGCGATGGCAACCTGAATATGGTTTTTCTGGCACACGGGCCAAAAGGAGGGCTTTGTCTAAAACAGGCTCTCCCCCATGTGCGCGTAGATCCTTCTTGGAAAATGCCGCTTGACCGCACATTTTTTGAAGCCTCCTACCTGCGGGAAGTTTTTAGCTCTGTGCCTGACCTGACAACAGAGTGCCTGCATTTTGACCCTGAGCAGTTTATTTTAATTGTCGAAAGCCTTGCTGACCATACAGTGCTACGCACAGCCCTGATGGGCGGAACAGCCCCTGAGCAAAGCGCTGTGCATGTTGGACTTTTTGTGGCCCGCAGCACATTCCACACCTCTTTATTTTCGGAATCTTTTGAAAAAACCATGGACCGGCGCATTCTTTTTGCGCGCAACCAGACACTTACCCGGATAACTGTAGATCTTGTCCTGACAGACCCTTACTTCTCCCACCCGCGCAACCATTGGGCGGAGACAGAGCTGACTGCTACTGTAGCAGACATACGTGCAAACCCGACTGTGAAAACGCGCGTTGATGATTTGCGTTTGAAATTTCTCTCAAACCCTCAAGCTCTTTTACATGGAGACCTGCATACAGGCTCTGTGATGGCTACCCAGTCTGATACGCGTGTTATTGATGGCGAATTTGCAACCTACGGGCCTATCGGGTTTGACATAGGGCTCTTTATGGCCAACCTGTTCCTGAGCCTTTTCTCACAAGAGAATATCGAAAAAACATCTCTTCAGATCAAAATGATTGAGAAATTCTGGCTTTCATTCGAGTCAGAATTTTTAAAACTCTGAATGGCCGCCCCCAAAAACCCTGACCCATCAACACATTATTACGAGAAAGACTCTTCTTCAAAAAACTCTTATGAAAACAAAAAGAAGTTCATACAGACTATTTTTCAAGATGCTTTAGGTTATTGTGCCACAGAAATTATACGCCGCATTATTGGCTACGCGCATGTTGCAGACTTTTCGGCCTTGAAGGATCATCATAAAATTGCAATCCGTAAAAAAACTGCACTCTTGTTTGCAAAAAATCTTTTAACTCACGGAAATAGTGCGGAAACTCTGGAAAACGTTTTTGAAATATTTTCCCAAAAAATTGCATCTCACCCAGAATGTAAATTCTGATTTTTAGTGTTAAAATCACACTCTGTTAAAAATTTGAGAATTCACTATCCTTCTTCCTGTGCGTTATAAGCGGAAACGCCCTCAATGGGGAACCTGATAAGGTGATACGGTGGGCGGCGTTTATCCTGCCCACCATTAAAGCTTGCAAGCCTGTTCCATTGCCCAAGCGTGCAATAAACATGGGTGGCTGTGCAAAAAATACCATCAGGTGACAAAATACGTGGGTCATGCACCATCAAATCAAACGTGCCATCCACATTCCTGCGCAAAATACAATCATGCTCAAAATTAGTTGTGTAGATACGTCCTTTTGAATCTGTTGCCAGACCGTCTGCTGTGCCTTTTTCGCCCTCATCCCGTACGGCGGCACTTAAATCAGCCTCTGTCACGGTCGGGTTTGCCAATAAAGCCGTCGGCAGGCTGTACAGTTTGCGGCTTGTCAAAGGGGCGTAATAAAGTAGGTCACTTTCCGGGCTCAAGGTTATACCGTCTGCACCACCCACCACAAAACGTGGCTTCTGGTCTGGGGTATACACAAGAGGCACCCCTTCCACGACAGCCATAAACCCAGCCTCTGCCTGTGTGGAGGGGTGATGCGCCAGCACCCGCCGCTGTTGGCCAGACGCAACATCCACAACCACCAAAGCCGGGCTATGCCCAAAAGAACTATCTGTCACAAACACGGTGCCTTGGCTGCCATGCGTCAGATCCACGCGCAGGTCATTCATGTGGCTATCCGGCAAAAGGGCTGGGCTTTTAAGAATAATCTTATGCAGCAAGCGCCCCGAAGCTATATCAAAACACATTATTTTGGCCGCACCGGGGGACAATGGTTGCCCGGCCAATTTACCGTCATCAATGGCCCATAAGCGCCCTTGGCTATCAAGGGTCATGCCATGCACTGACATCAACCTGTCGGCAGGCTCTGCACCAGAAGGCAGACTGAGTGCTACGCTTGGCCAAGGCACGACACGCCCCTGCACAAGCTCCCCCAGTGTTGCCCCTGTATGGTTAACTGCATGGCGTGGGAACCCCACAAAAATACGCCCGCTCTCCGTCACCACAACGCCCGAAGGACCGGGCCCGTAAAAATCCGCCACAATTTCAAAAGTCCCGGCAGGCTCGAACCCTTGGTCTCCATTAGGTCCTGTTGTCAGTGTGCCGCCCGCAGCCCGCGCACTCGGGCTTAGAGAAGCAGCACCACTTGTTGCTGCGCACAGTCCGGCCAGAAGGGTTACCCTGCGAGTTAGTCCATTTTTTAGCCTTGGATGCAAGTTTGCACCCAGCACAACGGAAGGAGAGGATGTGGGTTTTCCTGTAAGGAATGTGCGGGGCATGAGGTCCGAACTTTCAGTGACGGCAGAATATGTCCCAATCAGGGGTATATGCTCATGCTTTCACCTCTTCCCGCCTAAAACAACCCTCCCTGCCCCACTCACCCATCACGTTTGCAGAGAGCAGAGACAAAAAAAGCGGCACCCTTGCGGGTACCGCTTTTTTCAAGAAACGATCTTTCACGCTCTGTAACGCGAGAAATGCTCCCCGCGCCAGAGCCTGACAGGCTTCGTCTCTTAGGCGTCTGTGTTACGACGACGGATCGCCGCACCCAGAATATCACCGAGAGACGCACCGCTGTCGGATGAGCCGTATTCGTTGATAGCCTGTTTGTCTTCTTCCACTTCGCGGCCTTTGATGGTCAGGGCCAGCTTGCGGGCTGCACGGTCAACGGAGACAACTTTCGCGTCAACGCGTTCACCAATTGCAAAGCGTTCCGGACGCTGTTCTGCTTTGTCACGAGCCAGTTCAGCGCGACGGATGAAGCCGGTCAGAACATCGTCAACCTTCACTTCAATACCGTTGGTCTGAACAGCGGTCACTGTGCAGGTTACGATAGCGCCTTTCTGAACACTGGTCAGAACGTCAGCTGCCGGATCTTCCTGAAGCTGCTTGATGCCCAGAGAGATACGTTCTTTTTCCACGTCCACGTCCAGAACCTTGGCTTTTACAACCTGGCCCTTTTCGTAGTTCTTCATGGCTTCTTCGCCAGCTTCGTCCCAAGACAGGTCGGACATGTGAACCATGCCGTCGATGTCTGCAGACAGACCCACAAACAGACCGAATTCGGTAATGTTGCGGATTTCGCCTTCTACGGTGGAGCCAACTTTGTGCTCTTCCGCAAACTGTTCCCAAGGGTTGCGCTGAACCTGCTTCAGACCCAGAGAGATACGGCGTTTTGCGCTGTCTACGTCCAGAACCATCACGTCAACTTCCTGAGAAGTTGCAACGATTTTGCCCGGATGGACGTTTTTCTTCGTCCAAGACATTTCAGAAACGTGTACCAGACCTTCAACACCCGGTTCCAGCTCAACGAATGCACCGTAATCGGTGATGTTCGTCACGCGGCCGGTGTAACGTGCACCTGGCGGGTATTTCAGAGCAACATTTTCCCATGGATCAGCTTCAAGCTGCTTCATGCCAAGGGAGATACGCTGCGTATCAGAGTTGAAGCGGATAACCTGCACGCGAACCGGCTGGCCGATCTGCAGAGCTTCGGATGGGTGGTTGATGCGCTTCCATGCAATGTCGGTCACATGCAGCAGGCCATCAACGCCGCCGAGGTCAACGAACGCACCGTAGTCGGTGATGTTCTTCACAACGCCGTCCAGGATCATGCCTTCGGTCAGGCCCTGAATCAGTTCGCTGCGCTGTTCTGCACGGGTTTCTTCCAGCACTGCACGACGGGAGACAACGATGTTGCCACGTGCACGATCCATTTTCAGGATCTGGAAAGGTTGGGGAACACCCATGAGCGGGCTAACGTCACGCACAGGGCGGATATCAACCTGGCTGCCGGGCAGGAACGCCATGGCGCCACCCAGATCAACCGTGAAGCCACCTTTAACGCGACCGTAAATGGTGCCGTTCACGCGCTGGTTCGCTTCGAAAGCTTTTTCCAGGTTGGTCCAGGCTTCTTCACGGCGTGCTTTTTCGCGGGACAGAACAATGCTGCCGTCACGGTCTTCGTAACGCTCAACATACAGTTCAATCACGTCGCCCGGCTTGATGTCCGGCGTTACACCCGGAGGTGCAAATTCACGCAGGGAAACGCGGCCTTCGCTCTTCAGGCCAACGTCAACGATAGCGAATTCGTCGGTCAGGCGAACGATGCGTCCACGCACAACAGACCCGTCAAAGCCGGTATCGCGGCCGAGGGTCTCGTCGAGAAGGGTAGCAAAATCTTCACCACGGAAGTGGTCCGTGGTTGGGGTTGCGGCTGAAGCCATGTGTAACTGTAAATCCTGCACCGGCTTGCTGTGTGGCTAAACCGGTCACTCCTGCGCGCCACCAATGCAGCACGGCTTGCCCGGGACCGTGACATGAAGGAAGGGCCCTTCATGGTCCGCTAGGCCATATGTCGAAAGAAAACGAAGACCTACCGTCAAACGGCAAGCATCTGTTGGCAGAGACACCGTCCTGCGGCGCATTGTCAACACAAACCCCACGAAAATAACGTGAGGAAGCCTGAAAACAGGCGGTTGTGCCGCGCAGGTAACATCCACCCCCTGCGGCAGGACCTTGCTAGCTGCCGAGTCGCTCCCGTGTGTAAGCCAGCGCCAGTGCCAGAACAGCCTCCGCACTCAGGTGGTCTGTCTCAATCACCTTTGCATCAGCAGCAACCTGCAATGGTGCTGCTGCACGGCTGGAATCCGCCGCATCCCGCGCTTTCAACGTGGCTTCCATCTCTGCCAGTTTTTCACCAGCATCCGGTGCAGTCGGGTTACCATCCATCTGCATATATCTACGCAAGGCCCGTGTGGCGGGGGATGCTGTGATAAAAAGCTTTACATCCGCATTGGGGAAAATGGCGGTACCAATATCCCGCCCGTCCAGCACCGCGCCGCGCTCTGCTGCAAACCGCCGCTGCGTCTCAACCAGAGCCTGACGCACGGCAGGTTGAGCTGCCACCTTGCTGGCAGCCTGTGCAACATCGGGGGTCCGCAGGTCTTTGCGGGCCATATCCTGCTGGGTCAGGTGCTGGGCAAAATGCTCAGCCGGACCAGACGGATCTTGCCCGGCATCCAGCGCCAACCGCGCAACAGCACGGTAGAGCAGCCCTGTGTCCAGATACGGCAGACCTAGTTCCTGCGCCAGCTTTTTGGCCAGAGTGCCCTTTCCCGCAGCAGCAGGGCCATCAACAGCAATAACCGGGCCGTGGGGTGTCATGCCGTAAATCCCGCCCCAAGGCTGTTGAGCAGCGGGAAGTAGCCGGGAAAGCTGGTGTCAATAAACGCGGTATCGTCAATTTCCACCGGATTCTCCGCCACAAGCCCCAGAACAGAGGCACTCATGGCAAGACGGTGGTCCATGTGGGTCTCCACAACACCGCCACCGGGAATGGCACCCTGTGTGCCGTAAATAATTAGGTCGTTACCGTCCACTTTGGTGCGCACGCCATTTTTTTCCAGCAGCGCCACAGTGGAAGCCAAACGGTCACTTTCCTTAACGCGCAATTCCTCCACGCCACGGAAGCGCGAAATACCACGGGCATAGGCAGCCGCCACGGCTAGAACAGGATATTCATCAATCATGGAAGCAGCACGGTCTGCTGGTACATCCACCGCCAGAAGGGAGGACGCCTTTACATGCAGGTCCCCTACAGGTTCTCCGCCTTCCGTGCGCTCATTGGTAATATCCAGCCGAGCCCCCATCTCCCGCAGGGTGGTGAACAGGCCGGTCCGCAGGGGGTTCAGGCCCACATTGGTAATCACCACATCCGAGCCAGCAACCAGCAACGCCGCAACAAGCACAAAAGCGGCTGAGGACGGATCACCGGGCACTGTAATATCCCGTGCAATCAGGCGTGGCTTACCTTGCAAGCGAATGATACGGCCGCCCTCTGGCGTCTCTTCCACACTCACCTTTGCGCCAAAATGGCGCAGCATGTTTTCAGTATGGTCACGGGTTGGCACGGGTTCTTCAACCCGGGTTTCTCCCTCAGCGTTCAAACCGGCCAGCAAAACGGCAGACTTAACCTGAGCCGACGCCATAGGCAGCCGATAATCAAGCGGCGGCGGGTTGGCATTTCCCTGAATGGCCAATGGCAGACGCCCCCCTTCCCGCGCTAGAAACACGGCACCCGTTGCTGCCAACGGGTCGGTCACGCGCTTCATGGGGCGGCGGCGCAGGCTGGCATCCCCGGTCATGACAGAGGTCATGCCGTGGCTGGCCAGCAAGCCGGACAAAAGGCGTGCTGCTGTGCCAGAGTTACCCATATCCAGCACATCGGCCGGTTCCTTCAGGGCGCCAAGGCCGCAGCCATGCACATGCCAGCGGCCATCATCTTCCCGCGTAATCCGTGCGCCAAGTGCACGCATGGCGTCTGCTGTACGCAGAACATCCTCACCTTCCAGCAGGCCCACAATGCGCGTCTCGCCTTCTGCAAGGGCAGAAAACATGAGCGAGCGATGGCTGATGGATTTATCACCCGGCACGGCCACAGTGCCGGTCAGGGGTGTGGAAATTCGGCTCACTTGCAAAGAGCGAACAGCGGGATGGGATGGGGTGGATGCTGGCTGTGTCATGCTCATGTTCATTCCGGCTTGTCCTGCCGTAAGTCAATCCGCCAGAGGGGGGAAACTGCCCTTAAAATAGGGAAAATCGTGCTTTTCCGTGTTGTGGGGTTTGACAGCGCCCGTATGCAGTGGCATTTGCCCTCGGCTTAAAGAGTTGTGTGTGATTCCGGCATCGGGGCTGATCCGATCAGGGAATCGCCCATTTTACGGGGTTATATGCCCCCCAATGTCTGCTCAGGATCGACAGGTAGCAAGATGTCCCAGCCCGATCTCGGCACCAAACGCGTCTGCGTGTCCTGTGGTGCCCGTTTTTACGACCTTAACCGCTCTCCCGCTGTCTGCCCGAAATGCAGCACGGAGCAGCCTGAACTTGTCTCCCGTCTGCGCCGCAGCACGGACAGCCTTTCTGCCAACCCGGCTGATACAGCCCCGGTAAAGAAGAAGGATGATGACGAGGATCTGGATCTGGATACGGACACCGAGTCCGATGACGATGATGTGATGGAAGACACATCCGATCTGGATGATGACGATGATGACATCAGCTCTGATATTGATGTCAGCACGGATACGGATGAGCACGATAGCTGATTTGTACCAGCATCCTCCCGGACAATCAGTCCGGGACAGAGCGTAAAAAAAAGCCTGCTTGATGCAGGCTTTTTTTATGCGTGTTTCACCAGTTTTCTAGCGTGTGGCACGAGCCGTCCGCCGTTCTATTTCAACGCCTACGGATTCAATTTCCGCAAAGACATCCAGCTTTTCAATCTTGACCCGTACCACCCGCACGCGCTCATCAGCCAGAACCCCCGCAGCAATGCGTTCGGCCAGTGTTTCAACCAGCCTGACATGCCCTTCCCGCACAATCCGGTGCACCAACTGCACAACGGGTTCGTAGGAAACCGTGCGGCTCAGATCATCCACCCCAATTATCTGGGTATCATCATCATCTACGCCAAACGTAACAGACACCCGGATACGCTGGGTAACACCCTGCTCATGCGGGAAAATGCCAATATGCGCATCCAGCACCATGTTGTTCAGAAACAGGGACCGTAGGGGTGGCTCATCGCCCCATGGAGCAAAAACAGTCATGTCGGGTTTTATTCTTCCAGCGGGCTGCCAACAGCAGCGGGAGACCATTGCAGATGTTGCCCGCCATCAAGAGCCAGCATCTGACCTGTTACGGCGGGGAGAGCCAAAAATGCCAAGGCCGCACGCGCAACCTCTGCCGCAGATGTCCCATGCCCCAGAGGCACAGACGCGCATTGCCGGGCAAACTGCTCATCCGATTGCCGCACACTTGCTATCGCTGGCCCCGGACCAATAGCATTCACCCGGATGCCATGCGGAGCCAGAGCAAGCGCCATGGTGCGCGTCAAAGTCCAGAGAGCGCTTTTGGACACGGTATAGCTTACAAAATGGGGTGTCAGTGACCACACACGCTGGTCCAGCATATTGAGGATAAGACCCTCAGCCTCTTTTGGCAGAGCCTTGCCAAAATCCTGCATCAGCACAAACGGCGCACGCAGGTTGGGTTTCATGTGTTCTATCCAGCTTGACCGGGTGGCATCATGCCACTCGTCCCGCTCAAAGGTAGAGGCGTTGTTGACCAACACCCCTAACGGGCCACCAAGCCCCTCCGCCGCCTTGCCAATCAGGGGTTCAACTTCTTCTTCCCGCATCATATCGGCCTGCAGAAGGCATGCCTTACGGCCAAGGGCGAGAACGGCTTGACGGGTTTTTTCAGCTTCCTCAGCATCACCCCGATAATGAATAGCCACATCAAACCCGGCTTCAGCCAGAGCCAGAACAATGGCCTTCCCCAAGCGGGCTTTACCACCGCTAACCAGTGCACGACGCGGAATTTTAGCGGAAATGGGAAACAGGTTCTCAGCCATGCCTACTTTCTCTGTTATGCGGCTTTGGTCAGGCCTTACGCAGGCCGCCTTGCCCCGAGTGCTGCCGCCAATGTACCATCATCCAGCACATCCAGCGCGCCGCCAACTGGCACACCCTGCGCCACGCGACTAACGGCAACGCCCTCATAGTCTGCCAGACGGTCCATAAGCCAGTGCATGGTTGTTGCACCTTCCACCGTGGCACCAAGGGCTAGAATAACCTCCCGCACGCTGCCACATGCCAGCCGGTCCAGCAGGGAGGCAATATTGAGGTCTTCCGGACCAATGCCTGCCAAGGGAGATAAAGTACCACCTAGCACCTGATACACCCCCCTATGTACCCCTGCACGCTCCAGCGCCCAGAGGTCACCCACTGTTTCCACAACACACACAATGCTGCGGTCCCGCACCGGGTCCGTGCAAATATGGCAGGGGTCTGATGTATCAAGGTTCCCGCAGGTTGAGCAGGTTTTCACCGCCTGTCCGGCAAGTTCCAGCGCACGCGCCAGCGGTGCCAGCCGAGCCTGCGGCTCACGCAGCAGAAACAGGGCAATACGACGAGCAGAGCGCGGGCCAAACCCCGGCAGGCGACCCAGAAGCTTGATAAGCTGCTCTATTTCATGGCCGCCCATAAGACCGCGTTCCTGTCGTATGCTGATAAACGCTGCTTAGAACGGCAGTTTCATGCCGGCTGGCAGGTTAAGACCGCCTGTTACTTTCTGCATTTCTTCAGCGGCTGTAGCGTCCAGCTTGGTGCGGGCATCTGCGCAGGCAGCCAAAATGAGGTCCTGCAACATTTCCATTTCCGTGGGGTCTGCCAGTTTAGGGTCAATGGTAATAGAGCGCATGTCACCCTTGCCGCTCAGCACGATCTTAACCATACCGGCACCAGCAGAACCTTCAATATTCATGGCTTCAAGCGTGGTCTGCATGGCTTCCATCTTGGCCTGCATCTGCGTTGCCTGCTTCATTAGTCCGGCAAGGTTCTTCATGGTCTGCTCTCCTTAATCTGACCACCAGAAAGGTAGTCTGGCATCAATTATAACTGGTGCGGTGGTCATCAAACGTCAAACCGGGGGCGCAACCAGCCCGACTTACTCCATGGAGGAGCCGGGGTCGAAGGGTCGTTCATCGTCGTCCAGAAGTTCTGCGTCAAGCGGGGCGAACAGAAGATCAGGCACCTCTTCGGGCGGCAGGCCGTAATCATCCAACGCATGGTCCCGCACTTCGCCAAGCTCGGCATCCGGAAAAACCGCCAGAATAGCTTTGACGAGCGGATGTGCCTCTGCTGTACGCCGCTGGAACTGGATAATTTCTGCACCCTGCTCGTCCAGTGTTGGCTCACCGGCTTCACGCGACAGGCTTATACGCCACGGCGTCTGGGTTGCCTCCTGCAGGGCCTGCTGAAGCTGCTTGCCAATATCTGGGGGAATGCCAGCCTGTGGGCGAATGGTAATGTGCCCCGGCGTAAAAGAAACCATATGGACCGCATTACGCAGCAATCCGTGCAGACGCGCCTTACGGCAGTCTTTAATCAACGCAACGGCTTCCCGCCATGTGCGGGGCATGGGCGCTATTTCTGGCTCAGCCGCAACAGGGGAAGGCTCCACGGGTTCAGGCACTACAGCGGCAGAGACTGTCGCCTGAGGCTCCGGAACCGGCTCTGAGGCCATGGCAAGAGCGGTGCCACCAACCATACGTAAGGCAGGACCACCGCTTCCCTGTACGAGCATAGTCTGCGCTGAGGCCTGAACCCCGCCTGCATCACCTGTTCCGGCTGAAGTGTGTTGTACGGCAGCGGTTGTGACAGAAACGTTGTTTGCTGAGCCTGAGCCTGAGCCTGAGCCTGAGCCTGAGCCTGAGCCTGAGCCTGAGCCTGAGGGAACGCTTCCCTGCTGGGCGGACAAGTGGCGAATCACGTCTTCTGGAGAAGGAAGATCAGCCACAAAACTCAGACGGATCAGCACCATATCCGCAGCAGCACGGCGGTCCGGCGCAGCTTCTACTTCCCGCACGCCTTTTACCAACATTTGCCATGCCCGCATCAACACGGGAACAGGCAGACTCTCTGCAAGTTCTGTCCCACGCACGCGCTCGGCTTCAGGCAGATCGGCTGAATCACGCAAGCCCGGCACAGCCCGTAACCGGGAAATTGTATGCACCAGATCAAGCATATCGGTCAGCATCAAACCGGGGTCTGCCCCACGGGCATGGGCGGCGTCTGCCAAAGCCAGAGCTTTGTCCGGCTTACCGGTCATGACTGCTTCCAGCAGGTCAAACACCACCTGCCGGTCTGCCAGCCCCAGCATGTCGCTCACCAGTGCAGCGCCAATTTCCTGCGCGGAGCCATCAGCCGCGGTACCCTGTGCAATGGCCTGATCCAGCAAGGAGAGCCCGTCCCGCACGGAGCCATCCGCAGCACGGGCAATAAGAGCCAGTGCATCTGCTGAAAGACGGACATGCTCCTTGTCCGCAATGCGGCCAAACAGGGCGGTCAGGTCTGCCTGTGGTACACGGCGCAAGTCAAAGCGCTGGCACCGGGACAGAACTGTGACCGGAACTTTACGGAGTTCGGTCGTTGCAAAAATAAAGGTAACCTGTGCGGGTGGCTCTTCCAGCGTTTTCAACAGCGCGTTGAACGCGTTACGCGAGAGCATATGCACTTCGTCGATAATGAAGACCTTCATCCGTCCCTGCATGGGGCGGAAACGGGTGGCTTCAATAATTTCACGCACGTCATCCACGCCGGTGCGGGATGCAGCATCCATTTCCAGCACGTCGGGGTGGCGGTCGTTCAGGATGGCCACGCAGTTGGCACAGACACCACAGGGGTCTGGTGTTGGGCCACCTTTACCATCGGGCCCAATGCAATTGAGCGCACGGGCAATAATACGGGCTGTGGTTGTTTTACCCACCCCACGTACGCCGGTCAGCATGAAGGCATGTGCCACACGGCCCAACGCAAACGCATTGCGCAACGTACGCACCATGGCTTCCTGACCAATCAGGTCATCAAAGGTGGTGGGCCGGTACTTACGCGCCAGAACACGGTAAGGAGATACAGTGCTGGACGGAGCAGGAGGCGTTGGAACGGGAGGAGCGGCTATGGGCTCTTCGCCAAACAGACCGGGACCTTCCATTGCAGGAGTGGGAAGCCCCTCATCCTGAGGAAGTTCGGCATCGGTCTTATCGGTCATGACAGTTCCGAGGACTAAGGGTCACGCCGCAGGACTACCAGAGAGCCGGGCGGAATAGGTGGAAAGCCAGACAATGACCCGGACGAAACTCACTGTGGCTGCTTCCTTCCGGATCTGACCAGGTCAACAAGGTATCCGTCCACCGCTGACTTTCCGCTGGGAGCAATAGCACCAAACCAGCCCTCATGCCAACCCTGCACATAGCCCCCTAACCCAAATAACAGGTGTTTACCTCTTGGCCCAACGCCCAAGACCACGCTAGGACACAAACATTAGCCAGATGGGCTTATTGTTTCCTGCTGACCCAGAAAGTGTGCGCGCGTGTCCAGAATTACAGCTTTGTCCGCCCTGCCCGCCCTGCTCGTTGCCCTCCTGTGTGTGCCGCTGAGCGCCCATGCAGAAGGCGGAGACGAAGTACGCAGCAAAGTACCCAACATGCAGTTGCAGAAAGAACTGGCCGTTCTCCAGTTTCAACCTGAAGCCGCGAGTGAAGCCTGTATCGAGTCGCTAAAAGAACTGCATAAAACGCAGGCGCTTTTGGAAGAAGAGCAGAAACACACCAATGATCAGGATCTTGCCATTGCGCAGGATGTTCTGGAATCTGACTTTGAGAACTCCATAGAAATGTGTGCCCCCGATGTGCACAAACTGTGTGAAACCCAAAACCCGGATGCCAGGCTGGTTAAAGCCTGCGAAAATGTTGGCAGCCTGCCTGACACAACGGCATCGGCTCAATAACGTACCCTGCGCGGGCCATGAACAGCGTTTGCCTGTTATTTTTTACGGAACACCCGCTCACAGCCAGACGTTACCTTGAGAGAGCATTCCTGCCTCTTGAGGGTACTTTACAGAAGGCGCAGGCATTAAATGTGCGCCTTCCAACAAAGGGACTAACGTCATGGACTTTCGCCAACTTGGCTCAACCGATTTGCGCATTGCCCCAGTTGTTTTTGGCGGCAACGTATTTGGTTGGACAATTGATGAAAAAACCAGCTTTGCCATTCTAGATGCCTTCGTCGATCACGGCTTTAACGCCATTGATACTGCCGATGTGTACTCTCGCTGGAGCCCCGGCAACGAAGGTGGCGAATCTGAAACCATTATTGGCAACTGGCTGAAGGCCAACCCGTCCAAACGGGATCAGGTTCTCATTTTCTCAAAAGTCGGGTCAGATCTGGGTGGCGCGGGGCAAAAAGGCCTTTCCGAACGCTGGATTACAGAGGCAATAGACGGCAGCCTTCGACGGCTACAATGTGAGCGGATTGACCTCTATTTTTCACACTGGGCAGACCCAGCCACACCGTATGAAGAAACCTTGCGAGCGTATGAGAAACTGCTGAAAGCCGGAAAAATCCGCGCCATAGGAGCCTCCAATCTGGATGCTCAGCAACTTGGAGAAGCTTTGGCAGTCTCTCAGGCACACAACCTGCCTCGATACGATGTACTCCAGCCTGAGTATAATCTTTACGACCGGTCAGGCTTTGATGGTGCTTTGAAAGACCTCTGCCTGCAAAACAATTTGGGTGTTGTGACCTATTACAGCCTTGCCTCTGGCTTTCTGAGCGGGAAATACCGTTCGGAAAAAGACCTGGCCCAAAGTGCGCGCGGCAACGGCATTGCAAAATATCTGACCGAACGCGGCCAGCGTATTCTTCAGGCACTGGACACTGTTGCCGCACGCCACACTGCAAAACCGGCTGAAATTGCTCTCGCATGGCTTATTAGCAGCAAGGGCGTTACCGCTCCGATTGCAAGCGCCACACGGCGGGACCATGTTGCAAGCTTTGCAAAAGCCGCCACACTTATCCTAACGGCTGAGGACAAAGCTGAACTGGAACACGCCAGTACACCTTAATAAAAAAGCAGGGCGACGGCCCTGCTGTTCCTGTCACTGCATAAGTGCGTTACAGAGAGGGTACGCTAAATGTATCGCATTGCTTGACATCACCTGACGCAAGCCCCCGCCGGAACCACTCCACACGCTGGGCAGAAGAACCATGCGTAAAGCTGTCTGGCACAACATAGCCCTGCGCCTGCTTTTGCAGCCTATCATCACCAACGGCCGCAGCGGCATTCATGCCCTGTTCTACATCGCCGCTTTGTAAAATACCTTTGCTGTCATCCGCGCGCTTTGCCCATATCCCTGCGAAGCAATCCGCCTGCAATTCCAACCGGACAGACTTACCATTGTCCCCTTTCTCCGGCATGGGGGCGTTCATGTTTGCATACCGCGACATGATACCAAGCTCGTTCTGGACATGGTGGCCTATTTCATGCGCCACAACATACGCTTTTGCGAAGTCCCCACCCGCTCCCAGCCGACCTTCCAGTTCCCTAAAAAACGCAAGGTCCAGATAAACTTTATGATCTGCGGGGCAATAAAACGGACCAACTGATGTCTGCGCATACCCGCACGCTGACTTCACGCCTCCCGTAAACAGCACAAGCCGCGGATCATGATAGGTGCGGCCCATCTGCTGAAAATAAGTGCCCCATGTGTCTTCAGTTGAGGCTAGAACCCGGGAGATAAACCGCTTCTGGGCATCATTACGGGCTACCAGACCATCCTGATGTGTACTTTGCGAAACGGATGGAGCAGAAGCTGACCCACCATCCAGCAGGCTCATGACCAGCCTTGGGTCTACCCCAAAATACAAAGCCCCCAGCACAAGAACAAGACTACCAATCCCACCAATCCGCAACGGAATACGGCCACCGCCGCCACCGCTGCTTCTCTGGTCGTCAATATTGGTGCTTTCGCGCTCATCATCCAGACGCATGCCGTGGGTATGTCCTATGAAAAAAGAGGGGAAAAACCCCAGTGATTTTGTGCTGCCTGTTTTAAAAGGTAATGGCTATTTAATACCATAGTGCACACTGTGTTTGTTAGGATATTCCGAGGTTTCGTAACAAAAAGGCGTGGGGTTTTCACCCCACGCCGCACATACTACCTCTACGTTTTTTCTGGAACTATTCGGGCAAGCGCAAAATTGCGTCTATTCCCTCAGCACAGCCCAAAATAGCGGCTTTTTCCTTAGGGGTTAAAGCCTTGTCCGCCATGGCAATGTTTTCTGCCTCCGCAATCTTTACCAAGCCCACCAAACGGTCTGCATTAATGGGCTCACCTGCTTTACGGGCAGGCGGCAGCATGTCCCTGTGCGCTTGCAACAAACTGCGATCAGCCCGCAAGGCACGCAGGGCACCATGTGGCAGGTGAGGGGTTTCATCACTTTCCAGCGCCCTCACTGTTTTACGCAGCACATCAGGCATCTGTGTTTCTTCGGGCACCAGCAGCAACCCGGCTTTCAGAAAGCTTTGCCCGACTGCTCGGCTACTGGTCAGCGCCACAAGTGGAATTGAGAAAACCAGACCAAGCAGAACCGGTGTCATCCAGAAAAACAGGGACGGGGAAACAACCCATGCACCGCAGCCAAGAACCAGACCAAACAAAGTGAATTTGGCATATTGCCGCACGACAACCATGAGGGGAAAACCCCCATCGTCCCGGCGCTGGGTATTCCAGCCGGAGTCATGCCCTGACAAAATAGACACAACGCCGGAGGTCTGGATGAGCATGGCTATTGGGGCAATCAGGCCGCCAATAAAGGTTTCAACCAGAACAGACCCTGCTGCACGCACAATACCGCCGCACCCTTTGCGGGTCGTACGGTCAAACAACAACGCCAAGAAGGCGAGCATTTTTGGTGCCAGCAAAATAAGCATCGTGCCGATAAACACATATTTTGCCTGTACCGGGTCCACATGTGGCCAATGCGGATAAAGGGTTTTGGTATCCCCAAAATACTCGACCCGCTCAAAATGAGCCTGAAGAGAAATAAGAATACCTGTCAGCAGAAAGATCAGCCAGAGCGGGGATGTCACATACGCCCCAATCCCCACAATCATGTGCATACGGCTAACCCAGTGCAGCCCTTTACTGGGCAGCACTTTGACATGCTGGAGATTACCCTGACACCATCGGCGATCACGAATAGCCACATCGGTCAGGGAAGGGGGGCTTTCCTCGTAGGAGCCATCAAGAGCTGGCACCATATGAATGGCCCAGCCACCCCGACGCATGAGCGCGGCTTCTACGAAGTCATGGCTCAGAATATGGCCCCCAAAAGGTGGCCGCCCCGGCACATGCGGCAAACCGGCCTGACCCGCAAAAGCACGGGTCCGGATAATGGCGTTATGACCCCAGTAGTTACCTTCCGAGCCATGCCACCATGCAATACCATGCGCAATGATGGGGCCATACACACGGCCAGCAAACTGCTGCATCCGGGCAAAGAGGGTTGTGCCCCCTACAATAACCGGCAGAGTCTGGATGAGCCCAACAGTCGGGTGGCGCTCCATGGCAGCAGCCATACGCACCAAGGTGTCCCCAGACATGACGGAGTCCGCATCCAGCGTCACCATCTGTTCATAGGCACCGCCAAAACGGCGCACCCACTCACCCACGTTCCCGGCTTTGCGCTCTATGTTGTTGTGCCGCCGACGATAGAAAATAGTGTTATGGCCGCCCGTCTGCTCGCGCAGGGCTAGAAAAGCGGCTTCTTCCTGCACCCAGACATCAGCATTCGTGGTGTCGGAGAGGATGAACACATCAAACGCGTGTCCTTGGCCTGTTTCCTGAAGGCTTGTGTAAATGGCCTTGAGGCCCGCCATCACCCTGTTTGGCGGCTCATTATAGGTTGGCAGCAGCAATGCGGTGCGGCTGTTAAGCTGGGGCAAGGGGCCGGAGCGGGTAATACCCAAACCAAGGCCGCCACGCGTAATGAGAGAGAAAAACCCGGCAAGGGAGGACGTAAACGCCAGCGCAATCCACATGAATAGAGCAACGAACAGCACCATCATGATAACGCCAAGTGTTGTCAGCCCATTGGCATCCAACACCTTATGGGTGCGCCATGCACCAAAAACGGTGAGCGCAAACGCTGAGCCCAGTACCGCTAGACGCCGCACCACTATGCTACGCGGTTCTGTAACGGGTGTACGGGGCCTACCTTCAAAATCCGGTGCACCGTGCAGGTCCTGCACGGGCATGGAGAGTGGGGCTTCCGGAGGCAGAGCCTCAAAAAACGGAGTGGTAGAGGGGGAGGCCTGCTGTGTTACGGTGTCCACCGGTACAACCATTCTTCTGAAATCGGAGCGGTATCAGTTGCCAGTACGGCACGGAGCTCTGCCAGTTTTTCATCACCCGGCACAAATTCAAAGGTGGTCCGCCATCCTTTGATATTGGGGTTCGGCTCCACCACAACATTACGGATTGTGCCAGCCGACGCCTGCGGCACAAGATGCAAATGTGCATCCTGAGGCAGGTTCTCAAACGGTGCGCCGCTGAAGTCGATAGCAAAGAAACGCGCGTTCTTGTCATCCACAACGGAGCCCACGCGCGTTCCCGCAATACGCGCCAGAGAGGTGGGGAACGGGTTATCCCACCCCCAGTACATACGGTAGGTAAAACTGTATTCTTTCCCCGCAGCCAAAGGTGTTTTAGGCCGCCAGAACGAGACGATATTGTCGTTCACTTCATTTGGGGTGGGAATTTCAACCAGATCCACACAGCCTTCACCCCAATCCCCGATCGGTTCAATCCAGAGGGAAGGGCGTTTTTCATAATTTAACGCAAGGTCTTCAAAATCATGGAAGCTTCTGCGCCGTTGCATCAAGCCAAAACCGCGTGGCGAGACATCCCGAAAGGCTGAGAACTGAAGGTCCAGCGGGTTGCGTAAGGGACGGAAAAGCTGCTGGCCAGCTCCCGTCCACATTTGCAGAGCCTCACTGTCATGTGCCGCAGGGCGCCAGTCATCCACATGGTTGTGGTCGTTGGTGTCAAAATAGAACATGCCTGTCAGCGGTGCGATGCCCGATTGCTGAATGGCTGTCCGAGGGAAGAAAGTGGACTGCACATCAAAAACAGTCGTATCCCCCGGCCGAATTGTGAAGCTGAACGCGCCCGCAACGGACGGGCTGTCCATCAGCGCATGGATGACAACAGATTTGACATTAGGCTGTGGTTTTTCCAGCCAGAAAGCCCGGAAGAGTGCAAACTCCTCTCCTTTTGGGTCTCCTGTGCCATTTGCAAAACCGCGTGCGGACAGACCGTAATTCTGCCCCTTGGCCACAGCCCGGAAATAAGAGGCCCCCAGAAATACGCAAAATTCTTCCATAACACCGGGCGTATTAATGGCGGTGCGCAAGCGCAGGCCGGCAAACCCCACATCTTCCTGAACTTCCAAAGCCGGATCACCATAACTGAACAAATCCGGGCTATAGGGAACAGCCGCTGACTGGCCGTCCTTAACCTCAAAAATATCAATCCGGGGCCGGTACAGGAATCCACGGGGGAAGAATTCTACGTCAAATGCCAGACTGTCACCGTGCCATAAAGCGCGGTCTTCCCGGTACGTGATATTCCGGAACTGGTCAAAATTAAGGTTATCAATCGCCTTGGGCAGAGATTGGTCCGGTGCCTTATACGGTGCGGAAGCAAGGCGTTTAGCAATTTGCCTTACCGTGCCGTCATCAAATGTTCCTGTTGCGCCTGCAAGCCCTGACGCTGTGTTGCTCTGCGCCTGCGCTTGACTGACAACACCCTCAGCAAGGGTTGCCAACGTTGCGCCTGCGCCAACCCGCATCAGGTCGCGTCGCTGAATAGATGATGACACACCAATCTCCCGCTTTCCGTTATCTGACGGCATTATACTCTAAACTCTTCCTTCAAGGGTTGCTCTTGCCATACGGCTTTTTAAGGGCATTCGGCTTCCGGCACCGCCAGCAGGCGCGCAAGCCTGTTCATGCTGGGGGCGCTGGCGCGGGCTGCCTGCTGCTCAATATCTCGATATAAATACAGAACTGTCTGGCCGGTTTCTGTCAGAAACGCGCCGCCACCGCCGCCAGCGCGCGTTGCCACGACCGGTTCGGCAAACAGAGAATTAAGGCTATCCACCAAAAGCCATGTCCGGCGATAGGACATGCCAAGAGCACGCCCCGCAGCCGAGATAGACCCGGTCTCGACCAGTTTTTCCAGAAGCTTTATCTTGCCGTGCCCAATAGCTGCCTTTCCGTCCGCATCAAGCCGCAACGTCAATTTCAACCGCTGTGACATGAGGCGCTCTCCTGTCGCAACGGGTCATTATGCGTGATAGTTTGAGCACTCATATGTTCTCTTACTTCAGGCCCTGACCGAGGCATTCTATTGTGATGACAGATTTAGCACCTACCATCTGGCGCGCCATGACACCAGATGATCTTGACGCTACTATCCAACTGGCAGGCAAACTGCACACGGATTACCCTGAAGATAACGAAATTTTCATGGAGCGGTTGGCTTTATCGCCTGAGGGCTGTTTTGTGCTGCAAGGGCCAGAAAAGCTTGAAGGCTATATGCTCAGCCACCCATGGCGCGGCACCCTTACACCTGCACTCAATACGCTTCTACACAACCTGCCAGCACAGCCTGACCGCTGGTATTTGCATGATATTGCTTTAACAGAAGACGTAAGGGGGCAGGGCTGTGCTCAAAAAGCCATTTCTCTGGTGGAGCAGGCGGCACGGCACCATCACCTCTCCTTAATCAGCCTGATTTCTACACGTCATGCTCTGGGGTTCTGGCACAAACAAGGCTTCATAGCGGAGAATACGCCAGCGGAAGAACAAGCTGTTCTGGCCAGTTACGACCCATACGCCCAGCTCCTCTCCCGCCCGGTCTGTCTTTAAATTGTCCCCCACCATAATAAGGTGGGGGACAATCACACACTTACGCGTCGTCTACCGCGTCATCCTGCTCCGGGCCAACCATCATGGCATCTGCCACTACACCGGCCTGCTCACGAACTTTGCGCTCAATGGCGTTGGCCATGTCTGGATGGTCACGCAGGTATTGTTTGGCGTTCTCACGCCCCTGACCAATGCGCTGGCTATCGCAGGAGAACCACGCACCAGATTTTTCCACCACACCCGCTTTCACGCCAAGGTCGATCAACTCGCCAACCTTGCTGATGCCTTCCCCGTACATGATGTCAAATTCAACCTGCCGGAAAGGTGGAGCCATTTTGTTTTTGACCACCTTCACGCGGGTCTGGTTGCCCACGACCTCATCTTTATCCTTGATGGACCCGATACGCCGAATATCCAGACGCACAGAGGCATAAAACTTCAGGGCGTTACCCCCTGTTGTCGTTTCCGGATTCCCGAACATGACCCCAATTTTCAGACGGATCTGGTTCAGGAAGATCATCATGGTGTTGGAACGCGCAACAGAACCGGTCAGTTTACGCAGGGCCTGACTCATGAGACGGGCATGGAGGCCAACATGACTGTCGCCCATGTCACCTTCAAGCTCGGCGCGTGGCACAAGAGCCGCCACACTATCCACCACCAGAACATCAATGGCACCGGAGCGCACCAGTGTATCGGCAATTTCCAGAGCCTGCTCGCCTGCATCTGGCTGGCTGATCAGCAGGTTATCAATATCAACGCCCAGCTTTTTGGCGTAACCGGGGTCAAGCGCGTGCTCGGCGTCAATAAAGGCGCAAGTGCCACCACGCTTCTGGGCTTCCGCAATGGCATGAAGCGCCAGTGTGGTTTTACCGGAGCTTTCTGGCCCATAAATTTCGACAACACGACCGCGCGGCAGACCACCGATACCCAGAGCAATGTCTAGCCCCAGAGATCCTGTGGAAATAACATCTGCCTGTTCACGCGGGCGTTGGCCCAGCCGCATAACCGAGCCTTTACCAAAAGCGCGCTCAATTTGCCCCAACGCGCCTTCAAGAGCTTTTGCCTTATCCAATGCTTTACCTTTCCAATTGCCTTTGGAGCTGACCAAAGGCGCATTCCAGTGGCCTTAGCGCGTTGACGCCCTGTTCTACCGTGTGCCCAACGCTCGTGTTACAAGACGTGCCACAAAAGCGGTCTTTCCCGCAATGTATGGAAAAGACCCACTTAATGGTTTGTTAACCTTTTGATCTTTCTTTGTTCTAAAATAGAACAAAATGAGAACATTTCAAGCCAAAAACAGGCGGCTTTTACGCCGCCTGTTATGATCTCCACACAAAGCCTTGTGCAACGCACTATTTCTGCTCGCCAGATGATACGGCAAGCCCATTGCCACGGGGGTCTGTCCAGCCAAAGCATTTTGCGCTGTTGCCCGGCAGCCCGGCGGGGCAGGACACAAAGTTGGCACGGCCAGGACCATTTGTGACCTCTGGGCGACCTCCGGCTATAGCTGCCTGCAAAGCGACGGCCGCGGTATCTGAGGCAACATTCTGCCCCGAAGCCGTTGTAGCAGCCCGGAACTGGCTTGTACCGTTATGCGCAATAGCAGCAGTCAGCAACGGGAGGGGTCGCTTCGCGGGGGAGGCTGCCAGAATAACACCTGTAGACCCGGCAACACGACCAGTCCCGAACAGGTTGTTCATTGTCAGGCCACAGCTCACAACACCACCCTGCCTATCTGTCACCACAAAGGAGGTCGATGCAGGCAGAGGTGGCAGCGCTGAACCACTGGGCAGTGACCCGGAGTTTAGCAATGCCTGCGCATCAGCCACACTCGCACCTTTCCCTGCCTGACGCGCCCGCCAACCAGAGACAACGGATTCCCCTCTGACCGTTGCCTGAGCACGGCTACCGGCAAACGCGGCCGCTGTTCCTAGCCCACCATCTGCCGGAGGGGGCAAAAAGCTGATATCAACGCCATTAGCATGCAGGGTCAGAGGCCGCTCTGTTGTGGCCAGACTATTCCGCAAATCTGCTTTTGTCAGACCACCACCAGCGTCCTGTGCTGCCTGTGCAAACGTCTGCGCCAAAGCGCCGGTATAAAAATCACCTGCACCAGCCAGACGAATACGCTCTAAAGCGCCAGCCAACCGGGGCTGAACCATCAGGTCACTGACCTTAAGAACCTGCCCATTCCCGTTGCTGAAAATACTGCGCGTTTTTTCATCAGCCAGAAGCGGGCCTTCAACGGCGCTCATATCCGCTGCCAGCAGTGGGCTGACCGGCACACCATCGCGCGCCATGTTCCGTGCAGGCAGCACGACATCCGCAAACTCCACGCTGCCGTAGCGTAGCTGCATCAAATACAGGCCACGCACCAGCATAGGCACAGCAGCGGGCCTGTCCGCTTTTGCATCGACCTGCCCTGCGTTAGGTAGGAAGATAAAGGCATGACCTTCCTGCTCACCGGGTTTCCAGGCCAGACACGCTCCACCAGCGCCCAGAGACGCGCGGGAAGGCAGGGTGACAGACAGCGCCATTCCCAGCGCAGCAGCAGCATCAGCCGCGTTGCCACCTTTGGCCAGCACATCCCGCGCTGCCAGAGCGGCCTGCGGTTCATCCGCCACCACGTCCCCCACAAACCCGGAAACGGATTGTGGTTTCTCACGCGTAAATGACGTCAGGGGGTTGAGAGAGCTACATGCTGTCAATGCAGATGCCAACGCCAGGGCCAGCATACGGGCCGGCGCTGAACGTAACGGCGCAAGCCGGGCAGAACGGGTCTTTATGAAACGCTCGGACACGCCGTGGTCTCTCCATCTTTCTGATCGACCCGAAAACGGGCGCTGGGTTCTCTCCCGATTAACCCTGTTCTGCTCCGGCAGCAACACGCACAACGCATTTCATGGAGAGTTTAGCCGATGTAACGCCCCTGTTCCGCCATTCCCATCAGTTCTGAACTGCTTTACGTTTGCCTGCATGAAAAAGCTCATTCCCTCTTCCATAAGGCACTACGCCCTTGCCGGGGCCTCCTGCCTTTTCCTGTTAGGTGCAGGTCTGGCACCTACGCCCGCAACGGCTGATACCGGCTTCACCCCGGCTCAACGCGCCGAGATTGTGAGCATTATGCGCAATGCGCTGAAGACAGACCCCTCCATTCTGTCTGAAGCCATTACCGCCCTGCAAACGCAGGCTACAGCGCGCAAAGCCTCCTCTGCGCTGGATGCAGTCCGCCGCAACCACGCTCAGTTTGGGCAGAGCACAACAGATGTGGTGCTCGGCAACCCCCACGGCAAACTGGAGGTTGTAGAATTTTACGACCCACGTTGCCCCTACTGCCGCAAGGTTCTGGCTGACCTGGACACATTGGTAGCTTCCGAGCCTGACCTGAAACTGGTGGAAAAAGTTATTCCGGTTCTTGGCCCCAACAGCGTGATGGATACGCAGGCCATTCTGGCCGCCAGCCTGCAAAATGCCTATGTGCCGTTCCAGAAAGCCCTGATGGCCGATGCCGCCAGCCCCTCTACAGACCGGATTCGCCGCGTTGCAAAAAAGGTCGGGCTGGACGCAGATCGTCTGGTGACAGACATGAAAAGCCCCAAGGTTATGGACATGATGCGCCAGAATCTTGACCTTGCCCGCTCCATTGATCTGGAAGGCACCCCAACCTTTGTCTTCGGGGACAAGGAAATTATTCCCGGTGCAGCATCTCTGGATGAGCTGAAAGCCGCCCTGACACGCCTGCGTAAAGCCGGTTAGTCACAAAAAAAGCCTCTTTCCCCACTGATGGAGGAAAGAGGCTTTTTCAAGAATGACTGCGTTACGGTCTCAGGCCGCCACTTCTGTCTGGCGTGCCGGAATAACGCCTTCTTCACGCAGCAACGTAGTAAGCGCACGCACCATATCATCCATCATTTCATCCGTATGGAATGGACCCGGCGTCAGGCGTAACCGCTCTGTGCCCTGCGGAACAGTTGGGTAATTGATGGGCGTTGCGTAATGTCCGTAATCGTTCAACAAACGACGGCTTATACGCTTACAAACCTCAGCATCACCCACCGGAACAGGCACAATGTGGCTTGGTGTCATGGTAAAGGGCACACCCGCAGCGCGCAGGCGCTGACGGAAGGTGTTGACCCGCTCAAAAATAGCCTCACGCCGCCAGCTTTCAGCCCGCACCTTGCGCACGCTGGTCAGAGCGGCCCCGACTACAGAAGGTGGCAGGGCAGTCGTGAAGATAAAGCCAGACGCCGTGGAGCGCAGGAAATCCACAATCTGGGCAGAGGCCGTAATGTAACCGCCATGCACCCCAAACCCTTTAGCCAGAGTCCCTTCAATAATATCGACCTGATCCGCCACCTGATCACGTTGGGAAATACCGCCACCCTCTTCCCCGTACAGGCCAACGGCATGGACTTCGTCCAGATAGGTCAGAGCATTATACTTACGGGCCAAAGCGCAAATACCGGCAATATCGGAGATATCGCCATCCATGGAATAAACGCTCTCAAAGGCAATCAGCTTGGGCGCGTCAACGGGTGCGGCTGCCAGTTTGGCTTCAAGGTCAACCAGATCGTTATGTTCAAAAATAACCGTCTGAGAGCCGCGAGCGCCCTTAATGCCTGCAATCATAGAGGCATGGTTCAGACGATCTGAAAAACAGATCCAGCCGGGCATGGAAGTCAGGATGGTTTGCAGGCTGGCCTGATTGGACACATAACCCGAGACAAACAGAAGCCCTGCTTCCTTACCATGTAAAGACGCCAGCTCAGCTTCAAGCTGCGTATGCAGGGGGCTTGTCCCGGCAATGTTGCGGGTGCCACCAGCACCGGCACCATGCTCCCGAATGGCAGCAATAGCAGCTTCCTGTACTTCCGGCACAATGCCCATGCCCAGATAGTCATTGGTGGACCAGACAATAACCTCACGTCCCTCCGGCTGGGCAGCCACGTCTTCTTCATACAGCGGAAAACGCTCTGCCAGCCGGGCCAATGGCGTAAAGGTCCGGTAACGCCCCTGTTGCCTGATCTCGTTCAACGCCGCATCACAATGGTCATAAAACGGATGCCGGGCGTTTTTGATCAATCCCACGCTACTACTCTCCTCGCGTCGTCAGAAACGGTCGGGGCACGGCGCATGGCCCTTCGGCCGTCTGGCCGGTCTGTTCCAATATTTTCACAAATATAATGTGAATGTTACTGCACATACACCCTGATAAGGGGCTTCGTCACGGTCGAATCCGGCATAGCCGTTATTTCAACCTGCTGTGGCGGGGCGCCTGCGTGCGTAAGGGCCTGTGCAACTGCCTGCCCATCCCCTTGCACAAGCTGCACCAATGTTAGCTGGTCAAGCTCTGAATTGCCAGAAGCAGGCACCAGACACTTTACCACAAACAGGATATTGGGCTTCCGTGCCAGCGCCTTGCGGGCCATCTGGTCAACTGGGCCTTCCCATTCTTGGACCGGGGTTCCACCAACCAGTTCAATCAACGGAGGAATAGGGGCAACAACGGGTGCCGGTGGAATATAGGGTTTAGGGGCCTTGCCTGCCTGTGGGTTAAAGGTTTTCTGATCAACCAGCTTGCACCCCCCCAAACCCAGCACAACACCAGCCAGCACCACCATTTTTATGGCAGAATGCTGCGTGGCAGAACGAACAACTGGGGGCATGGCTGGCGTATCTCCGCACACATGAACAAAACGTCTCCCTCTTTTGCGCCCATTCCGTCCAGACGCAAGGAGAACAGGGAGGGTGAGCAAAAAAACAAGTGCTTTTCTCCATCCCAGCTATGCGACTCCAGCACCCCAAACCCCCTTGCCCAAATGCAGGTGCGCCTTTATTGACCAAGCTGTAGTGATGAGAAGACCTGTCATGAATGATCAGGCCCGTCACCATAAGGCAGGCGCGCATGGCAGTAGCCAGTTCGACAGACCAGCGCAGTTTGGAGCAGGACGGAGCCCTCTCTGCCCAGCAGATTGGTGTTGCGCGCATGAGCCACGCAGCCCGGCTCCTGCTTCACGCAGATAATCTGCCCAGCCATGCAGCCAAACTTCTTTCCCTTATGTGCCTGCCGGTAACAGCCTTATGGTGCCGGGTTTTACGGTTTGACCCCGCCGCCCCGGACTGGCCAGACCGCGACAGGTTTGTGGTGCCCTCCACCACAATGCTGCCCCTGCTTGCTGCCATGCTGCGGCTGACAGGTGCTGACAGTCACAGTGCTCCGTTGCTGGAATATGGAGAACACCCGGCCATTGAGGTCGCCCCCGGTCCCGCTGGACAGGGTGTGGCAGCAGCGGCTGGCATGGCGTTGGCAGAACAGATTTTATCTCGCAGGTTTGGGCGCTCTCTCGTTAATCACCGCACATGGGTGCTGGCGCAGGATACAGATCTTGCAACAGGCGTTGCCATGGAGGCGGCCCAACTGGCAGGGCGCTTCGGGCTGGACAGGCTGGCCATGCTGGTTGCCCCTCCGGCTGAAGACCGTGGTTCCGAATTTGCCGACTCGCTGGCACGGTTCAGCGCCTCCGGCTGGACGGTCCGCAAGGTTGCGGCTGATGATCTCCCAGCCATAACCTCCGCTCTTGCCGCAACGTTGCGGGCCAGAAAACCCACCCTTATTGCCTGCCTGCCACCCTCTTCCACTCCCTCCTCACTGGCCGTTCATTTACCGCCGGAGGAAGAACTGACAGGCCCGTGGAGCCCAACAGCACGCCGAGGGGCTTCCACCCGCCGCTCTTGGCTGCGCCGTTTTGCCCGCCACCGCCAACGTGACGCATTTGAGCGGGAGCTGATGCGCCACCGCCCAGCCCTGTTTCAGGAAGACTGGCACCGTGCGTGGCTATGGCGTATGCGCTCAGCACTGGACAATTCCACTCAGGAATCTGCTCTGACAAGCCTGCATGCTCTGTCTGATATTTTGCCGGAACTGGTGTGCCTTACTGCATCATCCGCCTACAGCATGTCCGCAACTGGAGAGGAGCAAACAGGGTGGCGCGCCCCTCCGGCACTGGCCAATGGGCTAGACTGTGGCATTCAGGAACACGGCATGGCCGGCATGTTGAACGGTCTTTCACTGCATGGCGGAATGCTTCCCTGCTGTGCAGCAAGCATGATGACGGTTGACCGTATGCGCTCCGCCCTGCGCATGGCCGCCTTAATGCGCCAAAAAATGCTGTATCTGTTAACCGGTGATGGTCTGGCGCTGGGTGATGGCGGCGGCGGTTGGCAACCGGTGGAACAACTTGCCAGCTTACGGGCCACACCTAATCTGGCCGTATTCCGGCCCGGCAGCCCGTCTGAGACCTTCAAATGCTGGGAGGCCGCGCTGGAGTGGCAGGGCGGCCCAGCGGTTCTGGTGCTATGCCCGCAAAATCACCATAGCGCCGCTCCGCTGCCATCACCCAGCTACGGCAGCGCTGCCCGCGGCGGGTACGTCGTGCAGCAACAGGAAAACCGGCTGGTCACCCTCATTGCTTCCGGGCCGGAGGTTGCTATTGCGGTTGAAGCGTCGCACCATCTGGCCCGGCGCGATATCCGCGCCACTGTAGTGTCCATTCCCTGCTGGGAGCTTTTTGCCATGCAGCCGCAAACTTACCGCCAGAAAGTGCTGGGCGGTAAAGGGCTGCGGGTTGGCATAGAAGCGGCTTCCGGCTTTGGGTGGGAGCGCTGGCTTGGGCCGGAGGGAGTTTTTGTTGGCATGGATGATTTTGGCACCTCTGCCCCAGCCAACGCTTTGTATGAACGCTTTGGTATTACTGCCGAGGCGATCTGTAAAAAGGTGGAACACCACCTTTTTGTTTCCGGTGCAGCACGGGCTACGCCCGCTGCGCCACACCAGCCCCGGGCGCACGCACGGGGACCGTAACTGACAAGACCATAAGATAAAAACGGAGAACAGAAACATGGCAGTCAAAATCGCGATCAACGGCTTTGGACGTATTGGCCGACTTGTCCTGCGTGGGCTGATTGAAAGCGGACGGACCGACGTTGTGCCCGTAGCCATTAACGACCTTGGTAGCGTTGAAGATAACGCCCACCTGCTCAGCTATGACAGTGTGCATGGCCGCCTGCCTGCCGATGTACGCGTAGACGGCAACAAGCTTATTATTTCCGCGCATGGCCGGACGTGGGACCCCATCACCGTTTCTGCTGAACGTGACCCGTCAAAAGTACCGTTTGCAGGCGTTGATGTCGCCATGGAATGCACGGGCCTGTTCACCTCCAAAGAAAAAGCTGGCCAGCTTTTGCAGGCTGGTGCACGCAAGGTCATTATCTCCGCACCGGGTACGGATGTAGACGCCACTATCGTTTACGGCGTGAACCACGATGTACTGACCTCAGACATGACGGTCATTTCCAACGCATCCTGCACCACAAACTGTCTGGCCCCAGTTGCCAAAGTTCTGGAAGATACGTTTGGGATCGAACGTGGTTACATGGTGACCATTCACTCCTACACTGGTGACCAGCGCACGGTAGACACCCTGCATAAAGACCTGCGCCGCGCCCGCGCTGCTGGCCTGAACATGATCCCAACCTCCACCGGTGCAGCCCGTGCCGTTGGTCTGGTTCTGCCGCAGCTTAAAGGCAAACTGGATGGCACGGCCATTCGTGTCCCGACTGCCAACGTCTCTCTGGTCTCCCTCGACTTCGTGCCGAAAAAGGTGCCGGGCTCCGTTGAGGATGTTAACAACGCCATTAAGGCTGCGGCTGAATCCGGCCCGCTTAAAGGCATTCTTGCGTATTCCACAGCACCTCTGGTCAGCTCTGACTTCAATCACGCTCTGGCCTCTTCCAGCTTTGATGCCACCCAGACCTCTCTAATCGACGGCGGCAAGCTGGTCCGTATCTGCTCCTGGTATGACAACGAATGGGGCTTCTCCAACCGTATGGCTGACACAGCCGCTCTGTTCGGATCCCTCTAATGGCCCTGCTTCCTTTCAACACCCTGGATAAGCTGGACCCTCGCGGCAAACGCATTCTGCTGCGTGTGGACCTGAACGTGCCCATGAAGGATGGAGTCATTTCTGACTTCACCCGTATTGAGCGCATTGTGCCCACCATCCGTGAACTGGCGGACAAGGGCGGCCGCGTCATTGTGCTCAGCCACTTTGACCGCCCCAAAGGCAAAGTGGTGCCAGGCATGTCGCTCGAACCGATTGCAACCGCTCTGGCCACCGCACTGGGCAAATCCGTCAGTTTTGCTCATGACTGCATTGGTCCGGATGCTGAAGCCGCTGCGGCATCCCTGCAGGATGGTGAAGTGCTGTTGCTTGAAAACACCCGCTTCCAGCCGGGTGAAGAAGCCAACGCACCAGACCTGTCAGCAGCCCTTGCAAGGCTGGGTGATGTATATGTGAACGATGCGTTCTCAGCCGCACATCGTGCCCATGCCTCCACTGCAGGCGTTGCAGACCATCTGCCTGCCTATGCTGGCCGCCTTATGGAAGCTGAGCTTTCTGCTCTGGATGCTGCTCTTGAAAATCCGGAACGCCCGGTGGGTGCCATTGTGGGGGGAGCCAAGGTTTCCACCAAGCTGGAACTACTGGAAAACATGCTTGAAAAAGTGGATGTTCTGGCTGTTGGCGGCGCTATGGCCAATACATTCCTTGCAGCCAAAGGCTACAAGGTCGGCAAATCCCTGAAAGAAGAGGATATGCTGGATACGGCGCGCCAGATCATGGAAAAGGCCAAGGCCAAAAACTGTGAGCTGATCCTGCCGATTGACGTTGTATTGGCGGAAGACTTCATGGCCGGTGCCCCGACCGCTGTTGCAGCCGTATCCGACATTCCGGATGGCTGGATGGCGCTGGACGTTGGGCCAGAAACGGTCAAACTGCTGAAAGAAAAGCTGGCCGGGCTGAAAACGCTGGTGTGGAACGGCCCGCTGGGTGTGTTTGAGCTACCACCGTTTGACGTTGCGACAAACGCCGTTGCTCAGGAAGCAGCCCGCCTTACCAAAGACGGCAAGCTGAAAACCATTGCGGGTGGTGGTGATACCGTATCTGCCCTGCGCCATGCTGGCGTGCTGCATGACATGACGTATGTCTCCACCGCAGGCGGTGCGTTTCTGGAATGGCTGGAAGGTAAAGTTCTTCCCGGCCTGACAGCTCTGAGCACGACATTGGAAAAAACCATTCCAGTCTAATCGCTTAGCGTCATATCGTCCTGAAAAAGGCCGGTCACATACTGTGTGACCGGCCTTTTTTGTAACCCTTGTTTCAAGGAGCAAAAAGCCCCGGCTTATTCCCGCCGTAAAACCTGATCTGTCATGAAAGACGCAAGCTTACCGGCAACAAAGTCGCGCTTCAGGGCAGCTTCATCATATTCGTGTTCTACCCACTCCAGAAACGGCAGCCGCCCTTCTGCATCAGCCTGATACCGCATAAAGAAGGCATCCAGAATTCCCGTGCGTGACCCGCGGAAATGGCCAAACCGCCATGATAATTCTTTCAGCGCCCGTGCGGCGGAACCACCTTCAAACAAGATAACAAGACCAGAAGCTAAACCAGCCCGGTCAGCCCCTGATTTGCAGTGCATGAGCATGGGGAAATCTATTTGCTTATAAAGCTGGGCAAACCGCAAAATACGGTCCTTATGCGGCGCACCCCGGCTTTCAAACGCCATATCAACATGTGCCAACCCAATAGCCTGGGCAGTAGAGCGTGATAGTGCATCCGAACCGCATTGACGGTGCCCGCGCAAATTAACCAGTGTGCGGAGCCGGTAACGCCGCATGGCCCACTTCAACCGTGCGGGCGTTGGGTGGTTACACCGATACACTTTGCCTGGCACAACCTCCCTGAAATTGGTCCACACCAGTCGAAACACTGCATGGTCCACAAAAAGGCTATCAATCCAGGCCCGTGTACGGCCCGCCTGAGACGTTATCTGACCATCAAACACAATAGCGCGCAGCTCCAGCTCGTCTCTTCTGAATAGGGCCCTCTGTCCCATTCACGGGCAGCAAGGTCAATCTTTTCGTCTCGCTCACCGTGATGGTTGGTTCGTATTTAACGCCAGTGTCATAAAAGTGAGGTCCAACCATCGACCAAATTTGGTGCCTACCTCTTTCATCACACCAGTCTGCTCAAAACCAAGCTTTTTATGCAAAATAATGGAAGGGATATTCCCAGCCTCAATGCCAGCAACCATGACATGCAGTGCGCTGGCACGGGCTGCTGCAATCAAGGCTTCCAGCAAAATATAACCAATTCCTTGCCGCTGATAGCCCGGGTGCACATACACGGAGTGCTCCACAGTGTGCCTATATCCTTCAAAAGCACGCCAAGGGCCAAAACTGGCATATCCCACCACCGCACCATCATCTTGGCAGGCCACAAGCACCGGGAAACCTGCCTTCTGACGGTCCTGCAGCCACGTGATGCGATTAGGCACATCCACGCAGGCTTCATTCCAGATCGCCGTGGTATGCAGTACTGCGTGGTTATAGATTTCCATCAGGGCTGCTGCATCCTGCTCCGTCGCGTCCCGTACTGTTATCATTTTGCGCAGCCTCTCAGTTTCTCAGCGTATCTGGCCTTCATAACAAAAACCCCCGGCTTGCGCGCTGGCAAACCGGGGGTTCTGTCTCATGATCTGACCAGAATAAAGCTGATCAGGCTTTCCGCTCGATCTGCAATTCCTTGATCTTACCAATCGCCTTGGCAGGATTCAGCCCTTTCGGGCAGGTTTGTGTGCAGTTCATGATGGTGCGGCAAGCATATAGCTTGAAGGTATCTTCCAGCTCATCCAGACGGTCACCAGTATGTTCGTCACGGCTGTCTGCAATCCAGCGATAAGCTGCCAGAAGGACTGCCGGACCAAGGTAACGGTCCCCATTCCACCAGTAAGACGGGCACGAGGTTGTGCAGCAGAAGCACAGGATGCACTCCCACATACCATCCAGCTTGGCGCGTTCTTCAATGCTTTGCTTGCGCTCTGCATCTGGCGGCGGTGCGCTGTCAGACTTCATCCACGGTTCAATGGAGCGTAGCTGTGCGTAGGCACCCTCAAGATTTGGCACCAGATCCTTCACCACCGGCATGTGCGGCAGCGGATAAATCCGTACGTCACCCTTGATGTCCTTGATGGGCTTGAGGCACGCAAGCGTGTTCTCTCCATCAATATTCATGGCGCAGGACCCGCAAATCCCCTCACGGCAAGACCGCCGGAACGTCAGCGTTGGGTCCACATCGTTTTTGATGTGAATAATGGCGTCCAGCACCATTGGCCCAATTGTATCAAGGTCCAGTTCGTAGGAATCTACAACCGGGTTTTTGCCATCTTCCGGGGACCAGCGGTACACCCGGAATGTCTTGACGTTTTTTGCCCCGGCTGGTGCGGAATAGGTTTTGCCTTTCCCGATCACACTGTTGCGCGGCAGAGTGAGTTCAACCATCTTTACCTCCCTTTTTCGCTCGATCGTGCCGGCAGATCAGTAAACGCGCTTTTTGGGTGGGAAGACTTCAACGTCATCTGTTAAAGTCTTCATATGAACCGGGCGATAAGTCAGCTTCACGTTGCCTTTTTCGTCCAGCCAGGAAACGGAGTGCTTCATCCACTCCTTGTCATCACGGTCCGGGTAATCGTCACGGGCATGAGCACCGCGGCTTTCATGGCGGGCCAAACCGCTTTCAAGTGTGGCAGTGCCGTTGGCCAGCAGGTTTTCAAATTCCAGCGCTTCCATCAAGTCACTGTTCCAGATCAGTGATGAGTCAGAAACGGAAATATCGCTCAGGCCGCCCCAGATTTCGTGAATTTTGTTCACCCCTTCCTGAAGGCTTTCTTCAGTCCGGAAAACAGCAGCATGGGCCTGCATGTCACGCTGCAGGCGTTCACGCATAGCAGAAACCTTTGTGCCACCCTTGGCGTAACGCAGGGCATCTAGACGGTCGAGCGCAGCTTCACCCGCACCAGCCGGCAAAGGCTTGATGAAGTCGGTTGGTTTCACCACTTCGGCAGCACGGCGGGATGCGGCACGGCCAAACACAATCAGATCAAGCAGTGAGTTTGTGCCAAGACGGTTTGCCCCATGCACGGAAACGCAGGCCGCTTCACCCACAGCCATAAGGCCGGGCACAACAGCATTCGGGTCATTCTTGGTGGGGCGAATAACCTCACCATGAATATTGGTAGGAATACCACCCATATTATAATGTACTGTTGGCAGCACGGGCACCGGTTCTTTGGTGACATCCACGCCAGCAAACACACGGGCTGTCTCACTGATACCTGGCAGGCGCTGGTGCAAAAGGTCTGCGCCCAGATGCTCCAGATGCATCATGATATGGTCTTTTTTCGGACCCACACCACGGCCTTCATTAATTTCGATGGTCATGGCGCGGGACACCACATCACGCGAGGCAAGGTCTTTGGCCGTAGGAGCATACCGCTCCATAAAGCGTTCACCTTCCGAGTTGGTCAGATACCCACCTTCACCACGGCAACCTTCTGTCAGCAGGCACCCTGCAGGGTAAATGCCGGTTGGGTGAAACTGCACAAACTCCATATCCTGCGTAGGAATACCAGCGCGCATAGCCATGCCGTTGCCGTCACCCGTACAGGTGTGGGCAGAGGTGCAGGACTGGTAAGCACGGCCATAACCGCCCGTTGCCAGAACCACCATTTTGGCATTGAAGCGATGCATGGTGCCGTCATCCTGACACCAGGCCATAACACCCCGACATGCCCCTTCATCATCCATGATCAGGTCAATGGCGAAGTATTCAACAAAGAATTCAACGTTATGCTTCAGGCACTGTTGGTACAGCGTATGCAGAATAGCGTGGCCGGTCCGGTCAGCCGCAGCACAGGCGCGGGGCACGGGGGCCTTGCCGTAATCGCTCATATGTCCGCCAAACGGACGCTGATAGATTTTGCCATCTTCCGTGCGGGAGAAAGGCACACCAAAATGTTCCAGTTCCTGCACGGCGGGCACGGCCTCACGGCACATAAACTCAATGGCGTCCTGATCCCCCAGCCAGTCTGACCCCTTTACGGTGTCATACATATGCCAGCGCCAGTTATCTTCTGCCATGTTGCCAAGAGAGGCACCAATGCCGCCCTGTGCCGCCACGGTATGGCTACGGGTTGGAAACACCTTGGTCACGCAGGCGGTTTTAAGGCCAGCAGCCCCCATGCCCAGCGTAGCACGCAGGCCGGAACCCCCAGCACCTACAACAACCACATCATAGGCGTGGTCAACAATTCGGTAAGCTCCCCGGGAAGGAGAGGAAGAAGCATTCATCGTGACGGCGCTCCCATGTGCGTTCGGCCTGTCATGTCTCAGGATTCATGCCGCACCTGTCTGTTCAGACCAGCGGCATAAGGCTCAGTATTGTGGTCAGGATTTACGGTTGCTTGCTGTTGCCACCAGTTTGATGACGGCAAACACACCCAGAAGCCCTATCAGCGATGTTCCAATTTTGACCAGAATACGCGTGGGCAGGTGGGCTTTGCCATGAACATAGTCATCCACAATCACCTGCAACCCAAGCTGGGCATGGTAGAATGTGGTAATGATCAGGGCTGTCAGCATGGTTGCGTTAACGGGCTTTCCGCCCCAGTTAACCACGTCCTTATGGTCAGCACCGCCAAGGCGGAACATCTGGACAATAAACCATGTGGAAAGCGGCAGTAGGGACGCAGCAGAAACACGCTCTGCCCACCAGTGGCCAACACCGGAGCCACCAGCCCCCAGACCACGAGCCCGCCCAAGCTGCGAACGCATGACCTCAACATGTGATAAAGGCGCATTCATGTCAGGATGCCTTCCCAATTTTCGCACGCTTGCGTGAGCGTCCACAAGCTACTGCCAGAAGACCAGCTGCAAGAGCCGTGCTCACGCCAGCCGTGACACCAACTGCAATTGGGCCGTCCTTATTAATTTCGGCCTTATCGTAACGGTAACCGCTGTCCCAGATCAGGTGGCGGATACCGCCCACAGTGTGGAACACGACAGAAGCAAGCCACCCAACCAGCGCAAGCTGGCCAACCGGGTTGCCTGTTACTTTCCGCGCAACTTCAAAAGACTTCGGCCCTTTGGCAGCAGCAGACAGCCAGAACACGCCCAAGGCCGCCCCACCTGTTGCCACAACGCCCGTAATACGGTTCGAAATGGAGAGAACCATAGAAAGCCGACTACGGTAGATTTGCAAATGCGGCGACATAGGCCGCTGTATCAGTTCGCCGTCACTGCGGTTTCCCACATAGAGGGCCTTTCGGATATCCTGCATTGTCCGCCTCGTATCCCGTCCGTCTATCCCTACACCAGCCTGTGTGCCGGTGTTCCAGCATTGAATTTTGTCCTACGCCCCGCCTGCCAAGCGGTCAATTCGGTCAGGCAACACGAGACCGAGAGGCGGGGCAGCCTCACTCAGCCGTGTTTTGGCAGCAGGTCCAATGCAATCATGGTTTCAGCAATCTGCACTGCATTCAGGGCAGCACCCTTGCGCAGATTGTCAGACACACACCAGAACGCCAGACCATGGGGAACCGTAGGGTCAATGCGCAGGCGGGACACATAGGTGGCATCTTCCCCCACACATTCAATCGGGGTCACGTAGCCACCATCTTCCCGTTCATCCCGCAGGATCACACCGTCTGCTTCACGCAGGGCGGCACGGGCCTGGGCCAGATCAACCGGCTCTTCAAACTCGGCAATGACGGACTCGGAATGGCCGATAAACACGGGCACACGCACACAGGTGGCAATAACGGCAATGTCGGGATCAAGAATTTTCTTGGTCTCGACTGTCATTTTCCACTCTTCCTTGGTGGCACCATCATCCATAAAGCGGTCAATCTGGGGGATACAGTTAAAGGCAATCTGCTTCTGGAACTGCTCAATTTTAGGCGGATCATTCACAAAGCTGCCGCGGGTCTGGGCAAACAGCTCATCCATGCCATCTTTCCCAGCACCTGCAACCGCCTGATAGGTTGAGACCACAACACGCTTGAGGCCAAACAGGTCGTGCAACGGTTTAAGGGCTACAACCATCTGAATGGTGGAGCAGTTAGGGTTGGCAATGATGTTGTGTTTCATGCCCTTAAGAGCATTGGGGTTTACTTCTGGCACAACCAGCGGCACACCCGGCTCCATACGGAAATGGGATGTGTTATCAATGACAACGCATCCGGCCTTGGCAGCAATAGGAGCATACTTGGCGGACACAGACCCACCGGGCGAGAATAAACCAACATCCCAACCGGTAAAATCGAATGTTTCCAGGTTCTGGACCTTGAGTGTACGATCACCAAAGGACACTTCCCGACCAACAGAACGGGGAGAGGCAAGGGCGACAATATCGCTAATGGGGAAGTCCCGCTCAGCGAGAGTCTTGAGTATTTCACGCCCCACAGCACCTGTGGCACCTACAACTGCAACCCGATACCCCATTACGTCACCTATATTCTGTTTTTGTTAAAAGTCTGGCCGGGCAAGGAACCTAAACTAAAGTGGGTGCAAAGGGAATTGTCAGGCACCTGACTACAGGCCAGAAAACCACGATTTTCTACGTTCCGTGCACGGTGCGTCTATTTTGCACTCTGGTGAAGGAGACCCGTTTTGACCCTGCGTTCCCCCTCTGCTGCTCTTCATGCCGCCACTGCCGCACCGGCTGCCACGCATCCGGCACCGGCCTGCACACTGGTCATTCTGGGCGCAGGCGGAGACCTGACACACAGGCTGCTTGTTCCCGCTTTATACGATCTGGCATGCAGTAAATTTCTACCAGAGGATTTCCAGATCATTGGGGTCAGCCTGAAAGAGCAGACAACACAGGGTTGGGTTTCCTCTCTTCAGGCCCGGCTGGAAAACTCCATGCGGGACCGGCATGCCGCCTCCTCCAGTGCCACGCTCAATCATTCTGCATGGCAGTGGCTCTCAAGCCGGATGCACTATCTTTCCCTCAATTTTACGGACCCGTCAGCCTTAAAGCCACTCAGTGCGCTTGTTGCCGGGCGGAACGTCGTCTTTTATCTGGCCACTCCACCGCGCTTTTTTGAGCCAGCAACCAATACCCTGTCTCAGGCAGGGCTTCTGCAGGAAAAGACGGATCAGTTCAGACGGGTAGTCATTGAAAAACCGTTTGGCACAGACTTACAGTCCGCTCAGGCACTCAACGCGCACCTTCTCTCCATACTCCATGAAAACCAAATTTACCGGGTGGATCATTTTCTGGGCAAAGAGACAGTGCAGAACCTTCTTGCCCTGCGCTTCAGCAATATCCTTTTTGAGCCGCTTTGGTGCAAAGACTATATCGATCACATCCAGATTACGGCTGCTGAAACCCTCTCGGTTGAAGGACGTGGCCTGTTTTACGATGCTACCGGCGCGTTACGAGACATGGTGCCCAATCATCTTTTCCAAATTCTTGCTCTGGTGGCCATGGAACGGCCTGTATCCCTAAACTCTGAAGAAATCCGTAATGCCAAACAGGCTGTTTTTGAGGCCATACGCCCCATAACGCCAGACAATATGGTGCGGGGGCAGTATCAGGCTGGCACCTGCAAAGGACGCGCCATTCCCTCGTACCGTGATAGTCAGGGCGTCAACCCAGAGAGCGTGACGGAAACCTATGCTGCACTACGGGTTGATATTGAAACAGCACGTTGGCAGGGCGTCCCGTTTTACCTGCGTACGGGCAAAGCCCTGAGCAGAGCCGTCACTGAAATTGTTGTGCAATTTAAAGCGCCAACCAACCCCTTGTTTCATACCAGCCAAGGTGAACCTGAAGCCGCCAATCGGTTGGTCTATAATATCCGCCCAGATAAAGGTGCAAACCTATATTTTAATGTCAAGAATCCGGGGCCGGAAACTATAGTTTCCGAAGTAACATCCGAATTTCGATATGAAAAATCTTTCGGAAACACACCTAATATTGGCTATGAAACTCTGCTTTATGACTGCTTGCAGGGAAATGCCACCCTGTTCCAGCGCGCTGACAATATTGAAGCAGCATGGCGTGCTGTAGACGGTATTTTACAAGAAACAGAAACATCAAACATCGAATTTTACAGTGCTGGAAGTAGTGGCCCGATAAGTGCTGACACATTGTTATCCCGTGATGGCCGGAAATGGGCATCTCTCAATAAAGACGAAGACTGATATTTTTGTAATGAGCACCATTTTTGTACGCCATAGAAACACCCATAAAAATGAGCTTTTTTGAAAATGTTATTGTATAACTTCTCCCTTCAAAATTCTCATAACTTTCTATAGGCGTCTGATCTTATTGTACTGTAACCTCTTTGTGTAAAGAAACGTGCGCTGCCCTGAACATACCCTGATTGGGACAAACCCTGCATCGCACAGAACAAAGGGAACAAAAGCATGTCAGGAAAAATGAAAGCCGCCGTTGTTCGGGAATTTGGTAAACCCCTGAGCATTGAAGAACTGGCTATTCCAGACATCAATGCAAACCAGATTCTGGTGAAAATGATTGCCTGTGGCGTATGCCATACAGACCTGCATGCGGCCCATGGAGACTGGCCGACAAAGCCCACTCTCCCCTTTATTCCCGGCCATGAGGGCGTAGGCACCGTTGTTAAGGTTGGTGCAAACGTGAGCTGGGTGAAGGAAGGCGATGAAGTAGGTGTACCGTGGCTGTATTCTGCCTGTGGCCATTGTGACCATTGCTTATCAGGCTGGGAGACATTGTGCGCCAAACAAGAGGATACAGGGTATTCTGTTAACGGCTGTTTTGCAGAATATGTTGTAGCAGACCCTAACTATGTTGCCCACTTACCCAAAGGCGTTGACCCCATAAAGGTGGCCCCCGTGCTATGTGCGGGCTTAACGGTATATAAAGGCCTGAAAATGACAGATGCCAAGGCAGGCCAATGGGTTGCTGTTTCTGGGGTGGGCGGCCTAGGGCAAATGGCTGTACAATATGGTGTTGCCATGGGTCTTAATATTATTGCTGTTGATATTGATGACGACAAACTGGAAACAGCACGCAAACTCGGTGCGGCACATACGGTAAACGCTTTAAAAACAGATCCTGCTGCCTTTATTCACAAAGAAGTAGGTGGCGCACATGGTGGTCTTATCACTGCTGTTTCAACAAAAGCGTTTTCGCAAGCTATGGGATATGTACGCTCTGGCGGCACACTGGTCCTGAATGGTCTGCCACCCGGCGAATTCCCGATCTCAATTTTTGATATGGTTATGAAAGGCACCACCATTCGCGGGTCCATTGTTGGAACCCGTCTGGATATGATTGAAGCACTATCATTTTTTGCTGATGGTAAAATTACGTCTGTGACCCAGACTGATAAGCTCGAAAATATCAACACTATTTTTGAAAAATTGGAAAAAGGTCAGGTCGAAGGCCGCGTTGTTCTAGATTTTCGGCAGTGATAATACGAGTTTACCCCCTGATACAAAGTCAGGGGGTAAAGTTGATATTTAGTGCTCTAACAAATGCTTTATTAAACTGACACCTGTTTTAACAAGGTAATCTGTTAAAGCTTCTCCTGTCTTACTATCACACAAATACGGATTACCCCGCCCAATACCTTGCGTGGCGGTCTGGTCCCCTTCCAGAGGAATGGAGACTGGCGCACCGTTCAACTCAACTGTGCCAAAATCAAGAACGGGCAAGCTCCAAGCCTTCTTATCAAGAGCCTGTTGTTTTAAATTTTCTGTTTTGACCAAATCAGGTTTGAGATAAAGCGCTATACTGGTTAACGGATTAGCGCCGTGCCCACCTGATTGCTTTGCTTTTTCCTCACCAACAACGGAAGGCAGATAAGCTGCAGCAACACGCCATAAATAAAAACTTGGTATAATTATATTGTTCTTTTTTAAAATAGACTGCGTTACGTCATGAATCATGGTGCAGTTGCCACCATGCCCGTTCAGGATAATCAGTTTCGTAAAACCATGCCGTATCAGGTTACCAAGCATATCTTCAATAACGGCACGTAACGTGCTTTGTGAAAGTGCAATAGCACCAGGCATATATCCAAAATAATCTGCCCCACCAAAAGGAAGGACCGGCGCAACATAGGTCTCACACCCCTCCTGTATTGCCTGCAACGCTATACGCTCTGCGATGGCATCAGCCAACAAATAATCGCCCATAGGCATGTGTGGGCCTTGGTCTTCAAAACTCCCCAATGGCAAAAGAATAACCGGATTACGCTGCGCAGCCTCCCGCATGTCAGCTGCCGTTAACTGCGCCATATGAACGATTTTATTTAGTGGCATACCCTGTGTCCATTCATGAAAAAAGGCATGCGTTTAATACAACACATGCCTTTTCCAATTTCAAAAATTTAGTGTTTTACTATTTTATTTTTGATCATCTTTTACAACAGGTAAGAGAATAGCGGTTGAAGACGCTCCACCATAATGGATACTTTGTGTTGCTGTCGTATAATCTTCTGGTTTTGCATCAAATATATTGGGCACAAACTTCTGTGGGTTGCGGTCATAAACCGGGAACCAGGAAGACTGAATTTGCACCATGATTCTATGCCCTTTGCCAAACACATGATTTACGGCTGGCAAAGAAAAGTGATAATGTTCTGTTTGGTTAGCTGTAATTGCTTCAGGTTTTTCAAAGCTTTTGCGATAGCGGCCACGGAAAATATCCATGGAAACCGGAAGCTCATATCCACCCATTTTAGGGGTGTCGGGTGTTGCAGCAGGCTGAACATCTATCAACTTTACAACCCAGTCCGCATCCGTCCCGGTTGTTGCTGCGTACAGGTCTGCAACAGGAACGCCGCTTACGCGCACTGGCGCATCCAGAACATCTGTCTCGTATGTCACGACATCCGGGCGAGATTCTGCATCACGCTGATCCTGCACCAGCCAGCTTTTCCAACGCGGCCCATCAGAAAAAGAAAAAGGACGGGACAGGAAAGGAACAGGATGGGATGGGTCGGAAATATAGTTATCAGCACTTTCTTTTCCCGGTTTGGAAAAGCTCAGACCATGTCCCGCTGACAGGAAAAGAGGGGTCAGCGCCCCGCTGCACTCAGCTTCACAAACAGAGGGCCATGAGCGGTAATAATTCCACTTCTGGTCACCCGTATTGTAAATAATGGCGTCCGGCAAATGTACCGATGTGCTGCCGGGTTTAAGATATGTATCAAAGAATGGACGGAACACATCCCGCCGATATTGGTGCGCCGTATCCCCCTCAAAGTCTATTGGTCCGAGGCTAGACCCATTATAATTTACGCCACTATGCCGCCATGGCCCCATAACGAGGGTATTAGGCGTCTTGATATCTGTATCTTTTATGGCCTGCCATGCATGAATGGCGCCCCACATATCTTCCTGATCCCACAAACCCTGCTCCCATAACATGGGGACAGCGGGTTTTTTAGAGGCCAACAATTTATCTAAAGCCTGACCCTGCCAGAAAGAATCATAAGCCGGATGGGCACGCATACGGTTCCAGAACGGGTATTGGTCTAGCCCCGCCTGTGTTGCAAAAGCACCGGCAGAACCCGCTTTGAGGAAGTTTGTATAGTCGTCAGCATCTTTACGCGGAATAGTGTCCCCAGATCCACGGGCTGTCATCTGGGATGTAAAGTAATCCAGACCACCCTGACGGAACGCACCGTAGTGGAACCAGTCATCACCCATCCAGCCATCCACCATCGGGCTTTCGGGTGCCGCCACCTTCAGAGCCGGGTGGGGGTCAAGCAGCGCCATAACAACCGTAAAGCCTTCGTAGGATGAACCTGTCATCCCAACACGTCCGTTGCTTTCTGGCACGTTATGGACCAGCCAGTCTATTGTATCCCACGCATCTGTTGTTTCATCTGTCTGGGTGGGGTTGAGCGGGCCACGCGGGGGGCGCGTCATGACATAGTCGCCCTGTGAATTGTATTTCCCACGAATATCTTGAAAGACGCGAATATACCCCCCCTCGACAAATACATCATCCCCCTGTGGAAGTATCTCTCGCATGGTCAAACCATTGGACACCCGGTCTACGCGGTTTTTTGCGTGGTAAGGTGTACGCGTTAATAGGATAGGGGCATTACGGGTGTTTTTGGGAATAACCAAAACAGTATAAAGCTTCACGCCATCGCGCATAGGCACCATGACTTCCCGCTTGATATAATCACGCTGCTGCTCAGCATTGGGAAACGAGACTTTGGCCGGTATGTCTGTTCCCGTCTGAACACTCAGGTTATCCGACTGCTGTGCTGGCTTAGGGGCCGCCCCAGCAGCCAGAGCTGTGCCGGATAAGAGAGTAAGCAGAGCACCAGGCAGTGCATAGCGCATCAAGCGGGAGAAACCGGGGGAAAGGACTGAGTTGCTGGCATGTATCATGATAACCTGCGTTCTGCTCCATGCGTGAGTGTGTCTGCTTCCGGCCGGAAGACTTTAAACGGGACGATGCGTTGGTTTTTCCAAATCGTCCACCCTGTTTCATGACCAAAACTAAAAAACGATAGGTCGTTACGTTTGCCTCTGACTTATAGACACAGAGTTCTGGCAGCCGTCCCAGCAAGGCAATAAAAAACCGGCTCCTTTTCCAGAAAGAAGCCGGTTTCCTCTTGTACGTTTTTACCTCATTTTAGCTGGCAGACGGAGCAACCTGTGCAAAAGCCCAATCCAGCCACGGCAAGAGCGCCTTGACATCTGCTGCCTCAACGGTGGCACCGCCCCATATCCGCAAACCCGGGGGAGCATCACGGTAGCTGGCAATATCAAAAGCCACACCTTCCTTGTCCAGCAGGCCGGTTATCTGTTTGACAACCTTGGTTTGTTCAGCCCGCTCAAGTGCAAGAAACCACGGTGCCACAATACGCAGACAAATAGCGGTAGAGGAGCGTTCCTCTTCTTTTTCCGCCAGAAAGGACACCCAATCCGTTTTTGCTTCCCATGCGGCCACTTCAGCCAGATTGGCCTTGCTCCGGGCTTTAAGGGCTGCCAGCCCGCCAATGGACTCCGCCCATTTCAGGCCATCCAACGCATCTTCCACACACAGCATGGACGGTGTGTTGATAGTATCCCCTTTGAAAATAGGTTCTATCAATGCGTTCTTTTTTGTCAGACGGAAAATTTTGGGTAGTGGCCGTGGGGCTTCAAAGTCTTCCAGCCGCGCCACCGCACGGGGAGAAAGCGCCAACATGCCATGCGCAGCTTCTCCACCCAGAGCTTTTTGCCAAGACCATGTGACAACATCCAAGCGGTCCCAAGGCAGGTCCATGGCAAACGCGGCAGAGGTTGCATCACAAATGACCAGCCCTTCATGCTCAGCGGGTATGACATCGCAAGACGGCAGGCAAACACCTGATGTTGTGCCATTCCAAGCCAACACCACATCATGCGCCCAATTGACTTCGTTCAGGTCTGGCAGGTGGCCATAATCAGCTTTCAGAACGCGGGCGTTGTCCAGCTTAAGCTGAGACACAATGTCCTGCGCCCAAAGGGTGGAAAAGCTCTCAAATGCCAGCACATCTACCGGACGGGCCCCAAGCAGAGACCACAACGCCATTTCCACAGCACCTGTATCCGATGCGGGTACAATGCCAACGCGCCACCCCTCCGGCACGCCCAGTATGGCAGATGAACGCTCTATTACGTCTGCCAGACGCGCACGCCCTTCTGCTGAGCGATGAGAGCGCCCGGTAAAGGCATCAGATAAAGCGGCTACGCTCCATCCGGGGCGTTTTGCACACGGGCCAGAGGAAAAACACGGATTGCCCGGTCGTGTAACCGGGCGAGAAGAAACGCTGGATTGTGTGGAGGTCATTCACCCTGTCCGGATATGGGTCGTGGGACAAGTCATGGTGCGAGAGAGGGGACTCGAACCCCTATGCCTTGCGGCGGTCGATTTTGAGCCGACTACGTCTACCGATTCCGTCACTCTCGCGGCTGGAGCCTCTCCCTATCAGCAAAATGCTTATGGGAAAAGTCTGCTTCTTGTATTTAAAGCCTTATTTGTCCCACACAGTAAGGCTTATAAGGCTTTTTGCCGTTAGCGGCAGACCCGTGCGGAGCCATCCGCAGCAATATATGTGCCTGTCTGGGTATTGAAGCAGGCATTTTGTGTGCAGCTATTTCCTACGGCAAGCGGCTGTGGGTAGTTCTGAACGCCCATGCTTTGAGCTTCCCGTGCCGCTGTTCCGCACAGAGGGGTGTTCAGCGGCGCGGACGGATCGTTCTGCAACTGGCTTTCATTCGCCGATGGCGTGTCAGATACCATACCGGGCGCAAACCCCGGAGCGGATGTTTTTTGCGGAGCCTGCGGTTGGGCCGCACATCCGGCCAACAGAGCCACGATAGCACAACCCGCAGCACGGGACATAAAACGGACAGACATGGTTTCTTCCCTTTATTTTGGCCCGCAAGGCGTTCCTGGCCCCGGTATCCTGTAGTGAGTTTCTTAGTATAATACGCTGGTTATGCCGGCTCAACTCAGCCTTACAGGTCAAGCTGTCCTTGTGGCCGGTCCTGCCTGTTTTGTGTACCAATTGTGGCGTCCCGACTACCGTCACCAAAAGTAAGCTGCACAGTCTGCCCCTGCGTGAGCGCCTTGGCGGACGTAACGGGCTGGCCATGCGCCGTAACCAGAGCATATCCCCGTGCCAGTACGGCCTGAGGGGAAACGGCTTCAAGCTGCCCGCCAAGGCCTACCAAAGTGGCCCGGCGCTCCCGGACCAGTGCGGCAAGAGGTGCCGGGGAAATACGCAGTCGACCCAAACGGGCCTCCCTTACCTGTACCATGTGTCGCTGGCCGTTCTGTAACGCGCTACCCAGCAGAGCTAAGCGCGTACGCCGTGCGGCAAGCAAGGTCTCAACGGAGGGCATATGCCGCTCTACGGCCACCAGAGCGACACGCTGTTTTTGTACAAAACCCGGTAGCGCCACTTCAAGCCTCCGGCCCCGGTCATCAAGTCGCATCCGGGCAGTCTGAAGAAGGCTCGGCAGGTCAGGCAAAGCGTTGGCCGCACGGTCCAGCCTGAGACGGCTTGTCTGCAACTGGCGGGACAAAGCCCCCAACGCACGGGCTCCCCTGTGCTCAAGGTCTGCCAGCAGTTCCGTACGCACAGGCACTGCCATTTCTGCTGCTGCTGTGGGCGTAGGCGCTCTGCGGTCAGATGCAAAATCTATCAGAGTTGTATCAGTCTCGTGCCCCACAGCTGATATAAGCGGAATGGTACAGGCCGCAGCAGCCCTCACCACACCCTCATCATTAAACGCCATCAGATCTTCCAAAGACCCGCCACCTCGCGCCACAATCAGCACATCTGGCCGGGGCACTGGCCCCGTACCATCAAGACGCGAGAAACCCTCTATAGCAGCCTTGACCTGTGCAGCGGCTCCTTCACCTTGCACCGCCACGGGCCAGACCAGCATAAAGCGCGGAAAGCGCCGTGCCAGCGTTGTACGAATATCATGCAACACAGCGCCTTGAGATGAGGTCACAACCCCAATCACACGGGGCAGCAGCGGCAAAGGGCGCTTGCGGTCAGCGTCAAACACGCCTTCTTCTGCAAGCTTCTGGCGTAGCCGCTCAATACGGGCAAGCAACGCCCCTTCGCCCGCATATTCCATGCGCTCAACCACCAGCTGGTAGCTTGAACGCTCGCCATAAGCCGAGATCTTGCCGGTTGCTATAATTTCCAGCCCGTTCTCCGGCACCAGCCCGAGGCGGGAGACAGACCCGCGCCACACCACGCCGGAAATCTTCCCATTCTCATCTTTTAACGAGAAATAAACATGGCCGGAGGGGTAGCGCTTGAATTCCGTAATTTCGCCACGCACCCGCACACGACCAAAAGTGCCCTCAAGCGTGCGCCTGATAGCCCCTGAAATTTCCGAGACGGTGTATTCCGGCACATTCCCCGCTGAGGGAGCGCCTGCTGCAAACTCTTCGTTCATAGGCCTAACTTATGCTACAGACGCTCGCCCTGAAAGAGCAGACCTTACAGATGCGGGAGAAAACAATGCGGGTACTACTGGTTGGATCAGGCGGACGGGAACATGCGCTGGCCGCAACGCTCGCTCGCTCGCCGCTTCTTACGGCGCTTTTCATTGCTCCGGGCAACCCCGGCACGGCAGAACTCGGCGTGAACGTGCCTATAGGGGCCGAAAACGTACCGGCGCTGATTACCTTTGCCAAAGAGCAGGCCATAGACCTGATTGTTCCCGGCCCTGAGGCACCTCTGGTCGCCGGGCTGGCAGATGCCTGCGCCAAAGCAAACATTGCCTGCGCAGGCCCTACACAGGCCGCCGCCCGGCTTGAGGGCAGCAAAAGCTTTACCAAGGAAATCTGCTACGCGGCAGGTATTCCCACGGCACAGGGTGAACGCTTTACTTCTGTTGAGAGCGCCCTGACCTATGTGCGTGAACGCGGCGCCCCCATTGTGGTCAAGGCAGATGGCCTTGCTGCAGGCAAAGGCGTTGTGGTGGCGCAAACTGTTGCTGAAGCAGAAGATGCCGTGCGCGAGATGATGACGCAGGGCAGCATGGGCGATGCCGGGAAAAGCGTTGTTATTGAAGACTGCCTTGTGGGAGAGGAAGTTTCCCTCTTTGCCTTCTGTTCCGGTGAAAGTGCTGTTCTTATTGGTGCGGCACAGGACCATAAACGCATAGGCGATGGGGATACTGGCCCCAACACAGGCGGCATGGGCGCTGTTTCTCCCCCTCGTGGCTTTGACCATGCTGCACAAGAAGACGCGCTGGACCTGCTGGTGCGTCCGATGCTGCGCGAAATGGCCCACCGGGGCACGCCCTTCCGTGGCGTTATTTTTGCCGGTTTGATGCTAACGGACAAAGGGCCACAACTTATTGAATATAACGTGCGGTTTGGTGACCCGGAAGCTCAGGCCCTGCTGCTACGCCTGACATCAGACCTACTGCCCGCCCTGAAAGCACTTGCCGACGGAAAACTAGACACAACGCCCATTACGTTTTCTGACAATGCCTCCATCAGCATTGTCATGGCAGCGCAGAACTACCCCGGAAAGCCCTTAACCGGCGCTATTATTTCCGGCATTGAGGATGCCAATGCTCTTGAAGGCGTAAAGGTTTTTCAGGCAGGCACACAGAAAAACATATCTGGTGAAACTGTCGTCTCTGGCGGCCGCGTTCTGGCTGTCTGTGCTTTAGGAAAAACTGTCAAAGAAGCACAGGAAAGAGCTTATGCCGGTGTTAAAGCCATAACATGGGATGGTGCACAGTATCGCACAGACATTGGCAACCGCGCTCTTTAAGCTGATTTTATGACATAAATTTTTCGAAACCCTTTTGTTTTGTCGCTAAGGGTTTCGAAAACAATTTTTTTACTATTTTACGGAACCAGAGATTTTACCAAAGCTCTAAGCGCCTTTCTGGCTGCTTTTGTTCCCCATTCTTTAAGAAATTTCCGTGTATTATCGTGTTTAGCCAAAGCATACGGGCTTTCACGTATAGGTGGCATAGCTGTTACCCGGTCCTTTAACGCCTGCGGCACTCCGGGGAAGGGGTCTATATTCACCAGCCGTGTTAACATGGCAACAGACGTAATACGGCATGTCGGCGTGTGGGTATTCATGCACACATAAGCACCAGTCCCGTTGCCTGCCGGGTCGTAAACTGCCTTCCATGTTACGGCTGGAATGGGAATGTGGTGCGGCCCGATACTACGGAATGAATCCGGGTCATATCCCGGCCCGGTCACCACAAATATCTCGCCTTCTTCTCGCGCCCAGCCTCTTACAGCACTTTCAACGCCTTCCCATGGCCCACGGTTCAGCTCAGGTGTCTGTGGAACTATGTTTGACAGTAAGAAGCTTTCTTTTTGTGGTTCCAGACCGGGCTGGTCTCCACTTGGGGCCATGTGGCCACGGTCATACCCTGATCGGGTGTAATCCTCCGGCTGTGCCTGCATAAGAGGGGGAAGCCGCGTATCCGGAGCAAAACTACCTTGCCGACGGGTTTTATCCGCCACCTCAAGGTTTTCCTCTGTCAGATCTTCCGCAGACCATAACGGCGCGCGCTTTTGCTCAGATACAAGAACAGCATAGTGTGTGTTGCATAGCATAACTGTCCCGATACGCTGTGTTTCAGACAACACAACGGGAGGTTGCCCGTTTGCAAACATGTCCGGGCAGGATGCAGCCAAACCAGACGTCGGTAGAAAAAAATAAAAACAACTGATGAGAAAAAAAGATTTACGCACTCTTTCTCCTTATGCAGGCAAAGGCATACTCGCTACGCCCTCCCTTACACCGCATAGTCAGAAAATAGGTATCGGAAGTTTCAGGCTTCAGCCAATGCTGCCCTGTTACAGTTGTAACCAAGCACAAAAGCATCTGATCCATCAGGATAATATCGCTTTCTCAAACCAACCTGCCTGAAACCAGCTTTTTGATAAACACGCTGTGCAACATGATTGTGTGAGGAAACTTCCAGAAACAAGGTTTCGGCCTCTTCCGCTTCAGCTTGTTGTATGGCCCACGTCAAAAGAGCAGTTCCCACACCATGCTGTCTATACTCTGCTGCAACGCAAATGGTCAGGATTTCAACTTCACCTGCAACACATCTGATCATAATAAAACCTGCGGGGTGCTCCCCCTCCACTGCAAGCCCTACATGTGTGCCAGGCAAGGGCAGAAGCTCCCGTATAGCAGTTTCCTGCCACTGATCTCCCGCAGAGAAACTTGCGCAATGCAGTGCCGCCAGAACACCTGCATGAGCGGCTCCCACTGCGTGAATAGGAATATCACCGCTCATACTGGGGCCGAACGCAAACCCGCTGCTGGCAGTTTGGCTTCAGGTGGATCGACATAAAGAGGGAGCGCATCACGTGGTGGCAGCACTCCCTGTAAACGCGCACAGGCAGCAGCGGCAATCTGCGCTGGATCAGGAATGTTAGTGCTGGACACAACACAGTCCGGGCGCGTCACACTTTCTGCGGCATCGCCTGCAACAAGCCAGCGCCCTGCGGGAAACTGCCATGCATCCAAAGCGACCGCCTGTGTGCCTGCCTTTGTTTCTACAAAAACACGTCCACGCCGTGCGGCTGTTACCAACATCCAGCCTTGCAGGACATCTCCACCATGCTGTGCACACTCAGCATCCAGCACGGGGCACAGTGCTTCGCCGCGTGTAACACCCACCACAGGCACACCCAGCCCCAGCGCGTAACCGGCAGCAGTAGCGCAGGAAGCACGCAGGCCAGTAAAAGAACCCGGCCCCACCACCACAGCTACAAGCTCAGGCTGAATGGGTGAACCCGCCTGCCACCCAGCATCTTTCAGCGCCTGCGTGGCAAGCAAACCTATGCCCTCGGCGGCTTGTTTACCCGCAGCCTGCTGGCAACTTATTTGCTGGAAGCCACCTCCATCAGTCTGTTGCACACACGCAGCAAGACCAAAGGCTGCATCACCTGCTGCACTTCCATCCAGCACAAGAATTCGGCTCATCTGTTTCACAGGAGACGACAGGCTTCTTCAAACGCCAGACGCGGCGCACGCGGCGGCAGATTTTCCGTATCCCCATACCCCAGGCACAGTAGAAAATTGGCGCGCCAGCCAGTATCCGCCAAAAATTCATCTTCCACAGCAGACTGGTCAAAACCGGAGACGGGCAATACATCCAGCCCCAATGCGCGGGCCGCTAAAATCATATACCCGCCCTGCAATGTGCCATTCCGGAAGGATGTTTCTTCCGCCAGCCCGACATCTGCTGCAAACCACGAGCGCAATTCTTCATTGGGAGACAGACGGGGCAGTTGTTCAAAAAACAACGGGTCATGCGCCACCACGGCAATGACAGGAGCCCCCATAACGCGGTTCACATTGCCTGCGGACAGGGCAGGGCGCAGCTTTTCCCGCCCCTCTGAGCCTGTAATAAATACAAAACGGGCAGGGCTACAGTTGCCGGACGTAGGGCCAAGACTGACCATTTCGTAGAGCTGGCGCAAAACGTCTGGCTCCACCGGGCGGGCCATCCAGCGCCGGGGCGTGCGCGCTTTATGGAAAAGAAGGTCCAGCCCGCTTTCGTCCAGCATAGGTATGTTGTCTCCATAGTCCCGCCACCAGCATGATGGCGGTATAGTGCATTTGGTACTTCCCTTTTAGGTCAGAGAAGCGCCAACGCAAAGATACCGAGGCTGTTAGCCTTCTACCTGCTCAACCCCAACCACTTCTGGCACATAATGGCGGAGCATGTTTTCTACACCATGCTTGAGTGTTGCGCGGGATGATGGGCAGCCAGAGCAGGCACCCTGCATGGTCAGACGCACAATACCGTCCCGATACCCCCGGAAGACAATATCCCCACCATCGCCAGCTACGGCGGGACGCACACGGGTATCAAGCAGTTCCTTGATCTGCGCCACAATTTCCTGATCTTCCGGGGCAATAACGTCTTCCACAACGCCTACGCCCTCACCCACAACCGGCAGGCCTGCAGCAAAATGGTCTGCCACCGTAGCCAGAATGGCAGGGCGTAGGTCTGACCAATCCGTGCCATCTGCTTTGGTGACGGAAATAAAGTCTTGCCCCAGAAACACGCGGGACACGCCCGGAATAGCAAACACCACATCCGCCAGAGGCGAGCGGCCAATCACGGCATCGGCGTCAATAAAGTCTATTGTCCCCGCATCCCCCATGACAGGGCGGCCCGGCAGAAATTTGAGAGTGGCGGGATTAGGGGTGTCTTCTGTTTCAATGAACATCGGTTTTAGTCCTGATCTCTGAAAAGCTCACTATGTCGCTATCAGGTGGCATCAGAATGAGGACACGGCAAGTCCTGTTACAAAAAGAAAACCGATTATCCAGATATCAGGCACATACTGACAGCACCCGAGTATAACCATACTGTCCAACAGCCCGGCACAGGGCCCATATCTGGTATGGTGACACGCTCCAAGCAGGGTTGGCCTTATACCTTGCCAACCCCACCAGAAGATACTTCGGCTAGTGCGTTGTAATAGGAGACAAAAGGGCCTTCAGCCCGTCCAGATTACCCGCCAGATACGGATAACGCAGCCCGTCATGATAAGAGAGTATCACAGTGCGATACTGGTCTCTGTCACGCAGTAGCAACGTGATTGGGGCTTTATTGGCACCTTTGGCCTGCGTAATCACATCTTTCAGAGTATCCGCATCGTATGCTTCCCCATTGACGGCAACTAGGTCCTGATCACGGGTGATTCCGGCCTTCCAAGCAGGGCTACCCCACAGAACCTCAGACAAAGCTCCCTTTTTGCTAACAGAAAAACCAAGAGAAAAGAGGAAGTCTGAGCTATGACGGATACCAGAAGCGGACTCTATGTAACTTGATGGCTTTTCAGAAAACTCAAGCTTGGCACCTGTACGCGTCAGCCCATCCAAGGGGGCGTGAAGCTGAATTTCGTCAACACGCTGATGCAGGAAGGTTGCCCAGTCGTAGGGTTGCACCGCATTGAGCGTTTGTGTCACTTCATCAAACTGATACGTGCTGGTTATGAAACTGCCATCGTGCGTTCCAAAGAACTTCGCGGCAAAGTCATTCAAAGACTTACTGTTATTGGATAATTTACGAATAAGCGTATCTGCATCCAGCCAGATTAACTGGCCCTCAGAATAGTAATCCTCGCTCCGCAACCAGCTTTTCCAGGACTGTGCGGCACGCTGTGCAATAATTGGGTCATTGGTTGTGTCAATTAATGGACGCCACTGGCGACCCTGACGGCCATCATACACCGCAGCAACCTGTGCCAGAGCTTCCTCCACCTGCGGAATGCTCATCAAACCCGAGCGAGCGGCCAGAACATAGCCCCAATACTGTGTCTGCCCTTCATACACCCACAATCCTGCACCACGCTGAGGCGTGTTGAAGTTAGGGGCCCATAGTCCGGCAGGACGACGATACTTGCCATTCCATGAATGCGTATATTCATGCGCCAGCAGGTCACGCGCTGCGAATGTTTTATCCCATTTGGTAAAATAACCGCGTGGTCCGCTATTTTCACTAGACTGATGATGCTCCAGACCTATTCCGCCCAGATGCTCTGTCAAAGCCAGAAGAAAATCATAATGGTCGTAATGATGTGACCCAAACAGCAAATTTGCCTGTTTTACTAAATCCTTATGCGCTTTTATCTGTGCATCTGTCGCGGCAAGATCTTCAGGGTGATCTGCCATGACATTCAGTGTCACAGGAACATGATCTTCTTGTGTCAGGTCAAATTTTTTGAAATATTTTCCAGAGAAGAGAGGGGAGTCGACCAACACGTTAAAGGAAACTGGCTTAAACGTGACTGTTCCGCCTGTCTTTGAACCGTCCGCACGTAGGGCCGTGCCGTAATCCCAGCCAGCAGGCAGAATAACCTGCGGTTTAACCATAATCTGCCGTGTAAAATATCCAGCAGGATAAAGCGAGACTGCTGACCACTGCACATTGACCATGGCATCAGTCATGACAACACGCCCCTCGTTAGGGGAAACCGGCGTTAAGAGCTGATAGGCAACCGTAACTTCATGTGTGCCTTTAGGCACCTGAATATGGAACGCACTCACCTCTACTGTATCGCGTTTCCAGAGCAGGGACTGGCCTGCTGCCTTTACGGTTATACCACCCAACTGATCTATAGTGCCCGTAGGGGAGTGATCACCCGGTATCCACATTGGATAGAGTAAAACAAAATCACCACCATTCTGGGCGATATCTGCCGGTACAGGTACCGTCTCTTTCATGCTCAGTATGTGGCGTGACAGATCCGTTGCATCAACCTGAAGAAACAACTGCCCGGCATAGGGCTTGTCCTGAGGGGTTGGAAGCGCGGGAGGAAGCGGCAAAGGCTGCGGCTGCGGCTGCTCCTGTGGCGTTGCTGCGTAAGCCAGCACTGCCCCAAACATAAGACCAACCCCAGCCACGGAAGAGAGAATAAAACGGCGGAAAGACATAGTGTGAGATACTCCCTGTGCCCCGACACCAGCTCAGCCACACACGCCAAACTGTTGGGGAAAACCATACCTACTAGAAGCATTATAATATTAGAGTGTCGAGACGTATCGGAACCAAAACAACGAACAGACTGTAAATTACTTTATCTGTGATAATTTTTAAAATTTTATGTCTTCATCATGCTTATGAAATTTTCTCTTATTTCTGACGTCGCGGTTTTGCGCCACACAAAATAAACATCCGTTGGCCCCAGTTCCAGCATAGGTCGCACATTCAAAACGTGACCCTGCTTGTATAACTGGGTGATGATGCTTTCCGGCATACAGGAAAATCCATTCCCCAGTTTCAGGCACGCCGTTATGACGTCATAAGATTCTATCGTTTGAATGGTGCGAGGTTGATAGCCTTTTTGTTCAAGCCACACTTCAACCCGTTGGCGGTAAAAACAATCCTGATTAAAAAGGTAAAAATTCGATTTTTTGATGATATCCGCGCTCTCTTTTTTTATGCCTTCCGGCATAACCAAATAAAGTGGCTGATGAAAAGCAAAGACGCTCTGTAATTGGGTTGTTTGCACAGGTCCATCTGTAATGGCCAGATCAATGGTCTGCTCCAGCACCATACGTTCCAAAGCAAAGCTGGACCCTTTTATAATACTTACATAAATATCCGGATAATTTTTTATAAATTCTGGTAATTTCTTATATATACAGGTAAGAAAAGCAACATCTAGCGCGCCTATTTTAAAAATAGCCCTCTGTTTGTCCTTCTCCCACAAAAACGGAAGTTCATCACATTTCTCGACCAGTGGTTTGACGTCTTGATAAAACTTTCGACCTGCCGGGGTAATGGTAAGGCTTTTGTTCTCGCGTGTAAAAAGTGCATGCCCAATATCATTTTCCAGCTCTTTCAGCCGCATGGTGATATTGGATGCCACACAGTTCATTTTATCCGCTGCTGCTGCAATCGACCCCATTTCTACAATAGCGCAAAAGAAGCGAAGTTGAGATAATTTCGGACGATACATTTTCAAGACTCATAAAAAATGAGGATTATCCTCTTAATTAATCACTTTTCATTCCGCCTGAACAGCGGGCACTATGAAACCATGAGCTCGCAAGGCGTTAGTCTTTACGACACCAGTCTTGCACACAATTTTTATGGAAAGAAAATTTCATGTCCAACCCCGCCCTTAAAGATACCTATAAACTCTACATCAATGGTCAGTGGGAAAATGGAAGCGCTGATAGTGTCACTGAAATTCGTAACCCTGCGACCGGTGCCCTTGTTGGCAAAGCGACAAACGGCACACAGCACGATGTTGAAAAAGCTGTAAAAGCTGCTGCGGATGCTTTCCCTGCATGGAGCAAAAAAACGGCTGAAGAACGGGCAGATATTCTTTATGCCTTCAAGGCTTTAATAGAAAAAAACGCTGATCATTTTGCACATGTCATTTCAAGCGAAATGGGAAAGCCTCTTGCGGAAGCACATATCGAAGTTAACTTTGCAACAGGCCTTATCCGTTTTGCCGCTGAGAACACACGCAGACTTGAAGGCGATATTATACCCGGCAGCCGCCCAGGCGAGAAAATTCTATTTGAGAAGATACCACATGGTGTCATAGGCGCTATTTCGGCCTGGAATTTTCCTTTGGCTCTTTTTGCCCGCAAGGTTGCTCCTGCACTGGCCGCAGGCAATACCATTGTTATAAAACCACATGAACTAGCCCCATTGGCTGCGCTGGAAGCCACCCGTTTAGCGGAAGAAGCTGGTATTCCAGCAGGCGTGTTGAATGTTGTTACCGGGAATGGCCAAGATGTTGGGACACCCTTAGTGGAACACCCTGATATCAAGCTGATTACGATGACTGGCAGCACCGCAACCGGCAAAAAAATTATGGCTGCAGCAGCGAACACTCTGAAGGAAGTTCGCTTGGAGTTGGGTGGAAAAGCACCTTTTATTGTCATGGAAGATGCTGATATTGAGAAAGCAGCCACAGCCGCCGTACAGGCTCGCTTCTCGAACGCCGGACAGGTTTGTACCAGTAACGAGCTTACCTATGTGCATGAAGCGGTCTATGACCAGTTCCTAACGCTTGTGCGCCAGAAAATTGCCGTCCTGACTGTTGGTAACCCACTTGATGCTAAAACAGATATGGGTCCCAAAGTTACCCTGAAAGAACTTGAAAAAGTGCATAAAATGGTGGAGCAGGCCGTGGCGCAGGGTGCATCATTGGAGATGGGGGGTAAGCGCCTTACGGGTGGCGCTTACGATCAGGGTTTTTTCTATGCACCCACTCTTCTTACCAATGTAACCGAAGATATGGATATTGTTAAAGACGAGGTATTTGGCCCTGTCTTCCTTCTTACCAAAGTTACTGATTATGATGACGCTCTTCGTCAGGCAAATGAGTGCCAATATGGGCTTTCCGCATATGTTTTCACGCAGGATTTGAAACGCATTATGCGTATTAGTTCTGACCTGAATTTTGGAGAAGTCTATGTTAACCGTGAGGGAGGAGAAGCACCACAAGGATTCCACCATGGTTACAAAGATAGCGGACTAGGTGGAGAGGATGGAAAATACGGTTTGGAAGCCTATGTGCAAACCAAAACCGTTTATCTGAATGCCTAAATAAAAAAAGGGGTGCATATTTGCACCCCTTTCCTCATAAGCTATAAAAAATCTTAGCGTAAAATACCTGTATGCCCAACAGAATAGCGGCCAGGCTGTGGCCAGACTGTAAGGCCATGAGGCTCTGCACCTACAGGGACTTTAACCATGCTGCCATCCTGTGTGTTGATAGCATACACAACATCATCAAAGCGGCCAGATAACCAAAGAGTTTTGCCGTCAGCACTAACATTACCCATGTCTGGGCTACCACCACCGGGAATAGGCCAGTTTGCAACAATCTTGTTTGTCGCAAAGTCAATAACCGTTACACCCCCGGCAGTGCTATGGGGTTTGCCGTGAATTTTATGAGATCCACGATTAGCAACATACATTTTTGTACCATCACGGCTTGGGTACAAGCCATGAGTGCCAACACCCGTGGGAATAAACCCAACTTCCCGGAAGTTATCACCGTCCACAACAAAGACACCATCGGCCATCATGTCAGCGATGTAGAAAACCTTACCATTAGGTGAGATAAGAATATCCTGAGGCATGCCACCACTGGAAAGCTTTAGGTAGCCCAATACTTTTTTATTAACGGTATCGACTTTTACCAGATGACCACCAAATTCACAGGTGAAAATGGCATACCGACCATCAATGGAAAAATCAGCGTGATTCACGCCTTTACAGTCAGGCGTGTCCACGGATTGCTGCAACGCCATTGTATGCGGGTCACGAAAATCAAGCCGCTTGCGGGCTTCAGCCACAACAATGGCGGACTTACCATCTGGCGTAAAATACATGTTATAGGGGTCATCTACAGGCACTGCCGGGCCGGGTTTGCCGGTATGTGCGTCAATCGGTGTCAGGCTTCCGTCAAAGGTACCTTCAGCATTATTGGTCACCCAAAGCGTACGTAAGTCCCAAGACGGCACAACATGCTGCGGGCTTTTACCAACCTTGTATTTATCCACCACTGTATTGGTCGCGGGGTCAATGACATAAACATCATTAGACCGCAAGTTAGGCACATAAACGCGGGCAGGGTCCTGAGCAATCTGGGGGGCAATATGGCCCTCTGCCGTTTCACTATACAGGTTGGTCGGGTTTAGAACTGGCGGCATACCCGGAATGGTCTGGACAGCAGATACAGTTGCTCCCGGATACGTCGGCTGATTAACCGGAGCTACACCAGCAGATGGCGCAGCACTACCGGAAGGAATTGCCGGGGCCGAAGCTTCAGCTGGGGCTGGCGCGGCTGTTTGCGCATGGGCTAGGTTATACCCTGTGCCCAGCGTGACCATTATAGCTGCTGCCGCTGCCAGATGCCTTTTTACTATCATTATATTACAGCCTGTACCTTGCTTTTACTTTTGCCCAAATGAACACTGTAAGAGCTTAGCATAACAGGGACAGGCCGTCTATTTTCCGGTTATTTCGGACTTTTTTACTACTAATTATTTAACACGCTCTTCTTCAATGGCCTTAACTGCCGCATTCACTTGCATGGCCACCCCTACGCGGCCCAGTTCAGCAGAGGCATGGCGAGGGTCCCCCCCATACATGCCCTCTGCTGCGGAAGGAGTTCCAGAAGCCCGTAACGCACTTTCCCTCACCATTGATGGGTCAACGGCAAGAAGAAGGGAGGTATCACTTATGTCTGCATGCATGCCTACCTCATTTCCGTGCCCTTGCTGGGTAAGCCATTTTGCATACTGGTTGGTAATGGCAGTATAATAGTCTTTAATATAAAGCGCCTTTGCGTTTTTTCCCTGCCATTCGTGATTTAACACTGTAGCCGCTTTTTCCATATATTTCTGGTAACCGCCATGATCCCCCAGAAATACGATGTTTCTGAACCCCTGAACCTGAAAACTCTCGCCTATTGATACAAGAGTTTTCTCGAAAACATCAGGCGGAACGGTTATTGTGCCGGGAAAACGCATATGAGATGAGCGAGGGCTGGTTGTACCCTCTGGCACATAAGCTACCACAGGCGCTACCATTGTTTGCCCCAGCTTTTGTGCAATCTGCTGTGACAGCACCATAACACGCACATTATGCTTCCCGACAGCAAGATACGGACCGCTTTGCTCTGTACCACCAATGGGTACCAGAATAGTTGTAGTACCCGCTTTTAAAGCTGACTGTATTTCTGTCCACGTCTGCTGCTCGAACAGAACCTGTCCTGCCTGCTGTGCATTAGCCGAAAAAGGCGAAAACAGAGCAGAGACACATAAAACACCAGCAATGAAATGTTTATGAATTTTCATGTTATTTCTTTTTTCGCGTTGTTTTTTTGACTGGCACTGATTTTAGAAGAGGTGCGAGAAAACGACCTGTATAACTCTCTGGGCAGGCAGCAATATCTTCAGGGGTACCTTCTGCAACGATCTGGCCACCGCCATCTCCTCCCTCAGGGCCCACATCTATCAACCAGTCAGCCGTTTTAATAACTTCCAGATTATGCTCAATCACAACTACAGTATTCCCTTGGTCTACCAGAGCGTGTAAAACTTCAAGAAGTTTTCTAACATCTTCCGTATGCAACCCTGTTGTTGGTTCATCCAGAATGTAAAGAGTACGGCCTGTTGCCCGACGAGCAAGTTCTTTAGAAAGTTTAACGCGCTGCGCTTCCCCGCCAGAAAGGGTTGTAGCTTGTTGGCCAAGCGCCACGTAACCCAAGCCAACCTGCTGCAATATGGCCAGCCTGTCCCGAATCCGGCTTTGCGCAGAGAAATAGGGGAGGGCTTCATCCACACTCATAGCCAGAACATCTGCTATGGATTTACCCCTAAATTTAATCTCCAGCGTTTCACGGTTATAGCGTTTCCCCTTACAGGTATCGCAAGTCACAAAAACATCTGGCAGGAAGTGCATTTCAATTTTGAGAACGCCATCCCCCTGACAGGCCTCGCATCGTCCCCCTTTAACGTTGAATGAAAAGCGGCCAGGCTTATAACCGCGCGCCTTGCTTTCCGGCAGTTCGGCGAACCAATCTCGTATGGGGGTAAATAGATCGGTATAGGTCGCCGGGTTAGACCGTGGTGTACGACCAATAGGTGACTGATCAATATCAATAATTTTATCGAGCAGTTCTAAGCCTTTGATAGATTTACAGGGTTCTGGTGAGGTTGAGGACCCCATAAGTTCACGCGACAGCGTTTTGTACAATGTATCGATAACAAGTGTCGATTTTCCACTGCCCGAAACACCAGTTACACAGGTAAATGTACCAAGCGGAAAACGCGCCGTGACATTTTTAAGGTTATGCCCACTTGCACCTTCCACAGTCAGAAGGCGTTTTTTGTCTATTGGCCTACGCTGAGCAGGGACGGGAATAACCTTTCGACCAGAAAGATAAGCACCAGTAATACTTTCCGGCACTTTGGCAACCTGCTCCGGCGTACCCGTCGCAATCACTGTACCACCAGTAACACCTGCACCGGGCCCCATATCAACCAGCCAGTCGGCGCTCCTTATAGCATCCTCATCATGTTCGACAACAATGAGTGTGTTACCAAGCTTTTTAAGACGATCCAGCGTCCCGAGCAGGCGTTCATTATCGCGCTGATGCAGCCCGATGGACGGTTCATCCAGAACATATAACACGCCTGTCAAACCAGACCCGATCTGGCTTGCCAGACGGATGCGCTGACTTTCTCCCCCCGACAATGTTGCAGAACTCCGTGAGAGAGTAAGATAATCCAGCCCAACATCATCCAGAAATTTCAGTCTGTCCTGAATTTCACGGAGAATACGTCGCGCAATTTCGGCTCGTTGTGGTGTTAGTGTCGGCAAAACACTTTCAAACCAGGACAGTGATTTTCCAATTGGTAAATCACATGCTTCTGAAATTGTCTTCTCCGCAACCTTAACACATAATGCTTCCGGACGCAGGCGTGCACCATGACAGACATGGCATGATTTTTCAGACTGATACCGCGAAAGTTCCTCACGTACCCACATGCTATCGGTATTAGCAAGGCGGCGTGACAGACTTTTCAACACCCCTTCAAAAGGTTTTGTAACGGAATAGCTTTTTTTACCATCTTTATAGGTAAAGGTTACATCTTCCAGAACCCCGTTTAAAATACCTGTTTGAGCATCTTCAGGCAGGTCTTTCCATGGCGTGTCCATGCTGGTCCCGAAATGCGCAGCAAGACTCTCCAATGTCTGGTCAAGTAGAGGAGACTTTGCATCCTTCCACGGTGCTATCGCACCTTTTTTCAACGACAGTGCAGGGTTAGGTACAACAAGTGCGGGGTTGAAAAAGGTTTCCGTGCCAATGCCGTCACAGGCCGGACAAGCACCTTGTGGCGCATTAAAGGAAAATAAGCGCGGTTCTATTTCTTCCAGAGTAAAGCCACTTTCCGGGCATGAAAAACGGGAAGAAAAAACCCATCTCTCAGCATCAGCTTTACTCTCTTTTAGCACTTCCTCAGCATAAACAATGCCATCAGAAAGCTCTAGCGCTGTCTCAAAACTGTCAGCCAGACGGGTTTCAATACCCTCTTTCACCACAATTCTGTCCACCACAACTTCAATCGTATGCCGCAACTTCCGATTAAGTGTGGGTACATCAGCAATTTCGTAAAGGTCTCCGTCCACTTTAACACGTGTAAAGCCTTTACGCTGAAGTTCAGCCAGTTCCTTGCGGTATTCTCCCTTACGATCGCGAATAACAGGGGAGAGCAGAAGAAGGCGTGTGCCCTCCGGCAATGCCAGTACTTTATCAACCATTTGGCTGACGGTCTGGGCTTCAATGGGTAACCCTGTGGCAGGAGAATACGGTATGCCAGCACGCGCCCAGAGCAGGCGCATATAGTCATAAATTTCCGTCACGGTGCCAACGGTTGAACGCGGGTTCTTGGAGGTTGTCTTCTGCTCAATGGAAATTGCGGGAGACAGCCCTTCTATAGAGTCCACATCCGGCTTTCCCATCAGTTCCAGAAACTGGCGAGCGTAGGCAGACAGGCTTTCTACATAGCGGCGCTGCCCTTCTGCATAGATGGTATCAAACGCCAGGGAAGACTTACCGGACCCTGACAGGCCGGTCACGACTGTCAGGCTATCACGCGGAATATCAATATCAACATTCTTGAGATTATGAACCCGCGCACCACGGACGCGAATAGCTGATTGATCGGGGGGAAGGGTATTTTCCATCAGAATTTTCGCTGCCGTTCCTGTTTTGTCCTACTACCTGTTCTAGCGCTTCTCCACAGGGTATGGAATGCTGTCAGGCATACTTAATAAGCTATATGGGCATGTTGCGTCAGAATTCCCATTGCACCCACGCCTTTCATTGACCATCTAGGACAACAAGGGCGGCAAACGCCGCAAAACGGGGAGCGGTTGCACAAAAACTCCCCACTGTTTTGAGCAAGGAAGACACCAGATGGACCATATTATCGGCCAGCCACGTCCTGAGACGCAGAACGGTGCAACAGGGCAGGGGGCTGCCCCTGTCATTTCAGAAGGGTCTCAGGACACATTCATGCAGAATGTGATAGAGGCCAGCCGTACGGTCCCTGTTCTGGTGGATTTCTGGGCGGACTGGTGTGGCCCCTGCAAACAACTGGCCCCGGTGCTGGAAAAAGTTGTAACCGCAGCCAAAGGCCGCGTGCGTCTGGTCAAGCTTGATATTGACGCCAACCGTGCCCTTGCCGCCCAGCTCTCACAGGTTGGGTTGCCACTTCAGTCCATCCCCATGGTTGCTGCCTTCTGGAAAGGGCAGATCCTTGACCTGTTTCAGGGTGCGTTGCCTGAGAGTGAAATCAAGAAGTTTGTTGAAGGTGTTCTGAAGGCCGCTGGTGGCGGGACCTTACCCGCCACAGAACTTCTGGCTGAAGCGGATGTTGCGCTGGAAACCAACCAGCCGGATCGGGCCGCAGAACTCTATTCTGCCGTTATTGGTGAAGAGCCTGAGAACCCCAAAGCATGGGGTGGCCTAGTGCGCGCCCTGCTGGCACTGGATGATGAAGAAGCAGCCACGGCTGCCTTGGCAGATGTACCCACCAAAATTGCCGAGGCCCCGGATGTTGTGGGGGCCCGCGCAGCACTGGAACTGAAAAAGGAAGGCCGGAAAGCGGCTCAGGAAATGGAAGGTGTGCGTGCACGCCTTGCAGCCAACCCAGATGATTACGAAGCCCGGTGCGAACTTGCCACAGCCCTTAACGCTGCCAATAAACGGACGGAAGCTGCGGATGAGCTGCTCAGTGTCATTAAGGCTGACCTGACATGGAAAGATGGGGCCGCGCGTCAGCAACTCCTGCGCTTTTTTGAAGCCTGGGGCCATATGGACCCAGCAACGCTTGCAGCACGCCGCAAGCTGTCTTCCCTGCTGTTTTCCTGATCTGTAATTTTGGCATCCTATCTCCCCCAAGATGACGTAGCAGATATCCCGCGGCGTATTCCGCGGGTCTGTGACCTTACTCTGGCAGATATGCCCATTGAGCTGGGCCTGTTCCCACTCAGCGGCGTATTACTGCTGCCGGGAGGAAAACTCCCGCTCAATATATTCGAACCGCGCTATATTGCCTTGATGGAAGATGCTCTGGCCTCACACCGGCTTGTTGGCATGATCCAGCCTGTCTGGCGCGAAGAAGATGAGGAAACGCCAGAGGCCACCCCGCCTCTCTACAAAATCGGGTGTGTGGGGCGTATCACGTCTTTCACAGAACGCAGTGATGGCACTTATGCCGTGACCTTGACCGGCATTGCCCGCTTCAGACTTTTGCGTGAGACAGAGATAGACAGAGGCTACCGCCATGCCCGCGTGGATGTCTCCTCCTTCGCGGCAGATTTGTCTGAACTGCCATCTGCGCCATTTGACCGGCAAAAACTACTGGATGCCCTGCGCCGCTATTTTCGGCAAAAGGGCCTCAATGCCCGCTGGTCTGTCATTGAGCAGATGGGGGATGACATTTTGCTCGTCACCCTTCCCATGATCTGTCCTTTCCCTCCGGCAGAAAAACAGGCATTGCTTGATGCAGCCACCTTAACAGAGCGTGTGCGTGTGCTACAGATGTTGCTTGATCTGGCCGGGCCGGAAGATAATGGCCCGCCTTCGTAAATGATTTTGTAGGAATGCTCTTTATATGTCCGGTGCTCATACCCACGCCCCGCTTGACCCCCGCCTGCTCTCTCTGCTGGTCTGCCCTGTAACCAAAGGGCCGCTGACTTATAATGCAGAGACAAATGAACTGGTCAGCCAGCAGGCCGGGCTTGCTTTCCCTATTCGTGACGGCATTCCTGTTATGCTGCCAGAAGAAGCCCGCCACCTAGAAGGCTGATACAGGACTGGGTGTAGCTTGCTCGTGATCCATCACTCCCCCTGCACCCAAACTGTCCCTGTCCGGTTCCGGCCGCGCGGGATTTGGCGCCGTTCACCTGTAACGCTATGCCTTGGGCTTGCTCTGCTATCCTGCATACCGTGCCTAACGGGATGCCACCGGGAAATTGAGGGCGAGAACATAGACCTGCCCCCAGAACGGCCTGGCCGCTTTATTCCTGAAGCCGCGCCCGCAGAAGCACGCCGCTCCAAAGAGGCGCAGGACCGCGAAGATCTGGCTGCTGCGAATGGTCAGAAACCACCAGCACCATCAAACCATCCTGAAGACCGGTTTGAAGCGCTTATGCCTTCCAATGCAACGTCTGGCCCGCTTGAGTCGGGTGATGGTCATATGGTTATTCCGCAGGCGCAGCCCATATACGGGAAAACCCCGCAGACCAACACGCCACAGTCTCCGCACTAAAGCGCTCTGGCAGAGACTGTTTGTGGTCTCTGCCAGAGCAACGCGCCGTATTGTCTTATCGGGGAACGAGCGGTCCTTCTGTTTTAACGCCCCCCCGCCAGACAGCAGCAATCTGGTCTACTGCCGCAATATTCTGTGCCGGATCTGCCTCTAGTACGACAAAATCAGCACGTTTCCCCGGTGCAATCATGCCCCGGTCAGACAGGCCCAGCAACGCAGCAGCCTGACTGGTTGCCAACCGGAGGGCTTGCAGCGGGGTCAAACCTGCTTCCACCAGCAACCGAAGTTCTCTGTGCTCAGCAAAACCGGGTAAACGCACCGGCGCGGCACCTGAGTCCGTTCCGAACCCGATATTCACACCCGCCTTATACAGAGCCAAAAGATTTTGCTGGTTCATGGCAACAGCTTTGTGTGACGCCGCATCCAAAGGTGCTGTACGGGTTTTTTCCTGCCATGCAGGGTCGGAAATCTGCCGGATAAGATCTTCACTCAATGCCGGTTTTAAAACCGGGTCCTGCAACAAGGCAGGCTGTTCAGCAAACAGATAAGTGGCCTCATCCAGACTGATGGTAGGCACATACCATGCGGAATGAGACTTCATCAGGGTTATGAACTCATCGTCCACAGGTTCATCCCTGACACCGTGAGCAATAATATCTGCCCCGTCAGCAACCAACCGCTTGGCGTAGCGCAAATCATGAATATGAACAGCAACCCGCAAATGCCGGGCATGAGCTTCCTGTATGACCGCCTGCCACACCTCAGGCTTCATGACAGGCAGTGGTTTGGCGGAAGACACGCCATTCTTGAAATCATCAATCCAGAGCTTGACGAGGTCCGTTCCCTCATCCGCCATTTTCTGGACTGCCTGTCGGCCTTCTTCTGCTGTGGCAGGCCGAAATATCTGGTCCTTCCCTACCTTGACCATACCCTCAGGCGGCATCCCTCCGGGTGTGCCTATCCCTTGGTCCACACCAAACAGGTCCGCCCCTTGCGTGTTCTGGTGTTGCTGCTGGCGGAGTTGGTCAAAAAGAGGGGACTTGGTGAGACCAAGCGCCGTAACCGTTGTCACGCCATACCGTGCATATTGCCCTAAAGCAGCTTGAATGACGGGCGCTGTGAAATTGGCTGATCCAACCTGTGTGCCGGATACCACGCCCACATGGCTGTGATCAGAAATGAGGCCGGGAATAAGGGTTTTCCCGCTCAGGTCAGTGCGGAGGGCTCCTTTAGGCACAGACAGTGTGCCACTTTTACCAAGGGATCTGATTACTCCGTTCTGGATAAGCACATCTCTGTCAGACTGCTCAGTGGGGGATGACCCATCAAAAACTTGCACATGTTCAAGCAACACAGTCTCTGGTGGCGCTGCGTAGGTTGCCCCTGTGCACCACATCGTCAGGCAAACACCCGCCAGTAGGGAGAAGGCATGTCCTTTGCAGGGCATGGGACTAAGAAAACCATTTTTACGTTTCATTCTGCCTTATCACCTTTGTGCTCAGACTGGGGGTTAGTCGTCCTCCGCCCCTATTGGAGGGGCAAAGCGGCGCATACCGTCAGCCACTGCCATACCAAGAATACCAGCCATCATGCCGAGTGCCGTGGGGATGGCACTGCCACCTGGCAGTAGCCCCACCAACACACTGCTGAGGGAACCAATGCTGAACTGTAAGGTTCCCAACATAGCAGATGCGCTCCCGGCATGGTGACCATGATGGAAGAAAGACATGACGGTTGCATTGGGGCCAATAAAGCCAAGAGCGCCTGTAATGCTTGTAATAAGCGCACAGGTCAGGATGGGATGATGCTCGCCCGCAATCCCCATACAGGCCAGCACGACAAACACAGCACCAATAACCAAAGCCCACAACAAGGCGCCCTCAAGCAACACGGGCATGGCAACCTTGTGCACTAGCTTACCATTGATCTGCGTACCAAGAATAAACGCCGCAGCATTAACCCCAAAAAACAGGCCAAATTGCGCGGAAGAGAAATGGAGTACCTGCTCAAACAAAACAGGGGCACTTCCCAGATAGGCAAACATGACGAATGTGGAAAAGGTCGCAATAAGCGCGTTTGCGCGGAACACCGGCTCCTGTAAAATAACAATATAGCGCGCGGCAATCCGGGTTGGGGAGAAGGGTATTCTCCGTTCCTTCGCCAGCGTGTCAGGCAGGGTGAGAAGGATACCCAGTATTGCCAGCACGCCATACAGTGCGCCAACCCAGAAAATCCATCGCCAGCTTCCAAATTTCAGCACAATACTACCAAAACTTGGGGCCAGTACGGGCATCACGCCAAAAACCAGAGTCAGTTGGGACATAATGCGCGCCCCTTTCTTGCCGGTGGCCACGTCACGCACAATAGCCCGTGGAACAACAGCAGAGGCAGACCCACCAACAGCCCCGATAAAACGGCAGAGGCAGAACAGGTGATAATCCTGCACCACAGCGCACCCAGCGGATGCAACGGCAAAAATAGTCAGCCCAACAACAAGAGGGGCACGCCGCCCAAACCGGTCAGATAAGGGGCCTTGGGAAAACTGCCCGAAGGCCAGCCCCAAAAACCACGCAGCCAGCGTAAACTGGGCAGAGCCAAGACCACCACCCAAATCCTGCTCCACTTCCGGGAAAGCAGGAAGGTACATATCCGTTGCAAGCGGACCAATACCGGTAACCAAACCCAACAGCACAATATGCCATAGTGAAAACTGACTAGCCGGTGGTGCATGGGAGGGGGAGGAAGACGTCATGCAACAGACCTGATGTGAAAAGAGGAAAAATTACTCTGCTCTTGGGTTAGTTCACCCCACCTTGTCCAGACTTTCCGTGCAAACAGGTGGCGCATACCACACACGCTCCCTAGCCACTGATAAACTTTGAACAGTTTGGGCAAGAGTATTTTGAGAGGGTATCCCACGACGAGAAGCCGATGGTAACACGCAAACACAAGTATGACAGAGCTTGAGACTTTGCATCTTTAATAAGAGAGATTTTATAAATGGAGAAAACTGGTGGAGCCAATCGGGATCGAACCGACGACCTCTTGAATGCCATTCAA
>NZ_JBQDXI010000006.1:0-138844 GCF_052102375.1 Acetobacter sp.
TTCTATACCCACTCACAAACACCGTCAACACCCTATTTCATATTTCTTTCACTCTTTTGACTTAAAAATCATAACACTAATGAAACCATGCCGGTTTTCTGCCGTTTTTGTCTATTTTTCTTTCTCCACAAGCGTTTACCTGCTGCGTGGAATCGGTTTTTTGCCGGGATTAACGCCTGCTACAACGGGGAAGGACCTTATAAGAAAGGCCGACCAGTAAACTGGTCGGCCTTTCAAAAGAGCTCACTGTAATACGGCTTAACTATGCTGTGCCTGCCTGGCTGGTGCATCTGGGTATGTTGTCTCCCAACCCCCACCCAACGCGTTATAGAGACGCACAAGATTGTTAGCGATAACAGACGTGCTGTCCGCCAACTGCGTTTGTGACGCCAGAACACGCCGCTCTGCATCCAGAACCTGCAGAAAGCTTTGCAGCCCATGTTTATATTGCTCTTGCGCAAGATGCAGGGAGCGCTCGTCTGACGCCACCTGTGTCTTGAGCGCGTTATTGCGCTTTTGCTCAGCTTCATAAGCCGTCAGAGCGTTATCGACTTCGTTCCATGCTGTAAGGACGGTCTTACGGTACCGCAGCGCAGCCGTTTTTTGAGAGGCCTTCTTCATTTCAAGCTGGCCTTTCAAACGGCCCCCTTGGAAGATAGGCAATGTGATGGATGGCCCCACATTCCAGGCGCGTGCGCTCCAGAACCCAAGGTCGCGGAATGAGAAAGATTGGAAACCAAAACCGGCATCAATAGTGACTTTTGGGTAGAAGTCCGCCTCGGCTTGCCCGACTTCGGCTGTTGCTGCGTGCAATTCAGCTTCCGCCTGCCGAATATCAGGACGACGGCGCGCCACTTCTGATGGCAACCCTACAGGCACTGTAGCTGGCACCATAGGAATTGAAGCAGCCTGCTCCAGCTCAGCATTCAGGGAGCCAGGTGGAGTCCCCATAAGCAGGTTAATAGCGTTGATCTGTTGCGCAATACGCTGCTCAAACTGAGGAATGCGGGCGTTTGTTTCTTCAACCTGTGAGCGGGCGCTTTCAACATCCAGCTCACTGACTAGCCCACTTTTATAGCGGGATGAGCTGAGGTTAAGAAGATTCTGGGCGGCATCACGGTTGGCTTTGGTAATACGCAACTGCTCCTGTAACCCACGCAGGGACATATAGTCCTGAGCAAGTTCAGCTTGCCGCGCAATAAGAATGCCGCGTCTTTCTTCAAGCGTTGCGGTCAGATAAGCCTTCGCGGCTTCATACTGACGACGAACCCGGCCCCACAGGTCCACTTCCCAACTTGCCTGCAAGCCATCCTGCCATTGGTTGAGCAAGGGGATGGAGACATCTGAGGACAGGGAAGACAGCATCTCGGTCTGGTCGGGCTGTAGATAGTTGTCCGAGACATTCTTTTTCACGCGGTCGATAATACGCGAGATCTGCTTGCTGCTATATTGCGCCCGCTTGTAAGAGCCAGTTGCCGCAAGGTTGGGAAAGCGCTCTGCCCCAGCAATAATTAACTGACCACGACTAACCGCCAACTGCTCTGTTGCTTGCAGAATATCAAGGTTCTGAGAGGCGAGACGTTTTTGGAGTGACGTGAGTTCCGGGTCATGAAAGGCTGACCACCACTCCGGATCCGGGGCCTGGTCACTTGGCACGCTGAGTGCGCGGGATGACCCTTCCAGTTTGGCATGTTGCCATTGCTCTGGTGTCCATGTGGCTGGCTTTTTGAAATCCGGGCCAACCATGCACCCGCCCAGCAGAAATGCCAGAGCCAAAGTACTTGCTCCCAGCGCGTACCGTTTTGCCACCCGTCCGCTCCCAACGAAATTTCTAATTTATACCGAACCGTTCTTGCGCTGACCGATCGGTTCGGTCAGCATGCTAACCTAGCGTTTTTCGATGTTGCGTCAATCGTCATACTTGGGAATAAGCCTTTCATCATGTCTGCTGCACCTCCCCCATCCCACCTGACGCCCACGCCTTGCACGGGGGAGTCAGAAGCAAAACGACAACAGATCCTGTCTGGTGCCAAGGTGATTTTTGCCAACCACGGCTTTGAAGGGGCAAGTATGTCCGCCATTGCGCGGGAGGCAGGCGTTTCCAAAGGGACGCTTTACAATTACTTTACGAACAAAGCTGACCTGTTTGCGGCTTTTGTGGAGCAGAACTGCCGCGAAAAGCTGCCTGCGGCCCTTGCTCCCATCCAGACTGTTAACCTACCGGTCAAAGAAAAACTGGCTGCCATTGCGCGGGCCATGGTGCACCTGATTACGGCACCAGAAAGCATTATGCTGTACCGGATTATTGTTTCCGAAGCGCCGCACTTTCCCGAACTGGCTACCGTATTCTGGCAGCATGGCCCAAAGCTGGCGATTGGGACATTATCCAACTGGATTCAGGAACAGGTTGACCGCGGCGCTTTGCATGTGGACGACCCGGTTTTTGCCGCTGAGCAGTTTTTTACCCTCTGCCAGACACGCATTGGCCACCGCAAGCGTTTCAACATGCCTTTGGAAAATGAAGACGCTGACCGTGAAAAAGTGATTCATGCGGCCGTGCATGTCTTTCTTGCCGCCTATGGTACCGATAAAGCATCCTGACCTGTAAGGCCCGTTTTTACCACCCAACATGACAGCATAAAAAAGCCCGCATGACCTGAGGCACATGCGGGCTTTTTTAGTGTGAGCCTGAACGCTTATTTCAGAGAGTCTGTCAGCTGGGGCACGACCTCAAACAGGTCTCCCTCAATGGCGTAATCTGCAATCTGAAAAATCGGCGCTTCCGGGTCTTTATTGACGGCCACAATGACGCGGCTGTCTTTCATGCCAGCAAGATGCTGGATGGCACCGGAGATACCGAAGGCAAGATAGAGTTCTGGTGCAACAATCTTACCTGTCTGACCGACCTGATAATCGTTAGGCACGAACCCGGAATCCACAGCAGCGCGGGATGCGCCAATGGCGGCCCCGAGTGTATCTGCCAGAGGTTCAAGAATCTTGAATTTCTCTTCACTCTGAAGACCACGGCCACCAGATACGACCACACGTGCTGATTCAAGCTCAGGACGCTCGGATTCGGACAGGTGAACGGCCTCGAAAGTAGAAAGAGCTGGGTCTTCTGCCGGAGCAACCGCTTCAACCGGAGCAGAACCCCCTTCAGCTGCGGCGGCATCAAAGGCAGAACTACGAACCGTCAGCACTTTTTTGCTGTCAGACGATTTGACGGTTGCCAGCGCATTTCCTGCATAAATGGGACGGACGAACGTATCGGCGTCTACAATGCGGATCACGTCAGGGATTGGCTGTACGTCCAGCAGGGCTGCAGCGCGGGGTAGCACGTTCTTACCAACAGCACCTGCCGCAGCCACGATCTGATCATAACTGTCAGCCAGCGACACGATAAGAGCAGCCAGAGGCTCAGCCAGCTCATGCGCGTAGCGGGCATCGGCTGCATGCAGGACCTTTGAGACACCGGCAATTTTGGCAGCAGCCTGAGCTACAGACTCATCACCAGCGACCAGTACATGCACATCCCCAAACTGGGTTGCCGCGGTAATGGCAGAAAGTGCGGCCTGTCTGATCCGGCCTTCTTCGTGGTCAAGAAGAACAAGAGCGGTCATGATCAGATTACCTTCGCTTCGTTACGCAGTTTCTCAACCAGTTCCGCTACGGAACCAACTTTGACACCAGCCTGACGCTGTGCAGGCTCAGCCACAGACACAATGGTCAGGCGGCGCGTGGTATCGACACCAAGGTCTGCCACATTGAGCGTTTCAAGCGGCTTTTTGCGGGCCTTCATGATGTTGGGCAGAGAGGCATAACGTGGCTCGTTCAACCGCAGGTCAGCCGTTACAACGGCTGGCAGCTTGAGGGAGACATCTTCCGTCCCACCATCAATTTCACGGCTGACGCGCACGGTGCCATCGGCAACATCCACTTTACCAGCGAAAGTCCCCTGACCCCAGCCAAGCAGGCCAGCAAGCATCTGGCCTGTGGCGTTCATGTCATCATCAATGGCCTGTTTGCCAAGAATGACCATGCCGGGTTCTTCCTTGGCCACAATGGCTTTGAGCACCTTGGCCACTGCCAGAGGTTCCGGGCTTTCTTCTGCCAGAACCAGAATGGCACGGTCAGCACCCATGGCCATAGCGGTACGCAGGGTATCCTGCGCCTGCTGGACACCAATGGACACCACGACAACTTCAGTCGCGGCCCCTTTTTCCTTGAGGCGGACGGCTTCTTCAACCGCAATCTCATCGAAGGGATTCATGGACATCTTGACGCCAGCGGTTTCAACGCCGCTACCATCTGCCTTTACGCGGGGCTTGATGTTGTAATCCACAACCCGTTTGACAGGTACTACAATCTTCATGGCTTCTTTCGCTTGCAGATGCAGGATCGTTCAGAGGGGGGCATACAGCATTTTTAACAAAATTTACATACCGGCCGGATAGTTAGGCCCACCAGCGCCTTCAGGGACCGCCCAGTCGATATTTTGTGCGGGGTCCTTGATATCACAGGTTTTGCAATGCACGCAGTTCTGCGCGTTAATTTGCAGACGTGGGTCTGTCGTTTCTTCCACCACTTCATACACGCCCGCAGGGCAGTAGCGCGTTTCCGGCGCACGGAAGACATCCCAGTTCACGGTTTTCCACAGAGACTGATTTTTGACCCGCAGATGAACGGGCTGATCTTCCTCATGATTGGTGGCGGACAGGAAAACCGAAGACAATCGGTCAAATGTCAGTTGCCCATCTGGTTTGGGATATGTTGGCTTTTCACACAATGACGCCGGTTTGAGCACTTCATTATCTGAATGCTTGAAGTGAAGGGTCCATGGGGCATGACCTTTGAAGATCATGGCATCCAGCGCTGAATAAACAGCCCCTTTCTTCATGCCGAAACGGGCAAAAGCCGGCCGGATATTCCGGGCGGTACGAAGTTCTTCCCACAGCCAGGAGTCCTTGACCCGCTGTGTAAAGGACGCAGGTTCTACGCGCTCCGTCTGCATGGCATCCACCACAGCTTCTGCCGCCAACATGCCGGACTTCATAGCCGTGTGAGTACCTTTGATTTTGGGTACGTTGAGGAAACCTGCGGAGTCCCCAATCAAAGCGCCACCGGGGAATGTGAGACGTGGGATGGCCTGCAAACCGCCTTCGGACAGGGCACGAGCGCCGTAAGCAACGCGACGACCACCTTCAAGATGTTTGCGGAAGGCCGGGTGCAATTTCAGACGTTGCATTTCCTCAAAAGGAGAAAGCCACGTGTTGGGATAGTCCAGCCCTACGACAAATCCATAAGAAACCAGATTCTCGCCAAAATGGTACAACCAGGCACCGCCATAAGTCTGGTCGTCCATAGGCCAGCCAAAACTGTGCTGTACTAGGCCGGGTCTATGCTTCTCAGCAGGGATTTCCCATACTTCCTTGATACCGAGGCCGTATGTCTGGGGGTCTACCTCTTTACGCAGGTCATAATGCGCCATCACCTGCTTCGTCAGGGAACCACGGCACCCTTCAGCAAACAGAGTGTAGGTGCCGCGCAGCTCCATACCGGGCTGGTAGTTTGGGCCTTGCTGCCCATCCCGCGTGATACCCATATCGCCAGTTGCAACGCCAACTACCCGATTGTTTTCAATCAGCACTTCAGCCCCGGCAAAACCGGGGTAAATTTCAACCCCGAGTTCCTCAGCCTGTGCCGCAAGCCAGCGGCAGACTTCACCAAGGCTGACGATATAATTGCCGTGGTTGGCCATGTGCGGCATGAATTTGTCGAGCATGGGAACGCGCACACTGCCGGTTTCCGTCAGGTACAGCATTTCTTCTGCAGCCACTTTGGTGTTCAGAGGCGCTCCGCGCTCTTTCCAGTCCGGCAGCAGTTCTTCAAGGGCTCGGGGTTCGATCACCGCGCCGGAGACAATGTGTGCGCCAATTTCGCTGCCTTTTTCGATCAGGCAGACACTTGTTTCCGGGGAAAGCTGACGCAGACGTATGGCCGCAGCAAGGCCAGCGGGGCCGCCCCCCACAATAACAACGTCAAACTCCATTGACTCACGCACAGTGTCACTCATCCCAGCTCTCTACTCCCCGATAGCGGCGCGGGGCCCTCTTCATGCCTACTCAGGCTACATTGCAAAAGCACTCTCCCCCATTTGGGGGAGAGCTGCGCCAAACCTTGTTTTATAATGTTTATTGCTGCGCTGCCACAGGACCAAAGGCCAATTCGTGCACAGCCCGCCAGCTTGGATCAACATAATTCACAATAAGAGTCCGACGCGTACCCTCTATCGGGCGGCGGACAAAACCGTGCCATGTCTTGTCGGACGGAATAAACAGAACACCAGAATTAAACGAGCCAGAAGCACGCGCCAGAGACTCGCCATCTGGTGACATCAGGTCCGTGCCCCATTCCCCCGAATGATCATTGGTAGAAAGGGAAACCAGAAGCGTCAGTTTCTTGGCACCGATGTCCGTATGGGGCTCAAGCCAGAAGCCATCCGTATCCAGACATAGCTCCAGACGTAGGGCGGCATCATCCAATTGGGCACCGCAATGTTGGGCGAAAGCCTGACGGACAGTCTGACTTTCAAACACATGCGCCAAGCGGTCCAGACGCGCATCCTGCGCGCGCGTGGTTTTATCCACAAAGACACGGAATTTGTTGCGTGTCTCCCGCCGCCCCCCAACGTCCCCGGCACGGGCTTCTGTACCTGGGTCCCAAGCAACCAGAGCGTCGCAGGCATCAGGCTCCAGAACAGTATCCAGCATCCAGTGCTGGTAAGGGTGGTGTTTAACAGGCGTGGCCGCCAGCATTTGGGGGAATGCCGAAGCTGCGCCAGCACCTAAAACCTGGGCTTCAGACTGCATCTGCCCTGTCCTTCAGTTGCGGTATAAATGCCACTCCCTGCACACCACTCTGGCTACAGTATGGAGCAAACTGCCTTTTCCATGCGCCAAAATGGTCGCACGATCAACATATGCTTATACGCAACAAAGAGAGAGACGTTCAGATAGCGCGTGAAAAACGCTGCGGATCAGGCTGCCCGACAGAGGCCTGCGCCAGAGTTTTACGGTGCGTATCAAACAAGGCTGCAACATTACGCACAAAGGGCCGGCCTTTTTCTGTCATCTGCACTTTTGCGCCAGTTACAGTCACCAGACCGTCCTGCACAAAGGGGGCCAGTCCTTCCAATTCGGGTGTAAAAACATCCAGTCCAGCTTCCATTTGGGCCAGATCCACACCCATGTCACACATCAGGCGCTCAATCACTTTGCCGCGCAGATGGTCATCCGCTGTACGGGCAACACCCCGCGCGACTGGCAGATGGTCCGAATCCGCCAAAGCCCGAACATAGGGAGCAACTGCCGTAATGTTCTGCGTATAGCCGCCGGGCAACATGGAAATGGCGGAAGCACCCATGCCAATCAGCGCATCAGCCGAGTCGGTAGTATAGCCTTGGAAGTTACGGCGCAGGGTACCCTCGCTGGTTGCCTTGACCAGAGCGTCATCAGGCAGAGCGTAATGGTCCAGGCCAACAGGAACATAGCCGTGCTTCTGCAAGACAACGTCCATACAGGCCCGTTGCGCCAGACGCTCCATTGGGCCGGGAAGAGACGCCTCAGGAATCAGGCGTTGGCGCTTCTGTTTCCATGGCACATGCGCGTACCCGAAAACCGCCAGACGATCCGGGCGAAGAGAGGCAATTTGACGCACGGTCTCGGCCACGCTCTCTTCTGTCTGGTATGGCAGGCCGTAAATCAGATCGACATTGATGCCAGACACACCGGCTGCCCGCACGCTAGAGACACAGGCTTCCGTCTGTTCAAAAGATTGGTGCCGCCCACAGGCTTCCTGCACCTTTTCGTTCAGGTCCTGCACACCCAGACTAATGCGTGTAAAACCCAACTCCCCCAACAAAGCCGGGTAATTCTGTGGCACATGCCGTGGGTCAAGCTCCATGGAGCACTCTGCATCGGGCTCAACATGAAACATGGCGCGCACGGAGCGCATGATCTGCCGCAAAGCAGATTCGGGGAGTGTAGAGGGTGTGCCCCCGCCAAACTGCACGTGGCGTACGCGCCGCTGTGACCCAATGAGGGCTACAACACGCCTCAGTTCCTCGCGCAGCAGGTCTCCGTAGGCCTGACGCCCGTCATCACGCCGCATGACAGAGGTATTGCACCCGCAAAAGCGGCACAATTCATCACAGAAAGGCACATGAAAATACAAAGAGAGCGGTTGCTCTGCTGGCAAGGCACGTAGCCAGCCTTCTGCCTGAGCAGGACCGACTGCCTCCGTAAAGCTGGCGGCAGTCGGGTAGCTTGTGTAGCGCGGCAGGTTTCCGCCGTAACGGGTAATTAGGTCAGAAACAGATGCCGCGCCCATGGTCTTAGAACCGGTAAGCAATACCAGCAGAAACCACTGTCGGGTCGAGAGATTCGTGTGCACGAACCCGCAGGGTTTCGCCCGGATTTTGTGCCCAAGCATGCATACGCACAAAAACCTGCTTGACGTCAGCGTTAAAGAACCAGTTACCAACAAGCTGATAGTCAAAGCCTGCGTTAACAGCCGGACCACCTGTAAAACCAGCGTTTAGTTTGGTCAGGCCCAGTTCGCTACCTTTGTTCGCATGCATGCTATGGAACCACATAGCCGTTGCACCCACGCCAACATAAGGGTTGAAGCGTTTGTGTGGGCGGAAGTGCCATGCAAAAGTAAGGGTCGGTGGCAGCACCCATGCGCTACCAACCTCCAACTTATGAGGACCACCCAAAGCAGGCACATCGCTACCAATAGCCGCAACTTCATGCCGAGTGCTGGTTGCAATCAAGTCAACTGACACATTGTCTGTCAGGAAATATTCCAACGTCAACTCAGGCATTGCCTGGTTAGTAGTGGAAAGATGCGTGTTGTGCAGGGGGATAGAGGCACCGCCTGTGTGCACACTCACATTGCTATCACGGTCCTGCGGCAGAATACCCACACCGGAAAAGCGTATCATGAAGTCACCCCGGCCAAGGCCGATTTTGGTGCTGGCGCAGGTCTGGAAGAGACCACAATGCCCAGACGGACGGGGAGCAGACGGGATCTGCGTCATGACCGGTGCGTTGACATACTGAGCATTTGCCGAAGCTGGAGCCACGGCTGTCTGCGCCATGGCGCTACCGGACAGAGCCGCAACACCTGCGGTAATAGCTGTCAGTAATGAACGAAACTTGAGCATTGCCGTTATACTTTTCCAACTGCGTTGTAATATGTCAGCTGGAAAAATCATGCACAGGTCGCAGAGACCTTGATTTAGATCAATCTCTACTGGCTATGCGGAAAATACTGTGTCTTTAAAAGCACACTTCCGGCACAGGACTGTTTGTGGCGGGGGCAGCATAAAATGAGGCTGGGCAAAGCGTCCGCTTTGGCTTTGATTTATATCAAAAACAACGTAAGATTTATCTATACCTTCTATCTACCTGTTTTTTGGGCAGTTTTCTGCCCTGCAGGGCCGATTTTCCGGGATAGTCCACCTTATGTCCGCAGATACACAGACCCCAATTACCCCCACCAGAATACGAAGACGGCTGGTGCTGAGCGCTGGGGATGATCTGCGGAGATGTCTGGTATGCGATGTACGTGAAAAAAGCGTCTGTAACGCCATTGACGATGATGACCTTGCCGTTTTGGCACAGGCTTCAAAAACTCTCTCCTTCCCGCCCAGCACGACGCTGGTAGAGGAAGGTGCGCCTGCCACAGCTTTTTTCAATGTGACAGGGGGCACCGTAAAGCTCTTCAAATCCCTGCCTGATGGCCGACGGCAAATTACAGGCTTTGCAGATGTGGGCCATTTTCTGGGGCTGACAAACGCCGGCTTTTACTCTTTTGGTGCAGAGACGGTGGACGCTGTCACGGTTTGTCGTTTCTCGCGCACTCGTCTGGAGTCCCTGCTGACAGACTACCCCCAGTTTGAACGCCGCCTACTGGCAGGTATTGCGGACGAATTGGCAGGTGCTCAGGACCAGATGCTGCTATTGGGCCGCAAAACAGCACGTGAACGCGTGGCCAGTTTTCTGCTGTCCCGCACCATTCAGGCTCCGTGTCACAAGAAGCAAGATGATACACCACTTGTCTCCCTCCCCATGACACGGGTGGATATTGCCGATTTTCTGGGCCTGACCATTGAAACCGTAAGCCGGACCATCAGCGCCTTACGCCGGGAGGGGCTGATTGCGGGCACGGATCATCATGGCATTCGCATCCTTGCCCCCATTCAACTGGAAAGCTTGGCGTTAGGGCAGTAACACCGCCAAACCCTTGTCCGGGTGCCATGACGGATTATGCGGCGCCTCGGACTCCTTGCTGTTCCACCATCCGCCGCCCAGAGCCTGAAACAGAGCTACGGTATCTGCCAGTCTGTCAGCGCGGGATTGTGCCAGAGCAAGCTCTGTTTGCAGATGCGCCTGCTGGGCAGCCAGCATGACAATCTGGCTGATGGCACCGTATTTATATTGGGCTAGCGCAATACGCAGGCTGTCTCCGGCTGCGGTTGCGGCCTCAGCGTTATCCGCCAGTGTTGTGGCATCAAGCCGCAGGGCGGTGAATGTGTCCGCTACATCCTGCAATGCGGACAGAAGCGTGCTCCGATAGTCAGACGCAGCCTGATCATACGCAGCACGGGCCGCGTTTTCCTGGTGCCTGAGAAGCCCTCCGTCAAACAATGGCTGCGTTATCATGGCGGCAATGGTCCACTGCCCGTAACCGGGGGCTGCCATCTGCGCAATAGAGGCCGCAGCATAACCGGGGGTAGCGCCCAACTGAATATTGGGGAGCCGGTTGGCCACAGCGACCCCAACCTGTGCGCAGGCTGCGTGCCAGTTAGCCTGCGCGGTCCGGATATCTGGTCTTTGCTCTATTAACCGTGCGGGCACACTGACGGGAAGATCAGCCGGCAGTGTAAAGTCCTTAAGGCTGAACTCTGGCTGCGGCACGTCTGGCGTATCACCCACCAGTGCAGCAATCAGATGTTTTTGCTGTTCAAGCTGCTTTTGCAATGGGGCAAGCGTGGCTTCATTCTGGGCAAGAGCCGTGTGCTGCAAAGCCACGTCGTTTTGCGAAAACTCGCCAGCTTTTTCCTGTTTACGGGCGGAGTCCAACAGGTTCCGCTGTAGCTCAACAAGAGATTGCGTGGTGTCGAGCTGCTCTTTGAGAGTGGCGTAGTCAATCGCCGCCTGCACCACGGATGCTGTGAGGGTAAGCTGCACCGCACGTAACTGGTCCCGCTGTGCGTCCCGCAGGGCTGTGGCGGATTCTACCCCCCGGCGTACCCCACCCCATAGATCTGGCACGTAGGAGATATTCAACTGTGCCGTATGCACCGTGTAAAGCCACTGGTTGCTGTTGGGCACAGGTGAATAGGTGCGAGATGTTTTGTTACGGGTCGGGTTAAAACTGCCAGAAATACTGGGGTAATAAGCACTTTGCTGTGCCAGCCGGTTTTCCTGCGCAGCAGACAGAGCATTCCGAGCGGATTCGAGCGAGGGATTATTGGCCAGAGCCTTACGCACAAGCTGGTCCAGCGCCGGTGAGCGGAACAATGTCCACCATTGTGCCGGAATATCCTGCCCAACGTGGAAAACCTGCGCTCCGCCTTGCTGTCCGGCAGCATCCTGCTCGGCCTTGCCAGTAACCGCCTGTGTACGGCTCAGCTTATTGCCCTGCCCATACAGGCCGGAAGCCGGAGCTGCCGGTTTTTTAAAGTCCGGACCAACAGCACACCCTGCCAGCACCACCAAGCCAAAGCTGCACCCTGCCAGAAGAAACTGCCTCATGCTTTTGGCTCCCGTGCAACGGCACGCCGCTCGCACCATGCTTCCATCTCATAATAAAACGTGGGCAGGATGAAGAGCGTGAGAATGGTGGCAATGCCCAAGCCACCCACAACCACTGTTGCCAGACCACGCTGCACGTCTGTTCCGATGCCTGTTGCCAAAGCTGCGGGCAACATACCCATGCTGGCAACGGTTGCGGTCATCAGCACTGGCCGAAACCGCTCCCCTGCCCCTTCCTGCACCGCTTCTGCCAGAGCCACACCCTGTGCACGATGCCGGTTGATGTTGGACACCATGATAATACCGTTCTGCACAGCCACCCCGAACAGCGCGATAAACCCGACCGCCGTGGCCACGTTAAGGGTTTCGCCCCGGACCTGAAGGGCAACCAATCCGCCCAGCAGAGCCAGTGGCACAACAGCAAGCACCAGCACAGCCTGACGCAGTTTGCGGAATTCGCCAAACAGCAGAACGAGCATCACAGCAAGCATAATAGCCAAAGCCACACCCAAACGCGCCTGTGCGCGTTGTTGCTGCTCAAACTCCCCAGCCCATTCAAGACGATAGAGGCTGGGGTCAAAATGAACCTGACTGGCAATACGGCTCTGGGCTTCTGCCATATAGTCAGACAGCGGGCGTTTGCCGTTATCCACGCGCAAGGTGATTTGCCGCTGGGTCATTTCATGAGAGATCGTGCCCTCACCAGTCTTGAGGCTGAGGGCTGCTACCATTTCCAGCGGAATTTGTGCGCCATTGGCCGCCGTAAGGGGTAGATGCCCCAGAGCCCGCAAATTGCTGACCTGTTTGGAGGGCACACGCACAGTCATATTGTACGTGCGGTCTGCAATATAAATCTGGGAGATTGGTGCATCCCCAATTGCATTCCCCACAACAGCCATAATGTCTGCAACAGAAATACCGTAACGAGCAGCAGCACGCCGGTTGGCAACAATGTTGAGTTGCGGAATTTCAGGTTCCTGAAAGATCGATGCTTCTGTTGTACCGGAGACATGCTTAAGCACATCTACAATCTGGGTGCCAATATGCCGCAGTTCGCGGGCATTATTACCATAGACGCGCAAAACAAGTGCAGAGTGGGCCCCGCCTGCCTGATCGTTCATACCGTCCGCAATTGGCTGACTGATCCCGAAAGTGATACCCGGAATCTGCTTCAGCTTGGCACGCAGGCGGCTTACAAACTGCGCTTTGGTTTCTCCCTTAGGCCAATCTGAATAAGGCTTCAGGCCAACGGGCACTTCAATGTGAGACGGTGTCCATGGGTCTGTACCAGAGTCATTCCGGCCAAGCTGCGTTACGGCATAAGACGTTTCAGGGAAGGAGCGAATGGCCTTACGCACTTCATCTGCTGTGCTGCTGGCTTTTTCCAGCGACATACCAGACGGAAGCTGGACTTGAAGCCACAATGCCCCTTCATCCATATCCGGCAAAAATTCACGGCCTGTATGCGCACCCAGCACCAAAACAAGCACAAAGGCCGCTATCGCCCCGATATATGCCAGCAATGGTTTGCGCATAATATGGCCTAAGCCAGCATGGTACCAACTGTGCAGTTTTTCCAACGGTTTGTTGTGGAAAATCTTATGCGGCTTGCGCATGGCCAGAAAAGCGAGGGATGGCGTGAGCACTATAGCACTCAGCAAAGCTCCCAGCAGGGCAAAGCTAACGGTGTACGCCATGGGACGGAACAACCGCCCCTCCGCCCCGACAAAGGCGAAAAGCGGGCTATAGGCAACAATAATAACCAGCGTGGAAAAAACGATTGCCCGCCCGACATGCTTGGTCAGGCCTTCTACATCTTCCAGCGTCATCACGTGGTCTGGCCATGCCTCACGCATGCACAGGATGGTTTCCGTTACCACAATGGCGCCATCCACAATCACACCGAAGTCAATCGCACCCAGTGAAAACAGGTTGGCGGGCATATTCAGCATGCTCATGATGACGAACACGGCGGCCAGTGCCAGCGGAATGGTAACAGCCGCTACAATGGCGCTGCGGGGACTGCCCAGAAACAGAATAAGAATAACAAAAACCAGCCCCACACCTTCCAGAACAGTGTGCGTGACTTTTTCTGTTGTGGCGTGCACCAGATTGTCCCGGTCAAGATACGGCACAATATGCACGCCCTGCGGGCCAAGTTGCTTTTCAAGCTCATTAACCCGGGCATGAAGAAGGGTCAGCACATGGGACGCATTCTCCCCGGTGACCATAGAGACAATACCTTCCAGCGTATCCGGGTTTGAATCCTTACCCAGAATACCCTGCCGCACCTGATGACCCAGTTGCATGTGTCCAAGCTCACGCAGGAAGACAGGTACGCCATCATGCTGGGCGACGGGTATGTCTCCCATTTCTTCAAGGGTATGGATCATACCCACGCCACGCACGATGTAGGATTGCTCCCCCCGTGCAACGCGGCCGCCACCAGCATTGATGCTGCTGTTGCGGATGGCATCCAGAATATCGTTTACGCCAATATGAAAGCGGTCCAGTGCATCCGGGTCCAGCATAAGCTGGTATTCCCGCGTAAAGCCGCCAAAATTGCTGACGCTGGCAACCCCCTGCACCTTGGTAAGGGCCGGAACCACAATCCATTGCTGAATTTCGGAAAGCTGCATCAGATTTTTGCTGTCAGACTCCAGCGTATAACGCAGAATCTCGCCCGATGGGCTGGTGACCGGCCCCATGCTGGGCGTCACACCGGGTGGCAGCGTAACCTGTGCCAGTTGCTCCGTAACCCGCTGTCGGGCTGCATACACATCCACCCCATCCCGAAAAATCAGGTTAATCAGAGACAAGCCGAATGTGCTGCTGGAGCGGCTGCTGACCAAGCCGGGCGTGGCCGCAAGCTGCCGCTCTAAGGGAATAGTAACCTGCTGCTCCATTTCCTCCGCAGCAAGACCCGCACTTTGGGTACTAATCTGGACGGAAACAGCGCCGAGGTCTGGGTAGGCTTCAACCGGAAGGTCTTTCCATGCCCAGCCGCCCCATAAGGCCAGCACGGCCATGGCTGCAAAAACGATGCGCCGCTCCCGTAGGCAGACGGCAATAATTTTCTCAATCATCGTTCAGCAGAACCCCACCGCGGGTCACAATCCGTTCCCCGACCTTCAGGCCGGAGAGAACCTGCGTGTCCTCACCTTCATCGTAGGAAATGGTGACCACCCGGCGTTTGAAGGCCCACGGTGCGACTTCTACAAAGACAGTGACACGGTCATTATTCATTAAAAGAGCAGACTGCGGAACCATAAGGCCCGGCGGCTGTTTGAGCTGTATAGCCACAATGGCAAACATGTTGGGTTTGAGGTCTTCATCGGGGTTTGCCAGCGGTACGATAGCCCTCATGCGGCGCGTGTCTGCATGGAGATCTGGTTCTACTGCTGATACCTGCCCGGGAATAAAAATTCCGTCACGTGCAGGGAGGGTAACAGCAACAGGCTGCCCTACATGCACGTCATCCCCATCAGCTTCTGCCACGTTGGCAACGGCCCACACCTCGGAGATATCTTCCACCGTTAATAACGCAACGGTCTGGTCTGTAATATTAACACCGGGAGCGGTAGCCAAAGTAGCCACAACGCCATCCATCGGAGCACGAAGCACCAGCGTTCCATCTCCGCCAGACTGGTCTGTCAACGCGGCTAGACGCGCCTGTGCGCGGCGTTCCTCTGCCTCTGCCTGAGAGAGCAGTGCGCGCGCTGCTTCTACGTCCTTGGTTGCGGCCCCCCCTGCTTGTTTGACTTCCTGAGCACGCTGCATGGCGCTGCGGGCTTGCACCAGACCGGCCTTGGCTTTTGTTTCGTCCGTTGTGGCTTGCGCCGTATCGCCCGACAGCAGGGTTACTAAAACCTGACCACGCTTGACATGCTGACCGGATGTTACGGCAACAGACGCGACCCGGCCCGTAACCGGCGCAAAGACAGGCACCACACGGGACGGTTCCGCCATAATAGAACCGGGGACAGACAAGGTATCACGCGGGGCAGACCATTCGGCCGCTGTAACCTGTAGGCGCTGGCGGAGAGGAGACTGCTCCGGCACAGTCAGTACGCCATCTTTGCCAACAACAACGCCAGATGCAGCAAAGGCGGGCACCCCTGCACTCGTGGCCGCTATGGCCAACAAGGTGGAAAAAACTGCACAACGCATAGCGCGACGACCAGACAGGGGAACAAAAACCAGTTTCATCATACAATCCGCACCGACGCAGAGAATTTTGGCACTATGCAACAGCCAGAGCCTGCCCACACAGTGTCCTGCCTTTGACCGTGTCAAACAGGACGCAAACTGTGTAGCGAAGCCACCAAAGGTTTGCCAGAGCACCTAATTATACACAGGAATTGAATATCACTTACCTATATGTGTAGGTAAAAATAGGGTTTTTGTATGCCCTAAGCCTTTATCACATAGTTTTCATTTACCCTGATTAAAGCAGACAGATCTTTCGTTCTTTAAAGGGATCATTTTTTAATTAAAATTTTACAATAGTTTTTCCTATACCTAACAAAAACAACTCTTTCCCGCCCTATAAACCATTGATAGCGGCCAAATAAATTTCATCACCCCCATCAAGAGAGCCAGAAAAAGAAAAACGCCGACCCCAAAGGACCGGCGTTTTCCATAAACTTCCCGAGAGGGTGCTTTACTCAGTTATCGTCATCATCATTGTCATCAGGCTGGTTCGCGCTTCCACCACCATCAGGGGAGATAGCAATAAACAGTGACTGACCATCCCGCAGGATACGCAGCAGGACTGGCTTTTTGGCAGCCAGAGCGCTGCGGACAGCACTTACTGCGGCAGCAGGCACTTCAACAGTCTGTCCCCCAACGGCCTGAATAACGTCACCGGGGCGGATACCTGCCTGATCAGCTGGAGAGCCGGGCTGGATGTCATTAACAACAACACCTTTCACGGCATTGCTGAGCCCCAGCTGGTGACGAAGGTCACTAGACAGTGGAGCAAGAGATACGCCCAGATGCTGGCCTGAAGCCGCCGCACCACCGACACCGCCATCGTCACTGGCTTTTCCCAGATTACCGATCTTGAGCGTCAGATTTTGCGCTTTCCCACCACGAATATAGTCAAGTTTCACTTCCGTGCCCGGAGCGATAGACGCAACGCGCACGGCCAAGTCGTGCGGGGAAGCCACTTTCTGGCCGTTAAAAGCGGTAATGACGTCCTCAGCTTTCAGGCCTGCTTTTTCGGCAGGGCTGTCTGGGCTGACGCTGGCAATCAATGCCCCTGCAGGAGGCACACCGTCAGCCGTAGCTGGCAGGTTGAGAGCCTTGGACATGGCGGGAGAGATAACCTGAGCGTTTACGCCAAGGTAACCCCGGACCACGTGCCCGGTTTTGCGAATCTGGTCCGTAACGCTCCGCACCGTGTCGGACGGAATAGCAAAGCCAATCCCGATAGACCCACCACCTGATGGCGACAGGATGGCGGTATTCACCCCAACAACCTTACCGTCCTGCGTGAAGAGCGGGCCGCCGGAGTTACCGCGGTTAATTGGCGCGTCAATCTGAATGAAGTTGTCGTAGGGGCCTTCGTTAATGTCACGCCCGCGGGCAGACACAATGCCCGCCGTTACCGTACCACCCAGACCGTAAGGGTTGCCTACCGCAATGACCCATTCACCCGGCTGCACATCTTCGGATTCGCCAAGTTCGATAAACGGAAGCTTCTGGGAAGAGGTGACCTTGAGGAGAGCGAGATCAGTCTTGCCGTCACGGCCAATAACCTTGGCTGGCAGCGTCGTGCCATCATCCAGCGTTACCGTAACCTTGGTCGCACCTTTGACCACATGGTTATTGGTAACGACGTACCCATCGGCAGAAATAAGGAAGCCTGAGCCTCGTGCCTCAATTGTCTGGTGGGACTGCTGGGGTGCCATCTGGAACGGGAATGGGAACGGGAATGGCATGCCGCCACCAAAACCGCCACCGCCGCCCATGCCACCTTCTTCACCCTCGACCGCGCTGGCCTTGATGGTGGATGTAATAGACACAACGGCAGGTTTGACCTGTTTGACCAGCCCGACAAAGTCCGGGAGTTTCTGGCTGGGGCCGCTTGGCTTAATGGCTCCGGCAGCATCCTGTGCATGTGCAGCATGGGAGAGCATGATGGCAGACCCAACGCCTGCCCCGCCTTCTGCCACCAAAGCTGCACCGGCCATGACGGCCATAAGAGTAGTGCGGCGAGACCGCCCGAAAAATTTTGACACAGTTTTTTCCGTCATCACGTTTCCGACTGTTCCTTGCGTTGTCTGGCTGGGGCTTTCCCACCCAGGCGCGGCCCTGTGACACCTTGCTCCCGCTCCGTCAGCAAGAGGCTATCCGTCATAGAGCAAACGCCTGTGGCAATAAGATGGTTCTCCTGTTGTTAAAACAAAAGACTGCCCATTACGTTTTGTTTGTGTGTTTCTGACGCCGTAAAGTCGTAAAAAAATCTTTGAGCAGGGCTGCACACTCCTGCTCCCGTACACCGCCAATGACTTCCGGCTTATGCAAGGTTTCAGGCCGGTATGGCACTCTGGGGCCATGCTCCATACCGCCGCCCTTGGGGTCATACGCTCCAAACACCACTCGCCCCACCCGAAAATGCGTTATGGCGGCCGCACACATTGGGCAGGGCTCCAGAGTAACAAACAACGTACAGTCAGCCAGCTTCTGCCCACCGCGCAGGGCCACAGCCTGACGCATGGCCAACATTTCCGCATGAGCAGAAGGGTCTTGCCATGTCTCAACATGGTTGTGGGCCTGTGCCAGAATCGTCCCATCCGGTCCCGTCACCACCGCCCCTACGGGAACTTCACCCACTTCTGCTGCCGTGCGTGCCAAACCTAGGGCCTGCATCATCCCGTTTGTCATGAGCTCTTTTTCACAAAATATTTCCTTACTCACGCAACACTCTGCCGTCTGATGCATTATGCCTGAAATAAGGCAGTGTTTTTCCTTGCAATTGCGCGAAAATCCCTGCCATCATGCCACAGAGATGCCATGATTGCTTTTGTAACACAGCGTCATGCGCCAAGCCTATTTCAAGCGCGAAGGGATCAGTTCGATGCACAGTCTCACTCTCATCCTGGCAGCTGCTGCCATTGGTCTTGGTCTGTCAGTTGTTGACCGCGGTGCAACACCTGACTTTGCGCAGGGTAGAACCCACATTGCCCAGCATTCTTCAGTTCTGACAGGCTGATTAAACGCCTGCTCTGTACGACTTACGGGAACAGTCGGTCCCTGATACTGATAATAAACGTGCAAAACCACTGGCTCTATGGCAGTGAGCAGGAACTTATTCGCCTTCTTTGTTCAAGACTGCTCACCCATGACCGCACGCCGCCCTGTTATTGGCATTACGCTTGACCACGAGGCCGGTGGTAAAGACCGATATTCCCGTTTCCCGTGGTACGCCCTGCGGGAGAACTATATGTCTGCGGTCACAACGGCAGGCGGGCTACCGGTTGCAGTTCCGCTTTTTCCGCAGCTTGCTGCAGACTATATGCCGCACCTTGATGGCCTGCTGATTACCGGCGGTGCCTTTGACATTGACCCGGCTTTATATGGCGAGACACAACGCCATGACACCGTGTCTCTCAGGCCACGGCGTACTCAGGCAGAACTTGCCTACCTTTCTGCCGCTTTGCACCAGAACCTACCCGTATTGGGAATTTGCGGCGGCATGCAGCTTATTGCTGTGGCACTGGGGGGCACACTCATCCAGCATATTCCCGAGTCGTGCCCGGAGGCCCTGCCCCACGAGCAGCCCAACCCGCGTGATGAGGCCAGTCACACCGTAAGTATAACGCCCGACACCCTTCTGGCACACATAACCAGAACGCAGTCTATGGCAGTAAACTCGTCTCACCATCAGGCTGTTCGCACATCTGGTCGCGCCAGAATTAATGCTGTGGCAGAAGACGGTATTATTGAAGGCCTTGAAGACCCAACCCACCGATTTTGCCTTGGGGTGCAATGGCACCCGGAATTTGGCATAGACCCCTCAGACCGTAAGATTTTTAACGCCTTTGTTCAGGCGGCAGGAGAAAAAGTGTGACGCAGGAACCGCGCGGAGAGCGCATTGCCAAATGGCTTGGCCGCACCGGGGTTGCCAGCCGACGCGATGCAGAGCGGATGATTGAAGAAGGCCGTATCAAGCTGAACGGCCAGCCGGTAACGCACCCCGCAACCTTCATAACAGATGGGGACATTGTACAGGTTGATAACAAACCTGTATCCGCCCCAGACCGTACCCGTCTCTGGCGTTACCACAAGCCTGATGGCCTTGTTACAACCCACAAGGACCCGGAAGGCCGCCCGACCGTCTTTGCCTCTCTGCCAGAAGGCATGCCGCGTGTGATCAGTGTCGGCCGGCTTGACCTGAACAGTGAGGGGTTGCTGCTGCTTACCAATGACGGTGAACTGGCACGGCGGCTGGAACTGCCCTCCAACGGCTGGATCCGGCGCTACCGCGTGCGGGTTTTTGGGGTGGTGGATGAGGCACGTCTGGCGTCTTTGGCAGAAGGCAGCGTGTTTGAGGGCGTGCGTTACGGCCCGATTGAAGCTGCGCTGGATTCCCGCAAAGGCGATAATGCGTGGCTCACGGTTTCTCTGCGTGAAGGCAAAAACCGTGAAATTCGTAAGGTCATGATGGGTCTGAACCTGCATGTCAGCCGCCTTATCCGCACCAGCTATGGCCCCTTCCAGCTTGGCACGCTGCTGCGAGGAGAGTTGGAAGAAGTGCAAAGCCGCGTGATACGCGACCAACTTCCCAAGGCCTTGCCTGAAAAAACTGGCGCACGACCCGCACCACGTAAACCGCACCACGCTGGCTGATCGTGCGTATTATTGCAGGGGCCAGAAAAGGCCGCATTCTTACAGCCCCTGCGGGAGCTAATACGCGGCCAACAGCAGACCGGGTGCGGCAAGCTTTGTTTGACATGCTGCTTCATGCACCATGGGGAGGAGCCTCTCTCCTGACTGGCGTCCATGTGCTGGATGCCTTTGCTGGCACCGGTGCTCTGGCGCTGGAGGCTCTGTCCCGCGGCGCATCATCCGCCAGTTTTTTTGAAACCGACCGCGCTGCCCTGTCCGCTTTACGCAGCAATATTGCAGGTTGTGGTTGGAAAGAGAGCTGCAGCGTCTTCCCCCGGGACGTCACAAAACCACCGCGAGCAAGATCAGCCTGCTCCCTGATTTTTGTGGATCCGCCCTATCGGCAAGGCCTTCCTGCCCGCACTCTGGCGGCCCTTGCTGCACAGGGTTGGATTGCTAATGGCGCACTGGCCGTTATTGAAACCGCCGCAGATGAGGCCCTGCCACTGACAGATCTATCCAACCCCAGCCCCACACCTCCTGATGGCGTGGCAGGAGAACCGCTCCCGCCTCCGGCATACGCCGGGGTTCTGCTGGCTGAGCGCAAACATGGTGCAGCACGCCTTTCCGTGTGGCGGCTCTAAATCTGATTTGTTGCGCCTGCTCCCAATAGAAGGCTGGCAGGAGCAGGCGTGGTGCGCTAAACGGTCAGACACTCTTTTATGAATAGAAACACGATGAAACGGGGTCACTAATGGCTGGCAGCGTTAATAAAGTTATTTTGGTCGGTAATCTGGGCAAAGACCCGGAAGCCCGCACCAGCCAGAGCGGCATGAAAATTGTGTCCTTCCCACTGGCAACAAGTGACACCTGGAATGACAAGCAGTCCGGTGAACGCCGCGAACGGACAGAATGGCACCGTGTGGTGATTTTCAATGATCGTCTGGCGGATGTCGCGGAGCGTTTCCTGCGTAAAGGCCGTAAGGTTTACCTTGAAGGCGCATTGCAAACGCGCAAATGGACCGACCAGTCCGGGCAGGAACGCTACACAACTGAAGTGATCGTAGAACGCTTCCGCGGTGAACTGGTCCTGCTTGATAGCCGCGCTGGCAGCGATGAAGAGCAAGGCGGTGGTGGTGGCTATGGCGGCGGCGGTTACGGCGGCAGCAGCTATGGTGGCGGAAATAGTGGGTACGGCGGCGGTCAGCGCGGTGGTGATGACTTTGGCGGTGGCTCAGCCCCACGCCAAAACACACCGTCACGCGGCGGGAATGCTTCTGGCGGATGGGATGCCCCCAGTGGCAATAATGATCTGGACGACGAAATTCCTTTTTAAAAATCTGTCTTTTCCCTGCTTTGTGCCTTCTTCTGGCCAAAGCAGGGGTCTATGACCTCTTTTATAATGGATAGACAGCACCCTTCGACACACTTGAAAAATCGGTTTTGTGCTTCGCTCAGCATTTGCGCGACACTCTGCACACTCCTCTTGCCTTTTTTCATGTTTTTCAGTCGCGCACTCTGCGATATTACAGCGACTGTTTTAGGGTGTGCTTTTTTACTCTATTCGGGGCTGACAGGTCAGTGGCAGTGGTTACGCAAGCCTTGGGTGCTGGCTGCCACCGTCCTCTGTGCATTGAGCCTTATATCCTCTCTACATATGCAGAATATAGGCGCTATTGCGCAGGCAGCCTGCCTGCCACGCTTGTTCCTGATTACTGCGGCCACAGAAAGCTGGGTTTTGACCCGCAATAACCGGCGGGTTCTGCTTGGTAGTGTGTTTCTGCTTCTGGCATTGTGGTTGATAAGCCAGTGTTGGGAGCAGTATTTTACTGGAACAAACCTTATCGGGGCTCCGGCTTGGCATGATGGGTCTCTGACCGGTCCCTTTATAAAACCTCGTGCGGGTTTTACGTTTCTCATGCTTTTTTTCCCCGGTATTATGCCGGTTGTGCTTTACGCCCTAAAACGGCGGAACCGTATAGCAAAGCTGGGCGGCGTCGCCCTCCTGCTGCTTTCCGTGTTGACCATGGTACTTATTGGGCAACGCATGAGCACTGTTCTGATGATGTTTGGCTTGTTCCTGACAGCCCTGATGGTACGGCAATTTCGCTGGCCATTTGTGGGGGTCATTTTAGGGATGATCGCCTCTCTCATCAGCCTGCCAGTTGTTTCCCCCCCTACCTATGCCAAGCTGGTGATTAAATTTTCAGACCAGCTTCAGCATTTTTCAAGCAGTGACTACGGACAGCTTTTTAAAAAAGCTACCATCATGATTCTCAATCATCCCATTTTGGGGCTTGGGATGGATGGCTTCCGGCATTTCTGTCACCTGAACTTACAAAGCAATGCTCCGGCACTTGTGGGGCTAGCTCCGCTTGAAAGCCCTGCACCGCTGGGATGTAATATTCACCCACATAACTATTACCTGCAAATTGCAACCACCGCTGGTCTGCCTGGGCTTTTTGCTTTCTGTGCACTGGTTTTTTTCTGGCTGCATGCAGGCTGGCAACGCCTTAACCCCATCCAGCACCCCAGACAGGCCATGTTACTGGTTATGTGCTGCACGGTTTTGTGGCCTATTACCTCAACAAGTGCTTTCTTTACCTTTCCGACCGCTGGCTGGATTTTTCTTTTTGCAGGATGGCTTTTGGCAGAAAGTAAGGCCAATGCAAACGCGCCTGAAACCGTTAATGTCTGTTCGACACCTGAAAAACAGACATAAATATTTCCTTTAAATCTTAATAAAACCGACATATTGCTGCTCAGGTAAACGTGATTATAAATCTGAAATGCGTTTTCTTACCTGAGTAATGCATTATCTTCTTGGCGTATTGTTCTACCACCGCTATAAGCCGCGCATTCTTTCAAGGCAGTGCTTCTGTCATTGCAAAGGCTTATAACGACCATGATTACTTTACCGCCGGACTATCGCCCGTCAGACGACGAAGAGTTCATGAACTCTCTTCAGACGGAATACTTCAGACAGAAACTTCTCAAATGGCGTGCCGAACTGCTGAAAGAAGCAGGTGACACCCTAGCCAGCCTGTCTGAAGGCGGTATTCACGAAGCTGATATTACAGACCGTGCCAGCGTGGAAACAGACCGTGCGCTTGAACTCCGCACCCGTGACCGCGCCCGCAAGCTGATTGGCAAAATCAACCTTGCCCTTCAGCGCATTGAAAACGGGTCTTACGGCTACTGTGAAGAAACCGGTGAACCCATTGCCCTGCGCCGCCTTGAAGCCCGCCCCATTGCAACCCTGTCCATTGAGGCACAGGAACAGCATGAGCGGATGGAAAAAACGCACCGCGATGATTAATTCTGCACTTTTTGCAGAAACACACTTGCGGCGGAGCCTGTGAGAGGCTAGAAACCCGCCAGAAAGCTGCTGTAGCTCAGTGGTAGAGCACTCCCTTGGTAAGGGAGAGGTCGACAGTTCAATCCTGTCCAGCAGCACCATAAATTCTCTACATTTTGAAATTTCTGGTGGGACTGTAGTGTCTGTGGTTTAGGCATTACTGCGCCAACCACAATATCTGTCTGCTCCAATAAAAAAGGGATGCGACCTGAAGCATCCCCTTCTTGGCAGGCTTTCCCTTATGAAAAATAGACTGGCTAGCGTGGGCCACCGGGACCACTTGGTCCGTTCTGCCGCCCGTAGCCGAATCCACCCCCATTGTGACGAGAGCCACCGTGATCTGAAGGGCGGGCGGGCCCACGGCTACCCCGCGGCCCATTGCCGGATGGCCTGCCCGGCGGCATCTGGCGTGTAAACTGCGGCCGCACCCGGCGATCTGCATAACCCCAGCGAGACCCCGGTCCGTACCCATAATAATCATCGTAACGGGGGCCATAGCCGGAATATTGGTAGGAGGTATATCCCCCAACGGGGCCAGCACACGCTGAGAGAGAACCCGCCATAGCGAGACAAAGCAGCAAGGGTATGCGTTTCATTGTATTCTCTCCCCCAGTACGGGCGTGCGTTACAGTGATAGGACTTAGGCCTCTGCTTTGACCAAAATATGGTGCTTTTTGCCCGAAGAAAGGCGAATGGCACCCTCCACGGCATCAGCCTGCGTGACCAGTTGGTTCTCATCCGTCACAGGAATGGTGTTCACACGCGCACCACCCCCACGCACCAAACGTCGTGCCTCGCCATTAGTTTTCACAAGACCCGATTCAGCCAGCAGACGGAAAACAGGTATGCCCGCACTCAGTTCCGCTGCTGCAACGTGGTAGACAGGCAAGTCAGCCGCTGCAACGTGGCCTTCTTCAAAGGTCTTGCGGGCCGCCTCGGCGGCAGCCTCAGCGGCGGCGCGCCCATGGCATAGCGCCGTTGCCTCTGTGGCCAGAATTTTCTTGGCCTCGTTAATCTCCGCCCCCTCAAACCCTTCAAGGCGTGCACACTCATCTAGTGGCAGGTCCGTAAACAGACGCAGGAAGCGACCGACATCTGCATCTTCCGTGTTGCGCCAGAACTGCCAGTAATCGAACACAGGCAGACGGTGAGCAGAGAGCCAAACAGCGCCATTAGCTGTCTTACCCATTTTAGCGCCGGAAGATGTGGTTAAAAGTGGTGTGGTCAGGCCCATCACGCTTTTCTGGTCGGTACGGCGCACCAGATCCACACCCGAGACAATGTTGCCCCACTGGTCAGACCCACCAAGCTGCAACGTAACCCCGTAGCGGCGGTTTAGTTCACGGAAGTCGTACGACTGAAGAATGGAGTAATTGAACTCCAGAAACGTCAGCCCCTGCTCCCGGTCCAGACGGCTCTTAACTGAGTCAAACGCCAACATACGATTGATGGAGAAATGCACCCCTACATCCCGTAGCAGGTCAATATACGCCAGCTTGTCTAGCCACTCCGCATTATTGGCCAGAACAGCATCTGACGCGGCATCCCCAAATGCCAGAAACTGGCGCAAACACCCTTCGATACCCGCCAGATTGGTTGTGATTGTCTCTTCCGTCATTAGCCTGCGGGCTTCTTCCCGGAAGGACGGGTCACCAATACGGGCCGTTCCCCCACCCATTAGGGCTACAGGACGATGTCCGTGTTTTTGCAGCAAACGCAGCATCATGATCTGGATAAGACTTCCCACATGCAGGCTGTCTGCGGTGGGGTCAAAACCGATATACGCGGCCACAGACCCTTTTGCCATGGCGTCATCTAGTGCTTTTTCATCCGTGCACTGGAAGATAAAGCCACGCGCAGCGGCTTCCTGCATGAAAGGACTTGTGTACCCGTTCTCGACCATTTTCTTACCCTGTTATTACCCTGCGCCTGCGCTGAGCGCGGCCCTCTGGCCTTGCTCTAGCATGACGCCACGGGCGACCCAATCTTGTTCGCTGTCTTTTGTAGCCCGTTCAGGCCGTGCCACCTACGGTCAGGCCTGTCATTTTCAAAGTTGGCTGTCCTACGCCAACCGGCACGCCCTGCCCCGCTTTCCCGCAGGTACCAATGCCGGGGTCCAACTCCATATCCTTCCCGATCATGGAAACCTGTGTCATGGCCTCAGCCCCGCTCCCAATCAACGTAGCGCCTTTAACAGGTGCCGTGATTTTTCCATCTTCCACCAGATAGGCTTCCGAAGCGGAAAACACGAATTTTCCTGAAGTGATATCAACCTGACCACCGCCGAAATGCACAGCATATAGGCCACGCTTCATGGACCGGATCATGTCTTCCGTAGAGGCCTGACCTGGCAGCATGAGCGTATTGGTCATACGGGGGAGTGGCACATGTGCGTAAGACTGGCGACGACCATTGCCTGTAGGGGCCATGTTCATGAGACGGGCATTCTGCCGGTCCTGCAAATACCCGGTGAGGATACCATCTTCAATCAGGACAGTCCGGCTGGTTGGCGTGCCTTCATCATCCACAGTCAGGCTGCCACGGCGGTCAGGCAGGGAGCCATCATCAATCACCGTCACGCCGGGGGCTGCAATCCGTTTCCCCATAAGGCCCGCAAAGGCAGAAGTTCCCTTACGGTTGAAGTCACCTTCCAACCCATGCCCCACAGCCTCGTGCAGCAGAATACCCGGCCAGCCGGCACCCAATACAACTTCCATCTGCCCGGCAGGGGCCGGACGGGCTTCCAAAGCAACCAGCGCCTGACGCAATGCTTCATCTACTGCGCCCTGCCATGTTGGCTCTTCCAACAGACGGTTAATTTCATACCGTCCGCCCAGACCGTGGCTCCCGCTTTCACGTTTGCCACCCTGCTCAACCACAACAGAAACATTCAGACGCACCAATGGACGCAAATCTGCCACCCGCACACCATCTGCCCGAATAATCTGCACGGCCTGCCATTCACCAGACAGAGAGGCCATAACCTGCACAACCCGGCTATCCTTACCGCGCGCATATGCATCAATCTTGGAAAGCAGGCCAGACCGCGCTGCAAAGTTGCTATCACCCAACGGGTTAGCTTCCGTGTAGAGTCGCGTATTGGTGGAACGTGGCGGAGCGGCCAACGTGCCTGAGCGCCCTGCCCGCACGGCGCTGACCGCATCGGCTGCGCGTTTTAGCGCGGAGCGGCTAAGGTCATCAGAATGGGCAAACCCGGTCTCTTCTCCCAAAACCGAGCGAAGCCCAAATCCACAGCTTGTATCAAAGGACGCTGAGCGGATAACGCCATCATCCAGAGCAATACTTTCGCTTTCCCGGTATTCCAGAAAGAGTTCACCGTCATCCATCCCGTCCAGAGCATGACGGGTAAGGCTTTCTGCTTCATCCCGCGTCAAAAGAGCTTCTGGCCGTTTAAAAAACAGGTCATCCGTGACGGCCAGCGCACCGGGGCTTGTGGGGTAGGATGACATGAACACTTCTCCTGAACAGGATTACACGAAAGCAAGGGCATGACCCTCGAAGGGTACAACATAAACAGTTCAGGCGTGCGGCAAAACCCGCCTACCCGCTCTGCTCTTCTGTTTTTCTCCACACACGCCGTATGTGAAGCAGTGGCAGAGCAAGATATGGTTCTCTCCCACGGGAGAAAAAAGGGGATACCCTGACGGCCCGGCACCAAAGCACGAGAAACCAGATTTTGGCTCTCGTACAGCGCCTTCTGCTTTATCCTTAACAGACTCAGCCATGCCCAGCACAAAGGCACATGAAGGAATCAAGACTGTTTAAAAAAGCTTCTACAAGAAAATCTCTTTTACGCACTTACTCTACATTATTCTGGACCTTCAAACGCCCAGAATAATGCAAGCACTCAATTCCTGCTTATATCAGAGCCGCCACGTTAAATACCCGGCAACTCATTGACAGTCACCACGCGCCAGCCTTCTTCCAGCCGCTCCAGAATAGTAAGCGAAATATTCTGAATAGAAAAATGCAATGCTGTTTCAGCATGAATACGAAGCGCATGAGCCAAAGCAGCACGAATAGCGCCTCCGTGGCTTACGGCAACAACATCCTGCCCGGCATAGGTTTCTGCCAAGCGGTCTAGCCCACGCCCTACACGAGCACACACATCAATCATGCTCTCACCTTTGGGAGGGCACTCTGTGGCTGCAACAGACCAGAAAGGGTGTGCTGCCAGACGCAAATGCTGTGGCAACTCCCCATGTGGCATACCCTGCCATTCACCGAGGTCCTGCTCTATCAAAGCGGGTTCAACTGTCAGCTTACTTGGCCCGTAACCAGCCTCCTGAATGGCTTCTGCTGTTTTGCGTGTGCGAGAAAGGGGGCTGACAAGCCACTGCGCCTTCCTTGGGAGCCGCGCCGCCAAAGCTTCATACATCGGGCGCTGGGCAATCAGGCTATCCGGGCAGAGCGGCACATCCAGCGTGCCATACAAGCTCATACGCGCATTCTGTTCAACCAGCGCATGCCGGATCAGCCAGAAGCGCGTAATGCCTGATGCGAGTTGTGGGGTATCAAGGAAATTACCTTGATTGATTTGCTTGGTGGGGAGAGTCGCCGTTTGTATCGTCATGGTGTCCGTTGTGCGGTTATGAAGAACCTAGAGCAAGAGAAGACCGTGTATATCCTGTGCCTACACCAAAATCTGAATAAGTTGTGTGGCTGAGGGGCCTATAAGATGGCAATGGATCGGCCGCCTCAATATCTGGCCAAAAATCAAGAATTAAGCTTATTTTTTCAAGAACTTTTCGAGCATCTTCTGTTTCACGCTTCATACGCAGATCTACGCCAAGAGTTTTGTGAGAGGGTTCACCCGAAACCAGTCGCGCCCCGGCAGAAAGACGCAGCGCTCCCGCTTTGCCTCCCATAGCATGAGGGTGAGGCAATGCCACAGGCTGACCAATATGACATAAAAGCGCAGCCAACTCTTTGTGCTCTACCGGAACATAGGGCGAGAGATCAGCATTGAGCCAGTAATAGAGTTTTCGACATCGTACGAAGTCAAGGGGGTAGTCTATATCTGCTGCCTCTGGTGCACGCACCAGAAAGGAGAGAATGGTTTGCTGACGGTCCCAGTCATGAGGAAGCGGCTCCCGTTGCGGCACAAAGGGAGTAACAAGTTGCAGATCAACGTTTACAAGGATGGTCTGTGTCACCTCATGTAGAAAATACTGTAATCTTTTTTGTATTGTTGATGCAGGGACAGACGCAAAGGCCTCCATTTCCGCCCGTGCTGCTGTCCAACGCAGGAGAAGACCGTGATTACTCCCCGGCGCAAGACCAGCACAGCCTGAAGCTGACGGCCATTCGTTTTGATACGCATACGCTGCCAAACCTGAGGGGAGTGAATGATGGTCCAGACGGCTCCGCCACTCTGCCGGCAAAAACAGGGCTCCACAAAATGGCGGGCCTGTATAAAATTTGGAGCCCGTAATCATAACAGCCCAGTTTTTTGCCAGATAGGCCTGCACACGCTGCGGCATAAGACGAGCCTGACAGGCATCCACAACAATATCCAGATCATCGGGATAGGCTGCAGATAAATCAGACATAGCCTGCATATCTGGCGCAAGAAGGCCGGTTTTTGAAAGATCAAGCACATGCAGCAAAACACGCTGGCCGCTTGCAATAGCCTGAGCGACAGCCGCATGACACGCAAGCACAACCTCATCCGTTTTACGCAAACCACCCTCTTCATTCCTCAAAGAGAGCGTTACCGTGTTTTCACTTTCAGAAAAACCAACTATTTTTTCTAATTTTTTTACAACAATTCCACCGGATGTTTCAGTGTCAAAATGGCACCCTCGCGCTGCCAGAGGAATACCACGCCCTGTCTCATCGGGTTCGGTCAAAATCGTTTTAACTCTTTTTCCATTCATTTGTGAAAGGGCAAGAACAAACAAAGCACTATCCGTTCCTGATGCACAAAGAACAACTGAGCCCTGCTTCTGCAATCCAAAGAATGTTTTTAGAAAACCCCTCATTTCCTCAGCATGGTACGCCAGAAATTCTGCATGATGATTTTTTATGATAGCTTTCATGAAGGCTATGCGGAAATATTCAGTTGCAGAAAAGCCTCTTTCAGACAATGACGACGCAGTAGAGGATGCAAACGTTATAGCCCATGGGCGGGGACGGTGCGAGCAACCGTAATGGTTCAAACCAGTTTGAGGGAGAAGAGCCAAGCGCGCATCTCCTCCGTCTATCATCAAAGATTCTGCACATCCGATAAGAGACCACACATGCTGGAGCCACTCGTGACATCTGCTCCAAACTTCATCAGTCAGAGATGAAACTGGCGGAACATCAACTATACACGGCAGAAACTTGGCAACTAATGCCCCCAATTGCTGCCGGGAGGGAATAGGAGAGGAAGAAAAGGTAGAAACCCAAGCTTCAGGTACGGCACTATTCTGTCCGGCGTCCATAACCCAGAACCGCGCGGTGACACGTGCTGCAACAAGACACACTCTTACCATGTATTCTGGCGTGTGCTGGGCATCCTGCATCAGCACACTTAATTCCAAGGCATACCTTATATAAAGCGGAGCCAAATCCTGATCATACAAACAGGGGTTCCCCAGCACGAGGCGTCCATCATCATGAAGCTGGAAAAAAGTCTGGAGGGTGGAACTGGTAGAAACAGAACTATAACTTTCTAAAACCTTAAACTCAGGCCGCTTGAGAATGTGTTGTGCTGCGCCTGTCAGGTTTTCAACAAACATTTTTTCAATCCCTACCAGTGTTGGATGCACCATAACTTTCCATTGTAATGATGTCACAGAGACAAAATTTGCAAAATTGATATCATTACTGGCGAACACGAATCTTCTGGGCTATGTTTGTATTGTGCAATTTTGAAGTTGATTTTGGTCCACCAACAGCGGAATCTCAATGCGTATTTTATTGACTGGCGGGTGCGGATTCATCGGGTCTGCGGTAATCCGTCACCTTATGCGGGCAACAGAGCACTCTGTCCTCAATGTTGACTGCATGACCTATGCAGCCTCAACCGAAACAGTAGAAGATGCCGCTGCGACTGGACGCTACGAGTTCGCTCACGCCAACATTGTCGATGGCGCAGCAATGAGCCACCTGTTTGAAACGTTCCGCCCGGATGCTGTCATGCATCTTGCTGCGGAAAGCCATGTTGACCGCTCCATTGATGGTCCGGGCGTGTTTATTCAGACCAATGTTGTTGGCACCTACTCTCTGCTCGAAGCTGCACGTAAATACTGGCTGACGCTGGAGCCAGACGCCAAAAAGGCTTTCCGCTTTCACCACATCTCCACAGATGAGGTATTTGGGGCGTTAGAAGCCAATGACCCGCCCTTTACCGAAACCACACCTTACGACCCGCGCAGCCCGTACTCTGCCAGCAAAGCCGCCTCTGACCATCTGGTCCGGGCATGGTATCATACTTATGGGCTGCCAACGTTTGTGACCAATACCACGAACAATTACGGTATATGGCACTTCCCGGAGAAACTGATCCCTCTTGTCACCATCAACGCGATTGAGGGTAAAGAGCTGCCGGTTTACGGCAAAGGCGACAACGTTCGTGACTGGCTGTTTGTGGAAGACCACGCTGAGGCGCTGGTAAAAGCCGTGGAAAATGGTGTGCCCGGCGAAACCTACGCTATTGGCGCACGCCAACCGCGCACCAATCTTGATGTGGTCAAAACCATCTGCGCTGTTCTGGACGAGCTTCTGCCAGACCCCGCTGGCCCGCGTGAACGCCTCATCCGCTATGTATCAGACCGCCCCGGCCACGATTTCCGTTATGAAATTGACCCCTCCCACGCCGAGCAGGCGCTGGACTGGAAAGCAAAGCACACTTTTGAAACCGGCATCCGCCGCACTGTGCAGTGGTATCTGGATAACCGCGACTGGTGGGAGGGCATTCGTGCGCGCCGCTACACCGGCAACCGTCTGGGGACCGTCAAAGAATGACCCAAAAAGCTCCTGTACCTACCCCGATGAAGGGTATTTTGCTGGCTGGCGGTTCAGGCACACGCCTGTACCCTATGACGCTGGCTGCCAGTAAACAGCTGCTCCCTGTTTATGACAAACCCATGGTGTATTACCCGCTCTCCACGCTGATGCTGGCCGGGATTCGGGACATCATGATCATCAGCACACCTGCAGATCTTCCGCAGTTCAAACGGCTGCTGGGCGATGGATCTCAGTTCGGGGTGAATTTTGAATATCGTTCTCAGCCCTCTCCTGACGGCATTCCGCAGGCTTTTTTGATTGCTGAGGACTGGCTGGATAACGCGCCCTGCGCTTTGGCTCTTGGCGATAACCTGATTTTTGCAGATCATCTCAGCGCGGCTCTCCGTAGCGCCGCCCTTCGCCCCACAGGCGCTACAATCTTTGCGTATCAGGTTCGTGACCCAGAACGTTATGGCGTTGTCACCTTTGACAACACCGGGCGCGCCCTGAGCGTTGTGGAAAAACCTGTAGATCCACCATCCAACTGGGCAATCACAGGTCTGTATTTCTACGACCATCGCGTTCTGGATTTTGCAAAGCGGGTCAAACCCTCTGCACGTGGTGAGCTGGAAATTACCGACCTCAACCGCTTTTATCTGGAAGAAGGCACCCTCCATGTTGACCGGTTGGGCCGTGGTTGTGCATGGCTGGATGCTGGTATTCCTGACAGCTTGATGGAAGCCGGTCAGTTTGTGCACACCATTCAAGCCCGCCAAGGCATGCTTGTGGGCTCACCGGCTGAAGTTGCTTTCCGTATGGGATACATCACGGCAGATCAACTCCGCGCTCATGCCCAGCGCATGATCAAGACAGAACTAGGCCGCCTGCTCATGCAAGTTGCCGATTCCGTGCAGGATGGCGGCTAATTGCAGCTATCTTAAAACCTTCGTCCTCTGCATTTGATCAGGAGTCTGTGGCATGAAAGTTGAACGCCTCGCTATCCCCGATGTTATTCTCGTAACACCCCCACGTTTTGGCGATAATCGCGGTTTTTTTTCTGAAACCTATAATGTTGACCGGATGCGTGAAGTCGGCATTGCGCAGCCTTTTGTGCAGGATAACCAGAGCCTTTCCCGCCAGAAAGGCGTTGTACGTGGCCTGCATTGCCAACTTGACCCACACGCTCAAGGTAAGCTGGTACGCTGCACAAAAGGGGCCATCTGGGACGTTGCGGTGGATGCACGTATCGGTTCCCCTACCTATGGCAAATGGGTTGCTGCCGAACTTTCCGAAGAAAACTGGTCACAGCTGTGGATTCCACCGGGCTTTCTGCACGGGTTCTGCACACTGACTGAAAATGCTGAAGTTCAGTACAAATGCACCGGCCTTTACAGCAAGGTTTCAGAGCGCGCCGTAATCTGGAATAGCGCTGAGCTTGCCATTGAGTGGCCCATTAAACCGGAAGAAGCCGTGCTGTCAGAAAAAGATCTGGAAGCACCTGAATTCTCAGCCGCCAAGGGCTGGTTCCACATTTAAGGGCAGGAGTGTTTCATGAGTATTCTGGCATCCCAAGGCGGCCCCATTCTGGTAACAGGTGGCAAAGGGCAGCTTGCTACCTCTCTGGTCAATCTAGGAGGGCCCCGTATTCACTGCGTGGGTCGGCCTGAGTTTGATTTTAACAGGCCTGAAACTCTGGCTGTCACGCTGGACACCATTAAACCAGTAGCCGTTGTCAACGCTGCCGCATGGACAGCCGTTGATCTGGCAGAAACTGAAACTGATGCCGCAGCACGCGCCAACACAACCGGCCCGGCTGAACTGGCACGCCTGTGTGCTGTACGGGATATCCCGTTTATTCACGTTTCAACGGATTATGTTTTTTCTGGCGATAAAGGCAGCCCGTATGTGGAGACAGACCCTGTCTCTCCACAAACTGTCTATGGCCGCACGAAGGCGGAAGGGGAAACGCTAGCCCTTGCAGCCAACCCCAAGACTTTGGTGTTCCGGACATCGTGGGTCTATTCAGCACATGGCAAAAACTTTGTGCGCACCATGCTGAATGCGGGCGCTAAAAACCCGGCTCTTAAAGTTGTAGGGGACCAGCGCGGCAACCCCACTAGCTCTGATGACCTTGCACAGGCCATTCTCTCCGTGCTGGCTGTACTGGAAAAAGACGGCTGGAAAGACAGTTATGCTGGCATTTATCATGTCTGCGGTACAGGTGAGACAACGTGGTACGGCCTTGCCGTGGCTGCGTTGAAAGATGCGGAGGCCCATGGGCAGAAAATGCCTGAAGTTACGGCCATTCGTACAGAAGACTGGCCCACGCCAGCTAAACGTCCGGCCGATTCCCGTATGGATAACAGCAAACTGAAAACTGTATTCGGCGTAACTATGCCACTATGGGAAGAGAGTGTTAAAAAGACCGTAGACGAGATTTTCACGCAGAGCTAACTTTAGTCTTTCTAAAAGGATATGGTGTTAAAAAAAATGAACTGCCATATCCTTTTCCCCTATAAATATTCCTAATGCATCTTATGCAGCAGACTCTTGCGCCTAACACTACCAACCCGCAAAACTCTGATACTGTTTATATTCTTCTCTCTATTTATAATGGTGCGCTTTATTTAAACGCGCAACTTACCTCTCTGGAGCAGCAGAGCCACACCAATTGGGTTTTGCTGTGGAGAGACGATGGCTCAACCGACAATAGCCGTGCCATTATGCAGGCTTTTACTGCCAAAGTGAGCGATGCCCGATGCAAAGCCGTGACGTCGGAAAACGGCCAGCATAAGGGAATCCTAGCTTCCTACTTCATTTTATTGTCCGCTGTGCCAGACACGGCAATGGTTGCCTTTTGTGATCAGGATGATGTCTGGCTCCCTGATAAATTGACACGCGGCACGTACGCATTACGTGCAATACCCGTTGTACGGCCTGCCCTGTACTGTGCTCGCCAAACCCTGACAGATGCTCACCTAACCCCCATAGGGCTCTCTCCACCATTGCCTTCGGACACTACGTTTCTGGAAGCCATGGCACAAAATATTGCTACTGGTTGCACCATTATGCTCTCACCTGCGGCCTGCAAACTGCTCAAGCAGTCCCCTCCCCCTGCTGGAGGAATTCTTCATGATTGGTGGGCTTATCTTATGGTATGTGCTGCAGGGGGGAGTGTGGTGACAGATAACCAACCCGTATTGTTATACAGGCAGCATGCAAACAATGCCGTAGGATCCCGAGCACTTTTCTTGCACCGTGCATTGGCCGCTCTCAAACGCGGACCAAGCGTTTTTATGGCTATTTTCTGGGGCAATGTGCAAACCTTACTTGCGCGCAGGCATCTTGTTGCACCTCAAAACCTGAAAAGCTTGCTCATTCTTGAAAAAGGAGTGCAACCAGGCTTTGCAGGCTTTCTCAGCCGATTCTCCATTTTGCAGCAGCTTCCCCACTTGAAACGAAAGGGCATGCTGGAGCAACTTGTCTTTAAACTGTGGTTTTTGCTGGGTTAAAACGCAGAAATCTTTCGGTTTGCCAAAACTCTGCCTTACAAACCTTCTTTATAACCTCCGTTAGCGATAGAGTTGCGCTATCATTATCACCTGCAATTTTTGCTGCACGGACTATGACGGATCAGACACTATTGAGCAGTGTGTGAGCCATCAGTCCTATCGGAGTCAGGATCCAGACCTTTGGCGCGAACAAGCCACACACACTCTACCGACTATGTTGTGCCCTCCTACAAAAGCAAGCTGCGCTTAAAGCTTGAAGAAGGAGGAGGCATTCTGTTGTGCGTGCTTGCGTGTGCGCTTCTTGTTGCGTTGGTAACGTACAACCCAAAAGACCCGTCCTTTAATACGGCAACAGGCCAAGCCCCTACCAACCTTTTAGGAATGGTAGGAGCAGTTTTGTCTGACACACTGTTGCAAGGGATTGGCATTGCAGCCGTCATGCCAGCACTTGTCTTGATGGCATGGGGATGGCGCTTCATGAGCCACCGGCTGTTGGGGCATGAATCCCTGATGGTGTTTGGTCTGCGAGTGGTTGCGTTTCTGTGCCTTCTGCCCGTTTTTGGTGCGCTTTTTGCGGCGCTGCCTTTATTGTTTACCGCTCTGGCACCTATGTTGTGGCCCACAGCCGCAGGCCTTGGGGGGGGCATTGGGTTTTCAATAGCTCAGGCCTCTCTTTCTGCTGGCACAGCAGCTATCGGCCCTGCCGGGGGGATGGTTATCTGGATTCTGGGGTTATTGCTGGCCTGCCTGCTGACAGCTTTAGCAACAGGTTTACGCCGTCAGGAATGGTTAGCACTCTGGCGCGGCTTCATGGTGGTTGTGCGGCTGCCGGGCCAACTGGGTATGCGCTTTGTGCAGTATTACGCCAGCCGTAAACCCCACGCAGAGCCTGCCATAGCTTCTGGCCCGGTTGGCGGTTACGCCACTGGCGAGGAAACCTTATATTCCTCCAGTCAGAAACAGTCTGCCCACAGCCTGTTTGATGACCCGCTGGATGACGAAGACGACTTAGCATTTCATGATGAGCCCTCGCCCGCTACTCCCGGGACAGCTCTTGCGCTGCGTGAAGAGGCCTCACCGGCCCCATCCGTGCCCGCCGCAAAAACAACCATGCCTACAGTCCGGGAGGATAGCACTTACGCTGCACCCACGCCCGCACCTGTTGCTACACCACAGCCAGCACAGACAAAGAATGGCCTGCTGGGTCGGCTCTTTAACCCAGAGAAAACTGGCGCAGGGGCCGGCGCCAAAGCTATGGCAACCACCAAGAAAGGGGGATGGGAGCTTCCGCCACTTGGCCTGCTCAAGCCCCCTCCTTTAAGCGCCCAACATGGTCCCTCAGCAGACGCACTAAACGCTACTGCCCGCCTGCTGGAGCAGGTTCTGGCAGATTACGGCGTGCAGGGCACCATTGTGGGCATGAGCGCTGGCCCTGTTGTTACACTCTATGAGCTTGAGCCTGCCGCTGGCATTCGGTCTGCCCGTGTCATTGGCTTGGCTGATGACGTTGCACGGTCTCTCTCGGTTTTAAGTGTGCGTATTGCTACGGTGCCGGGCCGCAACGTGATTGGTATTGAAGTCCCTAACCAGACGCGTGAAACCGTTTACCTCTCCGAACTGCTGAACCAGCCAGAATGGCATAATGACCCCGCCCAGCTTTCTTTGGCTCTGGGGAAGGACATTGCGGGCGAGCCAACGTACAGTGATTTGGCGCGTATGCCTCACCTATTGGTGGCCGGGACAACGGGGTCAGGTAAATCTGTTGGCGTTAATGCCATGATCCTGTCGCTACTCTACAAGCTTTCGCCTGATGAGTGCCGCCTGATCATGATTGACCCCAAGGTGCTGGAACTATCGATTTACGATGAAATTCCTCACCTGCTGACACCAGTTGTGACCGAGCCTGCAAAAGCGGTAAACGCCCTGAAATGGGTTGTGCGTGAGATGGACCGCCGCTACCGCACCATGGCGCATCTACAGGTACGTAATATTGCCGGGTACAATGCCCGCGCTGCTGAAGCCCGCGCTGATGGTGAGATTGTTGTCCGCCGTGTGCAGACGGGATTTGACCCTGAAACAGGCACCCCCGTTTTTGAAGAACAGTCCGTAACCCTCGATCCCATGCCCTACATTGTGGTGATCATTGATGAGGTGGCTGACCTGATGATGACGGCGGGCAAGGAAATTGATGCCTGCGTCCAGCGTCTGGCCCAAAAGGCACGTGCTGCGGGTATTCACGTAATCATGGCGACACAGCGCCCATCCGTGGATGTGATTACCGGCACCATTAAAGCCAACTTCCCAACCCGTATCTCTTTCCAGGTTATCAGTAAATTTGATAGCCGCACCATTCTGGGGGAACAGGGCGCTGAACAGCTTCTGGGGCAAGGCGACATGCTCTTCATGCAGGGCGGTGGTCGCATTACCCGTGTTCATGGTCCGTTTGTAGCGGACAGTGAGGTTGAGCAGGTTGTCAACTTCCTGAAAGAGCAGGGCGAGCCAATTTATGATGACGATGTGCTCTCCGAACCTGTAGAGGACGCGCCAGCCAGCAGTGGTGGGAGCAGCCGCTCTGGCAACAGTGATGGCGAGTCCGATATGTATGATGAAGCCGTAGCGATTGTAACGCGGGAAGGAAAAGCCTCCACGTCTTTCGTTCAGCGCCATCTGTCCATCGGCTATAACCGGGCTGCCAAACTGATTGAACAGATGGAAAAGGAAGGCATTATCAGCCGGGCTGACCATGTCGGTCGCCGGAAGGTTCTGGTGGGTGCCTCCCGCGAGGAAGAATGACCTCTTCTGACACCCTCCCCTTCCCACTGGATATTCTCTACCAAGACCAGCATGTTGTTATTCTGAACAAACCTGCGGGCCTTCCTGTCCACACCGGCCCCGCAGGTGGCCTTTGCGTAGAGCAGTATTTTCCGCAGCTTTCCCGCCGGAAAGATGGGCCATGGCTTGCCCATCGGCTGGATACGGAAACGTCTGGATGCTTGGCCATAGCCTTACGCAAACAGCCGTTGCTCACCATGCAACAGGCTTTTGCTACCAAAACCGCCCAAAAAACCTATTGGGCCGTGATTGCTGGTGGCCCCGCCGCTAACAAAGGGGAAATTGACCTTCCCCTTTTAAAGCAGAGCAGCCGGGACAAAGGATGGCGCATGGTAACCTCCCCAAAAGGGGATCCAGCCCGCACGAGTTGGCGTGTTTTAGGGCGCGGAGCGGGCTTATGCTGGCTTGAACTGACACTCCATACAGGCCGTACGCATCAGGCCCGTGTTCACTGTGCAGCCATGGGCTGGCCTATTATTGGTGATAGCCTGTATGGCACACAGCACCCACAAGGCCTGCATTTGCTGGCGCGAAGTCTGGTACTGCCTTTTACACCACCACTGAGTGTTACCGCCCCGCCCCGAGCAGGCATGACCGCCGCCTTAAAGGCCTGTGGCTGGCAGAGCGATAACTAACATTCCACCCGTTTTTTGGCTTTTAAGACGAGGCCTTATGCCTTACCGGCATTGTTTCTGAAACGTACCGCGCCACTGCCATTCCCGCACAATATCCTCATGCAGCGCCAACCGCTTGCTGCGTATGGTAGCTGTATCAAACGCCAGAGCACGGTGCATACCCCGCTGCCCCAATTGGTGACGCAAGCTGGTGTCCTGCACCAGGTGATCTAAAGCCGCTACAAAGTTTTCCAGAGCATCCGGGTCACAGTAAGAACCCGCATCTGCCACAACATCCGGCAAGCCTCCATGAGCGGAAACCAGAACGGCTGCACCACACGCCATGGCCTCAAGAGCGACCATGCCAAACGGTTCAGCCCAGCGGCTTGGCACAACAACAATGGCGGCCCGCGCCATGGCCTGTAAAACGCTGGCATGAGGCTGGTAGCCACGCATGATGATACCGGCAGCCTGTGCCTTCGGCCTGAGTGCCACCAAAAAAGGTGTCTCTGGCGAATCCGGCCCAAACCGGTCAGCCCCGATCATCTCAGCCCGCCATCCCAAGTGCCTTGGCAAGACGCGCGCGCAGGCCTCTACAAACGCATCTGCTCCCTTATCGGCCACAATGCGACCAGCAAAGAGAATTCTTCTCTCTCTAACAGCGGGGCGGGGCGGCAGCACGGACAGGTCAAGGCTATTGGGCAGAACCCGAACACAGGCCTTGACGCCCTGACTGACAAAACGGCCCCTGACCCATTCAGACACAGCAACGACAGCCACAGCACAGCCTAGTTTTTCACGCTCTGCGGCACTCCGGGCAGCACGCATGGAGCAAGGGTCATTATGGAGCACCAGCATTATGGGCACGTTTGGTAAAAGCCCATGCAAAGCCAACGCAACATCTGGCCGGTTATGCACCTCTATGAGGTCAGGTTTTATGTATTTGAGGTGCTGCGCCACAGCCAAAGCGTAGCGTTTACTCAGACTATACGGTCTGAGAAGTGGTTTTACGGGAACAAAACGCACGCCAGAGAACGGTTGCCCCTGAGGTGCTTGACCAAGCACCGTTTCCCTACCGTCCGCCATGCGCTGCACCAGCAAGGCAATGGCCCCGGCTTCACCCTCCGCAAACGCTTCTGACGGCGGCAGGACTGTCGCAATGTTTAAGCGTACTTGCTCACTTGAGGCAGAATCCAAATCGGCAACCGGTGCAACACCCTCATGGCTGGAGCCCATGATATCAGGGAATGGACTCGTAAAATGCAAGCTGCCATGTCTCTGGCTCCCGGCCTGCAGCAGCGTGCCACTCCTGCATTAAGGGATGTACTGCAACCGCCTGCATGTAAGCCCGTGCCACGTCAGACAGGCCCTCTACTGCGTAGGATAGAAAGCGGTAAACCACCGGCGCAAACATGCAGTCTACCACGCCAAAATCGGCCCCAAACAGGTACGGGCCACTTTGGCCATAGCGTGTGCGGGTTTCTGTCCAGATATGGTTAATCCGCGCAATGTCTTTCAGTGTTTCCGCGTCTAGCTCAGTGTGCAGAGACCGACTATTACGCCCCAGATTCATTGGGAAACTAGACCGAACCCCGCGAAAACCAGAGTGCATTTCAGCAGAAATGGACCGCGCCCACGCCCGCGCCGCACGGTCGGCGGGCCAGAGAGGAACTGATGCATACTCAGCACAGTATTCTGCAATAGAGAGCGAATCCCATACCTGTATGCCGTTATGCTCCAGATACGGTACGCACCCATTGGGTGAAAGCTGCTTCAGCGCACGGGTCTGGCCCTGCCCTTCCAGCGGTATTACCTCAACAGCAACAGGCAGACCTGCCAGCTTGACAGGGAGCCAACCCCGTAGCGACCACGACGAATAGCGCTGCGTGCCAATAACAAGGCGGCCCTGAGTCTGACTGTCCGTCATGCTGCTTTTTCCTTACGCTGCTGTCGCCTGCTCTGTCCGGCAGATGAATCCGCCCCCAAGAATACGGCTTCCGTCATAGAACACACAGGCCTGCCCGGGGGCGGGCATGGCGGGCTCTGTCAACTGCACCAGTGCGCCCTGTGCTGTGGGAATAATCCGTGCGGGACGCGGCATCTCCCGCGCACGCATCTGAACATGACATTCCAGCCCTTCAGGCGGTGCATCCACAAGCCAGTTGACATCACGCACTGATAGGGAACTGACAAAAGACCTTTCACGCGGCCCGATAATCACGCGCCGGCGGCCGGGCTCAACCCCCACCACCATCTGGCGCTCCCCATTCAGGCGGGCGGCATTCCCAAGGCGTTTGCTCTGCCCTACGGTAAAGCGCATGACCCCCTCATGCTGGCCAACAACATTGCCCTGAGCATCCACAATTTCACCGGCACCCGCCATTTCAGGGTGCATTTTCTCAACTAGATCGACGTAGGACCCATCACTGACAAAGCAGAGATCCTGACTGTCCGGCTTACCTGCAACAATCAGCCCATATTTTTCAGCTTCAGCCCGAACAGCCGCTTTGTCCGGCATATCCCCCAGCGGAAAACGCAGATACTCCAACTGGTCACGCGTGGTGGCAAAAAGGAACCATGACTGGTCACGCGCACTATCCACCGGGCGGTGCAGTTCAGCTCCCTGCGGGCCTTCCACACGGCGCACATAATGGCCGGTGGCCATGGCATCGGCCCCGATTTCTTTGGCCAGACCCAGCAGGTCCGTAAATTTCACGCCCTGATTACACGCTACACATGGCACAGGTGTTTCACCTGCCGCGTAAGCGTCTGCAAAACGTTCAATGACGCTGTCCTGAAAGCGGCGCTCGGCATCAATCACGTAATGTGGAAAGCCCAGACGGTCTGCTACGGCGCGGGCATCCCGAATATCCTGCCCGGCACAGCATGCGCCTTTTTTGGCAGCGCCACGGGAGTCATAAAGCTGAAGGGTGGCGCCCACCACCTCGTGCCCTTCTGCCTGAAGGCGGGCGGCAACCACGGAACTGTCCACCCCTCCGGACATGGCCACAAGAATGCGCATGGGCGCTTTCCTTTCTTTCTCGTTTACGGTCAGGTTCAGGCTGTACGCGGCAGGCGTACCACCAGCCCGTCCAACCCTTCGGTCATAACAATCTGGCACCCAAGGCGGGATGTCTTTTCAAGACCGAAGGCCAGATCCAGCATGTCTTCTTCATCATCCGTCGGTTCGCTCAGTTTGGGCGCCCATGACGGGTCAACAATGACATGGCAGGTTGCGCAAGCCAAGGAACCTTCGCAGGCTCCTTCAAGGTCAACACCATGCTTATGCGCAATTTCAAGCACGGAAAGGCCGAGTGGCGCATCAACCGTACGTTCGGTTCCGTCCTGTTCAACAAACGTCATCTGGGGCATTCGTTTTTTATCCTGCCAAGGCTGTCTTTAACGCGGTGAGGCTCTCACACGCACAGTGATTCCTGAGGTGTGTGGGAAGCACGCACCTTTTGGGCGGCCTGTGCCAGCAACTCTGCCGCACGCTCCGCCTCGGCGGCTGAGGTAAAACGTCCGGGGGACAGACGCAAGCTTCTTGCTGCCTCGTCCCGCGTCAGCCCCATAGCTTCAAGCACATAAGAGGGGGCCAGTTCAGCAGAAGAACAGGCTGAACCAAGAGAGGCCGCCACCGCCGGTTGCGCCGCCAGAACATCCATTGCCCGTAGGCCTGTGGGAAGCCTGACACTAAACACACCCGGCAGCCGCTGGCTGTTCTGGGCGTTGACAAAACTACCCGGTAGGCAGCGCTGCAAGCGGTCAACAAAAACAGTTTGCAAATGTGCCAGATGGGCTGCGTCCTGCCCAAGTTGCTCCCGCGCTATGGAACAGGCCTCCCCAAACCCGACCACCAGAAAGCCGGGCAGAGTGCCAGAGCGCAGCCCCCGCTCCTGCCCACCGCCAGAGAATAACGGTTGCAGCCGCACCCGAGGCCTGCGCCGCACATAAAGTGCGCCCACCCCTTTGGGACCATAGAGTTTGTGAGACGACAGGGAGCCCAGAGCCACCCCCATGGCGTGCACATCCACCGGGATTTTCCCTGCTGCCTGTGCAAGGTCCGCATGCAAAAGAGCCCCTGCCTGCTGCACAAGTGGGGCAAGCGTTGCATAATCCTGCAAGACACCCGTCTCGTTATTCGCCGCCATGAGGGAGACCACAGCGGTGGGAACCTCAAGCGCACGGGCCAGCACGGCTGGGTCCAGCCGTCCATCCGGGCGCACAGGTAATATGACCGGATCAAACCCTTCATGCGCCAGATCACGCACGCTCTCCAGCACACATTTATGCTCTGTCACCACAGTCACCACCCGTTTGCGGGGGCTACCTTGTGTGGCCAGAAAGCGGGCAGCACCCTTAATGGCCAGATTGTTGGACTCGGTCGCGCCGGACGTAAAAATAATTTCCCGGGCCTCTGCGCCAATCAGCGCAGCAACCTGCGCACGGGCATGCTCGACAAGGGCTGCGGCCTCCCGCCCCGAGTCGTGGGTTGTGCTGTGCGGGTTCCCGTTTGTCTCCATCAGAGCTTTGCTCATCACAGCTACAACACGTGGGTCACACGGGGTTGTGGCTGCATGGTCAAGATAGAGAGGTTCCATCACCCTTTCCCCTGTACTGGCGGGATATACGCCCCGCTTCAAAAACTCAGAGCTGAAGCTGCGCTCTGCGCCATGCCCTGATAGGCCTTGATAAAGATATCTATGTCTTCATCTTGCACGTTCCAAGGGAGGGAAACACGAATGGCCTCACCAGCCTGATCGCCCAGCCCCATAGCCTGCAAAACATGCGAAAACGCGACCTTACCCGACGAACAGGCAGACCCGGCAGAAACGCAGATATGCGACAGATCAAGCCGCATCAGTTGCGTTTGCGCCTTACGGCCCGGCAATACCAGAGATGTTGTGTTCCCCAAACGGGGTGCGCCTGCCCCACATACCTGCGCCCCTACAGCACAAACAGCCTGCTCCAGCTTGTTCCGTAACGGACTGAGGTCTCTGGGTGTATGCAACGCTGCTTTCAGGGCTGCTGCCAACCCCGCAATGGCCGGAAGAGGTTGGGTACCGCCCCGTCGCCCCTGCTCCTGACCGCCCCCTTCAAAGAGAGGTTCAAGCCGTGCGGGGGCCGGGCCTGCCAGCAGCAAAGCTCCGGCACCTTTCGGCCCGCCCATTTTGTGACCAGACAGCGCCAGACTGTTGATGCCACTCTGGCTCACTGACATGATCATACGTCCCGCCGCCTGTACGGCATCTACATGCAGATGCGCCGCATACTTCCGGCATAAGGCGGCTATGTCTGCCAAAGGGTGCAAAACACCTGTCTCGTTATTAGCCGCCATCAGGCATACAAAGGCAGGAGCGGCACCCTGTGACTGGGCCAGAGCCTCTTCCAACGCATCGAGCCGTACCTGCCCGCTCCCGTCCACAGGGAGCCATGCCATGTCTGCCCCAGTTGGCACGCCTTTGCGCACGGCATCGTGCTCCGTCATGCCAACAAGAAAACGCCTGCTCTGCCCGAGTCCGTGCATGGCCAGCACATTGGCCTCAGTTCCCCCTGATGTGAAAATACAGTTAAGCGGTGCCACATCAAATGCATGGGCAACATCATCCCGCGCCTGCTCCAGTACGGCCCGTGCCATGCGGCCTGCACGATGGACGGAGGACGGATTACCGGTAAGTTCTGCCGCTTCCAGCATAGCATCCCGCGCCTGAGGGCGGAGGGGCTCGGTTGCGTTGGCGTCCAGATACACCACGTGGGGCGGGCGGGAGCCGCTTTGGGTGTTGGGGGTCATTGTTGCGCTCCCGTTGTAAAACAATTCTGCATAGCAGGCAGAAAACAGCCAATTGGACGATTTATGTGGAAATTTGGCATCTGCACCCGCTATAGAAGGGCCTATGGTCAATACCATACAGCACAGCAAGACCGCTCGCTACGGAAACACACGTTCCGCCGAGACCGGTCAAGGGACAGTAGGCAGGAAGTATGCCTGCATATTTCGGCACGTCAATGCCGGATTTTCTGTCTTCCCTTCCGCCTGTGGCCTGCATGGCACACTGCCCATAGCTGAGACCACCCTGCCTTCCGCTGTTTTACACGCCGGGAGCAGAACGCCTTTGAGAGTGTTTGCAGGTGCTTGATGCCTGCCTGTTCCGGCATGATGCGTGGCATCGCACCGTTTCGGGACACACGCCCAACCTGAGTACGCCATGCCCTCGGACGTATTCAAACAGTATGCGGAAACCCTATGCCTGAGGTTATGTTTGCCGGTCCGGACGGTCGTCTGGAAGGACGGTATCATCATTCAAACGAACCTAACGCGCCGCTTGCTCTCGTGCTGCACCCACACCCGCTGCATGGCGGCACGATGAACAACCGTATTACCTACGCCATGTATCGCTCGTTTGAGAAAATGGGCTTTTCTGTCATGCGCTACAATTCTCGTGGCGTTGGCCGCTCTCAAGGGCGTTATGACGGTGGTATTGGTGAAATTTCAGATGCCGCCGCTGCCCTTGACTGGATGCAGATGGTCAACCCCAATGCCAGCGGCCTATGGATTGCCGGTTATTCCTTCGGGGCTTTTGTTGGCATGCAGTTGCTGATGCGCCGCCCTGAAATTACTGGCTGGATCAGCGTTGCACCGCCCGCCACCTATTATGATTTTGGCTTTCTGGCACCATGCCCGTGCGGTGGCCTGATGATTGCTGGCGGCAAGGACGATATGGCTCCTGAGCCCGCTATTCATAAACTGGTGGATAAGCTGAACACCCAGAAAGGCGTTACGGTGGACTACCGGGTTTTCCCGGAAGCTGACCATATCTTTGCCAAACAGGCCGAGAAAATTACCGCAGCGCTGGAAGACCATGTCACAACTGCCATGGCCCAGCGCAACATGCCACTGGCTGCTGATTAACAGCACAGGTTTTTCGGGCAGGCTTTTCAGTCTGCCCGAAGCGTGGCTATACCGCCCCGACACACCCCAAAAATTCTGACCGCCGCAGCAAATTCAGTCTCTGGTGGTTTTGCGCTTATTAGCCAGTTCACGCACAACGCCATGCAGGGTACGTAATTCCTGCTCAGTCACTTCCCCACGGGTAAAGAAGTGCCGCAGGTTGCGTACCATACCGGGGCGCTTCTGTTCATTTCGCCAGAAACCACATTCATCCAGTTCACCAATCAGGTGACCCATGAAATTTTCCAGCTCACCTTTGGTCGCAACATGCGTCTCATTGGTCATCAGCTCACGCGGCGGCGTCTGGTCAGCGGCAACCCACCATTCATACGCCATGACCATAACAGCCTGCGCCAGATTGAGGGACATGAACGCCGGGTTAAGCGGGTAGCGTATCAGGCCATCGGCCCGCGCCATGTCCTCATTATCAAGCCCTGCCCGTTCTGGCCCGAACATCAACCCTACCTTGAGGCCACGATTGGTGGCAGCCCGCAGCTCAGCAGCACCCCCGCGTGCAGTCATGATAGGTTTGACAATGTGCCGGGGGCGCGGGCAGGTCGCGTACACATGGTGCAGGTCCGCCACGGCTTCATCCACGGTATCATAGACCGTGGCAGCATCCAGAATACGGTCGGCTCCTGACGCTGCACGCCATGCCCGATCCTGCGGCCATCCATCACGCGGGGCGACAAGCCGCATGTGAAACAGGCCGCCGTTGGCCATAGCGCGGGCGGTCGTACCAACATTTTCCGCAAGTTGCGGCCGCACCAGAATAACAACCGGGGTGTTTCCAACAGGCTCCAGCGGTGCGCCGCCGTCCCGCCCGGTCATGCGCGCCTCCAGTTTGTGCCGTCTTTCGTATCTTCCAGCACAATACCCTGACTCTGCAATTGGTCCCTCAGCGCATCTGCCTTGGCAAAATCCCGCGCTTTTTTTGCCGCCAGACGCTCAGCTATCAGGGCATCAATAGCGGCATCTTCATCTGACGCTTCTCCCTTGAACCATTTTTCCGGGTCTTCCTGCAAAAGACCCAGCATGGCGGCACCAGCCTTCAACGCGCCTGCCGCAGCGCGGTCTCCAGCAAGGGCCTGCCCTGCCAAAACATGCAGTTCCGCAATGGCCATAGGCGTGTTCAGGTCATCCGACAGGGCTTTCATAACCCCTTCCGGCACATCCGCCGCAGGCACAGGGCCTGCCCCCAAAGCACGGTAGAAGCGGTCCAGCGTTTTACGGGCATCCTGCAAGCCTGCCACAGTATAATTCAGGGTAGAGCGGTAATGCGCCCCCAGCAGCAGCAGGCGCAGTGCCTCCGCCGGGGCCTGTGCCAGTACGTCACGGATGGTCAGGAAGTTACAGAGAGACTTTGACATCTTCTCGCCTTCCACCAGCAGCATGGCGTTATGCACCCAGTAATTGGCAAATTTGCCTTGTGGGAAACAGCACAGGCTTTGAGCGCGCTCATTCTCATGGTGCGGGAACAGCAGGTCCGACCCACCCCCATGAATGTCAAAACTTTCACCCAGATAACGGTGCGACATGGCCGAGCATTCAATATGCCAGCCGGGACGGCCGCGGCCCCATGGGCTGTCCCATCCCGGTTGATCGGCATCGGACGGTTTCCAGAGCACGAAGTCTCCGGGGTCTTTTTTATAAGAGGCGACTTCCACACGGGCCCCGGCCACCAACTCTTCCGGGTCACGGCCAGACAAGGCACCGTAGGAGGGGAAAGACGCAACCGAGAACAGTACATGCCCGTCAGCCGCATAAGCATGCCCGTTCTCTATCAGGCGGCTGATAAGATCCTGCATTTCCCCAATATTATGGGTAGCGCGTGGCTCTATGTCCGGCGGCAGCACGTTCATGGCCGCCAGGTCAGCATGAAATTCATCCGTGGTACGGGCGGTCAGGGTCGCAATATCTTCGCCATTTTCACGGGCGCGGGCGGTAATTTTATCGTCCACGTCCGTAATATTACGCACAAAGGTAACACGCGGATAAGCGTGGCGCAGCAGGCGCACCAGCACATCTGCCGTCAGCATGGCCCGCAAATTGCCAATATGCGCAAGGTCATACACCGTTGGGCCGCAATAATAGACCTTCACATGCTCCGGATCGAGCGGAGTAAAGGGCACGGTCGCGCGGCGCTGACTGTCATGCAGGGAAAGATGGGGCATTGATCCTGACTCTGAGTGCGGCATGACGGACTAGATGCGCCAGCGCTTTGCGGGATGCAATATCATAACGTCCAAAAATCTGTGGCTTAACGTAAAACTGGGCCTTGACGTGGAGCAAAAATTCCCGTTTTAATCCGCCCACTACGCAGAACATGCGTTATGCCCTTATAGCTCAGTGGTAGAGCAACCGCCTTGTAAGCGGTAGGTCTTCAGTTCAAATCTGAATGGGGGCACCATTCTTTCCTAAAATTCAGCCAGCTACCAGCTTCCTTTGTGAAGCTGAGAGATCTGACATTCCGTCTTTTCCCACTGGAAAAAGTGCTAAAACACCCTTTTTGTCAGGCTGCGCCCTAGCGTTAGGCCTCTGGCGTCCACCCGTCCTGCGTCAACGCCACCCCGGCTAAATACAGGCTGCCACATATCAGCACGCGGGCCGGGCTGGTGTTCTGGGCATGCAGCTTAAGGCTTGTTAAGGCCTGCGCCAGAGTTGGTCCCACTTCTGCCTTACCGCCAGACGCCGCAACAATAGCGTCTACCGGTAGCGCAAGATGCTGTGTGGGTTCACTGATAGCCCAAACAGTGGTGGCGTAAGGCAATACGGGGTCAAGAAAGCCTGAGGCATCCTTGGTCTGTTTCATGCCAACCAGCAAATGCAGAGGGCGGTCGTTCCAGTTTTTCAGTTCTTTGGCGAGTGCGTGGCCTGCACCGGGATTATGGCCACCATCCAGCCAGACTTCCCATCCTTCAGGCACCTGCGCTGCAAGAGCGCCAGTCAGGCGCTGCATACGGGCTGGCCAGAAAACACGTGCAATACCATCCCATGCCTTGTCCGGCAGTGGCAGACCTGTCGCCCGCAGAGCGGCAACGGCCAGACCGGCATTTTCCACCTGCCACGGGCCGGAGAGAGCCGGGCATGGCAGAGTCAGGCTACCGTGAGCATCCGTGTAGGTCAGAGAAGTCGGTTTACCCTCGCCCTCTTCCCCACCATTGGCGACAATTTGCCATTCATGCCCACGCCGGTTGAGGGAGGCGCCAACTTTGGTGGCTTCCGCTTCAAGCACCTGCATAACAGAATCGGGCTGCGCCCCTGTCACAGCCGGGACACCGGGTTTAAAAATACCGGCTTTTTCCCCTGCTATAGCGGCAAGAGAATCGCCCAGAAAGGCCTCGTGATCCATGGAGACAGAGGTCACAATACAGGCTGCTGGGCGCTTGAGTACATTGGTCGCATCGCACCGACCACCAAGCCCAACCTCAATAATAGCCAACTCTGCCGGGTGACGGGCAAAGAGCAGAAAACCTGCAGCTGTCAGCACCTCGAAAACTGTAATCGGCGCACCAGCGTTGATATGCTCAATTTCTTCCAGCGTAGAAACCAGTTCGCTTTCGCTCACCAGTTTACCGGCAATACGGAAGCGCTCGGTTACATCCACCAGATGGGGGGATGTCATGACATGCACACGCCAGCCTGCTGCCTCACCAATGGCACGCAGGGTCGCACAGGTGCTGCCTTTGCCATTGGTACCAGCCACATGAATAACCGGCGGCAACTTTGCTTCCGGATTACCCAGCTTGGCCAGCAAAGCCTCCAGACGACCAAGCGAGAGGTCTATTAAGGCCGGATATAAACGGTTCAGCCTTTCCAGCACCTCCCCCGTACGTCCGGAGAACTCGGTAGTGGGCGGAACGCCGGGGGCTGATGCTGGCACGGTATTAGTCTCAGGCTGGAGCGGAAGCGGCTGGTTCTGGCGTTGCTACTGGCGGCGGGGCCGTGACATCGGCTGACGCACGGGTCAGCAACCCGATAACGCGACCGAGTGTTTCGCGCATCTCCTTACGGTTCACCACCATATCGAGCATCCCGTGGTCCAGCAGATATTCTGACCGCTGGAAGCCTTCTGGCAGCTTCTCGCGCACTGTATCCTGAATAACACGCGGGCCTGCAAAACCGATAAGAGCGTTAGGCTCCCCAATCTGCACATCACCCAACATAGCGAAAGACGCCGTAACGCCGCCTGTTGTCGGGTTAGTCAGCACCACAATATAGGGCAGACCTGCTTCCTTGAGCATCTGCACGGCAATGGTTGTACGGGGCATCTGCATCAGGCTGATAGCGCCTTCCTGCATACGCGCACCGCCGGAGGCCGTAAAAATGACAAGTGGAGATTTCTGTAGAACAGCCAGACGGGCCGCTGCCACAAACCGCTCCCCAAAGGCCGCGCCCATGGTGCCTGCCATGAACTCAAACGCCATAACAGCCACAACGGCGGAATGACCGCCAATGGTGCCATGCGCCACAATCAAAGATTCATCGACATGGCTTTTGGACCGCGCATCTTTCAGGCGGTCTGTATATTTTTTCTGATCCCGAAAGCCCAACGGGTCAACCGGAGCAGACGGCAGTTCAATACGGGTAAAGTCCCCATTATCAAACGTCCAGCTCAAACGGTCTGCTACCAGTGCCTTCATGTGATGGCCGCAATGGGGGCACACATTCTGGTTTTTGTGCAGTTCCTTGGTCAGCACCATCTGATTGCAGGACTCGCAGTTGGTCCACAGATTATCCGGCACTTCACGGCGTAACAGTCCGCGAATTTTAGGACGGACATATTCGGTGATCCAGCTCATCGTAACCCTTGTCACTGCGCGATAAAAAGAAGGGGCTGCACGCCCATGTTGGCCTGTGCATTACGCTGCTTATACCCTTCTGCCAAGCATTATGCACCATACTCAGGCGAGTGCACTGCCGGGCAAAAGGGCAAAAGCGTTAGGCAGACAAGCGCTTAAAGTGCGCCTTCAACCCATGCTTTAAGCTGGCTTTTTGGCAGCGCACCCACTTTGGTTTCAACCACTTTGCCATCCCGCACCAGCATCAGGGTGGGGATGCTGCGCACGCCATACGTGGTGGGTGTGTTGGGGTTTTCGTCAATGTTCACTTTGGCGACAGTAACCTTGCCAGCAAATTCTTTGCCAATTTCTTCCAGAGCCGGGCCGATCATTTTGCAGGGGCCGCACCATTCTGCCCAGAAATCAACCAGCACAAGGCCGGAAGCCTTCAGAACATCGGCATCAAAGCTGGCATCGCTTACAGCGCGTGTATGGTCACTCATTGTTTCTTCTCCTGTATTGGAATGGGGCAAACAGCCCCACCACTCTACCCGTTATGCCTGTTTTGGGGCGATGCAGCCTGCGGCCTCACCCCAAACGTATGTCCTTACACTTAGAGTGGTCTGGCACCGGGTCAAGATGGCGGATGTGTGGGGGCATGGGCATCCAGCACTGCATCGGGCAGAACATCGGCCCGCGGGCCCTCCGTCCAGACCAGCACACACACAACGGGCCGGTCAGGATACAACCCCTGCAACAGAGCACGATAAGCGGCCATCTGCCGCAAATACAGGACAGGCGTTCCCGCACTTGTGCGGGGCATGTGCCGTCCACTCTTGAAGTCACAGACCAGCACACGGTCTGGCAGCACCCGCATACGGTCCACCTGCCCTACAATGACCTGACCGGCGGCAATACCGGCCAGCTTCTGCTCCGGCCGGGCCTCTGGAGCAAAAAGCGGCGCCAGATCGGGCAATGCCAACACCCCTAGCACCTGCTTGGCAAGGTGAGCTGCATCCTCCGCTGGCAGGCCGCTGGCAGGCCGTGCCAGCCACTCTTGCGCCAGATGCGGCCAGTGGGCAGCTGGTTGTGCCGGGAGATATTGCAACAAGGCATGAACCAGATTACCGCGCCGGAACGCAGCCTCCCGCGCGGCCGCAGGTGTAATACTGGCAACATCAAGCGGAGAACGCACAGGCGGAAGCGGCCCGAGCATGGCATCATCTGGTCGACTGGGGGCCAGAGGCAGCGCAAGAGGAGGTTCCACAGGCAACGGTGTGGGGCGCCAGTCCGGAGCCTGCCCCATCCAGTCTGGCAAGGCAGGCGGTTCAGAGTGAACGCTCTCTACCGCGCCAGCGCTATGAGCGGCCGGTGCTTGAGACGGTAAAGGCAGTTCTTCCAGAACCAGCGCCTCACCACTCCAGTCCCCCTCCTGCCAAGCCTGAGCCTGTGCTCCTGCGGCTTCAAACCCCTGACGGCAGCGCTCATACCAGCTTTCAGGCGGAATATGGCGGCCCGGCATCCAACCACACACAATCAGCCGCTCGGCTGCGCGGGTTAGAGCAACGTAGAGTAGGCGGTTATATTCCTCGACCGCGCTAGCCTGCGTTTGGGCACGCAGGGTGTGGGTAAGGCCTGTAGCCAGAGCGCCGCGCGGCACATAGAGCGGCACATCCAAGCCGGTATGCTTGTCTTTGGTCCAGAAAAGGCGATCTTCGTACCGTGGTTTACTGACTGTGTCTGGCAGAATCACCAGTCTGGCCTGTAACCCTTTTGCGCCGTGTGCGGTCATGACTCTTACGGAGTCACCCCCAGCTTCGGCTTCACGTTTTACACTTTCTTCCGAATTACGGAGCCAATGCACAAACCCCTGCAAAGAAGGTGGGTGCTGCTCCTGATACCGCAGAGCAGCAGAGAGCAATTCATCTATCGATTCGGCCGCTTCTGGCCCAAGCCGTGCCAGTAAGCGGGCACGGCCTCCGGCACGCCCCAACGCCTCTGACAACAGTTCGTGCGGGGTCAGATAATCCACACGGTGGAACAGACTATCCAGCAAGGCCCAAGCCTTTTGCCAGTCAGGGCGCTCCTTATGCCGCTCCCGCAAGGCCGACCATAAGGGTGCTGCCGGGTTACGGCCCGTTGCCAGAACCATCAGGCTGTCATCTGACATCCCACCCAGAGGCGAGGTCAGCACGCACGCCAAAGTCAGATCATCCTGCGGGAGTAGCAGTGCTGAACACAACGCCATAAGGTCCTGCACAGCCAACTGGTCAGCCAGACCAGTCCGTACCAAAGTTGCCACCGGCACATTCTGGGTTTTCAGGGCACGGATCAGGGCCGTCACAAAAGGAGACCGGCGCGGCACCAGAATGAGCACATCACCGGGTGTAAGCGCCTTCTGGCCGGGTTGGGGTGGCGTTGCCAGTTCCCGCGCAATGTGGCGGGCCAGTGTATCGGCCAATTTTTGCCGGGGGTTTTGCCGCGTTGCATTGGCAACCGCTGGCGCCCATGGACTTGCCGGGTCCTCTTCTTCCACACCCGAGTCGGCTAACGGCCATAACTCAACGCGCCCCCCCTGCCCGGGGCGAGCAGACTGATGCTGCATGGCACGCCCATTTTCCTCCGCCACGCCTTGCGCTGCGTCCGAAAGAGAGAACACGGCGTCCACCAAACGCAGAACAGGCGTTGTGGACCGGAACGAGACAGTCAGTTCCGGCTCACGCCAGCGCAACCCCGCAGCCAGTGCCCTGTTCTGGAATACACGCCGCCAAGTCCGAAACGATTGCGGATCTGCCCCCTGAAACCCGTATATCGACTGCTTGTAATCCCCCACGGCAAAGACCGTTCGGGGGCTTTCTTCCAGTGTGCGGGTGCCTTCCCCGGCAAAAAATTCTTCCGTCAAATCACCAGCAATGCTCCATTGCTCGGCGGAGGTATCCTGCACTTCGTCCAGCAACAGATGGTCTATCCCGCCATCCAGCTTGTACATGACCCAAGCCGCGCCCGGCTCCCGCAAAAGACCTAAGGTACGACGAATAAGATCATCATACTCCACAAGCCCTCGCTGGGTTTTGCGGCTCGCATACAAGGCAGCAACAGGGGCTGCATTTTGCAACAGGGCCACGCCAAGACGCGCCAGCCCGCGAGCGCGCAGGACTTCCTCAACGCCTAGAATACGCTCGGCTTCCTGCACCAGATACTCAGCTTGTGTCGCGTATTTGGTGCTCAGCTTGGTTGTAATAAGCCCTCGGCTGCGTGGCTTGCCATCTTTGGTCAACAGGCCGTTACGCCATACTGCCCAATTCTCAGCCCGCTGCGCGGGCGGCAAGGCAAGCCAGTCCAGCAACAGCACCACGTTCCGTTTGACCGTGTCTGTCCCTTCATCAGCCAATATGCCCAGAAAGGTGCGCAACGCGGCCTCCCCGGCAAAATCCGTGCAGGCTGCCTGTTTTTGCTCAAGGTCAGACCCTTTGAGCGTGCTGGCAGACAGACCAAGCACCCGGCTGACGATGACTGGTATGTCCTGCGGCTGCTTGAGCGCCCAGTCCAGAATACGCTCTGCCTGTGGTTTGTGGCGTAACGTGCCAGCAAGAGAGACAAAATCTCCCAGCCCTATCTGCCCCGCCAATGGGGCCAGCGCCGAGGCATTCCGCTCACCCAGCACTGTCTCCACGCAGCCTAGCAGGGCAAGGGAGGCATCCGTTTCTTCCATGACCGTAAAATGCGGGTTCATGGCTGCCTCAAGCGGAAAACGCCGCAAAAGGGACTGGCAGAAGGCATGGATAGTGCCAATCCGCATGCCACCCGGCAGATCCAGCACATCGGCAAACAGAGCACGCGCGCGGCGACGTGTTTCCGCCGTGCAGGGCACAAACAAAGACTGTAGCTCACGGTCCAGTTGGGGGTCTGACAACGTGACCCATTCCCCAAGCCGTTTTTGCAGCCTAATGGCCATTTCCGCAGCCGCAGCCTTGGTGAAGGTTAGGCACAAGATGCGGGCCGGGTGGCTACCGGGCGTAATTTCCCCATTTTCAAGACGCCGGGGCAACATAAGGCGGAGCAGGCGGTCAATAAGAAGTTTGGTTTTTCCGCTTCCGGCCGATGCTGACACGAAGACGGATGCTGTGGGATCAGACGCAAGCCCCTGCTGGGTGTTGGCCTGTGCAATGGCATCGGAAGAAGACTGAACAGAGGTCATGCCTCATCCTCCGAGCGGGCGCTGTTCCATTCCGGCACACGGGCCAGACGGGCATAATCTGCAAACCGGGGCTCCTGCCCCGGATGAGGGTGGGATAGATACGGTTGTTCCGGGTTATCATAAGCGGCAACGCGCTCCCGCAGGTTAGCCCATGTCTGTTCAGCAAGGTCTGTCAGGGATACGCCTTTTTCCGCTGTAATAGTCACTTCTTCTCCCGGTTCAGCACCCCCTGTCAGACGCCAGTAAACCAGCCCAGCAATATCCGGCGCGGCACCTGTCTGGGGCAGGGGAAGGCCGGAAAAACCACCACGCACCACCATAGCGGCCTCCAACGGCAATTGTGGGCTCCAGCCATGCAGCACATCACGCGTGGACGGTAGCGTGCCGGTTTTGTAGTCCCGCACGATCAGGCGACCTTCTGCATCAAAATCTATGCGGTCAGCACGGCCTACAAGGCTAAAGGGTTTGTACGGTGCATCAGGAATATCCACCCTGCCCCGCAGTTCTGTTTTAATGGCATGGGGTGCCCCATTCTGCTCACGCTGTGCCTCCTCGGCCTGCACCACCCATGTTGCAATCCGCATCAAGCGTGGCTCCCACCACGCCCGCAAGGCAGGCCGGAGCGTATGCTCCTGCAACACGTCCCGGAAGAGCGCCTGCAATTCCATTTCCGCCTGTGCTGGCCACGTGGTCCCGTACTTTGCAAACCACCGTTCAAGCGCTGCATGCACGATCATGCCGTAATCAGAGGCATCTGCCGCTTCTTCAAGTTCCGGCAGGGGTAACAGGCGCAGAACATGGCGCGCATAAATAGCGTACGGGTCCCGCATCCATGTTTCTATTTCCGTCACACTCAGCCTGCGCGGGCGGAGTTCAACCGGCGGAGTCGGGCGTGGCGGAGAGGCCGCCTGTGCCGGACCTTGTGGCCTGTCCAAACCATGCAACCATGCGGTCGCAGGATGATGCGGTATTTTGGCACCCCGCCCCGCCAGAAAAGCATCCAGCCGGGACAACCAGCGGGCAGGCACAACAGGAGCGCCTTCCCGCCTGCGGGGGCAGGACAAAACAACCTCCGCCGCTGCTGTGGCGCTCGCAAAAAAATCATGTGCGGCCTGACCAATCGCCTGCTCGGGTGACGGTAGCCCTACCTCCTGCCGCATGGGACGGCTCATCCAAGGGCCTGCATCAGCGACAGGGGGCCATACCCCCTCCGCCAGCCCGCCGAGAATAACTGTATCCGCCGTCTGAAGCCGTGCTTCAAACAAACCCCAGATCAGAACACGTGGGTGCAGGGCGGCGGGGTCTCCTCCCCGGCGGCTGGCAACGCGTTCTTCCGCCAGAACGGCACTTAACAACCCATCCAGAACAGCGGGAGGTTGTGGGGGCAGGATATCGGTTGCCAGCATCAACTCTGTCAGTTTACCCGCCAGCAGGTTGCCTTCCTCCCCGCGCCACAAGCGCTGGGGCGCGTCCTCCGTGTCGGTCGCAACAAGGCGCTCAACCGTCTGAATAAGGGTAGCCAGCAAGTCTGGCACGGGCGCATGAAAACCCGGCTGACCCGCTGTAACATGCACAGGCAGAGAAAGAGCATCCGGGTGGGCAGTCTCATCCGGCCACGCCAGAACTGGTGCCAGACACACGGCAAGCCGGTCCATAAAGGCAAGGAGCGGCTCCGGCCCAAAAGGGCGGTCCGCTTCAGCGCCCGCCTCAACCTGCTGAGCTTTTTTCTCATGCCGGGCCTGCTCAGCCAGTGCATGCTCCACAGCCCTACGCAATGCTGCAAAACCCGGTGACGGTGCTGGGCCACGCAGGACCACACGCTCAAGCAAACGGGCTGAGGCACGGCAAACCCCGGCCGAAAGCCCGCAGGCTACAAGAGGGTGTTTGAGAACGGACAGTAGAGCAACCGGCGCATAACGGCTCTCCACCAACTGGGCGACAAGCCGCAACAGCACCCCGCCGGGTGTGCCAATCAGGGACGCTCCACCACTGTCATCCGCCAGCACGCCCCAACGCACAAGTTCCGTCACAACACGAGCGGCAAGACCGCGGTCTGGTGTAATCAGCGCCGCACGCTTTCCGGGCTGCACAATCACGTCCCGCATGATCATGGCTATTGCCACAGCTTCTTCCTGCTGATCTGCCGTGTCCAGCCGGGAGACATGAGGCAGGGTAACTGGACCATCCTGCGCCCAGTCTTCCAACGCAGAAGCAGGCAGCAAAGCGCGCTGCAAGGCGTGTGTTCGCTCAGGAAAACCGCCCTGCCCCTCCCACAGGCTGACATCTGCCCGCGTGGCTCCCAAGGCGGCCAAAAGACAACTCAACCCTGCTTGAGGGTGGCTATCTGACAGTGTGGTAAAGACGTCCTCCGGCATGGCCATATCCAGCCCTGGCACCACCACCAGCCCTGCGGGGCAGGCCATAACTGCCCGCAGAGCCTCAGCTGTGGCAGGCATGATATTGGTAAAACCCGCCGCCCAGAGAGGCGTGGCATCCCCTTGTTCAGCCTGATTGCGCCATAACGCCGCCTGCGCCCGCAGCAGCGCCACCTGCCGTGCAACAGGGTTCATAACCCCCTGCTCCTGCAACCATTTCGGCCAAGATTTTGTAACAATTTCCAAAAACTGAAGAATGATCTGCCAATGTTCGGCAAAACCTTCCTGCACGGCATTGGGTAGCCGCTCAGCCAGATCGACCTCCGCCCACTCGGCCTCATCCATCAATTCAGTCAAAGCCTTGGCCAGTGGCCATGCCTGATCCAGCGTTGGCCGCGTACCAAACGCTTTATCTGCCTGCAGAACCAAGCGGGTTAGGACAGCAAGGCGCGTCATGCCCGGCACGGCGGGCGGAAGGGAAAGGCCGTGACCGCCCCCAACGCCAGAAGCAAAACCAAGTTCAGCCTCATCCAACGCACTGATAGGCAGAATACGCGGCAGAAGCATGGGTTTTCCCTGCATGTGCCGCAGGAAGGCCTCTGTCAGCCCCCGCGCGGCACGACGCCCCGGGAGAATAAGTGTGCCCTCCCCCATAACATGGGGGTCCCATTGCGCTGCATTCAGCCAACGCAATGCCAGTTGATCAAGAAAGGGAAGATGTGCCGGGATGGTTGCGAGTTTTACCGCGCCAGCCCCCCACGATGTGCCTGCGTGTTGTGCCACAGACATGACCTTACAGTTCTTCCGACAGAACATGAGGAGTGAGCCGGTCAGACCAGCCGGACACCACACCATGGCGCGTACCGTCTGGCAGAACAGAGAGTGTCAGGTGAAGTGCTGCATTGGGTGTGAGGTCTTCCAGCCGTTCTGGCCACTCCACCAGCACAATACCGTCTCGGGCCTCATCCCACCCCAGCTCTTCCAGTTCATCGGGGCCACTGAGCCGCCACAGATCAAAATGGGACAAGCTACCCATAGGCGCTGCATAGGTTTGGACCAGCGTGTAGGTGGGGCTCGGCACTTCCAACGCGTCATCCTGACAGACGGCCCGCAGGAAAGCTCTTGCAAACACACTTTTTCCTGCCCCCAACGGACCGGACAACAAAATACAGTCACCAGGTTGCGCAAGACGCGCAATAATTCTGGCCAGATTTTGGGTTGCGTGTTCAGTGTCCAGCTTTACTGCGCTGCTCATGCCGTCTCTTTCCGCACCATCTATAACAGACCCAATAACTTAGGCTCGCGCATACAGGAACATAAGAGCAAAGTAACGGCTCAACGGCCCTGCACCCACTTTTCCACGCAGCCATCATGCCGTCTCAGTTGTTTTCCTTGGCCTCAACACAGAACGAATTTTGGTTATAAATATTTCTTTTTGATTGCTTTATTTTTATTTTTTGAAAATGTTTAAGTAACCAATTTCACATCGAGTTTTTGTTTTCCAAACATATATGCCTTCACCATTGCTCTGTCTCCGTTTTCTGTTCTGATTTCATCACATTGTTTTATAATTAATTTTTTTGTTTCCTTTTTGTTTTCTCTTTATTTTTTTATGAAAATTAAACACACTTTGATTCGATCACATTTTCGTTACATTCTATAAAAACATCTAAAGGTATATTATAGCGTTAATGTCACAACTAATAGGTGTGACATGCACTCTCTGTGGGGGAGATGAAACCACTATGCGTATTCTTTTTGCAGAAGATAATCAGGCTTTGGCCACAAAGGTCGTGCCTTTTTTAAACCGGGCCGGGCTGGTCACAGACATCGCAACGTCGGGGCAGGATGCTCTCGATATGCTGCGCAGTTATAGTTACGGCCTTGCGATTATCGAGCTCATCATGCCGGATATGGACGGGTATGATATTATCAGCGCTCTGCGGACCATGAAAATTCAGACGCCGGTCATTGTTTTGTCCGCCATCGACAAACCGCATTCCAAAATCAAGGCCTTCTCAAGCGGTGCCGATGATTATCTGACCAAGCCATTTGACGTTGATGAACTTGTAGCCCGCATACAAGCTATTCTGCGGCGATCCGGCGGATATTCGAGCCCGGTTACGCAAATTGGCAATCTGACTATGGATCTGAATACACATACGGTAACCGTCAACGCCCAGCCGGTTCACCTGACAGGTAAAGAATTCTCGATTCTGGAACTGCTGATCCTGAGGAAGGACATTGCCTTGACCAAGGAAATGTTCCTCAACCACCTCTATGGTGGCAGAGACGAACCAGATGTAAAAATTATTGATGTTTTTATCTGCAAATTACGCAAAAAATTGCAAGAAGCTGGCGCAGGGAACCTGATCTCTACCATTTGGGGGCGTGGCTATATCCTCAACGACCCTAAAAACCGCAAAAATCCAATCCCTACACCTGCCAACAAACCTTTGGTTGCCCCACAAAGTTTTGAACCCAACCTCCGTCATCAGGTGGCAGGATGAACCTGGTCCGCCTATGTCAAAGAGTGCGCATGCCAAAGGGGGCCAGCCCCTTTGCCTAACTCTGGTGCGTACAGAATGGCATTTCGTACATACGTTCTGGCGTGATCAACAGCTTGGTGTAACTGTAGGCCTTGTGCCAAATACGTTGCTAATGCACTGGCCAGCGTACACCCCGTGCCATGCGTATGGCGGGTCTGAACACGCTGACTGAAAAACTCGGTCAATCCTGTTTCATCCGCCACTATATCAACAAGGTCATCTCCCTCCATGTGGCCCCCTTTGAGCAGGATTGCTGCCCCGGTTTCCTGATGAAGTAGACGTGCCGCGGTACGCATGGCAGCAAGAGTTGTTATGCACTGCCCCGTCAGGCGCTCCGCTTCAGGTAGATTGGGGGTAATGACTGTTGCTTGAGCAAACAGCTTTTTTTGTACAACACCCACGACATCGTCCGCCAGCAAAGCGGCCCCGCCTTTTGCGACCATAACGGGATCAACGACCACAGGTATAGTGGGGTGTTGACGCCGATAGAGGGCGATTTCCTCCGCCACCACCTGCACTTCTGCTGCTCCCCCCACCATGCCGGTCTTGAAGGCATCAGTCCCGATATCATCAAGCACAGATCGTATCTGCTGCCGGACAAAATCTGCGGGCACAGGAAAAATACCCTGTACCCCTAGAGTGTTCTGAGCAGTCAGCGCTGTTATCGCTGTCATGGCGTAGCCCTTGAGGGCTGTTATGGCTTTGATATCTGCCTGAATGCCAGCACCACCGCCCGAATCGCTACCCGCTATCGAGAAAACACGAACTGGCATCACGCCTGCTCGCTTACGGCCTGAATAACCTTGCACATATCTGCCACGGTTTCCTGCACTAACGCCGCGTCTTCTGCTTCCACCATCACCCGCACCAGCGGCTCTGTCCCGCTCTTGCGCAGGACCAGACGCCCGCGGCCTTGCAGGGTTTTTTCCACTTCTGCGCGTTTGCTGATGACACAGTCCGCTGTCAGGGGGTCACGCCCGGAGAACCGCACATTCTGCAATTTCTGTGGGAAGGGTGTGAACAAACGGCACACCTGACTGGCCGGACGCCCGTCTTCAACTAAAACAGCCAGAATTTGCAAAGCTGCCGTTAGTCCGTCACCAGTCGTGCCAAAGTCTGTCAGCACCATGTGGCCGGATTGCTCGCCACCAATGTTAATATTTTTCGCACGCATACATTCTACAACGTAGCGGTCTCCTACCGCAGTACGCTCCAGACCAACATTCAAGCCATCAAGAAACCGCTCCAGCCCCATGTTGGACATGACTGTGGCAACAATTGCATTCCCTGCAAGCCGCCCCTCACGCGCCCAGGACTGAGCAATAAGAGCCAGAATCTGGTCACCATCAATCAGGTGACCGGTCTCATCTGCTATCAGAACGCGGTCTGCATCTCCGTCCAGCGCAATACCCAAATGTGCACCATGCGCAACCACGGCAGCACACAATGCTTCCGGATGGGTGGAGCCACACTGCTCATTAATATTTACGCCATCAGGTGTGCAACCAATGCGAATAACCTCTGCCCCCAGTTCCCACAACGCCGTAGGGGCAACCCGGTAAGCTGAACCATTGGCGCAATCTATGACAATTTTCATGCCATCAAGGCGTAACTTACGTGGGAAAGTTGACTTTGCACCTTCTATATAGCGCCCGGCCGCATCGTTCAGGCGGGAGGCTCGGCCAATTTTTTCAGGCGTAGCCAACCGTCCCGTAAGGTCAGCCTCCATCAGATCTTCAATTTCTGATTCGTCCTGATCAGACAGCTTGAACCCATCCGGACCAAACAGCTTGATGCCGTTATCTCCAAACGGGTTGTGAGAGGCTGAAATCATCACCCCCAGATCCGCCCGCAGGGAGCGGGTCAACATGGCTATGGCTGGGGTGGGCAACGGCCCGACCAAGGTAACATCCATACCTGCAGACAAAAAGCCCGCTACCATCGCGCTTTCAATCATGTAACCTGACAGGCGCGTATCTTTACCCAGCAGAACACTATGCCGGTGCTCACCGCGTGTAAAACGCAGGCCCGCCGCCTGGCCTAAACGCTGTGCGACTTCGACCGTCATGGGTGCAATATTCGCGGTCCCGCGAATACCGTCTGTGCCAAATAACCGTTTCGTGCACCCCATGGGCCTGCTCTCCTTGCTTTTATCGTTTTTGGCACACATCAACAAAAGCCTGAAACCATAGCTTTTTTATGTGCGGCTCTCCCTCTTGTGGTTTGCGCCCACAAAGCGCTCTACCATAGGGGAAAGAGGTTAAATTTGTCCTGCGCCGTGTACGGCCTGCCAGACTTTCACCGCCTGAACCATACCGTCCACAGCATGAACCCGTAAAAGTGACGCCCCCAGCGCTAAGCCTGCCAGAGAAGCAGCCTGAGTACCGGGGTCTCGCTTAAGAGGGTTATCCGCGCCGGTTATGGCACCAATCATGCGTTTGCGCGATACACCCACCACAACGCGACAGCCCAGATTGGCCAAGAGTGGCAACCGCGCCAGTAGACGCACATTTTGCTCTGCTGTTTTGGCAAACCCAAAACCGGGGTCAATCATCAGACGATGCGGGCTTATACCGCCCTCACAGGCAGCGTGCACACGCTCGCCCAGCTCACGCACCACGTCATATCCTATGTCCTGATACTGTGTATGCTGCGCCATAGTTTCAGGCGTGCCCCGCATGTGCATAAGCACCACGCCGCAGTCCTGCTCTGCTAATAACGGCAATGCCTCAGGGTCATGCATCAGGGCTGAAACGTCATTAATAACATTCGCACCCGCTTTCAGGGCCTGTGCCATGACAAAGCTGTTTCGCGTATCAATAGACAATACGGTGTCAGGGAGATGAGCACGCACCTGCTCAAGCACACCCCCTATCCGCTCCCACTCCTGCCGAGGTGTGACAGACAGAGCGCCGGGGCGCGTGCTTTCCCCACCAAGGTCCAGCACACCAGCCCCTTGCTGTACCTGCCTTATGCCTGCGGCCAAGGCATGTTCAGCCTGACTATGATGGCCACCATCACTAAAGCTGTCTGGAGTCAGGTTAAGAATACCCATAACCTGTGGGCCATCCGGCAAGGTGCCGGATACTGGCGGCTGTGTGACACGCTTTACAACAGGCAGCCAACCGGCAGGTATGGACGCAACGGGCATAAACCCGCTGCGCTGTGTCCCCTCTATCAGGTCAACCTGAGTAAATGCGGCAGGTCCGCCTGCCAAAGGCAGAGCATTACCTGCCCTCAATGCGTCCTCCGCTGCAAGGCCGTAAAGAAGGCCGGCGGGTTCTGCCAGACGTATGAAGTCCATAATTTTAGCCTACAACACAAAAGAAGGCGGCATTGCTGCCGCCTTCCCGTTACGCTCGTTCTCTATGCCAGCCTTAAACAGGCTGGGGTGCCGGGGTTCCGCCTTCATCGCCTGATTCCGGCTTGGTAATTTCCGGACCAGACACCTGCGGTACAGAAGACCGGCGGTTTACCGGGGCTGTATCGTCAATCTCAACCCGTTCAATCGGCTGACCCCGCATAATCTGACGAATTTCTTCCCCTGTCAGGGTTTCGTATTCCAGCAGAGCCTCGGCCAGACGGTGCAATTCATCAACATGATCATGCAGATAAGTGCGAGCCTGATCGTAAGCTTCATCAATCAGACGTTTAATTTCTGAATCAATTTCCATGGAGGTGTGCTCGGAGAAGTTTTTGGCAGCTCCCCCAAACATGCCCATGCCGCCCTGATCATCGTTGGCATAAGCAATCATGCCAACCTTTTCACTCATACCCCACTCAGTCACCATGCTGCGGGCCACACGGGTTGCCATCTGAATGTCGCCCATTGCGCCGTTGCAAACATTGTCCTTGCCGTAAACAACCTCTTCCGCAACGCGGCCACCCATGGCCACAACCAGATGCGCAATACAGTTCTTTTTGCTCATGGACAGGCGGTCTCCTTCAGGGAGCCGCATGACCATCCCCAGAGCACGGCCACGAGGAATAATGGTAGCTTTATGAATGGGCTCACTTTCCGGCACCAGAACAGCCGTCACCGCATGACCGGCTTCATGATATGCTGTGCGCTTCTTTTCCTCATCACTCATGACGAGGGAGCGGCGCTCGGCACCCATCAACACCTTGTCTTTTGCATCTTCAAACTCACGCATGGCAACAGTGCGCTTGCCAAGGCGGGCCGCAGCCAGGGCTGCTTCGTTCACCAAGTTGGCAAGATCAGCACCAGAGAAACCAGGCGTGCCACGAGCAATGATACGTGGGTCAACGTCTGACGCCAGCGGCACCTTGCGCATATGAACACGCAGGATTTTTTCACGGCCAGCCACATCCGGGTTCGGAACCACGACCTGACGGTCAAAGCGGCCGGGGCGCAACAGAGCCGGGTCCAGAACATCCGGGCGGTTTGTCGCAGCAATCAGGATAACACCTTCATTACTTTCGAAACCATCCATCTCAACCAGCATCTGGTTAAGAGTCTGCTCGCGCTCATCGTTACCGCCGCCCATACCGGCACCACGATGGCGACCTACGGCGTCAATTTCGTCAATAAAGATAATGCATGGCGCAGACTTCTTACCCTGCTCAAACATATCTCGCACACGGGACGCACCAACACCCACGAACATTTCCACAAAGTCAGAGCCGGAAATGGTGAAGAATGGCACGTTGGCCTCACCCGCAATGGCCCGGGCCAACAAAGTTTTACCGGTACCAGGCGGGCCACACAGCAGTACGCCTTTCGGAATTTTACCACCAAGACGTGTGAACTTCTGAGGGTCTTTCAGGAAGTCCACAATCTCCTGCAACTCGCTCTTGGCTTCATCAATACCCGCCACGTCTTCAAACGTAACGCGACCATGCTTTTCGGTCAGCATTTTAGCACGGGATTTCCCGAACCCCATGGCACCACGGCCGCCACCACCCTGCATCTGGCGCATGACGAACAGCCATGCCCCGATCATGATAATCACCGGCAGGGCATTCAGGAAGTAACGCAGTAGCGGGCTTCCTTCACGGTCCACCGGTTTGGCGATAACCTCCACACCTTTTTCCACCATGTGGGGAACCAGCGTGGGATCGTGCGGTGCATAGCTCTCAAACGCAGTGCCGTCTTTCAGAGTGCCGGAGATCGTCTGCTCCTGCATGACAACGGACCGCACACGGCCTGTATCCACATCCGTGACAAAGTCAGAGTAAGCGAGCTGCTGAGCCGCATGTTGTGTGCTCCCCGGCTGGAAGATGTTCACCAGCAAAAGCAGCAGCGCGATGATGCTGACCCAGAGAGCCAAATTGCGGCCTAAATTATTCATCTTGGCTGTGTTTCCATAACTTATCGTGCGAGAGCGCCAGAGAGCTCCAATCTGAACGGCAGATGCCGGAAAATGCAACCTCTGCTTTTATAAATGGTGCGCCAGTCGGGTATTCCTAGGCCACCGGGGGTTTTTCTGACAGATTGTCCCCCGCGTCACGCATTTTTGTCAAATGCGCCCAGCTTCTGCCCCATACAGGCTACCGCCACATAACGGCGTAGGGGGACGAAAGGTTATGGTAATCTGCTTCAAGTGCTGCATATCCCATAATCCGAGGTGCGGCACCGCCACACGTTTCCCATTGTACCACAATGCAGGCAATGTAGCGCAGAACCGGGCAGGCCAGCCGCGGCGCGCTGCCCTTGGCACACCAAGACCCGCTGCGCCAAGACTAAGTCCCTCGACCTGAACTGTGGAGGGAACGGACACCACAAAACGCCGGTCCCACACAACCCCATCCGCAACAGAAACAAAGCTTTCCTGTGCAGCAGCCTCACGCAGCAAAAACCAGTGCTGCTGGTAACGGGTCAACTGCACACCTGCCAGTGTTCTTTCCATCTCTGACCGGCATAGCGCCCTCACCCGGTCTGATGACGGCAAATACCCCTGCCCGCCAACAGCCCGTAGGAGGTCCCTTACCTGTTCAGAGGCTGTGGTCAGGTCTGCTCCCAGACAGGCCCACCCAAATTCCGTCAGGGTTTGGCCTTGGTCCAGCAGATGTTGGGCATAGTCCTGCTCCTGCTGCATTCGGGCAATTCCTGCGCGGGCTCCCGTGAGCCATGCATCCAACTGCGCTGTGGGCTCCAGCCGGAAGGCCTGCCGTACCCGCACCCGTTCGGAACTTCGGTCTTCATTGGATGGGTCATCTACCCATTCCACCCTGTTCTGGAGCAGCGTGTTCCGTAAGGCCACGCGTGAAACCCCAAGCAGTGGCCGCACCAGCCGTACATCTGGCAACGCTGTCACCCATGCCATGCCAGCCAAACCTCTGGCTCCACTTTTAGCCCGCTGGCGCATAGCAACCGTTTCGGCCTGATCATCCGCCTGATGACCCAGCAAGAGATCAACACACCCGTGGTCACGGCACATCTGTACCAACGCAGCGTAACGTGCCGTTCTGGCACGCTCCGCAATACCGGGACCTTTTTTGAGATGGGAGAGCGTAACCCGTTGACTGGGAATACCCAGTGCACGCAGGCGCTCCTGAGTGAGCGTAGCTTCCGCCGCAGACTCAGGCCTCAAACCGTGGTCCACAATAAAAGCCAGAAGGTTTTTCCGCCAGTATGTGGCCAGCCATGCAAGGCAAAGGCTGTCGCCCCCACCAGAGACCGCTATCCCTACCGGACAGTCAGGAGAATCTGGCACCCACGGCCCAAGAGACGCCATGACTGCCTGAAATTGCTCTGGAGTAACGGGCGCTACACGAAAAGGCTCTGTGACGGAGGGAGGAGAAAGCGCCAGCCCTCCGGAAAGATTGGTCTCGGAAATTATGAACAGCCGCCCCGTGTGGCGTAAATTTCTGCGGCATGAGAAACACGCTGAGTTGGGGATGGAAATTCCGTTTTCAGCTTACCCAAAGCCTGACAGGCAGCCTTTTTATCCCCCAATGCAAGCAGGGATGCACTTACACCCAGCAGGGCATCTGGCGCACGAGCACTTTTGGGAGCCTGACGGTAGGCATCATAATACGACACGGCAGACTGACGATACTGCTTCTGACCAGCAAGGGACTGGGCAAGCAGGAACTGGGCATCAACCTTGAAATTACCTTTAGCGTTTTTAAGTGCGCCTTCAGCATTTTCCTGTGCGGCTGCATAATCCTTCTGTTGCAGCGCGGCTTTACCCGCTGCCAACAATGCTTCCGGTGTTGTAGCCTTTGGCGCTTCACCATCTTTCTTGGTCGCCGCACCCGTTGCAGCAGACGCTGCCGGCGCAGCAGCGGCAGCAGCACCGCCATTCTGCATAGCAAACTGGGCATCAGACAGTTGCTTGGACAAGCTGGCCGTCTGTTTTTGCAGGTCATTGGTGAGCTGGTCTATCTCGCCACGCATATCGCGCTGCTGCTGCTCCAACGTATTAACCCGCTCCAGCAATTGCGCGGTAAGGTCTCCATTGGCACCAGAGGAGGACGTGGCTGGCGTGGCAGACGGAGGGGCCAAAGCGCCACCTGTGCTACCAGACGCCTGAAGCTGGCTAAGCTGTTGCTTGAGAGCCAGAACCTCATTTTGCAGGGATAGAGCCTCACGGCTGGAAAGCTCCTGAGCCTGAGCAGGCTGGGCCACAGCAAGCCCCACGGCCAGAGCAGGCAGGCAGAGCGCGGCCATACGCCCACGGGCAGAAACAGACGTAACAAACAGGCGCTTCATGAAAAGACCCTCACCCTTTTTAAAACGGGCAAGGATTTCATTATTCCAGCCCGAAAAACAAGAGCCTGAATAACAAAACAGGCCGGGTGAAACCACCCGACCCGCTTTATCAGACAAACTCTGAACGAACCCGAAACTTATTTAACGGATGTGATCGCGTTACGGTTCTGGGCCCATGCGCTTTCGTCATCACCAACAGCAGACGGACGGTCTTTGCCGTAGGAGATTGTGGAAATGCGAGAAGATGCTACGCCTTTAGCAACCAGGAAGTCACGTGCAGCGTTTGCACGGCGCTGGCCGAGTGCAATGTTGTATTCTTCGGTGCCGCGGTCATCGCAGTTACCAGCAATTTCAACATTAACCTGTGGGTACTGAGCCAGCCAAGCTGCCTGCTTCTGCAGGGTGGTCTGGGCGTCGGACGTCAGGCCGCTTTTGTTCAGGTCATAGAAGATGCGGTCGCCAACGTTGGCAACCAGGTCAGCTTCACTGCCGGGAACTGGGCCGCTCGGCTGTGTTGCCGTCGCAGCGCCGGAAGACGCACCGGTGTCTGCCTTTTCATGCGCACAGGCTGAAAGCAGGGCAACCATACCAAGCGCAGCGATAAACTTCAGTCTCATGTGATCGGATCCTGAGAACGAGTTCCTGAATTGGAACTACATCGGAGAAAAAAAACAACTTTGTGTCTGCATCTCCGCGTATTCCTCTGCTCCCCTCCGAACCCTTCGAAGAGCCTGATGAATTTTGGAGACTACTTGCCGTAAGCCATAGCTTATTGTTCCGGTCAAGCGACATCTCAGCTTCGGGTAACAGCCATACGCAAAACGATGCCAAAAGGACACAATTAAGGCCCTTTCAGCACGTCTGAACCCCATCTGGGGAGTGGGGATATGCCCCTACCACAACTAATGGTTTACGATTTCCCGACCTGTGATTCTCAACCGATTCGCAAAACAGAATCTGATCTAACCGGACAGATGCGGCATAAAAAAGGCGGGAGTGCCTGAGCACCCCCGCCTCCTGCAACTTTAATGCAAAAAAATTAGCCGTTACGCGGAGACCAGGCCGGGTCTGACGCCTGACCCGGCGTATGCAGTACGCGGTCATTAAAGCCTGTAATATCCACCATACCGATGGAAGAGCTGAACCCTGCCCCACCAGCACCTGCACGTGTCTGGCGGCAATAGGCCAGTACGCGGCCATTGGGGCAGAAGCTGGGGCTTTCCACAGTAAAGCCTTCGGTCATAATCCGCTCACCCGTACCGTCAGGGTTCATAACCCCAAGAGAGAAGCTACCATTGGCAATACGGGTAAAAGCAATCAGGTCACCACGTGGTGACCATACCGGAGACCCATAGGTGCCGTGGCCATAGGAAACGCGGCGCGCCCCACCCCCTGATGCGCTCATGATGTAAAGCTGCGGGCTGCCACCACGGTCAGAGTTGAAGACAATCTGGGAGCCATCAGGGCTATAGCTGGGGCTGGTATCAATAGCGCCAGATGCCGTGATCTGGCGGCGTGCACCGGAAGCAAGGTCCACCACAAAAATGTCTGACCCGCCGTTACGTGTGACCGACAGCACAACAGAGCGGCCGTCTGGGGCAAAACGGGGCGCAAAGGAGATGCCCGCAAACTCACCCAGAATCTGCTGGCGGCCGCTACCCAAATCAAACAGGTACACGCGGGGCCGGTTGTTGGCATAGGACATGAAGGCCACCTGATCCTTCACCGGGTTAAAGCGCGGTGTAAGGGTCAACCAGTTGCCCGCTGTCAGCATTCGGCTGTTGGCGCCGTCCTGATCCATAATAGCAAGGCGGGTCTGCTGGTGGGCGCGGGGGCCTGAGCGGGAAATAAACGCAATGCGGGTATCAAAATACCCTTTTTCACCGAGCATGCGCTCATAAATAACGTCACCCACAATATGGGCAATCCGGCGCCAGTTAGCGGGAGAGGTTGTGTACGCTGTGCCCTGAATTTGCTGCTGTGTCAGTACGTCCCAAAGGCGCATTTCAACGCGAACACTTCCGCTACCAGCCACGGTCCCGGTAACCAGTGCGCGGGCTCCCATGGACTTGGCTGCTGCAAAATCCGGAGAACCGCCTGACGCACCACCCGGCAATACTTTGAACAGGCCGGTGTTGGTCAGGTCGTTATTCAGTACTTCTGAAATCTGCGCCCCCAGACCACCACCAAAATTTGGCAGCACGATGGGGATAGGTGCAGTCCGCGCCTGATCAACCGTAATTTCCGCTTCCGGCTGCGCTGCTGCGGCAAAAGCTGACAACGGCGTTGCAAGCACACCCCCTGCTGCCAGGCCAGCCCCCATAAGGGTGCGGCGCTCTAGCAGCAGAGACTTCAGAGAATCAGCATCCTGGTCGGAAATAAGCGGCCGAGTATTGGTCAACATTCGTGTTTCCTCCGTGCGGCCCGATCAAGGCCGGAATACAAATTTCAACTGCCGTGTCTGGCCCAGAAGATTTTTGGGGATCGGCAGCTTGGAGCAGGTAGGGCTGAGAACAGCCGCCCGTGCGCGCTCTGCTAACGCACGATAAGACGAATCAGCACTCATTTTTGCCTGTGTGTCTGGTGCAAACTGTACGATACGGGCTTCACCCGCGGCATCCACAGTCACAATCAGATGGGCCACAAAGGTTGCATAGTCCTTAGCTGCCGTGTCTTCCGTATAACAACGGCGGACAGCGCCCCCAATGGCCTTCTGCTCACCCACACTCAAGCTACGGGTAATATCTCCGGTAGGAGAACCGCCACCATTAGGGGCACCACCCTGTACCGGATTAGCCTTGGCTTTAGGCGCGTGAGTCTGCTTCTGGTCAGACCGGAAGGCATCCAGTGTTTCCAGCAGAGAGTGTGACTCTTCCTGCGTTTTCTTGGCCTTGTTCGGCTGCGTGATATGCGACGGCAGCGGATTATCCGGCAGGGTATCCGTGGGTGCCGTAACAGGTGATGGCGGCGCAACGCTCGGCGTAGCCTTGGGCGGCGCAGGCGGAGAAGGCGGCGTTTTCACCACATCAGGAGACGGCTCATCCGCCTTGGGCGGCAGAGGAGTGTCAGGCAGCTTTTCAGTCTGCGGCACGGGCGGCGGCGGTATAGGCTGCGGCGGCGGAGGTGGTGGTGGAGCTTCCTCATTCGGCAGGGCCTTAGGTGGCTCTGGCGTAGGAGGAGCTTCCTTTGGTTCCGGTGCCGGGGCAGGCGCAGGTTTAGGGGCTGGCTGTGAAGCCTTGGCCGTAGAGCCACCCGTTTCTGCGCTTTCAAACTGCATTTCAACCACCGGTGGTGGTTCTTCCTGCTTTTCTACAGGCGGCAAGGTGACCAGCAAGGCCAAAAGGAGCGCAATATGCGCCCCCCCTGACAGATAGAGCGCCCGCCGGAGCAGGCGCTGTTCGGAACGGCGTGGCCGCACCATGAGTTTACCCTATCCCTCTATATGAGGAATTTAGTGCCCACTGCTGGCGGGTTGCTGCGCCAGCAGGGCCACGTGTGTGAAGCCGCCTTCGGTAATCTGTCCCATTACCTGCATGACGCGGCCATAATCGATATGCGTGTCCCCACGCACAAAGATACGGTGCTCAGAGTCATTATTGGCAGCCGCTTTGAGCTGCGCCACCAACTGGTCTGCCGAAACCTCGGACTCACCCATGTAAATGCTGCCATCAGCACGGATGGAAACCGTTATGGGCTTGGTGTCCGTATTGACTGGCCGTGCATCGGTTTTTGGCAGATCGACATTCACGCCGCTGGTCATCATGGGGGATGTCACCATGAAGATGATAAGCAACACCAGCATGACGTCCACCATAGGTGTCACGTTGATGTCGGCCATTGGGCGCCGACGCCTGCGCCCCCCTCCGCCCGATGGCATACCCATGGCTTACGCCCTTTCCTCAGACTGACGGGAAAGAATAGCAGCAAACTCCGTACCAAAGCCTTCTAGACGGTCCTGAAACAGATCCAGACTGTTGCTGATAACGTTATACGCAACATAAGCCGGGATAGCGGTAATCAGGCCGATTGCTGTTGCAAACAGAGCTTCAGAAATACCGGGAGCCACAACGCTAAGGTTGGTGTTGTGCTCAGCCGCAATGCTGGCGAAGGAGTGCATGATACCCCACACGGTACCAAACAACCCGATAAACGGTGCCACAGGAGCAACCGTTGCCAGAAAAATTACCCAACGGCGCAGACGGTCCATCTCACGGGTGACTGTAATGATGATCGCACGATCTACGCGCTCTTTCACGCCGCCACGCACCAGATCAACACCCGGAATACGCGCTGAACGCCGCCATTCACCCATAGCTGCGCCAAATACGGCAGCAAGTGGGTGGACAGGCTTTGCACCATCACTCTCGTAAAGGTCATCAAGGCTGCCGCCAGACCAGAACCGGTCTTCAAACGCACTGGCTGCCTTATTAATACGCCGCAGGGTTACAATTTTATCAAAAATGATGGCCCAAACCATTATGCTACACAGCACAAGCCCCAGCATAACCAGCTTGACCATAGGGGATGCATGCATGAACATGCCCCAAATGGACAGGTCTCCCGCCGCTGTTCCGCCGAGATTTGCCGCGTCAACCGCACGATCCAAAAACGCCTCCTGCCTCTGCACCCTTACCGGGCAATCAGTCTCCGACTCGGGAATTTTTTGTTAAAACCCAATTGCCCTGTATTTACTGTCTTCCAAGCAAAAGCAGAAGAGGGCGTGTTACTCCTCCACTGCGAGTTTGCGTAAAAGATCACGCCATAACGGCGGAAATCGGGCAGGCCGTCCATCTTCTGCTTTTACACACGCCAGAACAACATCCACCCGCGTACAAAATTCTCCATTCCGGGTGAAAACCTGCTCCAGCCGGCAGCTGGCGGCTTTCTGGTCCAGCAATCGGGTTGTTACGGTTGTCACATCATCAAGCTTTAGGGGAACGCGGTAGTTGATACTGGCATCACGCACCACAAAAACCAGACCGTAATCCGCCAAAAGGCTGGCTGCGGGCATACCCAGGCTGCGTATGGCCTCCGTCCGGGCGCGCTCCGCAAAAGCCAGATACCGGGCATGGTACACTATGCCACCTGCGTCTGTATCCTCGTAGTAAATACGGAAATCGATCGCGTGTTGGGTCATTCATCCCCCTCATCTTCTGGCAGAAGGTCCATTTGGGCTGACCGTGGCTCATCCGGTCTGGCGGGTGGTGTCAGGCCCAGATGCCTCCAGCCCCGCTCTCCAAGCATACGCCCACGACTTGTGCGCATGATGAGCCCTTCCTGAATCAGATACGGTTCAATCACATCTTCCAAAGTATCACGGGCTTCTGCCAGAGCAGCGGCGAGGGTTTCCACGCCCACCGGGCCACCATGGTGATACTCCGCAATACGGCGCAGATACCTGCGGTCCATGGCATCCAGCCCTAACTCGTCCACCTCCAGCCTGCTAAGGGCGGCATCAGCCACTTCACGGCTGACCGGGGCATTCCCCGGTATGGTCACGGCGGCAAAATCCCGCACACGGCGTAGCAGTCGGCCTGCAATACGCGGTGTCCCGCGTGAGCGGCGGGCAATTTCCTGCGCGCCCTCACGGCTCAGAGCAAAACCCAGCTTGTCCGCACCACGGGAGACAATCAGCTGCAATTCATCGGGCGTATAAAACACCAGCCGAAGGGGAATACCGAAACGGTCCCGCAGCGGCGTGGCCAACAGGCCTGCGCGGGTTGTTGCCGCCACAAGCGTGAACGGTGGAAGGTCAATCCGCACCGAGCGCGCAGCGGGGCCTTCCCCAATAATCAGATCGAGCTGGAAATCCTCCATGGCCGGATAGAGAATTTCTTCAATCGCGGGCTGAAGGCGATGAATCTCGTCAATAAACAGCACATCACGCGGCTGAAGGTTGGTCAGAATGGCTGCCAAATCCCCCGCGCGCTGGATGACGGGGCCGGATGTAGCCCGGAACCCCACCCCCAATTCACGTGAAACAATTTGCGCGAGCGTTGTTTTCCCAAGGCCCGGCGGGCCATGCAGCAACACATGGTCCAGTGCCTCGCCCCGCTGCCGCGCGGCTGCAATAAAGACAGACAGATTTTCCCGGCTGGCTTTCTGCCCTGTAAAATCAGCCAGTGTTTGCGGCCGTAGCGTTGCCTCGCCAGTATCATCCTCACGACGGGCAGCATCAATTTCGCGGTCGGGGGTAAAGTCTGCACCACTCATCGGGCCAGCTCTTTCAAGGCATCACGCAGAATCGTGTCCAATGTTGCCTCTGCCCCGCGGTCGGTCAGCAAACGGCGTACAACAGGCACGGCCTCCGAGCGTTTGAAGCCCAGTCCAGCCAGAGCCATTAAGGCGTCTGCCTCAATCCCGCCATCGGGTGTTGCGCCAGCCGGAATAATAATGCCGCCACCGCCACCGGGCATTTTTCCAGCCTTGTCTCGCAGTTCGGTCAAAATACGCTCGGCCAAACGGCTCCCCACACCCGGAGCACGGGTCAGGCTGGCTTTATCTGCCGTACTCAGGGCAGCCACCAGTTCACCGGGTGAAAGTGTGGACAAGATCCCCAACGCCACTTTGGCCCCCACCCCCTGAACGCTGGTCAAAAGCCGGAACCACTCACGTTCCGCGCTTTCAACAAACCCATACAGAAGGATGGCATCCTCACGCACAACTGTTTCTATAAGAATACGTGCTTTTTCCGGCGGATGAGGCAAGGTTGCCAAAGTGCGGGTAGACGCTGCCACCAGGTACCCAACACCGTTGACATCCACCACGCAGGAGCCGGTATCAACCTGAATAATTAAGCCGCATAAAAACGCTATCATGCCATTCTTACTCCGGCGGCTATATGCTGTGCGCTAGCTCTATGGTGAGCATGGCAAATGGCAACGGCCAAAGCGTCTGACGCATCAGCCCGCGCCACCTTCACGCCCGGCAAAAGCCTATGAACCATCATGGCAACCTGATCTTTATCAGCAGAGCCAGTGCCCACTACGGATTTTTTGACGGAAAGCGCTCCATATTCCGCAACGCTCAACCCCGCCAAAGCGGGGGCCAGCAATGCCACGCCACGCGCATAACCCAGCTTGAGCGTGGCCGAGCCATTACGATTAACGTAAGTTTCTTCAACCGCAGCCTCAGCGGGAGCCAGACGGTCAATCAGGATCATGAGATTATCATGAAGCACCTTCAGGCGCTCAGGCACGCTGTCTGCGCTATTTGTCGCAATAACGCCGTTTTCAACGTGCCGCAGGCGGTTGCCCTCAACATCAATCACACCCCAGCCTGTAAACCGCAGGCCGGGGTCAATGCCGAGCAGGCGTACCACTCTCAGGAAGACAGCTTTTCGGCCAGATCGTCCGGCAGGTCAAAGTTGGCGTACACGTTCTGCACGTCATCATTGTCTTCCAGAACGTCCAGCAGCTTGAACACGCTGGTCGCCTTGTCTTCATCCAGCATCACAGTGTTTTCCGGACGCCAGTCCAGCTTGGCGCTTTCTGGTTCACCAAACTTTGGCTCCAGAGAATCCCGCACAGCAAAGAAGGATTCTACTTCACACGTAATCTCGTGCGTGGTGCCATTGGACACAACATTTTCTGCGCCAGCTTCAATAGCCGCTTCCAGCATATCATCTTCGGACGCAACAGAAGCCGGGTAGGTAATAACCCCCAGACGACGGAACATGAAAGAGACCGAATTGGTTTCCCCCATGGACCCACCGTATTTGGAGAAAGCTGCCCGCACATCAGATGCCGTGCGGTTGCGGTTGTCGGTCAGGCCTTCAACAATAACAGCAACGCCTGCCGGGCCGTACCCTTCGTAGCGTACTTCCACATAGTCTTCGCCACCGGCAGTGCCGGTTGCTTTCTTGATGGCACGGTCAACATTGTCTTTCGGCATGTTGACTTCACGCGCTGCAACAATAGCCGCACGCAAACGCGGGTTGGATGAGGGGTCAGGCAGGCCAGAGCGGGCAGCCACGGTCAATTCACGAATAACCTTAGCAAACTGTTTAGCCCGTTTGGCATCCTGTGCACCTTTACGGTGCATAATGTTCTTAAATTGGGAATGACCCGCCATGTTTCTCTACCTACTGCCTCTTCATACAGTCCGTATCTGGTTAAACCAGACGGCCGTGACAATGCTTGTATTTTAAACCCGAGCCGCAGGGACATGCCGCATTCCGTGGCGTTTCGCCCCAGCTGGACGGGTCATCCGGCATAATGGCGCTGCCACCAATAGGTGTTGCCATTGCCGGGTCTGCTCCCGGAGAAAGCCCCGGCCCCGGTTCGGACTGAAAGCCCGGAATTTCAGGGTTGGCATGAATTTCTGCCGTGTCTTCAAACGGATTAACCGTACCCGGAGGAGCAACCTCAACTCGGGCAACCAATGTCACTACGCGCTCACGCATTTCCTCCAGCATCAGCGTAAAGAGCTGGAAGGCTTCATGCTTGTACTCGTTCAGAGGGTCTTTCTGACCATAGGCCCGCAAACCAATACCCTGACGCAGTTGGTCAAGAACATGCAGGTGCTCTTTCCAAACCGCATCATAGGTGGTCATGAGCACCTGTTTCTCAATAAAACGCATCAGATCTGGGCCAATATTGGCTGCCCGAGCGGCCTGCGCCTGCGTAGCGGCCTCACCAATACGGTGAGCAACCTGCTCGGCATCCATGCCATCTTCCTGCGCCCACTCCGCAATAGGGAGCTCCAGCGCCAGAGTTTTATGCACGGCCTCTGTCAGACCCTGAACATCCCATTGTTCTGCAAAGGATTTTTCAGGAATGTGGCGCGCAACCATGCTATCAACCACATCATCCATCGCTTCGCCAACAATGGAGGAGACATCTTCCATCGCCATGTATTCACGGCGTTGGGCATAGACCTCCTTACGCTGATCGTTCATGACATCGTCATATTTCAGCGTGTTTTTGCGCATGTCGAAGTTACGGGCTTCAACTTTTTTCTGGGCGCGTTCCAGCGCCTTGCTCAGCCACGGGTGAACAATGGCCTCGCCGTCTTTCATGCCCATTTTCTGGAACATGGAGCTCATGCGGTCAGACCCGAAAATACGCATCAGGTCATCTTGCAGGGAGATAAAGAAGCGGGAATTACCAGGGTCACCCTGACGCCCAGCGCGGCCGCGAAGCTGGTTATCAATGCGGCGGCTTTCATGCCGTTCCGTACCAATAACGTACAGACCGCCAGACTGCTTCACAATCTCATGGTCACGGGCTACGCGTTCCCGAATCCCCTGCTCGATAGCAGCGTATTCTGCTGGGTCTTCAACACCTTCGGTCTGCTGGGCAATCAGCATATCCGTGTTGCCACCCAGTTTGATGTCCGTCCCACGGCCAGCCATGTTGGTGGCAATGGTAATAGCGCCCGGAGCACCTGCCTGCGCTACAATTTTGGCTTCCATTTCATGGAAACGCGCATTGAGCACGTTGTGGGGCACACCTTCCTGATTGAGAAGTTCGGACAGGGCCTCACTTTTTTCAATGGATGTTGTGCCAACCAGAATAGGCTGGTTACGTGTGTGCACATCCTTGATAAGGCGCACGACGGCTGCAAATTTCTCTGCTTCCGTCAGGTAAATTTCGTCATCTTCGTCTTTGCGGGCAATCGGACGGTTGGTGGGAATTTCCACCACATCCAGCTTGTAAATTTCCGCAAACTCATCGGCCTCAGTCATGGCCGTGCCGGTCATACCGGACAGCTTGGGATAGAGGCGGAAGAAATTCTGGAAGGTAATGGAAGCCAGAGTCTGGTTTTCCTGCTGGACCTCCACATGCTCTTTTGCTTCCAGCGCCTGATGCAGGCCATCTGAATAGCGGCGGCCTTCCATCATACGGCCAGTGAATTCATCAATGATGATCACTTTACCGCCCCGTACAATGTAGTCCACATCCCGGGAGAAGAGGGTGTGGGCCCGTACAGACTGCTGTACGTGATGCACAACGGCTACATGGTTCAGGTCATAAAGCCCGCCATCATCAAGCACGCCAGCGTCACGCAACATGGTCTCAACAGTGTCAGACCCCGCGTCAGTCAGAACAACACTGCGGAATTTTTCGTCTTTCTCGTAAGTAGCCGGATCCTGCACCAGTTGGGCCACTACTTCGTCCACCGCCCGGTACAGGTCTGAACTGTCTTCCGCGGGGCCAGAAATAATCAGCGGGGTCCGGGCTTCGTCAATCAGGATGGAGTCCACTTCGTCCACAATGGCGTGGTAGAAGGGGCGCTGCACCATCTCTTCAAGGCGATATTTCATGTTATCGCGCAGGTAGTCGAAGCCAAATTCGTTATTGGTGCCGTAAGTAATATCAGCCGCATAAGCTTCGCGCCGGGCGTCATCTGGCATGTTTGGCACAATAACGCCGGTGCTCAGCCCCAGAAACGCGTACAGTTTGCTCATCTCACCCGCGTCACGCGCGGCAAGATAGTCGTTAACTGTCACAACATGCACACCCTTGCCAGCAAGAGCGCTCAAATACACAGCCAGCGTTGCCACCAGCGTTTTGCCCTCACCGGTCCGCATTTCTGCAATACGGCCAGCGTGCATCACCATGCCGCCAATAAGCTGCACATCAAAATGGCGCATTCCCAACACACGGCGGGAGGCCTCACGCGCTACGGCAAATGCTTCTGGTAAAATCTGGTCAAGGGTCTGGCCTTGCGCCAACCTTCCCCGGAATTCTACGGTTTTGGCGGCCAGAGCAGCGTCGTCCAGCGCCTGCATCTGAGGTTCAAGGGCGTTGATTTCCGGCACGCGGCGCTGGAACATCTTGAGCGTCCGGTCATTGGCGGTGCCGAACAGGGCGCGGACGAAGCTTGCGAGCATGAAAACCTTTCCAGAACAATGCGCGGCCCATACCGCATTCCCCCCGGAACCAGACCGGCAGAAATCGGACGGGGTATCAGCATGGTGTGGCTTGGGTGCAAAATAGGACCGGGGCCGCCTGCGGTCAACCAAGCAGCCCTGTTTCTTATTGAACAGACCCCCAAGAGGGCTTGCAGGGCTCGGGAGCCTCCTTCATAGATGGAGTTACTGTTTTTATCCTTGCTGAAGGTTTATCCTCATGCGGTTTACCAAACAGGCCTTTGCAGTTGCTGCAACGGCCCTGCTTGCTTCTACAGCTCTTTCTATCAGCTCTTTCGCAGCACCTGCTGCGCCTGCGGCAGCTCCGGCCCCGGCCGCAGCACCAGAAAAGCCAGTTGACCCGAACACGGTTGTAGCAACCGTCAATGGTGAAAAAATCACTGTTGCTGATGCACAGGACGCTCTGGCAAACCTGCCGCCACAGATGCGCCAGCTGCCACCCAACATGATCTTCCCGATGCTGATTAATCAGTTGGCTGACCAGAAAGCCATTCAGATCGTTGCCCGCAAGGAAGGTCTGGACAAGACGGCTGACGTCAAGAAAATGATGGAAGCTGCCTCTGTCAACGCGCTGCAGAATGCCTGGCTGTCCAAGCAGGTCACGCCGCAGCTGACCGATGCTGCCATCCAGCAGTATTATCAGGAAAACTATGCTGGCAAGCCACCAGAGCAGGAAGTGCATGCACGCCATATTCTGGTCAAAACCGAAGCCGAAGCCAACGATGTCATCAAAAAGCTGAAAGCTGGTGCTGACTTCGCCAAACTGGCAGCTGAAGTCTCTACCGACACCGGGAGCGCCAAACAGAATGGCGGCGATCTGGGTTGGTTCAAGAAAGATGACATGATCCCGGCTTTCTCCACTGCCGCTTTTGGCATGAAGAAGGGTGAAGTCAGCAGCGCTCCTGTGAAAAGCCAGTACGGCTTCCATGTCATTCAGGTGCTGGACACCCGGACCGACCCCATTCCGTCTCTGGACAGCGTGAAGGACAAGATCCGTCAGGCCCTCATCCAGAAATATGTGCGTGAAGCCGTTGGCAAAGCCACGAGCACTGTCAAAATTGTGCGCTTTGACCCCACCACCGGCAAACAGCTGCCAGACGCACCAGCAGCTGGTGCACCAACGGCACCCGCCAAAAAATAAGTTTTCTTCTCTTTTCTTTTTTGTCTTCTTCTCAGCCCGCCATGTTCTGCATGGCGGGTCTGCCGCTTTAAGGACATTGCGTTATGGCGCACGCTCTTCCCGTCTCTCCTCTTGCCCGGCCGTTGCCTGAGCTTGGTGTTATTCGTGGGGTGCGCCTTGGCGCGGCTGAAGCTGGCATTCGCTACAAAGGCCGGACAGACCTCGTCCTTGCCGAATTTGCGCCCAGCACAACTGTTGCGGGTGTTTTTACTCAATCAAAATGCCCCGGCGCGCCTGTTGACTGGTGTCGCGCAGCACTGCCGCATGGGCAGGCCGGCGCATTGGTTGTCAATGCTGGCAACGCCAACGTGTTTACGGGCCGCGCCGGGCATCAGACCTGTCAGGCCACGGCAGAAGCTGCTGCCAAACTGGCAGACTGCCCTCTGAACACTGTCTATCTCGCTTCCACAGGCGTTATTGGTGAAATTCTGCCGCATGAACGGCTGACAGCCGCCCTCCCCGCCCTGCATGACTCTCTGAGTGAAACAGGTTGGGAAGCCGCTGCCCGTGGCATCATGACCACGGATACCTTCCCTAAGGCTGCCATTCGTACAGCAACCCTGAACGGTACAACTGTAACCATTCAGGGTATTGCCAAAGGGAGCGGTATGGTTGCTCCGGATATGGCCACGATGCTGGCATTTGTTGCAACAGATGCTGCCCTGCCAGCCCCTGTGCTGCAAAACCTGCTGTCAGACCAGACCAAAACAACCTTTAATTGTATTACGGTTGATTCTGATACCTCAACCTCAGACATGCTGCTGCTGTTTGCGACAGGGGCCGCACAGAACCCCACCGTGGCCGCAGACTGTGATGCCCTGACCGATCCTGCTCTGGGTGCTTTCCGTGCCGCCCTGCACGCGGTGCTGCGTGAACTGGCCCTTCTGGTCATCCGCGATGGCGAGGGCGCCACCAAACTGATGAGCATTCAGGTTTCCGGAGCTGTGTCCAACGACTCCGCGCACAAGGTCGCCATGGCCATCGGCAATTCTCCGCTGGTCAAAACGGCTATTGCTGGGGAAGATGCCAACTGGGGCCGGGTTGTCATGGCTGTTGGCAAATGCGGTGAACCTGCTGACCGTGATACCCTGTCCGTGTCCATTGGCAGCGTGTGTATTGCGCGCAATGGCACAGTAGTAACGGGGTATGATGAAACCCCCGTTGTCGCCCACATGAAGGGGCAGGAAATTGATATTGCCGTTGACCTAGGCCTTGGTTCCGGCACAGCACAGATATGGAGCTGTGACCTCACCCACGGTTATATTGACATCAATGGGTCCTATCGCAGTTAATCTCATCACACAGGCTGAATACCTGCTCCAGAAACCGGTACGGTAAGGAAATACGCTTATGTCTACTCCCCTTCCCCCCGGCTGGGGCGGCCCGGCTACACCGCAGGGTGGCTTTTCCCAAAGCACTCAAAACGGCTTTAATCAGCCTGTCTGGGTTTATGCCGGGTTCTGGTGGCGGCTCTGGGCGTTCGTGATCGATTCGATCATTCTCAGTATTTTTAATGGCGTTCTGGCGTTTTTCCTTCTCCCCACTTTTCGGGTAGATTGGGAAGAAACCCCCATTCCAGATGCTTCTGGCCAGACCATGGACGTGGTCGATATTGCCAACTTCCAACCAGATACCATTTCCGTACTTATTCCCCATATTCATGCCGGTAATTGGCATGGCCCGAGCCTGCTTCTGGCGCTGGTGCCTGCGCTGTACTTTATTCTGTTTGAATCATCCGTGTATCGCGCAACGCCGGGCAAACGTCTGTGCAATCTGGAAGTTGTGACGACGCAAGGTGAGCGCCTGTCTCTTGGCCGGGCTGCTGCACGGTTTGCCATCAAGGCTTTTATCTCGTTCCCGTTTCTCTATATCGGGGTGATCATTATTGCCTTCACCCAGCATAAACAGGCACTCCATGACCTGTTGACCAACACCTTGGTCGTGCGCGCTGAAAAGAACCAGACGGTCACGTTCAGGCGCTAAGCGGCAGCCTCCATAGACCCACTGTCTCCACCCCGGTCGCAAGACCGGGCCTTGATACCGCCGAATTTGCCCCCTACGCTTGCACGCAAAGACATGGCGTTTTAACGCCTTTGTTCACTCTTATTGCGTTACAAAAAGGATACGGCACACCATGGCGGCAGATAGCCAGGACAGGGTTTTGCCCAAACACCCGCTCGCACACTTTGGTAAACGGGCATTTCTTTCCTTGTTATTTATGGTCATGCTTATGGGGGGGGCTTTTACAGCACTACCCGGTAGCGCATGTGCAGAAACCGCCGCAAACCCAACAGCAGCAGCCCCTGCTTTAAGTCAGCAGGATGCCCAGCAGCTTTTAAGTGTTCTCAATGATCCCAAAAAGCGGGCAGATTTTACTAACACCCTCTCCCTTATGGCAAAGGGTTTGCCCGCAGCAGCCCCACCCAAAGCAGCCAGTGCCACCCCGGAAGTAGTGGATAGCGACATCCATACAGAACTTGATGGGCTTTCTGATACCGCCCACCATTATGTGACGAACTTCGCCAGCCTTTTTAAAGACCTGGGCTTTGTGGGGTCATGGTTCCATACGCAAATCAGCAATCCGGATACACGCAAAACGTTGATTGATGCGTTTAGCCGCGCGTTCCTTATTCTTGGCTTTGCCTTGGTCATAGAGCGTGCTGCCAGCCTGTTTCTCAAGAAACCGCTTACCCATGTCACGGCCTTAGCTGAAACCCGCGAACGTAAGCGTCAAGCGGCTGAAGCTGTGGAAACAGTTGCAGCAGCCACATCCACCCCCGATACGGACAATACCGAGACACGCGCCAACGACCAGCGCCGCCGCAATCAGGTCATGTATTATCTGGTGCGTGTGCCCTACAATATAATGCACTTTCTTCTGAAATTGCTGCCTGTGGTAACCGTATTCGTTCTTGGCTATCTGGGCGCGGAGTTCCTGACCAAAACGCCACAGGCCCGTACAGTCACACTCACCCTCACCAATGCCTATATTATTGCCCGTGGCCTGTATCTTCTGGTTGAAACGGCACTTGCCCCCCGCTCTCCCGCCATTCGGCTTGTTCCTGCGGCTGACCCAACGGCACGTATGCTCACGCGCTGGTGGAACGTTCTAGTGGCCGCGCCCTCGCTTATCGTGTGTCTGTCCACGTTGGGGAGTGAATTCAACCTTGCTCCTCGCGGGACAGAGGCCATGCTGCGCGCCGTTATTCTGGTCCAGCATCTGATTATAGCGGCCTTCATCTGGCGTCTGCGCCATATTGTAGCGCGCGCCCTTCAGCCCTCCGCAGCCCTCCGCGCTCATGCTTTCTGGGCCTTTGTTGGCACAATGGCGCGCTTCTGGTGGATTCCTGTGCTGTTTCTGGACATTGCCTTGTGGTTTGTCTGGGCAGCCCACCTCAAGGGTGGTTACCAGTGGATCCTGCACGGCACTATTCTGACACTGGTCTGCCTAGTCGTCTCACGGCTTATCGCTGTCCTGCTCTATGGCTTGCAGGACCATTTGTTCCGCGTGTCGGACGCGGTAGAGGCTGAGTATCCGGGCCTGCAAAAACGGGCAGATTTTTACTATCCGGCCGTACGCCGCATCCTGACTATTTTTATCGTGTTCATAACCGCCGTCTGCATCGCACAAAGCTGGAGCCTGCCGACTTTTTACTTCTTTACCAAAAACCCTCTGGGTGAGCGGATTGTCAGCGCCGCACTTATCCTGACCATTGGCCTCGCCATCGCCTCTGTCGCGTGGGAGGTCATTAACGGTGCACTTAACAAACAGATCGACCGTTACACGTCATCCGCTCAGGCGGCCCGCGCCACCCGTCTGCGGACCATTCTGCCCATCATCCGCACTGTTCTGTTGGTCATTATCGTAATCATAGTCGCCGTCACCACCCTTTCGCAGATTGGTATTAACGTCACTCCGCTGTTAACCGGTGCCGGTATTCTTGGTGTGGGCCTGTCCTTCGGCTCCCAAAGCTTGTGGAAAGACGTGATCACCGGCTTCTTCATGCTGGCAGAAGATGCCATTCAGGTAGGGGACTGGGTTACGACCAGTGGTGTCTCTGGCACGGTGGAGCATCTGTCCATCCGTACCTTGCGTGTGCGCTCGATTGACGGTGACCTGCACATTATTCCGTTCTCATCCGTGACCTCCATTGCCAATACCGGCAAGGGCTTCAACCAGATTATTGTGCGTCAGACGCTCGATCTGAGCGAAGATACAAGCCGCGTTGCCAGCATCATGGAAGGTGTGGTGAAAGAATTGCGGACAGAAGATGCGTTCAAGCACATGATCTATTCTGACTATACAGATCTGGGCGTTGATAGCAGCGACGGGAATGGCGCTGTCATGGTCGGGGCAATCCGTACCGCTCCCATGATGAAATGGAAGGTTCAGCGCGAATTTTACCGCCGCCTTGCCCATCGTCTGGTGAAAGAAGGCGTCAAATTCTATACGCCAACCTCTTACTCCACCACACCACCGGGCAATGCCATGCATTTTGCGCTGGACGCCATGCCAGATGTTATGATGCCTCAGCCAGCCACTGCCCAACCCCTCTCTTCCGCACCTCCGGAAGTAGAAGCCGGCTCAGAGGCAACACCGCCATCCCCCACCCATTCCGGTCACACAGGCCCGGCCAAAGGTCCATCTCATGGCTGATTCCTTGGATTCCTACACCACACAGCGCCTGGCAGACCTTGAAAAACCACTGACCGAGCAGGGGTTTGCCTATGAGCCCGCACAGGCCATGCGTCCCCTGCTGGACGCTTATGGCCTGGAACGATGGGACGAGTTTGCGGAAAGCTGGAACCATCTAGGTGTTGACCGTTTCATGGCGGATGGGGGCCGTTACCGCCGCCGCCGCTATGCCACGTTCTCCCTGACGGACCAGCAGGTTGCGCGCAAACCACACCAGCCGCATTATCAGAGCCGGGACTACAACACGCTGAATGGTGGCATTGAGCGGTGGTTCAAACCCGTTGCCCCCGATATTGGCTCTCACCCGGCCCTTCTGGCTGTTCTGCGCCTGATGAACCGTATGGCAACCGATCTGACGCCTGAAGCACAGCGCCCGCAGGCATGGCACGCGGAAATTCATCAGTTCCGTATTGAACCAAGTCCGGACGCCGCTGGCCAACCCACACCGGAAGGCCTGCACCGGGACGGTGTGGACTGGGTATGTGTTGTGATGGTGGACCGCGAAAATATTGCGAGCGGTGAAACCACCATCCATGACCTTAATCGCACACTCGTTGGTAGCTTTACGCTGGCACAGCCTATGGACACGGCATTCGTCAATGACAGCCGCGTCTATCACGGCGTAACGCCTGTAACCCCCATGGACCCTACGCTCCCTGCCCATAGGGATGTGCTGGTGGTGACCCTCCGGCACGAATAAAAAAACGCGGGGAGAAGGCTTACCTCTCCCCGCGTTCATCTTATCAAAAAAATATCAGTTTTTATGCTCGCTCAGTACCCGGCATAAAAAACAGCATGAAGCCCCAGTGCGGCAAACCCAAAAACAAACACCATTGCACCAACCATCTGGGCCACTTCTTTCATACTCACATCCTGTTCATGCTCTGGGGCAGTAGGCAACGGCTCTGCCGTCAGCGGCACAACCGGGTCCGGAAGTGCGGCAGCTTCGGTCTGCATTGCAACATCGTGATAGGTTGCCTGCTCCGCCACGTTAGCGGACTCGTTCTGAACGGGCAAAGAAGCGCCATGTGATGAATTTGTTCCGATTATGACACAGCCCTTCCGTTTTTTGCAATGCTGACTTGTAATGCATACCTATCTGGTGATGCAAGTTCGGTGCGTCAAGAGGAGCCTGCGGCAAAAACCTGACCCTTCTATACCACCATGGGGATAGACGCTGTGTAGCAAGACAGGCACATGATGGAAAAACACGTTCAGGAGTTTGTCTTCATGAAATGCTTGTCTGCTCTTTCCCTTGCTGCGGCAATGGCTACGGTTGGCACCATGATGCCTGTGGCATCACAGGCTGATACAGCCCCCCATTCTGGCCCCGCACAGGCCACAGCCAGCACGCAATACCCCGTCCCCACATTTGAAGGGCAATGGGCCATTATGGCGATGGACCCTGTGACAGTAGCTGCCAATAAAGCTCTGGGCCCAGCAGCACGCCTTTTGGTAACGCTTCCTGAGTCCTTGCAGAAAATTGTTGGTCAGAACCATTTCAGCCTCTCCCGGCAATCTGGTTCATCCTGGCAGGGCAAGCAGGATGATCTGACCGTTACTTTCAAGCTGGTTTCTGAAAACAGTGCTGAGTTGCACATTAGCGGCAAAGAGAACCACAAGCTCGACCTGCCGCTCTACCGGAACGACTGAATCGTAAAAAAAGCCGCCCATTCCATTCGGAAGGGCGGCTGTTACGCGTTGGTCAACGGCACTCTACAGTGGTCAGGCAACACCTTCCGGCGTCCAGCTTTTCAGGAACTCTTCCAGTGCTGCATCTGCCTTGCCAATCTTGATTTGCAGGGTGACATACAAATTGCCCACCGGGCGGCTTCCATGCGCCTGCACACCACGGCCACGCAACCGTAGTTTAGACCCGCTATCGGACCCTGGTGGCACGTTCATTTTAACATCACCAGTCGGGGTGGGTACCGTAATAGCCCCGCCCAGCACCGCAGTTTTCAGGTCAACAGCCAATATTTCATACAGGTCTGTGCCCTGACGCGTGTAGGTAGCATCCGGTTTGACAGTCACCGTAATGAGTGCATCCCCTGTTGGGCCACCCTGAGCGCCTGCCTCACCTTTCCCGCGCAGGCGCAACGTCTGGCCGTCCTCAATTCCGGGAGGAATTTTTACATCCAGCGTTGCTCCGTCCGGCAAGGTAATGCGGGACGTTGTGCCGTTAACTGAGTCCAGAAAACTGACACTGAGCGTATAAGAACGGTCAGCACCTTTGCACGGCCCGGCACGACGGGCGCGGGCACCGCCGCCTGAGAACATGCCAAACAGGTCACTCAGGTCTTCTTCTGAAAAGCCGCCTTGGCCACCAGCATAACGCGCTCCACCGGGACCGCCGCCAAAACCATTGAAGCCGCCCCCAGCACCCCCAAACCCGGGATGACGTTCCTGCCCGGAAGCATCAATTTCTCCGCGGTCAAAACGCGCCCGTTTTTCGGTGTCAGACAACAGATCATTGGCCTGATTGATGGCCTTGAACTGCTCTTCTGCCGTTTTGTCATTCGGGTTCAGGTCAGGGTGGTATTTTTTGGCTTTTGCCCGATAGGCTTTACGAATTTCATCCTGACTTGCACCTTTGGCAATACCCAGAACGTCGTAGGGATCACGCACACTCATGCCTGCTCTCCCTGCGTTGATGCCGCTTGCGGAGCGGGCGCAAATGTTTCCGTATCCAGAAGGCTAATCAGCAGGGCAATTGTAACATCCTGAGCATACCCGGCTTTTTCAGCCTCTGCGACAAGGGCTTCAAGGCGAGGTTTCAGGAACGCCTCTGCCGATAATGTGGTCATATAGGAAGTCTCTCCTTAACAAATCCAAAGCAGGCGCTCCACCGTGCGCCACTTCGAAGGTTGGTCTATTTCTTGTAATAATAATGGGAAGTGCCCCGCGCCGGGTCAATGGACAACACGCCATGCCCCACCACGTTTTCCGGCTTTTCAGACCACAGCGGAGCAGACATTTCCAAAGAACCAATAGCCTCTGGCATCCATACTCACTATAAGCCGTTAGGTAGAGAAACATGCTCATGCGCTTTATTCCTGAACAAGACATGAGCCATTCAGAAAGTGGAGAACCAGCAATGGCTGACAAACCGCGCTTTTTTGACGATCTGGCCGGTGTAGCTGGCGGCGCGTTTTCTGCCCTGACCGGCCTGCGTGAAGAAATTAACGCCATTGTGCGTAGCCGTGTGGATGAAGTGCTGACCGGCCTGCAGGTTGTACGCCGGGAAGAATTTGAAGTGGTCCGTGAACTGGCCGCCCGCGCCCGTATTGGGCAGGAAGAAGCAGAGCGCCGCCTTGCCGCGCTGGAAGCCCGTGTGGAAGCCCTTGAGCACCACGCACAGCACCAGAACGACCACGCGCATCACTAAGCCTTACTGCTACCGGGAATGGCGAGGCACGCCCTCGCCATCAGGCCCAGCTTCTGCCCATCCCCCCTTGCGCTGAGAGTGAGCCATGCCTGTACTAAGCACCATGCCAACCAACAGCACAGCCAACCCCCTTGACCTGATGGAACAGGTTGTCGCCGGGCTGGACTGGAGTTTTGAACGCTGCACCGCAACGGAAATGGCTGTAGAGGCCCCGGGCAAGTGGTGCGACTACGGCTTGTTTTTCTCATGGTCATCAGAACTTGGGGCCATTCACTTTACCTGCGCCTTTGACTTAAAAGCGCCACCCGCCCAGCAGCGCGCCCTTTATGAGCTGATCGGCATGGCCAATGAACGGATCTGGGTTGGGCACTTCAGTCTGGATCAGGATGACGGGGTGCTATTATTCCGCCACGCTTTGCTGTTACGAGGCACAAGCTTGAGCGTTGAAGCCTTTGAAGACCTGATTGATATTGCCCTGACAGAATGTGAACGCCTCTACCCGGCTTTCCAGTTCTTTCTCTGGGGCGGGCAGAACCCCGCTGATGCACTGGCGGCTGCCATGTTAGACTGTGCAGGAGAAGCATAATGACATCACGTTCCCAACTCCCCTCTGTTCTTCTGGTTGGCTGTGGCAAAATGGGCAGCGCCATGTTCGAAGGCTGGCTGAAACATGGGCTAAAACCCTCCGTTGTGCTGGAACGGCACCAGAGCATCACGCTGCCGGATCCGCACAAGCAGGCCGAAACGGTTGCAGATATTGCTCCGGACTTCACACCAGATGTTATTATCCTCGCGGTCAAACCACAGATGGCTGATGATATTCTGCCTGAACTGGCACAACGCTTCCCCTCTGCAACGCTCCTGTCCGTCATGGCTGGCCGCACGATTGACAGCCTTGCACGCCATTATCAGCAAACCTCATCCGAGGTTACACCCACAATCATCCGCGCCATGCCAAACACACCGTGCGCTATTGGTGCCGGTGTAACCGGGCTTTACGCCCCACCTCACGCTACGGATACGCAGAAGAACGAATGTGACCGTCTGCTCCGCTCTGTTGGGGAAACAGTCTGGGTCGAGTCCGAAGACCTGATCAACGCTGTCACTGCCGTTTCAGGCAGTGGCCCTGCCTACGCATTTCTGTTAGCTGAACTGATGGAAAAAGCAGGAATTGCAGAAGGTCTGACACCAGAAACCGCCCGTAAACTGGCGCGGCGGACCGTGTACGGAGCAGGTGCCTTGCTAAACGATTCCGACCTTGATTCCGCAGAGCTACGGACCCGAGTCACCAGCCCCGGTGGCACAACAGCCGCAGCCCTCAACGTGCTGATGGCGCCCGATGCGTGGCCCACTGCAGTACCCAAAGCCATTGCCGCTGCTGTAAAGCGCGCTGAAGAACTCTCCACCTAATCGCTCTGATTATCTGTCCGCCTAGCAGGCAGCAGTCTTATTTTTTACTCCCGTTACACAGGCCTTTCGCATGGACTCCGACGACTTCGATACAACTCTCCTTTCCGCCGCAATGACACAGGCGGAAGAACGCGGATGGGCCTCTGTTTCTCTCCTAGATGCCGCCCGTGCGGCTGGCCTGTCGTTTGCGGAAACCCGCACACGGTTTCCTTTCCGTGGCTCCCTGCTGCTAAGGCTGGGTCGTATTGCTGATGACTCAGCTCTGGCAGATGACACAACAAGCGGCAGTGCACGCGAGCGCCTCTTTGACCTGTTAATGCGTCGGCTGGACGTGTTCCAACTGTACCGTAACGGTATTAAATCCGTGCTCCACGCCCTGCCGTTTGACCCCCCGATGGCCCTGCTCTTGGGGGGGGCTACTTTTGAGAGCATGCGCTGGATGGCCGATGCTGCTGGCATTAGCGTCACCGGTTTAGGTGGTGTGCTGCGCGTCAATATGGTGGTTGGTATCTGGACGCATACCCTGCGGGCTTGGGAAAAAGACGATAGTGCAGATATGGGCAGCACCATGGCAGCCCTTGATCAGGCGTTGGACAAAGCTGCGCGGTTCAACCTATTTCCGGCTGATACGGGCCAGAGCAATGGTGATCTGCCAGATCTGGAATTTCCCGAAGCCGAGTTTACGTTCGCTTCATCTACAGAAAATCATGCTTTTGATGAAAAACACGACGTATAGTCTCTTTACGAAACACTCCAGTTGGTCTTAATAAGGGCCAACCACATTTCTGGTGGGGCGTAGCCAAGCGGTAAGGCAGCGGATTTTGATTCCGCCATGCGGAGGTTCGAATCCTCCCGCCCCAGCCATTTTCCTTCTAAAAATTACATCTGTTTTTCGTAACGCTGCACATACAGGCAGTTCGTCATGTGTCTTCACACATCCGTTTACAGCCGCCGTCTGTTCGGACCACAGTATTCTGCTATGACAGAACCATGACGCACGATATGGCAGCGGAAACGCCCCTCCTCTCCCTACCCGGCCTGAAAGCTGTTTTGACGGCCCGCACACTTTCTGCCTTTTCTTCGCAGGTTCAGGCTGTTGCTGTGGGGTGGCAAATCTATGCCCTAACACATAGTGCTGCTGCGTTAGGGTTCGTGGGGCTTGCTCAGTTTCTGCCCATGGTCGCCTTTATTTTTCCAGCAGGCCACGCGGCAGACCAACACGACCGGCGGCGTATCGTCATAACCTGCCAAACCATTGAAGCCGTTTCGGCTGCGTTCATGGCGGTTGCCTCTTTTACGCATCATCTTAGCCCGTTCATGATTTATGCACTGGTTGCTTTATTTGGTGTGTGCCGTTCATTCGAAATGCCAGCCCAGCAGACATTCCTGCCGTCCATGGTTGCTCCTGCCGTTTTCCCGCGCGCAGCCGCTCTCTCCTCTTCACTCTTTCAAGTTGCCTCCATTGCCGGTCCGTCATTAGGGGGACTGCTCTATGGTTTGGGAGCTGATATCTGTTACGCACTTTGTGCCGTAGGTTTTGGCATTGCTGCCTGCGCTACAGCTTCAATGCGGCTTCGCTTTCCCGCCCGCGCAAAACAACCTGCCAGTCTGGCAGCGGTTTTCGGGGGCATCGCTTTTCTCAAGCGGCGGCCAACTCTTTTGGGTGCACTCTCGCTGGATCTGTTTGCAGTATTGCTCGGTGGCGCGACTGCCATGCTCCCCCTTTACGCCACTGATATCCTGCATGCTGGCCCATGGGGGCTTGGACTGCTACGGGCGGCTCCGGCAATAGGAGCCCTTCTGGTTGCAGCCGTGCTGGCACGATATCCGCTCGGGCGTCATGCGGGAAAATGGATGTTTCTCTCCGTAGCCATTTTTGGTGTCGCAACAATTCTGTTTGGTTTTTCAAAGTCCATCCCCCTCTCCGTGCTGGCTTTAGCGGTCTTAGGTGGGGCGGACGTCATTAGTGTTATGGTCCGCAGTTCACTGGTCCAGCTTGGCACACCGGACGATATGCGGGGCCGTGTTTCAGCCGTGAACATGCTGTTTATCGGCTCGTCCAACCAGCTAGGCGAATTTGAAAGCGGTATGCTAGCGAGTGCTATAGGTGCTGTGCCTGCCGTAGTGTTGGGGGGAGTAGGCACATTACTAATTACTGGCGTATGGATGGCGCTTTTTCCCGGTTTGCGTAAACTCGACCGGCTGGAAGACATCAAACCCGATTAATTGCCCCCAAAACACACTTTTTATTTCTGTCCAAAAATAAAAACCGCTCCAGAAGGTATCCCTTCGGAGCGGTTTTTTTAGTAAGAGCCTGAGACAATCAGGCTCCAGCCAAACGCGCTGAAACGCTCAAACGGCTTTCTTCAGGTTCGGGCTTGCTTTAAACCGAACAGTTTTACCAGCCTTCACTTTAACAGGCTCACCGGTGCGGGGGTTCAAAGCTTTGCGGGCTTTGGTTTTACGCACTGTAAAAGTACCGAAAGACGGAAGCGTAAAGCCCCCTTCACGTTTCAGTTCTTCAACAATTGCATCCAGCAAATCATTTGCGGCCTGATTGGCGGCAACACCCGTGCATTCAATCGAATCCTGAATCACGGCGGCAATAAAGGCCTTGCTCATTGAGAACCTAGCTCCCTTCGGATAGTACTATGTCAGTAACAATTATTCGGTTACGATAACCAACGTCTCTGGCCGCTTAGTAGTCATATTTTCACGAAAAAACCAACTTAAAAATGCTTACGTTTACAAATTCTGCCGCACCAGTCAGCAAAAAGTCAGGGGAGGATCCTATTACCCCCGTCATGCCTGCAGGGTCAGTGTGTTTGTTTGCAACATATGCACCTTCAGGCAATCTACCTGATTATACACGGTTTTACATAAAAAACTTACAGTCCTGCGGATTTATTCTGCAGGTTATACTCTCAGGGTGCTCTGTTATTACAGAAGATACTCTTAATTTTTGTGCCCACTACGGCATCCATATCTCGTGCAGACAAAATGGTGGGTTGGACTTCGGCGCATGGAGCTTTCTTGCTGCACAGGGTGTTACAAAAGGGGCACCGTATATTCTTCTGGCTAACGACAGCGTATTTGGGCCATTTGCTCCCTTACCGCCACTCTTACAACGTCTACAAGCCAACAGCCGCCCGACATGGGGGCTTGTAGGGTCACGAGCTGTTACACCACATATTCAATCCTGGTTTATCGGCTTTTCTCAGGACGTGTGGGAAAGTGCCGCAGTGCAACGCGTAATGGCTCTTCCCTTTGCGGATATGTCACGTCAGGAAATTATATGGCATGGAGAACTCGGGCTCTCTGTTGCTCTGGCAGCTAACGCCATTCCACTTCATACCCTGTGGAGCGATATGACATCCCCTCTTGCGCGTTTGTTCCCCGCCAATCCCACACATGCCTATTGGCGCTCAGGACTGCGCTCCGGAAACGTTCCTTTTTTAAAACAGGAACTTTTGAGGGATAACCCTTACCATATTCCTAAATTAGCCGAGTGGCGCACCCTGATCCCGCAACACTCAAGTTTTGACCCGGCATGGATTGAAGAGTATCTGGCGCACACACCTCCACGCTACAAAACACTCCCATCAAACAGGAAAGGCCGTATGGTCTATTACGCCCTTTCACAGCTTGACCGCTATTTACCACTCTCTTGGGGTATCAAAAAATAATTAGTCCGCCTGAGCGTATTCGCCCACGATCGTACGTAAAATTTCCTCCAATTCACGCCCCTGCATATCAAAAGTTGCCAATCTGTCTTTGTGCGGGTTTTCATAAGTCAAAAGTGCAGCTTCTTTTGACAGAAGATCCTCTACGGCTTTTTGCAAATGAATGGGGTTGGACCCAATAGGGATTATGGTTCCGTTTTCACCTTCAACCACGTCTTCTACCTGTCCACCGGGCTCTGTCACGACAACCCAGATATCACGCGCCAAAGCTTCCCTTACCGTCAAACCATAGCTTTCTTTGCATTGTGAGGGAAACAGCAGGACATCAATACCATTATAAAAATTATCCATAGTTGACTGCGTGTATGCGGGAACTGTTTTAATCACCCCTTTCACTTTCCATGCTTCAGGAAAAACAGACCGAATACCCAAACTCAGTTTGTTATCAACAAGCATTAACTCCCATCTACCAGTCTTTAAGTGTTCAAAAACTTTACGAATAAGTGGGTATCCTTTAACGGTCTCCGCACCCCCAACATAGCCAAAGCGTAATGGCTGCCCCGGTTTACGGGGCACTCTTGGTTTTGCGGGCCAAACAAAACCATTCCTGTTTACGACGAATTTTTCTTCTGGAATACCGTTCGCGATAAACAGATTTTTATGAGACTGGCTGGGCACCAACAAAAGTGCTGCATTCCGCAACGCTACTCTCATCATGGTGGCACGTTCATGCAGATGTCTGGCACTTGGTTCGCACATCTGGCAGATACGTAAATCAATTTTATTCTGGAAACAGAAATTTCCTTCTCCAGTCACCATGAATTGGCGATCACATAACCACCACGCATCATGCAACGTAATAACATAGGGAATTCCAGCTTCCAGGCAGGCCCGAGTTAACCCCAAACCCAAACCTTGAGTGGCATGCAAATGCACGATGTCAGGTCGCACAGTATGTAGCCATTGCCTGAAGGATTCTGTTGCCAAGGGATTATCAATCCCCGCCACTCTGTCCCCATCAGGCGGAACCCTTACGCCCATAACATTACAGTCATATACTCTATAACGTATCGCTGCGTTCGCCCGCCATTCCATATCCGGTCGTGACGTAAAAACACTTACGGTGATATCAGGTTTTTGAGTGAGATATTTGACCATCTCTTCAGCAACAAATGTGGCACCGCCGAAAGACCTTGGTGCGAAATAAACATTTACCGAAACAACAGAAAGGTCAGGTTTCTTTTTATGTTCTGGCTTCCCAAATACTGGCAAAATCTGCTGCTGAGTAATGTTCTCAGGGCTATAGCGATCCAACGCATCTTGGTAGGCTGCCCGGCCCATTGCTTTTCTTTTCGCATTATCAGATGCAAGGCTAAGAATTGCATTTTTCCAGTCTTGTGGCGTTCTTGCTATCATCGCATTTTCGCCATCGCGGACCACCTGCATAAAAGCATCAGCCGGTGAGCATATAACAGGTACGGAAAGAACTGCCGCTTCCAGAAATTTTATGTTACTTTTACAATCATTAAATATGGTTTTTTCTAAAGGGGATATTGTTATATCTGCTTGAGCAAGGAGGCGCATATACAATGCATAATCACGTCCTTCCAGTGTTTTGATACGGCTTTTTACCTTATTACATACCTCTGGTACTGTTAGATCACCAATAATATGCAAAGTTAACCGTTCATCTTCCAGCATAGCAGCCACAATACCGTCTGCTGCAACAAGGAAGTCTGCATCATGAGTTTTTGTTCCTGACCCATAAACAATACGAATTTCTTCTGCACCATGATCAAGAGTAGAATGTTCTTGAAAAATTTGATTGGAAATAGAAAGTGTTTGTTCGTCTATTGCATTTTCAATAACCGAAACTTCGTTTACCCCCGCATTCCTCATTTCCTGTGCAAGAATACGAGTGGACGCAATAGCCTTATCGCACGATAATAAACAGTTCCTAAAAAGCTTTACGCCTGAAAAGACCATTTCACGCTCAGAAGAACTGAGGGAATCCAGATTGGCATTATTCTTATAATGATCTTCAGAAAAAATAAGATCATCAACTTCCCAACATGTTGGTAGATTAAGCCGCTTTGCTTCATTTAACAGCTTCTCAACGGATTCAAACGCAGGGACGCGGTAAAATATAACATTGGTGCATGTTTGCAGCGCTGTGAGGGCAACGAATGTTTCTCGCCAGTCTACAACACGCACATGCCAACCGAGACTCTCAAGCTGTTCTTGCTTCTGCCAAACGCGATATTTAGCGCACTGCCTTAAGCTTAGTTCAGCAATAATCAAATAACTAGGAGAAAAATCAGATACAGAATGAGCAGAAACTGGCCTTAAATACTGATCTTCAATCGTTTCTATTTTTTCAGATATATCTAGTTTACTGGTAAATTTTTCTACTGGCGACGCTTCATGTCTGCTCCGTGACGCTTTCGGTTTGCGCGGCAAACGTGCCTGTATTCGACTCCAGAGCGCTTTAAATCCCTCTTCATGATAAACTGTCCAGATCTTCCCCAAAACATAAGTAATCTTATCGCCTGTCGGAAGCTGCCCTTTTGACAGATGCCTGATAACTCTTAAAGGAGCCGTAATGCGCCAGGACAGAGTATTGCGCTGGTTCTCAACAAGGTGCCTCAGATGCTGTGTTTCATTAAGAAAACCACCCATCCTCATATCCTGAACTGTCATGCTGGCCTGATAACTTTCCAGCAATGATTCAAGATGGGCTTGCTTGGAAGACGAGGAAGGCTTTTCTGAGGGGGTCATAGCCAGCATCTAACTTTGTTCGTTTTGAAGTAAACTAAAAAGAAAACCGGGCCTTACGGACCCGGTTTCTTTTAACAACATCAATTCTAAAACGCGTTTAGAATTAGAAACCAGAGAACTGGTTAACGTTCAAGCTGTCTACACCAACAAATGTAATTTTGCTGTTGTCGGACAGAGTGATGGTCGTGTTGCCGTTCTGGTGTGTAGCTGCATCAAGGACTTTCTGGAAGTTGTCCTTAGTGTAGCCCTGACCATTATTAAGGTAAGCTGCATCGTAATGAACCAGCAACACGGAGTTACCAGCAGCGCTACCAAAGTCAGTGATCATGTAATCTGCACCAGCAACGCCATTACGGAACCCGAAGACGTTTGCAGCCCCAGAGCCGCCGGTCAGAGTTGCGTTGCCCGTACCTGCAACCAGCGTATCTGCTGCTGAAGCGCCAGAGCCACCGATAAAGGTCTGTGCCGTGGTGCCGGAATCCGCGCCATATGCATGGATACCATAGATGGAAGATGCACCGTCAAGTGTCTGGTTACCCGTTGTTGCAATGAACAGCGAATTTGCGCTCGTCGCATTAACGTGTGCGTCTAGACCTTCTGCACCGTAGATCGTGCTCTGACCAGCAGTGATCGTTGTTTCGCCTGTACCATTTTTAAAGGTCAGGTTACCAATGATATTGACGTCTGCGTTTTTAGCATTGGCAACCATGAAGTCGCCCTGTGCCGCAGAAATCGTGCTCAGCTCACCGCCGGTTACTGTACCTGTGGTGCCAGCAAGCGTTACGAGGTCCTGAGAACCGCCTACAACCGTGCTGCTACCGCCAACAGTAATCTGCTGGTTGCTTGCCGTATCAACAACAAGAGAGTTGTCACCAACATTTACCGTAGAACTTGCACCGCTAAGCGTAATGTTCTGCGTACCGGTAGACGCCGTGATGGTGTCCTGACCGTTTGAATGGACCTGGTTAAAACCTTTACCCAAGGTAATGGTGTTGTCACCAAGGCCAGACGTAATGGTATTGTTGCCATTACCACTATTAATGACGTTGTTACCGTCACCAACAGAGATCTTCCAATCGCCCGCGTTGTTCAGGTTGCTGCCCTGGAAGAAGTTATCCCCAGAACCACCCAAGAACGTACCGCTCTGGCTACCAGCGCGGAAGTTCACGCCAGCATTTGTGCCCGCCAGAACTGTCAGGTTATTGGCTGTGCCTTTAGTTGCATCAAGGTTAACCCAACCAGCAAGAGCCGTACCAGCCTGACTTGTTGCGTCCGAACCAACCGCGAGCCACTGAACATTACCGCCTACGCTATATGCGCCAGAAGCAGTAATAGCCCCGTAACCAGCTTGGTTGCCACTGAAGGTTGAAGAGCCCGCAGCAAGATTACGTACGTCTAAAGAAGACAGTTCACTTCCGAGTTGTGACGCAAGACCCTGAGCCTGCTTCACCAGTGCTGACTTATCGGCACCATCTACCGTAACCTGAACCGAATTCCCTGACGCACCGACAACGGTGAGTAGCGCCATATTTCCGTCCTTTTTTCAACAACTGCCTGAAACACAGAAGAAACCCTCTATGTGAAAGGCATATTAGTGTCAGGATCAGTTTTAGGACGAAGTTATGCACTATTGCAAGCATGAATTAGGTTTTGACTGCCCTATAGTGGCTTTTTAGTGCCGGTTTAATAAAATTATACCGCGCGTTTCTTCTCTTAAACTCGTGTATTACAGAAAAAAAACAAGAAACATTTATTAATATTTTTATGTTTAGCGATAGATTTTCTGAGTGAACGCGGTCGGCTTTGCCACATCGTTACTAAGGCTTTCATTATTTACTTTCAGCTTTATCGATATTACCCTTAAAATAATTTCATGATGGGCATACCAAAACTATCTTCTTGCTAATCTTCACACTCAAATAGAAACGAGACCTATTTTTACCCATGAACACACTGCCACACTTCGGTACGACACAAAATGTTTCACACGCAGAAACAAGCAACCTCCTTCCCTTGTTCCTGCATGTGACCCTTGTCGACGAGGACACCCGCGGATGTGCGTTCATGCCATTGACCAATTGGATTCTGTCCACTTTTGTTCCGGACCACCTCATCCTTATCAACGCAAGCCAGACTGTCATCCAGACACTCACCAGCGTTATCAAAGCACAGTCAGCGCCTATTCTGCTTCACGAATACGACTCGATTCCTGTTACCAAGATCTACGACAATTGCGTATATTATTGCGGCAACCCAACTAATACGAGCGTAGAAGCAACCACAAAATGGCTTCAAGAGCAGCCTGAGGGGTGTATCGTATTATTTGAAGGTTTTGAGTCTCACACCTTAGATTTACCCCCCTCTTTTACCAGAACATTTCTAGATTACGGGGCGGGCTTTACTATCCTCTCAACGCCCAAAACATCCCATCGGTTGTCACCGCTTGTTCAGACTTCTCAGAACGCCCCCAACAGAAAGCGTTTCCTGTTTCTGGAGAAGTGTAAATTTTTTGCTGATCATTGGGCGACAAAGGCTCTTTTAATATCGTTGCAAAAAGTCAAAGAGAAAAATGGCGCTATAAATGTTCAAGCCCGGTTGTTAATGATTGAGGCTTTAGAAAAAGAAAAAATAATTACTGAACAGTCTTTTGAAATTGATTCTCTCTCAAAACAGAACCAAGAGTTATTGTCATTTTTAGAAAAAATGAAAGAAAGAGAAGACGACTGGCTCACCTTTTCCCATAAAGTTCTTCAGACTCAAGACAATCTTACCTCTCTCAAAATTTTCTTTGAACAACCAAGAAATATTCTGAAAGATATTGCCCGTATTATCTTGAATAAAAATCTTGGTGTTTTTATTCCTACACTCCCCACACCGCCATCTTTTCCCTCACAAATACCTCAGTCTTTCTCTCAAAATAATATTGATATTGTCTGTGACAATAACGAAAAAATAGAAAAATCCTTCTCGGAGAATGTATCAGGACGAGTTCTGTTTGTTATTGGTGATACAGACGCTGAATATCTTACACAGCGCTGTGCTCATAATGCGGAAGCAGCACGGCTTGCCGGCTATGCTGTACAGTTAAAGCCGTGCCCCGAAATAGGGCCAGATGACATTGACTGGGCGACTCTTCTTGTTTTTTACCGTGTTGAATTCAGTGATCATGTCAGCATTATGATGCAGATTGCGCGTGAGCGTTCAATGCCTGTTATTTTTGATATGGATAATCTTCTGTGTATGCCGGAACTGGCACGATCAGAAAGTGTAGTAAATCAGTTTTCGTCCTCACTCAGTGAAGAACAACTAGAAACCTACTTTTATACATTATGGCGTACTCTGGTGCGGTCCAATATCTGCACTACCACGACCGAGACTCTTACCCAAACTCTTAGGGTAAATCGTCCTATATCTTATACACTTCCAAATATTTTTGATTCTATAACTTGGCAGTACGGACGAAATAATTTTCGTAAAAAGCGTATCTTTGAAGATAACTCGTCACTTACCCTTGCTGTTTGCTATGATATTTCCAAAAATATCATGTTTTTCAAATATATATCAAAAACAGTTTGCAGCATCCTAAAAAAACATTCTCACGTTAAATTAAAGCTTTTCACTGAGGATATTACCGATAAAAAACTTTATATAGAAAAGAATTTTTCTGAACTCAGGCCTCACATGGGTCAAATTATATGGAAAAAACTAGAAACAAATAATAACAGAATGATAAATTGGGAAGATGTCGATATTGCACTTTTGCCTTATCCTACTGACAATCTCTATTTTACCTCTCAATCAGAGATATTTTTCCTTGAGACTGCGCTCTGCAATATTCCTTTAATTAGCTCTCCTCTCCCGGCATATCGGGATTGTATTGAGGATGGTGTTTCTGGTTTCTTAGCTAACAGTATAGAGCAATGGCATGCAGCTCTTATAAACCTTATTGAAAATAAAGAACTTCGGGACAGGATGGGCTTGAATGCCTATCATGGTTGCCTCTGGTATTGTAGCATACAAAGACAATCAAAAATCCTGAAAAATATATTTGATAGCACTAAAAGTGAGGAATTATCCTGTCAGGAATTTGAACTTCAGATCGCACGTCACTCCTACCGTGCAAGGTCCCTGCCCCATATTGCCAAATGTAAAATACTTTTTGAAAAAGATACTCTTAATATCTCAGATATTTCGGTTGTTATCACCTCATATAATTATGAGCGTTATTTACTAGATGCATTGGAATCTGTACGCCTCCAGACTCTGGAGGCGCTTGATCTGATCGTTGTTGATGATGGATCAACCGATTTTTCCGTAACACTTGTGCAGGAATGGATGCAGCGTCACGTACATAGATTCAATAGAGTTGTGCTGCTTCAAACAACGCATAATTCGGGTCTCGGTGCGGCACGTAACTGCGGGGTTGCCTACACAGAAACCCCTTATTTCCTCCCGCTGGACGCAGATAATAAACTGTTACCAAACGCTTGCGCCTCACTTTTAGCTGCTGCAACACCCATGACAGCATATGCTTACCCCATGCAGCAGCAATTTGGAGATGCTGCGACAGACCATATTTTAGGGCAATCACCTTACACACCCTCACGCCTGCAAGCCGGCAACTATATTGATGCAATGGCCCTTATTGCCAAATGGGCGTGGGCAGCTTGCGGCGGTTATTATGTAAAAAAGGACGCTATGGGATGGGAGGATTATGATCTCTGGTGCTCCATGGCCGAGCTAGGGCTACAAGGCACACATGTGGCAGAAATTCTGGCTGAATACCGGGTTCACGGCCATTCCATGACCTCGTCCGTAACAGAAAAATATGATCACAAACAAAATGTAATAGCACTTCTTGAGCACCGTCATCCATGGATCAAACTCGTGCAAAAAGACGTAAGAACCACACGCTGATCGCTACCGCTTGCAATAGCTAAAAAAATAAGCCTCCACACGCACGTTCTCAATCTGCCTGGATCTGCTGCCACATGCCGTATCAAAAGGACTTCACTTCAGGAAAGTTTGCCAAAACACTGCTTTGTCTCGTGCACTGACAGGTTGTCCTTTAAGCAGACAATAAATATCGCCTTCATGCATCTGGTCTTGAGGGAGTTCCAGTTAAGTAAAACATAACCGTGAGTAATCTTTTATGTCTCGGCCTCAAATAGAACAGAATACCCGGCTTTCTCTGCGCATATAGTATTCCCCCATAAGGAGAGCTATTGCGTTTCTACAGAGCGCATTTCTATGATCCGCGGCATTCTTGTGAAAAAACACTGCGAAAAACATATTATCAGTAGTCGCACGGCTAAGACCTATCGCTGCCAAACACTATCGGCGTGTCAGTAGCAAAACATTAAACGTGTATTTATTATTTCTCATAAGGAAAACATGCGATGCGGCTAAACAAATTATTTTCTATTTGTTTAAGCTCCAGACTTTCTTAGGAAAATCTGGAGCGGGCGATGGGATTCGAACCCACGACCCCAACCTTGGCAAGGTTGTGCTCTACCCCTGAGCTACGCCCGCATCGGATGGCCTCCTTCTACGGGGGTTTGAGAAACTGCGCAAGAGGGAAAATCAATTTTTTTTACTTTTTTATATCAAGGCCTTCTGGTGCCTTGTGAAACCGCTATTTCTTCGGGATGACAAGCGCTTGGCGGCCTGCGCCATCTCTGCAATCATCATTGACTGCTGCTTAAACGGGAGGGCAACGCCGTGTCTGGGTCCAACTTTCATGCGCTATATCATCAGGGCTTTGCTCGGGTTGCTGCCTGCACGCTGCCTGTAGCCCTGGCTGACCCAGCCACCAACACGCAGCGTATACTGGACGCCGCCACAGCGTGCTCAGAAGAAGGCTGTGCCATCTGTGTTTTTCCGGAGCTGAGCCTTTCTGGTTACGCTATTGACGACCTCCGCCAGCAGGAAGTTCTTCTAAACGCCACAAACAAAGCCCTGACAGAGCTTGCCGCAGCAACCCGCACTCTGTTGCCTATTCTCGTCATCGGGGCCGCACTACGCCACGGTTCTGCGCTGTATAACTGCGCGGTGGTATTGCATCATGGTAAAATTCTGGGGGTTGTTCCCAAAAGTTTTCTGCCAAACTACCGGGAATTTTATGAGGCCCGGCACTTTACCGCCGGCGCCACCCTCCGCAACGAAACCATCGTTATTGGGGAAACCCGGGCTCCTTTTGGAACAGACCTGCTCTTTGAAGCCTCAGACGTGCCGAACTTCTGTCTGGCCGTAGAAATTTGTGAAGATTTATGGGTTCCCGCTTCTCCCGGCATGTTTGCCGCACTGGCAGGTGCAACCATCCTTGCCAACCCCTCTGCCAGTGACATCACAGTTGGCAAAGCAGAAACCCGCACACTGCTGTGCCGCGCCCAATCTGCACGCTGCCTGTCTGCTTATATTTACGCTGCGGCTGGAGAAGGAGAGTCAACAACCGATCTTGCTTGGGATGGCCAAATCTCCATTTTTGAAAATGGCGAACTCCTAGCGGAAAGTGACCGCTTCCCGACAGGCGGTCGTACAGTCATGGCTGATATTGACCTGACATTACTGGCGCAGGAGCGCCTGCGTATGGGGTCATTTACTGCCAATGCACAGGCTGTTGCCGGGGGAGTGCCTAACTGGCGGCGCATTGCCAGCACACTGGCCCCACCGCTGACCAACCTTGGCCTGAAGCGGGACCTTGCCCGTTTTCCGTTCGTACCCAGCAACTCAGCCCGCCTGGCGCAGGACTGTTTTGAAGCCTTTACCATTCAGGTGACTGCCCTCAAGCAACGTCTAAAGGCCAGCCGCGCCAAAACGATGGTGATTGGCGTTTCCGGCGGGTTGGATTCCACGCACGCGTTACTTGTTGCCGCCCGTACAGCAGACGAAATGGGGTGGCCGCGGTCAGCCATACTTGGCTACACCATGCCCGGCTTCGGCACGACAGACAAAACACTCGCCAGTGCTCAAGCGCTCATGGCGGCACTCGGCACAGGGAACGAACTGCTTGATATTCGCCCTTCCGCAACACTCATGCTGCGTGAAATCGGGCATCCTTTTGCCAAAGGAGAGCCTGTGCATGACATTACGTTTGAAAACGTGCAGGCAGGGCTGCGGACGGACTACCTGTTCCGTCTGGCCAACATGCATAACGGTCTGGTCATTGGTACGGGAGACCTCTCAGAGCTGTCGCTGGGTTGGTGCACGTACGGCGTAGGTGACCAGATGGCGCATTACAATGTGAATGCTGGCCTACCAAAAACACTTATCCAGCATCTTATTCGCTGGACCATCGCCTCGGGTCATTTTTCAGAGACGGTATCCCCCCTGCTCTCCACCATTTTGGCAACGGAAATTTCACCGGAACTGGTCCCCGCAACAGAAGGTAAATCTCAGAGCACTGAAAGCTTGATCGGCCCCTACGCGCTGCATGATTTTACGCTATTTTATGTGCTCCGCTACGGCTTTACGCCGTCCCGCATTGCGTTCATGGCGCTTCATGCATGGCAGGATGCCCAAACCGGCCAGTGGCCACCCAACTTTCCGGAGGCTGAACACAAAGCCTACGACCTCCCAACCATCAAGCACTGGCTGGGTGTGTTTCTCCATCGTTTTTTCACCACAAGTCAGTTCAAACGTTCTGCCATGCCCAACGGGCCGAAAATCATGGCAGGCGGCAGCCTGTCCCCACGTGGAGACTGGCGCGCTCCCTCAGACGGTAACGCCCGGCTTTGGCTGGAGGATCTGGAGCAGGCCGTACCCTGATACTAACAGCTCTCGCACGGCAAAACGTACGAGATGCCGCAAGCACAATGGCATCCCCCACGCTCTTGCGTTATAAAGCTGCACCATGACCACACCGCGCCAAGCCACCCTCCATCGCGTTACCAGCGAGACAGATATTGCCATAACTCTTGATCTGGACGGATCAGGACAGGCTGACATTCAGACAGGCATAGGGTTTTTTGACCATATGCTGACGGCCCTTGCCAAGCACGGGCTGCTTGACCTTTCAGTCAAGGTGCAGGGTGACTTGCATATTGATGGCCACCACACAGTTGAAGATACCGGCATTGCCCTTGGGCAGGCACTTCGTCAGGCTGTGGGAGACAAACGTGGTGTACGCCGCTTTGGCCACGCTCTGGTCCCGCTGGATGAAGCTTTGTGTGAGGCGGTGGTGGACCTTTCCGGCAGGCCCTTCCTGACGTTCAACGCCACATTTGACCGCGACCGGATTGGTGAACTGGATACCGAACTGGTGGAAGAATTTTTCCGGGCATTTGCCATGTCTGGCATGATAACACTGCACCTGAACCAGAAAGACGGAAAAAACTGCCACCATATTGCTGAAGCCGCCTTCAAGGCTCTGGCACGAGCCCTCCGAATGGCAGTAGAGCAGGACCCCCGTGCACAGGGTGCCATTCCCTCCACCAAGGGAGTGTTGTAAACACACCCTCGCGCCTGCTGGCGGCGTTTTTCCTGTTGCTAACCTGTCTGGCAAATACTGGCTGCCTGAGGGTCTCCCCTATTTTCCCCTCAGGACCAAGAAGTACGAGGTCCCATGACCCAGTCTCTCTCCATTGCTGTCCTTGATTATGAAGGAGGCAATCTGGCCTCCGCAGCGCGCGCTGCTGCACGTGCGGCTGAACTTTCTGGGGTTTCTGCCTCTGTCTGCATTACCAATGCGCCAGAAACAGTTCTGAAAGCAGACCGTATTATCCTGCCCGGTCAAGGGGCTTTTGCAGACTGCGCACAGGGGCTTGCCGCTCAACCGGGGCTGAGAGAGGCGCTTCTTACCGCCACCCGAAACGGCACGCCATTTCTGGGTATTTGTGTAGGCATGCAGCTTATGGCTGAGCGCGGGCTGGAACATGGTGAAACCCCCGGTTTGGGCTGGATCAAGGGAGAGATTGCCCTCATGGCAGCTCCCGGCCTGCGCTTACCCCAAATGGGGTGGAACGAACTCAACCTGACACGGGCCCACCCACTGACAGACGGGCTGGGTACTGCACCGCACGGGTATTTTGTTCACTCCTACGCACTACAACACGGCCAGCCCGAAACTCTGCTGGCCACCACAGACTATGGCGGCGCTGTACCCGCCATAGTCTGCAATGGAAATGTAGCCGGTACACAGTTTCATGTAGAAAAAAGCCAGACCGTTGGCCTGCGTATCATGGCAAACTTTCTCGCCTGGCAGCCGCAGGAACGATGGGTAGACTGATGTCCAGAAAAAAACCGGTTCATCGTGTTCTTGAGCTTGAGGAAGATGACCTTCAGGCACTGTGCGAGGCCGTTGATGCCGCTATTCTAGACGGCGGCGGCTTTGGCTGGATTCAACCACAAGGCCGTCAGGTTCTGGAACGATACTTCAAGGGGTTACTACTGGTTCCTGAACGGATGCTGTTTGCTGTCCGTCTGGAGGGAGTCATTGTCGGATGTGCCCAACTGGTCCGGGCACCGCGCAATAACGAAGCCCAAGCCATGTGCGTCAGCCTCATGCACCTGTTTGTAGCCCCCTATGCCCGCAAGCATGGGCTGGGGTCACAACTGCTGCACGAAGTAGAAAATGCAGCCCGCAGCATGGGTTATCGTGTCCTGAATGTGGATATTCCTGACACGCAGGCAGGCGCAATTGCACTGTTCCGCAAAGCAGGCTTCCAACAATGGGGCACTCATCCGCATTATGCCCGCATTGGTGACCAAACCGTATCCGGCCTGTTTTTTACCAAGCTGCTTGACGGCACACGTCTTCCCTCCCCCACTCCTGTTGTGGATGAAACCCGTATGACCCAGACCAATCAGTCCTCCACACCGTCACAATCACGGGCCCTGACGCTTTACCCCGCGATTGACCTGAAGGATGGTGCCTGCGTGCGCCTGCGGCGTGGAGAGATGGAAGATGCAACTGTATATTCCGATGATCCGGCCGCCCAAGCCCGTGCCTGGTGTGATGCCGGGTTCAAGTGGCTTCATGCCGTTGACCTGAACGGTGCTTTTGAGGGCCAGTCAGCCAATGCACCGGCTGTACGGGCCATTCTGGAAGCAACAACCGTTCCCATGCAGCTTGGGGGTGGTCTGCGCGATATGAGCGCCATTGCGGGTTGGCTGGAAGCCGGTGTTACGCGTGTTATTCTTGGGTCTGTCGCTGTAAAAAACCCGGCGCTGGTGCGGGAAGCCTGCCGCCTGTTCCCCGGTCGCATTGTTGCGGGCATTGATGCCCGCTCTGGCCGCGTTGCCACAGAAGGATGGGCAGAAGTCTCTGACATGCAGGCTACGGAACTGGCACTCCGCATGCAGGAAGCTGGCGTGGCCGCCATCATCTTTACGGAAATAAGCCGGGACGGCATGCTTGAAGGGCTGGACCTTGAGCAGACTGTTGCCTTGGCCAATACGGTGACCATTCCCGTTATTGCCAGCGGCGGCGTAGGCACAGTTGAGCATCTGGCTGCTCTACGCAAAGCTGCAAACCACGCTCCCGGTATTGAAGGTGTTATTGTGGGCCGGGCGTTGTATGATGGCCGCGTGTCTCCGACAGAAGCCCTCAAGGTGCTTGGTTAATGCTCAAACTTCGCGTTATTCCCTGTCTGGACGTCAAGAACGGACGTGTGGTCAAAGGCGTCAACTTTGTCTCTCTGCGCGATGCTGGTGACCCCGTGGAGCAAGCTGCCCTCTATGATGCAGCAGGCGCTGACGAACTGACATTTCTGGACATTACTGCCAGCCATGAAAACCGAGACACCATTCTGGACGTTGTGGGCCGCACCGCCGAGCGCATTTTTCTGCCACTGACGGTGGGTGGGGGTGTCCGTACACCTGATGATATGCGCCGCCTGCTACTGGCCGGAGCAGACAAATGCGCCATGAACTCGGCAGCCGTCTCCCGCCCCGACCTGATTAACGAAGCAGCCCGGAAATTTGGCAGCCAATGCGTGGTTGTTGCTGTAGATGCCCGGCAGTCCGCCCCCGGTAAATGGGAAGTCTACACCCATGGTGGCCGCACTCCTACAGGGCGCGATGCCATTGACTGGTGCCGCGAAGTGGCTGAGCGTGGTGCCGGAGAAATTCTGCTTACCTCCATGGACCGGGATGGTACACGTTCCGGGTTTGACCTTAACCTTCTCAAGGCGGCCACGCAGGCCGTTCGGCTCCCTATCGTGGCGTCTGGTGGTGTGGGAGAACTGCACCATTTTGTAGAAGGTACGCAGGCAGGCGCCACAGGCCTGCTGGCCGCCAGTGTTTTCCATTTTGGCCAATTCAAAATTTCGCAGGTTAAATCAGCTTTGGCTGAGGCTGGCTTGCCTGTTCGCCCCTCTCCTACCCCTTTTCAGGTATCTCCACGCCCATGACCAAGAAAGTCACCACAAAACCCATGGAAAAAGCAGCACCCAAACAATCCGGAAAAAATGGAGCCAAAGGGCAGAACAAAAAAACAGCTGCTCCTAAAAAAACTGCTCCAGAAAAAGAAATAACACCAGTTGAAACATCTCTGGACAAGACTGCAACCAGTGCTGTGCTAAACCGTTTGTTTGATGTTGTAAAAAGCCGCAAGGGTACAGATCCCAGCATCAGTCACTCCGCACGCCTGCTTTCCCGCGGCACCTATAAAATTGCTCAGAAGTTTGGTGAAGAAGCTGTCGAATGCTTGATTGAAGCTGTTGCCGGACGCAAAGACCTTCTTGTTGGCGAAAGTGCTGACGTGCTCTACCATCTTATTGTTTTATGGGTCGATGCCGGCATACAGCCGTCTGACGTCTGGGCAGAGCTGGAACGACGTGAAGGAACAAGTGGCATTGCTGAAAAAGCCTCTCGTCCTAAACAGACTTTGACAAAAAAGGATAAGTAATGGCTGTTCATGGAACTGGTCCGTACGACCCAGACAACATTTTTGCCAAAATCCTGCGCGGTGACATTCCGTGCAAAAAAGTCTTTGAGAACGAATGGGTTCTGGCTTTTCACGACATTGCACCCAAGGCACCTGTGCATGTCCTGATCATTCCCAAAAAAGCCTATGTGTCTTTCATAGACTTTAGCAAAAATGCTTCCGCTGAAGAAATTGCAGGTGTCATGCAGTCCGCCGGACGCATTGCCGCAGACTTGCACCTGGAAGACGCTGGCTACCGCCTTATTACAAATGCTGGCCAGAATGCCGGACAAGAAGTCCCGCATTTTCACCTGCACCTGATGGGTGGTAAGACTCTTCCTGCGTTCCCAGCCTGATCTTATCGGAGTTTTTCCCCATGACACCTATGGATATGCTGTTAAGCCGTGCTTCTGTTGATACTCTCATAGAGCCCGCCCCTTCCGCAGACCAATTATCTGAGGTGCTTGCTGCGGCTATGCGCGCACCGGATCATGGAAAACTCCGCCCATGGCGCTATATTGTTATTGAAGGCGATGCCCGCCCTCTGGCGGCAGAACATGTTGTTGCCAGCATGTTACGGCTGGATGCGAATGCACCCGAATTCAAACTGAACAAACGCCGCCAGCGTTTTTCCACCATGCCACTGGTCATTGCACTGGGCATGCATTTGCGTCCTGACCATAAAATTCCACTTTGGGAACAGGAAATGGCCGTGGCTGCTGCAACCATGAATGTTCTCAATGCCCTGCATGCAAAAGGCTTTGGTGGCATCTGGGTATCTGGCGACATTACGGAAGATCCTGTCCTTGCGGCAGAACTGGGCTTGCCTGCGCCGCATAAACTGGCCGGGTTCCTGTTTGTTGGCACTCCAGCAGAGCGGTGTGAGCCACCACGCCGCCCTGAACCAGAGCAATTTACGGCATACTGGACGGGTAAACCGGTCTCTTTCTCAGCAGATAAAGAATAAGCACATGAGCACCGTATCCCATACTGACGTTGCCATTATTGGCGGAGGCCCGGTTGGGCTCGCCACAGCACTTTCCCTTGCAAAAACAGGCCTCACTGTCACGGTTCTGGAACGCGCACCGGAAGCTGTATGGGAAGAACCATCTTTTGATGGACGGGAAATTGCTCTGACACACCACTCCGTCAATATTCTAAAAAATCTCGGTGCATGGCAGCATATTCCGGAAACAGCTATATGCCCCCTGCGTGAAGCGCGAGTTGAAACTGGTAAGTTTCCGCATCCTCTAAGGTTTGATACCAATGGCCGTGGCGTAGAGGCGCTAGGCTGGCTTGTTTCAAACAACCAGATCCGCCGTGCCCTCTATGCCGCGGCGGCAGCCCATCAGAACATCACTTTACTCTCTGGAGTCTCTGTCGAGACGGTTCGCCAGAACCCTGACCATGCGGTTATTCATCACAATAAGGCGCAACTGGCAGCACAGCTTGTTATTGGAGCAGATGGCCGCTTTTCTCCTACTCGCCAACGGGCTGGCATTGGGGCCATTATACATGACTTCAAACGCACCATGATGGTGTGCCGCATGGCCCATGAATCCCCACATCATAACGTTGCAACACAGTGGTTTGATGAAGGACAGACAATTGCCCTGCTGCCAGTTAACGGCATGGCGTCCTCTCTCGTGCTAACCTTGCCGCCTGAAGATATTCAACGGCAGCTTTCCCTGCCGCAGGATGACTTCAATAAAGACATCATGAATCGGGTAGGCAATCGTCTGGGCACCATGCGTTTGGTCAGCACACGTCATGCTTACCCTTTGAAAGGTGTTTACGCTCATCGCTTTACAAGTCGTCGTCTGGCTTTGGTGGGAGATGCAGCCGTGGGAATGCACCCCATTACAGCGCATGGGTTTAATCTGGGCCTGAAGGGGCAGGAAACACTTGCCGAAGAAGTCGCGAGGAGTGTGTCCAAATGTGGTGATGCAGGCCTTGCGTCTGGTCTGCGCCGCTTTGAGCAGAGGCATCGTCTCGCCACCGCCCCCTTATTTGCCGGAACGAATGGTATCGCCTCTCTCTATACCCATGACGGTGCGCCCTTCCGTCATTTAAGAGAAACCGGCATCAGGCTGGCAGATGCCTTCACGCCATTTAAATCCGTCGTGACATCCTTACTGATGGACCGGCATTCTGCATCTCATTAACCCTCTTAACTGAGCAATCAGACGGACCACTCCTGATTATTCTGGTCGTTACAGCCGCTTTTCTTCCTGACAAAGCCACTCAGCTATAACCGCCAGAATATAAGCCTGCTGTTGGTCAGACAGCGCCCTTCCCTTGCCAAAACCGTGCCATTTCTCCAAGCAGGAACGGCAGCAGGTGCCGGTTGCGTGTTGCGCAACAAAAACAGGGTGCCCTTTCCAAGGTGTTTGCCGCCCATCTTTAACAGGGTGAGCAGGTGCCAGACGACGCGCAATAAAATCAGCGCCATGATCTAAAATAGTAGAAAACCCTTTATTGGCTAAATACGCACGATCTGCCTGCCCAAGGTGAAATTTCTTCCTAAAATCAGACCGTGCCAGACGAGCCCACAAATCAGGCTCAACGCGGGGCAATTGAGTTGCATCATTCGTCAGAAAGAAATCACCCTGTAGTGCAGATTCCTCACTTACTGCTTTCCTAATGTCTGACACCTTTTCCTCTTTTTTCGTGCAGACTACGACCAAGGGCTAACATAAGCGATACTCCCTTACGGCAGTAGGCAGGACCACAATCCCCGGTACAATACCAGAGAATAGCTTACTTTGCCCGCTCTCACACATCTCGTATTCAGTAAGAAATGAGACGCTCCGCTATCCTTTCTTGAAAAAATCTATAAATACTTTAGCAACCCAGTCTATTTAGGAAAATTTGCCCATGCGTTGTCTCGTAACTGGTGGTGCTGGATTTGTCGGCAGCCATGTCGCACTTAGCCTTCTTGATGCAGGTCATGACGTTGTCATTTTGGATGATCTCAGCACAGGGCATCAGGCCGCTATTCCTGCAGGTGCCCAGTTTAAAAAAGTAGATCTGGCTGATCCGCACGCAACTGATGCTGTGGTCGCACAAGGCCCGTGGGACGCTGTACTCCATTTTGCAGCACTGTCTTTAGTCGGTGCGTCTATGGTTGAGCCTTATCATTATCTTCGCCGTAACACGGTAACCTCTTTGAATTTGATTGAAGCCTGCGCCCGTCACAAGGTTAAACGGTTTGTCTTTTCCTCAACTGCTGCTTTGTTCGGCGGAGAAGATCGTACGCCACCCATTGCAGATGATGCACCTATTGATCCCGGCTCCCCCTACGGAGAAAGCAAATTTTTCATTGAGCGCGCCCTACTTTGGGCTGATCGCATCCATGGTATGCATTCTGCGTGTCTCCGTTACTTTAACGCTGCTGGAGCCGACCCCAAGGGCCGTCTTGGGGAAGACCATAGACCCGAAACACACCTGATCCCGTTAACGATTGATGCCATGCTAGGCCGTAGGCCTGCTTTAAAACTTTTTGGCAATGATTACCCTACGCAAGACGGTACGTGTGTACGCGACTATATTCATGTCACTGATCTTGCTGATGCACATATCCGCGCTATTGGCCAACTGAACGACCGTTCCGTGACCTATAATCTGGGCAACGGAAAAGGCTTCAGTAATCTCGAGGTTATCAAAAGCGTAGAGCGTGTTTCTGGAAAGCCGGTACCATGGGCATGGGCGCCACGACGTGATGGAGACCCTGCGGTTCTGGTAGCAGACTCCTCACGCATTCGAGCAGAAACGGGATGGAACCCAAAATTTTCTGATTTGGATGCTATTGTTGAAACAGCTTTCCTGTGGCGATCAAAAAATCCCGATGGTTACGGAACTGGTCTGTAAGAGAGATTTTCAACAACGGACTTAGTTTCTGATTGCTGGAAACGGTGTTCAATCACCATGTAATAGCAACGCAGTGAGACGATTATAGTGATCTTCTCACTGCAAAAGTCCTCGCAAAGCGCACAATATGTCCGCCTAATACGTTGAATATTTTAGGAAATTAGGAGTTTTTGGACCACCGCAATCTTCAAAAAGATTGGTGGGCGCACAAGGGCTCGAACCTTGGACCCGCTGATTAAGAGACAGTGGCGCTAAGATACCGTTAAGACGCAACAAGATGCAAGGAGCCGCAAAACTCCTTGTTTTTACACACTGTGTCACAGGTGCATGACGCAAGGTGACGCAACAAGACGCACGGGTTACCATTTCAAATGACTCCGGAGTGACTCCGGAAAAACCCATCAGGGGGTGCAGGGGCTAAAATGCGGGGCGGTGTTACACCAAAAGAGGTGTACAAGGTGTAACAGGTGTAACACTTATATATAATATATTGATTTCCCTGCCTTTTTCCCTACCCAGAGTGTTACACCTCACAGGTTCGTGAGGTGTAACAGGTGTAACAAAGGTGCTGCATGAAGTTTACAAAGCCGGGAATAGACGCCCTCACCTGCCCGCCGGGAAAGCGGGATGCCATGTTTACAGATAGCGAGGTGAAGGGCTTTGCCATTCGGGTAAATGCTACAGGCAGCAAAACCTTCCTGTTTAACTACCGTTTTGCTGGTAAGCCTCGGCGGCTGGTGCTGGGGCAATACGGAGAACTGACGCTTGCTCATGCCCGCAAGCTAGCTGAGGCCGCACGGGGCAAGGTTTTGGCTGGGGGTGACCCAGCCGGAGAGAAAAAGGCCATAGCAGTCGCCCACCAGCAGCAGGCCATAGAGAACGCAAAGCAGGCCGCTGCCAATGCTTTGACCTTTGCAGCACTTACGGAGCGTTGGGCCAGTAATGCCCTCCGAGATAGTAGCGAGAGCCACACCACAGAAGCACCACGCCGCCTGCGTTATAATTTTGCCGATATGCTAGACCGTCCAGCCCATGCCCTGACTGTGACAGACATACAAAACCGGCTGGATGATGTGGCAGAAAACCACCCCACCACTGCCCGCCGCCTGCAATCCTATGGCCGCGCCATGTATGCTTGGGCTGTTAAACGCCAGTTGCTGGAACACAACCCATTTGCTCATGTGGTGATAGAAGGCCGGGAAGTATCGCGTAACCGCGTTTTGACAGATGCCGAACTAGGCGCTGCATGGCGGGCGGCCTGCCAGATGCCCTACGCCTTTGGCCCGTTCTTTAAGCTGCTTATTCTGACCCTCCAGCGCCGGAGTGAGGTTGCTGGCATGAGGTGGGATGAAATAACGCCAGACCTGACCACATGGACCATTCCGGCCAGCCGCACCAAGAATGGCAAAGAACACATTGTGCACCTGTCTGACCCTGCACGACAGGTTCTTGCCTCTATGCACAGGCAGACAGATGCCAAAACCGGGGCTATCTCGCCTCTGGTCTTCACCAATACGGGCAAAACGCCAATATCTGGCTTTTCTGATGCCAAGGAACGGCTTGAAGCCCTCATGGTACAGGAGCGGGCTTCTCATAGCTCCGGAGGGCAAAAAAATGCGGAAAAAAAGCCCTCCGCCCTGCCAGTAAACGGGTGGCGGTTACATGACCTGCGGCGCACGGGGGTCACCACAATGGCCCGCTTAGGCATTGGCCCCCATGTGGCTGATAGGGTGCTGAACCATATAGAGGGCACCATAAGCGGCGTGGCCGCCGTGTATCAGCGCCATGAGTTCCTAACGGAGAGAGCCGCTGCGCTGGATGCATGGGCCGCGCATGTGCTGAATGTGGCTTCCGGTTTGGCACCCGAGGGAATGGGGGCAAACGTAATACCTTTATGGCGGTAACGTGAAGGCACAAACTTTGAAATACATACCTTTGCCAATAGTACCTTTTTTGCTAGTTTCTGATTGCTTAAAAGCCGGAGCGACTATTCATTATGCCAAAAGAGTTTTTAATATATTGTGATGAGTCGCTTGATAAAGGAAAATACTACGGTAATTTCTACGGCGGGGCTCTTGTTACGTCTGATGATGTTGATCGTATTAATGAAGAGTTAATATCAAAAAAAGAAGAATTAAACATTACAGCAGAAGCCAAGTGGAATAAAATAACCGCCAATTACTCAGAAAAATATATTGAGCTTATTGATTGTTTTTTTGATCTTATCAAATGTGGAAAAATAAAAATTAGAATAATGTTTTCCAACAAGAACCACCAACCTAAAGGTCTAACAAAAGAACAAAAAGAAGATAGTTATTTTATACTTTATTACTTATTTTTACAGCATTCTTTCGGATTAGCTTATTCCAACATTAATGGTCCTGAAGTCAATTTAAGACTATATCTTGACGATATACCTGACACAAAAGAGAAAGTTGAAAGATTTCGTGATTTTATATGCAAGCTTCAAGATAAAGCTCACTTTAAAACTAACAATATAAAAATAAAAAAAGAAAATATTACGGAAGTAAAATCGCACTCACACGCCATTCTTCAATGTTTAGATATTGTCTTGGGATCGATGCAATTTCGGTTAAATGATATGCATAAAGTAAAGCCTGAAGGAATGAGAACACGCGGAAAAAGAACTATAGCCAAAGAGAAAGTATATAAACATATTAACAAGCGGATTAGAGAAATTTATAATAATTTCAATATTGGAATTACAACAGGAACAGCCGGAGACCCAGAAAATAGATGGAGACATCCCTATAGACATTGGTGCTTTATACCAAAAAACTACAACTATTTAGGGATTAGTAAGAAAAAGAAGGTGGCCCCACCTCAACTAGACGTTCCCGTGCTACCATGAGTAGGAACTCACGGCTTCGTTTAAAGGCAGGGCCTTGGTATAAGCTATACCGTAAGTAAGTATTTTCAGTCAAGAAAAAACTTGATTTTTTATTTTATTTAAATTCAGCGATTTAACTCTGTCGCCAACCAACCTGTAAGCAATCCTTACAAGTTCCTTTTTCTCGCACTCACTCTCTATTTTCAGTTCTCAAGGTTTCCTTTACAACTCAACTATTGGGAAATTCCCAATAGTTCCCCTCAGGGCGCTCTCGCCGTTATTCATTTTTCCCGCACTCGCTCTAGATTTGAACTATCAAGGATTCCTTGATTGTTCCTTCTGCTGTTGCTTCCCCCGGAAACGCCTCAAACAGCAGAAAACTCCCAAAGCGGGAATTCTCGCTTTGGCGGAAAACTGCCATTTCTGAGCAAGTCAGGTTGGTTAGAAGCACATTCCCATAGAGCAGCCGCCGGAGGGTGGTGGGGCTATGATAACGGCGTAGGCACCGTAGAGAACGAGGCCTCCGGTTAAGGCTGCACACAGATAAAGGGCTAGGATTTTCATGCCTCGCCCTCCTTCTTCAGTCTCACCCCAGCCCCTCCGCCGTTTTCTGGGATGAACTGAACGCCTGCGGCTTCTAGGGCGGAACGGATGGCTTCTATCGTGCTGGCTTTCAGTTCCTCACCTCTTTCAAGGCGGGCTATGGTATCAGGTGAAACACCAGCCTCTTTTGCTAGATCACGGACTCCCCAGCCAATAGCAGCACGGGCCATTTTACATTGAACAGCTAACAAAATCAGATCCCTGATACGATTTTTTCATTGCAGATTTATCGTAACTATGTTCTGATAATAGAGCAATACAATTTGCGGCCAAATGGGGAGCTTGGACCCTCCCACACTTGGCCTAACCACAACCGCTCGCACTAGGAGACGGTAATGGCTGACCACGCCTATACCATGCCCGGCACACGCTGGGCAGTGCTTACACATGCTCGCCTGAATGGTGACCTTTTGCCCGCCGTTGCGGCGGCAGGCCTGCTCCTGCTGTCTCTGGCAGGCTTCCTGCACCCTGAACACCTGCACACCCCCTCCGAGCGGGTGGCAGGGCACACACGCCACCACAGCCACCCTCAAGCAGCTTTGGTGGCTTTTACGCCTCGTGGCGCAGAGGTGACACGATGAAGCAGACCACAGCCCCTAGCCTGTCACGCCGTGGTGCTCTTGCCTCCGTGCTGGCTGCTACAGCCGCCGCCCTGCCCGTCATGGCTTCTGCTACCCCACCGTCTAAAGATGCTGCCTTGCTGGCTCTCAGTGAGGCGTTTTGGGGGGTTCATAAAGAGGTATGGTCGGCTGATTATCTGGCAGAGCACAAATTTGGCTCCTCAGAACAAAAGAGACTAGAGGCCAAGCTAGAGCAGCTTTGCCAGCAAGAAGGGTTGCTTGTAAGGCAGCTTGCCCAAATGCCTGCCCATACTCAGGCTGGCCTAAAAGCCAAAGCCTCTATTCTGCAAACCCTGCTGCCAGACATGATGCGTGATTGCTATTTGTCTGACGACTCAGGAGAGTTCCTGCTGGTCATGAGCCTGCTGCAAGACGTGGCTGGGGGTGCAGCATGAGCAAGCCCTCCGTTTCCCGCCGTGGCGTTCTTGGCGCGTCTCTGGTTGCAGCGGTTACTACCGTACCCGCTATAGCCTCTACCAACCCAGCCGAAGGGCAAGATGCCGCCTTGCTTGATGTGCTGGCCCGTTATTGGCAGGCTGAAAGAGCTATTTTAGCAATAGAGGCCGAGGCAGAGCCACCCGCAACCTCTCCTGCTTATCTGGCTTGGGAAACTAAATTTGATGCTTTAATCTCCCAACGCTCCAAGGCCATAGCCCAGATGGCAGACCTTCGTGCCATGACAGCGGAGGGCCAGCAGGGCAAAGCCACTGTGCTTGAACGCCACTTACCACTGTGCTTGCGCTGGTATGATTGTGGCGATGACCCGGAGATAAAACTGGCTCTGTCTTTGGCGCGGGATGTGGCCGGAAATGTACTCCAATGAATAAAAAATACCATAAATAGGTTTTATATGAACAAAGACAGCGCTATGGAGGATTCGTCTGAAACGGAGAGCAGCATGTCACAGGATACATTCAGCTATGGTCAGGTTGAGTTGGCTGTATGGCAGACTATGCATAATCCTGCTCCGTCAACCAACAAAAACACACCGAGTCCGACGTTCAAGACGCGGTGCAGGCGTTACAGGGAAGAAGGTGTCCCTATCCCCAAAGAGAAAGCTAGTGGAGTTCAAGGCGTTCATAGCGAATATGAAGCCTATAATGCTTTTGAGTTGCTCATGGCCCTCCGGATGACTGATGCAGGGATGCCTCGTGCTGAAGTTGCTTTCTTCATGCACCATACGCGGGCACAGCTTGAGCGTGAGTTTAAGCGGGTTCTGGCTGATCCTCCTTTTGTGGCGGAAGGTTTTGATCCTGAAAAAAGAGCATTTCTAGTTGTTCGTTATGTAGGTTTGCGAGAGTTGGGGTGGCGGGTTCCAGAAAAAGTTGAAGGCTGGAAAGGGGCAGGACCTGCACCTTTGTTTTTGACACCGAGATTTCATCACAGTGTGAATTCTCTCATGGGTGACGTTGGAAAAATGGGTATGGGAGGTTTTAATCCTCCCGCTACAATAATTGAGTTTTCAGAAACAGCCGTAGTGCTGCTCGATAACTTGAAAAAGGCTCCAAAGACTAAACGTGGCCGTCAGAAATGATAGCCTTATCACAATATAAAACCCATATAAGGGTTATAATTAGAGGGTGACATGAAATCACAATCTGAGGTGAATCCTCTGGTTATTCCAGAAAAACGCGCGGCTGAAATGCTGGGAATATCACGACGGACACTGCAAAGTTTACGGCTTGATGGCGCAGGTCCTCCATTCGTGCAGATTACTTCCCGTAGGGTGGGATACAGTTTACCCGCCCTTCAGGAATGGATTGCTGCCCGTTCAGTGCGCTCGACTGCTGATGCAACTATCCGCTTTGGGGGGTCAGCATGAATACGCCTGTTTTCCCGTTTGTTTTTCACGATCAGGAAATCCGAGTTGTGTCCCGTGATGGAGAAGCATGGTTCCCTGGCACCGATACGGCGCGTATTTTGGGGTATGCAGATCCCGATAAAGCTATCCGTAGCCATTGCAAAGCAGCGGAGATTCTTAAACCCGCCGAATTGGCGGGTTTGGGGTTGGTGGCAAAATCGCCTCGCGGCTTAGTTCTTATTCCGGAGCGTGACGTATACCGGCTCGTCATGAAATCCAAGTTGCCAGCAGCGGAAGCTTTTGAAGAAATGGTTGTTTCAAAAGTCTTGCCAACTATACGACGCACAGGCTCCTTTGGCGTTGGAGAACGGTCTGACCTTGGCCGCGTCATTAATATGGCTGAGGCCGCCATTCATGCCAGCCAGAGTGCGGTGCAGGTTCTTGCACCTAAAGCACATGCCTATGACCGCTTGACCTGTATGAATGGCCTACACACCCTGACAGAGACTGCAAAGCTGTGCGGTGTACCCCGTAACCGCTTTTTGAGTATGCTGGAGGCAATTGGCTGGATATTCCGCCGCGGTGCTTCTGGCCGCTGGGAAGGCAAATCTGACAAAATCAAAGCTGGTTTCGTAGAACACAAGTTTCATGAAACCAGAGATAGCGATGGACACTTAAAGCCGCGTGCTCAGGTCGTAGTGACTGATCGGGGAGTCGCCAAGTTGCGGGTTGTTCTGACACACCTTGAAAACGCTATGCGTGGGAGTGCAGCATGAACGGCGCTCTCTATGTTTGCTTTGGTGGTGCCCAGCAAAGCTTTGCTCTGTTTGGGCTACTCAACCCACATCAGCACTTAAAGCTGGCACTCCCAGAGCGTGTGATCTTCAATCTGGCAGCACAGGAACTGCAAAACTCTCTGGGGGATTTGACAGTAGCTGCGTGTCCAAACCTTGCTGATGCTGCTGCCATTATCAACAAAAAGCCCCGTGGCTTCTGGCCTGTTGGTTTGCAGCATGAAAACGCCTCAGAAGATTCTACAAGACAGATTATTGACCTCACCCTCCCAATTAGCTGGGGAGCACGTTGGCTTGCTCATGCTATCGGGAACGACTGTGAAGGGGAGTATGCCCAGCAAGCCCTGAATGCCTTATGGGGTCTGGCTGGAGCGTGTGACTGGCACCTTGAAAAAGAGGCGGTTCGTTACAGAAAAGGAGTTCAGCTTTGGGACCCTCCTCCGATTGCTGAATACTTGCAGGAAGCGTCTCAAGCACTAGCGCGGCTTGGCCCTGTAATAATGCTGAACATGCCCAAAGAGGCGGCTGCTGCGTTTTCTCACCATACTAATGAAGCCTCCCATGCAACGGCGGCATAGCGCCTCAGAACTGGCCCGGCTTCTGGCTGATAGCATTACCCGCCTTGCGCCTGAGCTTCTGCCACACGGCAAGAAAGACGGCGTAGAGTGGCGCGTAGGTAGTCTGGCTGGAGAGCCGGGGCAGTCGCTTGCTGTGCGTCTATCCGGCGTACGGCGGGGCGTATGGGCTGACTTCTCAAGTGGTGAGCGTGGCGACTCCTTAGACCTTGTGGCCGCCGTGCTGTTTGGGGGCGACCGCAAGCAGGCTATGGCTTGGGCAGCAAACTGGTTAGGGCTGAGTGATACCACCAGCACCATACCCGTCCAGCGCCGCCCGGTTCAAGAAAAACTGGGGAACTCAGAGGAACTTGACCGAGAAGCACAACAGCGGAGGGCTAAGGCGCGGCGCTTGTGGCATGAAACCCCTGCCGGAATAGCTGGCACACCAGTAGAGGCATATTTGCAAGGCCGGGGCATAGATTTACGGGCTTTGGGTCGTGCTCCGGGTGCCTTGCGTTTTGCCCCTGCGGTCTGGTGTCAGGAAGTGCACCGGCCTTTGCCTGCCATGCTGGGTGCTATCTGTTCGCCTAGCGGCAAGCTGGTCGCTGTGCATCGCACATGGCTGGCGCAATCGCCCTCCGGCGTGTGGGCCAAAGCTGACCTTAAAAACCCCAAGAAGGTGCTGGGTAGTTTTGCAGGCGGCTGCATTCGGCTATGGCGTGGGGCCTCTGGCTTGGCTCTTGGCATGGCTTCAGAAAATGAAATGGCTATTGTAGCGGAGGGGATAGAAACCGCCCTTTCCTGCGCTATAGCCTGCCCAGAGCACCGCGTATTGGCCGCCGTGAGCCTCAGCAATATGGCAAGCCTAAAACTGCCAGACACCATGACAGAAATTCTCGTTGCAGCAGATAACGACACCGGCAATCCCTCCGCACGGAAGGCGCTGGATGCTGCACTCTCACAATTCGCACAGCAGGGCCGCACTGTTCGGCTCGCCATGCCAGAAATACAGGGGCAGGACTTTAATGATGTCCTGGCACACCATGACGAACACAAAGGGCCAGAACGGCCTTAATGCCGTGAGAGACGGACTTAACGCCGCCAAGATTGTACCAATGCCCGGTGCAAAGACAAAACAGAAAACCGCAAACCAGCGTATAGACTCACCCTGTGGCCGGTTCTTCTGTGATGCTCACGGGCTATTCCGCAAGGCAGCAGATAACTCTAAAACAGATATGAAGCTTTCTGGTCCCATCTGGATACTTGCCGAGACACGCGGGGCAGATGGTAAAGGCTGGGGCATATTGCTGGCATGGACAGACCGAGACGGTCAGCAACATGAACAAGCCTTTCCGCGTGCCATGTTTTGCGGAGACTGTGCCGAACTGCGGAGCCAGTTGGCAGATGGTGGCTTAACCTTACAGGCAGGCCCCGCCGCTAAAGCCGCTTTTGCAGATTGGCTCTCTTCCATTTCCAGTCAGGACAGGGCGCTTTCAGTCAACCGTATAGGCTGGCACACCCTAAACGGAGGGCTGGCCTATGTGCTGCCTGACGCCACCTACGGCAACCTGAAAGAGAGGGTCGTGCTGCAAACAACCGAGCAGGAAGCCAGCCTGTTTGGTATTTCCGGCACCACAGAAGAATGGCAGCGTCATATCGGGCAGTTCTGTAAAGGAAACTCTCGGCTTGTTCTGGCAGCCTCCACTGGCTTTGCGGCTCCGCTTTTAGGGGCATTGGGGCTGGAAGGCGGCGGTGTTTCGTTTGTGGGGGCTTCTCGTGCTGGTAAGTCTACCGCGTTGCTGCTTGCCTCTAGTGTATGTGGTGGCACTCCAGAAGCCGGGGCCAAAGGCTATGCCCGCTCTTGGCGTTCTACCTCTAACGGGCTGGAAAGCGTGGCACTGGCAAGCTGTGACAATCTTCTCCCTCTGGATGAAATTGGCCAGCTAGACCCAAAGGAAATTGGTGATGTGGCTTACATGCTCGCCAACGGGCAAGGCAAGGTGCGTGCCAGCAGGACAGGCAGTGCCCGTGCCACGACACGTTGGCGTGTCCTGTTTCTCTCTACTGGCGAAAAGACGCTTGATGACCTAAATAAAGAGGCAGGCCGTGCCACCAAAGCCGGTCAGGAAGTGAGATTCTGTGACGTACCAGCCGATGCCGGGCAAGGTATGGGGCTTTTTGAAAATATCCACCACCATGACAGCCCCGGTGAGTTTGCCGATTATCTGGGCACTGTCTGTGGGCAGTATTACGGCGCACCCCTCCGAGCCTTTTTAGAGAGACTTGCACGGCGTATGGAGGCTGAAGGTATCAGGCCATTCCGTGAAGTTCTCCTAGAACGCCTAGAGGTCATAGCTACAGGTTACCTGCAAAACTGGCCTAATGCCTCCGGTCAAGTTCGCTCCGTTTCTCGACGCTTTGCCATGATCGCACTGGCTGGGGAGTTAGCCACCAGCTTTGGCCTGACTGGCTGGGATAATGATACGGCTGAAGCCTTAGTAGGTTTGGCCTTTGGTGACTGGCTTCGTGCGCGTGGTACAGCAGGCCGGAGGGAAGATGAACAGGCAGTTCAGCAGCTTAGAGACTTCATTTCCCGTAACTCGTCTGCTCGCTTCGAAGATTGGGTCGATAAGACAGCAGAAGAACTGCCTCAGAGTGGTGAAGAAGGCAAACCACCAGCAGAACGCTACCGCACACAAAACCGCGCTGGCTGGCGTTATTGGGTAAAGGCACCAGATGGCCGGTATGTGTGGCGCTACCTCCTGACTTCCGCTGGCATGAATGAGGCCCTGAATAGCCTGAATATACGAGATGCCAAGGAAGTGCTGGTGAAGCGTGGCCTACTCATTCCTGCCAAGGATGGAAAACTGTCTGAAAGCCTACGCCCGCCCGGCCAAGGTCTGGTGAGACTCTACCAAGTGCATCATGACATTCTGGCCGTTGCCACAGGTGACAAGTGAGCGGTGTCTGACCGAGGGGCATTTTGTGCCCCTTACCGCTCTTTTCGCTCGCTATGCGTTTGATACATGGCTTGGCGTGTACCAATAGGGCAAGGTCTATTGGTACAAATGCTTTGGAACACTTTTTATCTGTTTTCTGTTCCAATAGGGTTGTTTTTCTTATTTTGGAACAATATAGGGCTAGGGTCTAGACCTTTTGGAACAGTTTGGAACGCTCTCAGATGAAAATTGGATACGCACGAACCAGCACCACCGATCAAGTGGCAGGACTTGAAGCGCAAGCCCGTGACCTGTCAGCCAGTGGGTGTGAACGTGTCTTCCGTGAACAGATTAGTGGCAGCAGCACAGACCGGCCTCAGTTGAGTGCGGCGTTCGATCACATGCGGGCTGGTGATGTGCTGGTAGTAACCAAACCGGACAGGCTGGCCCGTTCTACGGCAGACCTGCTGCGGCTGGTGGAAGAGGTTAAAGCAAAGGGTTGCGGCCTGATCGTGCTGTCCATGAATGGCATGACGCTGGATACCACAAGCCCCACCAGCAAGATGATGCTGACCATGCTCGCCGCTGTTGCTGAGTTTGAGCGTGACATTATGAAAGAGCGGCAACGCGAAGGCATCACCAAAGCCAAAGCAGAGGGACGCTATAAAGGGCGCAAGCCTACAGCACGAGGTCAGGCCGAGCAGGTGCAAGCACTGGCGGCTGAGGGTGTGAATGCTACGGAGATAGCCAAGCGTCTGGGCATGGGCCGGACCTCTGTTTATCGCTGTCTGGCGGCTTCTGCTTCGTCCTGACTGGGCATTGTGCCGTGGGCTGGGTGTGCGCGGGCAGCGCGCGGGTTTCTTTCCCGCGATTTTAGCCGCTTTATCCCAAAACGAAACAATATTACTTTGGTGCATGTCGTGAGCGCATAGCTTATCGGGGCAAAAACACCCTGTTTTTTGACCCTGAAAATGCGTCCAATACGTTAAAATTTGGTGGAATAAGCCAAAAATAACCAGAAAACAGCCAATCTTCTTTTTCAGGTGTTACACCTTTTTCGGCAAGGTGTAACATTTTGAAACAGGTTGGTGTAACAGATTTCTTGTTTATTATCATGCATTTATAAAGAGTGTTACACCTTGTACACCTGTTACACCTCTTTTTGGTAGGGGGTAAGGTAAGGACGAAGGAAGCAACACATGGAGCATCATGCACAAATTGCATAGCTTGGGGTAAAGACGATTAGGGGGTAGGTTCAATGTTCAAACCGGCATGGGCACTGCAACCGCTTCAGGGCCACGCACAGATTTTCTTGGCAATTTTTGAAAATAATCAAGTTTTTCAAATAGGCAGGGGGCGGCATTAAATCTCTAGGAGCGCTAAGCACCCGGACCGCACCATAGTAAAATTTTCATACCCGCGAAATTGAGAAGAAAAGATACCAAGGCAAACAGAAAGAATGAGGCAGGCACGGTAAATAGACACCTAGAGCGAGAAAAAGCCCCTACCCTGCCAGCATCAACCCGTTTCAAATGACTCCGGATTGACTCCGGAAGTCTACCGGGGTGAAGCACCCCGAAGCCTGAATACCACCTAAGTCTTTGAAAAGATTGGTGGGCGCACAAGGGCTCGAACCTTGGACCCGCTGATTAAGAGTCAGCTGCTCTACCAACTGAGCTATGCGCCCTTACAGTCTATACGACTGAAGTGGGGGCTTTCTATCACCCCCACAAAAAAAAACAAGGTGGATTTTTAGCTTTTTAAACGCAGGAGTACGTCATCCAGTTGATCAAGGCTTTTATAATGAATTTCGAGAAAGCCACCCTTGCGTCCATCAAAGTTTACCTTAACCTTCAGCCCCAAACGAGACGCCAAGTCTCTCTCTAAGGCTGCTATTTCCGGATCTTTCGATTTCTTGGCAGAGGCTGTTTTACCGGCCTTTCCTTTATTTTCGGATGCGGCCTGCACGAGCGCTTCCGTCTGCCTGACAGACAACCCTTTGGTCAGGACATCATGTGCGGCAGCAACAGGATCAGGATGCCCCAACAAAGCACGTGCGTGCCCTGCGGATAAAGCCCCGCTCCCCACCGCTTTACGGACAGAGTCTGGCAGCCTTAGCAAACGGAGCGTGTTAGCAACATGGGGACGTGACTTCCCGATAGCAACAGCCAGCTCATCCTGTGTCAGGCTGTAGTCTTCCATCAACCGGCTAAAGCCTTCGGCTTCTTCAATCGGGTTTAGGTCAGCACGCTGAAGGTTTTCAACCAACGCGGCAGCCATCGCGTCAGCCTCGTCCAGATCCCGTATATGTACTGGCACCGTGTGGCACTGCGCCAGTTGTGCAGCACGCCAGCGGCGCTCCCCAGCAATAATCTGGTAATAGCCCTCTTTGTCTGGATTGGGACGCACAAGAATGGGCTGCAAAATACCCCGTGCACGGATGGACTCCGCCAGTTCCTGCAATGCCTCTGGTTCCATTTCCTGTCTCGGCTGAAATGGTCCTGGGGCTAGAACTTCTACTGGTAAAACATTTGCTAGCGCAGCCACCTGGGCGTCGTCTCCTTCTTCAGATTTATCCTCACCTGTGCTCTTAGACAAGGAAAGCGGGGCGGTATCCCCCAGCAAGGCAGCTAAACCACGGCCAAGCTTTGGCCGTGCAGCAGGTTTACGAGCCATCTTACGCTGTTCTCCTCTCAATTTCCGCTGCCAGAGCACGATAAGAGGCAGCGCCACTTGCCCGTGGATCATAACTCATGACCGGCTGCCCATAGCTTTGAGCTTCAGAAATACGGATATTTCTGGGGATAACCGTTTCAAGCACATCATCACCAAAGAAACTTCGCGCATCCGCGCCAACCAACTCCGAAAGATTATTCCGGCGGTCATACATGGTCAGTACAATGCCAGTGATGGAAAGAGCGGGGTTTAGCTTCTTTTTCACTCGATCAATTGTCTTGACCAAATGCCCCAAGCCTTCCAACGCAAAAAATTCACACTGTAAGGGGGCCAGCACACCATCAGCGGCCACCAGAGCATTCAGCGTCAACAAGCTGAGGCTGGGAGGGCAATCAATGATGATGTAGTCGTGATTGTCAGCCAGTGTGGCCAAAGCCGTACGGAGCCGATTTTCACGCCCCTCTTCATCAACCAGTTCAATTTCAGCGCCGACCAATTCCGTATTGGCTGCTATGACTGACAAGTTTTCAATTTCTGTCGGTTGAAGCAGCTCTATCGCTGGCTTTTCCTGCATCAGGAGCGAGTAAGAACCACCCTGCCGCGCATCATAACCAACACCCAACCCTGTGGAGGCATTTCCCTGCGGGTCCATATCGACCAGAATGACGCGCTTTCCATCTTCTGCCAGAGCTGCAGCCACATTGATAGCGGTTGTGGTTTTACCCACCCCCCCTTTCTGGTTGGCCACCGCCAGAACAAAGCATTTTTTGGTTTTTTTGTTCGTTTTAGACACGATCAAGATTGCTCACTTCAAGAATCACCCCATCATGGCTTGTTATGCTAGGGTGAATAGAAACATCCATACGCCAGCAGCGCCGAGCCTCGGTCAACTCGTCTTCGGCCTGCTGGCCTTTAAGAAAAATAGCTTTTCCGCCCTTAGCCAATAGCGGAGCCGTCCACTCCAATAGCTTTGGAAGGGCTGCCAATGCACGGGCTGTAACTACCGGAGCAGGTGCAATCTCTGCATGCTCTATCCGTTCAGCCAGCACAGTTATTGGTGCCTGCGTAACGCGGGCTGCCTCCCGCAGAAAAGTCGCTTTACGTTGATCAGACTCGATCAGGGTGCCGGGAACATTCGTTGCAATAACTGTGACAATACCCGGAAAACCACCGCCTGAACCGATGTCGATAAACTGCTCCGCCCCTGCCACCAACGGAGCTATTTGCAAGCTGTCCTTGACGTGACGTTCCCACACAAAAGGAATATCGCGCCCTGATACCAGATTGATACGTGGGTTCCACTTTTGCAGCAGGGCTACAAATGCCTCCAACCGCTCCTGTGTTTCACGTGAAACGTCCATACTCTCCCCTGATCGGCTTAGTGTGACACGCGCTGCCGCACATGCGCCAGAATAGCCACTAGGGCTGAGGGTGTTATACCCGGTATTCTCTGCGCTGCACTAAAATTCTCGGGCTTTGCGGTTTCAAGTTTTTCCTGCATCTCCGCACTTAACCCACCAATTGCTTTAAAGCTTATGCCTGCCGGGAAACGTATTTCGCTCTCGGCTTCCAGCTGTTTGATCTCTCGCTTCTGCCGCGCAAGGTAGCCTTTATAACGGGCTTCCGTGGTGACAAAATGACTGACACGCGGAGCCACTGTTGCAAACCATGGGGCAAGCTCTTTCAGGCTTTCTTCACCCACACCGTACCCCAAAATTTCCAGTAAGCTACGGCGGCGGCCATCCTGAGCGACCCTTACCCCAGCCTGTAACAGAACCTGTGGTTGCCAACTTTCCTGCTCGGCCTTCTCTGTCACCTGCTTGATAGCGGCACAGTCCTGTTCAAAAACAGACTGCCGCTCCGTACTCACGCATCCCCAGTCCACACCAATTTGGGTTAGACGCATATCAGCATTATCAGCCCGCAAAGTTAACCGGTACTCTGCTCTGGATGTAAACATGCGATAAGGCTCGCTAACGCCTTGCGTGGTCAGATCATCTACCATCACGCCAATATAAGCTTTGCCTCGATCCAGAGTAACAGCCCCCTGTCCCCCTGCCCTTCTGGCTGCATTGACACCTGCAAGGAGACCTTGCGCACCGGCTTCTTCATATCCGGTGGTACCATTAATTTGCCCTGCCAGAAAAAGATTAGGGCATTTTCTAAGCTCAAGAGACGTTGTCAGTTCCCGCGGATCTACATAGTCGTATTCCACGGCATAACCGGGCTGAGCGATGATCGCATGTTCAAGGCCCGGAATAGCGTGGATCATTTCTTCCTGAACGTCAGCAGGAAGGCTGGTGGAAATCCCATTCGGGTAAATCAGATCACCGCCCTCATGCTCCGGCAGTGCTTCTGGTTCAAGAAAGATTTGATGGCTGGTTTTTTCCGCGAACCGAACCACCTTATCCTCAATTGACGGGCAATAACGTGGCCCTTTTCCCGAAATAGCCCCGCCATAAACAGCAGAAAGATTCAGATTTCTCTTGATTATGTCGTGTGTTTTTTGAGTAGTCGCTGTAATGCCGCAAATAAGTTGAGGGTTTGTAATACTCTGCGTCAAACGACTAAACGGTTCCGGAACAGCATCGCCACGGTCTTCCGCTAAGGACTCCCAATCAATCGATTTTTTCAATAAGCGCGCGGGGGTGCCTGTTTTCAACCGGCTGACCGCAAGTCCTAATTTCCGGAGTCGCTGCGCAAGTGCAACCGCTGGTTGTTCGCCCACTCTCCCCGCTGGTTCTGATTTATGCCCAATGTGAATAACTCCACCCAAAAAGGTTCCCGTTGTCAGAACCACGGCACCAGAACGATAGGCTGTGCCATCTTCACACACTACCCCTTCCACTGCGCCTTGGTCATTGCACAATAGGTCTCCTACAGCACCTTCTGCACATTCCAGATTGGGGGTTTCCGCAAGAAGTTCTTGCACCGCTTTTTTGTAAAGGTAACGATCTGCCTGCGCCCGCGGCCCCTGTACAGCAGGCCCTTTTGAGCGATTAAGCAGCTTAAAGTGAATTCCTGCACGGTCGGCCGCGCGGGCCATAATCCCGTCCAGCGCGTCAATTTCCCGCACCAGATGGCCTTTGCCAATACCGCCAATAGCTGGGTTGCAGGACATGGCCCCAACTGTGCTTTTGTGATGTGTTAGCAAAAGGGTGCGGGCACCACATCGGGCAGCAGCCGCAGCGGCCTCACACCCGGCATGGCCGCCACCCACAACAATCACATCATAAAAACGGTTCATCATATCCCGCCTTTTCCAAAAAACTTATTTGCCAATGCAAAACTGTCCGAACACAGCATCCAACAAATCTTCCACACCAACATGTCCGGTCACACGCCCCAAGGCACGCATGGCAAGACGGAGCTCCTCCCCGCGCATTTCCGGCCAATCCTGCGTTAACGCCGCTTGCAAACAGGCCACCGCCTCCTGCACACCAGCTTTATGGCGTGCGCGCGTTAACAACGGAGCACCAAAAGAAGACCGCGCTGTCAAAGCTTCAACTTTCTGCTCAAGCAGATGCCGCAATGCTTCAAGCCCTTCGCCTGACTGAAGGCTAATGGGCATTACTGTCTCCCCTAGCACCTTTGCAGGCACAGGCCCAAGATCTGTTTTGTTGCCTATGAGTATTGCACCCGGAAAAATAGTTTGTGGCTGGTCATCCGCAGGGAACATCTGCAAAACGCAATCCGCGTGTTTCACGTGAAACAGCGCACGCTTTACACCCTCAGCTTCTATTGCATCTTCGGTTTCGCGCATTCCCGCGGTGTCTACAAATGTGACCCGCACACCAGCAAGACTACCATTTACTTCGATAGCATCTCGCGTCGTGCCCGCTACGGGGGAAACAATAGCGGCATCACGGTCTGCAAGCCAATTTAATAAACTGGACTTTCCTGCATTGGGTGGTCCTGCAATGGCAAACACAACACCCCGCCGGATACGCTCCCCTCGCTCCCCTTCCCGAATATGGGTTTGCATGGCGTTAATCAGAGCATCAATTTCTGTTAGTAAACCTTGCTCAACCTCTGGAGGGAGATCTTCATCAGGAAAGTCGATCAGGGCTTCCTGATGCGCCAGGACACGCTTAAGCCTATCCGCCCAATCCTGATAAAGTTTACTCAAAGCCCCATCTGATTGCGCCAGCGCCAGTTTACGCTGGCTCTCTGTTTCTGCCTCAACAAGGTCTGCAATGCCCTCAGCTTCAACAAGATCCATACGACCATTTGTGAAGGCCCTGCGGGTAAACTCACCGGGTTCTGCTGGTCTTGCTCCGTAAGCCACCAAAGCTTCCGCTACCGCCTTAATAACAGCAGGGCCTGCATGGAGGTGAAGCTCAAAACCGTCTTCTCCCGTATAACTCTTAGGCCCGGGAAACCACAGCACCAGCGCTTCATCCAACAAATTTTCTTTTGTATTAGCGTCCCGCCAGAGCTTGCGTAAAGATGCTTGGCGCGGGTGCGGCACACCTCCGCACAGGCGCGTCAGCAGGGCTTTGCTTTCTGCCCCACTCACCCGCATTACGGCAATAGCAGCCCGCCCCAAGCCGGTGGAAAGTGCAAAAATGGTCTCTTCGTTTTCATATCCCATAAGTGCATGGCTCCTTCCATACGGTTGCTATCGTCGTTTCTGTGCCCGCTTATCTGTGGTGAGTTCTACCCTGTTTACAAGGGCAGCGGGACTATGTGTCGAGCGGGTTCTAGAGCAGAATACCGCGCAGGCGTAGCCCTTAAATCGTCGCGCACATAGCCAGATATTAAAACGTGGCCTTAATTGGCCCGTCCTCTTACTATAGTGGCCAGACCCAATTTTGCTTTTACGGACGCATCCGCCATGCCTCAACTCTCTCTACACTCCCCCCTCGGGCCACTCACTCTGTCAGAGGAAGATGGTAAAATCATTTCTCTTGATTGGGGCTGGGGTCGGGACCAGACGGAAACACCCTTGCTGTGTGCTGCGCGGGAGTGGCTGGATAAGTGGTTTGATGATCCCAAAGCTCTTGGGGCATGTCCCTTCCCTCTGGAGGCCTTTGGTACACCATACCAGCAGAAAATATGGGCAGCACTCTGTGCCATTCCTGTGGGGACAGTAACAACATATCAGGCTCTTGCCCTCTCTGTCGGCGGTAGTCCCCGCTCTGTTGGGCAGGCGGTTGGCCGCAACCCTATCCCCATTCTTATCCCATGCCACCGGGTTGTGGCACGTCATGGGCTTGGCGGTTATTCTGGCGATGGTGGGATTGATGATAAAAAATGGCTTCTTGCCCTTGAAGAAGCCACTCTCCCATCTTTTAAAAAATGACCCTTTAAGCGGGGGGTTACTCCCCGCTTATCCCTGCTGCCGTGGCACCTACCGGTACCAGTATGCCGTCTTCTGGTAGAGCCTGAATTTCTTTTCTGGTCTTGGCCACAAAACTATTATCGTTGCGGTTGATGTCCGGAATAACGTGGTCCGGGTCCAGTATGGCAGAGCGTATGGCCTGACGGCCTGGCAGTATAAGGCTCACCTCGTTTTTCTGGTACCACGTCTCTGTTGGTATCGTAATGCGGGTAGAGCTTCCATCCACCCATGTCACTGCCAACACAACAGGCAGAGGTAACCAGCCTTTGTTGAGCACATGCACAACGGTGCTTTGGGCTGGGTCATTTTTTACAGAAGCGACAGCGCCCAATGCGTAGTCTGGGGCCCAGTTATTGAAATACCATCCCCGCCAGAACCAGGACAGGTTTTCGCCTCCCTCACTTTCCATGACACGGAAAAAATCCGAAGGCGTTGGGTGTTTGTAAGCCCACAGGGCAATATACTGCCTGAAAGCATGGTCAAAACGCTCTGGTCCCAAAATCTGCTCACGCAGTAATTTCAGTCCGTAGGCCCCCTTAAAGTAGGTTATGCTGTGCCTGTATTTTTCAGGAATAAGGTCAGCCTCTGTCATTAGGCTGGGTGCAGCTGGATCCTGCAAAACAGGTACAATATCATCCGCCGGATTACCCGTTTTGGGAGCAAACTCCACATCCTGCTTTGGCGCAAATTCACCCTTGTTGAAATGGTCTGATGCATAGGCATCAATGAAGGTATTGAACCCTTCATCCATAAATGCAGAGCGGCGTTCATTTGAGCCCACAATCATTGGAAACCAGTCATGCCCTAGTTCATGTGTGGCAACCCAGAACAGCTCTGCTCCGGCATCTTTTTTGCCGTCAAACACAATACCCGGATATTCCATAGCAGCACCATGTCCACCAACATTAATGGCGTTCGGCCACGGATACGGAAACCATTTTTGTGAGAAATATTCTATAGCGTGTTTGACGTATTCCGTTGAGCGATCCCATTTTTCCTTTCCAACGGATTCAATAGGGTAAACGGACATAGCCAAACGTGGTTGGTTCTCCTTCCCGTCTTGTGCGGGAAGGTCCAGTTTGGCGGCATCCCATAGCAAGGCGGGAGACGCAACAAACGCCACGTCGCGCGTGTTGACCATACTAAAGTGCCAAGTTTGGGTGGCCTGTGTGGGGTGCTGTGCAGCAAGGGCAAGGTCTTCCGCTGTACGGATCATGACACGGCTCTCACTCCGGGCTGCCTGCGCCAGTCGTGCTCTTTCTGTTTCTGTCAAAACGTCTTGAGGGTTGACCAGAGCCCCACTCCCAACAACCAGAAAGTTTTTGGGTACAGTTACGCTGTAATCTATATCCCCGTAATCAAGGTAGAATTCTTGACCTAAATACGGCTCCGTATCCCACCCCCTCACATCATCATAAACCGCCATGCGTGGATAGAACTGGGCAATTTCAAAGACTTCGCCAGTATTATTGTGACTATAAGCTGTGCGCCCTCCCCACTCGCCCGGGATTGGGTAGTGCCAGGAAATTTTGAGCTTTGTACTCCCTCCTTTTGGTGCAAGGGGGGTCTGCAAAACAACCTGAAGCCTCGTATCCGAAACGGTGGATATGACCGGCACGTCTTTTCCATCTGAAGAGACACTCGTAACCGCATCAAGACACAAGCCGGACGTATGGTGCCGTAGCCATTGCGGTGCCGCAAACGATGCTCTGGACTCTGGCGCATACATATTCTGATCCAACTGTACCCATAGGGAGGACAGAGTATCCGGGCTGTTGTTGGTATATGTCAGAACTTCCGTGCCAGACAGACTATGCGTGGCAGGGTCTATGGTCACATGAATGGTGTAATCGGCTTTATTTTTCCATGCTAATGGGCCGGGTGCACCACTACCAGAATGATAAGCATTGACTGGTTGCGGGTAGCTTAACGGCGCAAAAATACTTTGTGGGTTGGGTGGTGCCGCCAAAGCCATGCCACCATACGGCACGGCACATATAAAACTGATCCAGAAGCCGCTTTGCCGCCACCGTATTTTGCGCTTACCGTCTTGCACCTTACACATTGCCCCATCTCATTTTTTCAATACTGTCCCGTAATGTAATATGAGGGCGCATGAAATACAAAGAGGGGAGGATAAGCGCAGGCCTATCCTCCCCTCTTTTCCGGTTTTGCAATCCGTAATCAGCGCAGGGCGATATTAACGGGCGTCACAGCTTTCCGTTAGCGTATTAAAAAACTTGCCTGCACTACAATGCACGACATCCGCCCCCTGGGAAGCAATAGAAGGCGGGGGAGGCACATTCTGGTACGATGTCCCTTCTCCCTGCAAATACGTGCCTCCTGGGTCTTCTACGGATTGCTGTGGTGCTGCATAGTAGCTGGAGGGCGCATAATAACTCTGGTCCGCATAAATATCCGGCGTAGAGGATGCAACAACAGCACTGCCTAGAGCCAGCCCGACGGCTGACCCAAACAGGAACGGGGCTCCCCAACCCCAGCCCCAACCAACACCGCCATACGGGCCTGCGCCCCAGCCCCAGCCGGGGGCACCCCACGACCAGCTATAAAACGGGTAACCGCCACCCCAGCCCCAACGAGGGCCACCGCGCCACCCATATCCGCCGCCCCACCGTGCGCCACCACCCCAGCCGGGACGCCCCCAGCCTGCACCGCGAAAGCCACCCGGAGGGCCACCCCGCCAACCGGGCCGGAAACCACCGCCACCCCAGCCACCGGGACCACCCCCAAAACGCCCACCTGCAGGAGGGCCAAAATGCCCGAACCCGGGGCCACCGCCACGCGGGCCAAACCCACCCCCACGGAAACCACCGCCCCCCGGCCCTCCTCCGTGAAAGCCTCCTCCGCCTGGGCCGCCACAATGAAAGCCTCCACCACCACCAGGATGAGCAAAGGCAGGTGCGCCACAGACCAATGCTGAAGACAGCATGAGCATAGCTGCACTATGGCGTGTGAAAGATGCTCGTTTTTTCATGTGTCCCTCCTCAAGGCCACATCCAAGAGCCACATGAAGCAGCCCCTTAATACGTCTCTCGTTCTTTGATGGTTTTAACGTGGGGTACCCGTGCGCAAAGTGCCAGAAAATTCACAACTAAAACCTTATCGATAAAGCCTTATAGACAGGTCTAAAGGCATTCTCGTGGCACGTTGTTTGTAATGTATGTCTTTGGAATACTTACAAAATAGACTGATACCAAAGAGGAGGGATCCTACTTTGTATCAATAATGCTATATTCAATGGATTTTTTTGGTCGGAGTAAGAGGATTCGAACCTCCGGCCCCTGCGTCCCGAACACAGTGCTCTACCAGGCTGAGCTATACTCCGTTGACCTGACGGCGGCTATAGCGCCCTCAGGCCATTTTAGCAAGAGTGGAAACGCAGGGAATATGCCCCACCCTTGTTTTCTCTTGTTCGTCTTTAAAACTGCTCGATCGACACAGGCTGAGTTGTTGGTTCTGTCTCGCTATGTTTCAAGGCTGTTTCAATATCAGAGACAATTTCTATTTTGCCGCGTGCGTACGCTGTTGCAAACCCTTGCGTTACGGCCGCATCCAGCATGGCAATAACCTGATCAGCCCAGCCTGCTGTATTGACGATAATAATTGGCTTTGCATGCTGCTGAAGTTGCTTCCATGTCAAAATTTCCATCATTTCGTCAAATGTTCCAAAGCCGCCGGGTAGTATCCAGAAGGCATCTGCACGGGAAAACATGATCTGTTTTCGCACATGCATGGAATCCACAACTATCAGTTCAGCAACGCCCTCATGCATAACTTCCCGCTTATGCAGGAAATGGGGAATAACACCGGTAACCTGCCCCCCTGCCTGTAAGGTTGCATCTGCCACAACCCCCATGAGCCCCTGTGCGCCACCACCATAAACCAGCCTGATATTTTTCTCCGCCAGCATCTGACCAGCCTTCTGTGCAACCTGTTTGTACAGCGGGTTATTCCCCAAGCGTGACCCGCAAAATACGGCAACAGCTTTAACAGATACTGGCATTTCTATTTTCTCCTGCTTGCGTTTCTTTGTTGTATTGTCTCATGGTCTTTTAACGAACACCAGATGCATCCAGCCGCTCTCTGCTTTTTAAAACAAAACAAAGCGCCATACCTGCCAGGCAAACTAAAGCTGTTACTTCAAACATGGGGCCATATCCCCACACTGGAATAATAAGCCCTAACAGGGGGCCGGACACACCAATAGCAATATCCAGAAAAAGCGAGAACGCTCCTATAGCAGAACCTCGGTTTTCTGCTCCTACCTGTGCAACGGCCCCAACACCAAGCGCTGGAAACACAAGAGAAAATCCTGCACCGGATATCCCTGCCCCAAGGCAAGCCCAGAATGGTGTGGGAGCCCACGATAAAACAGAGAGCCCCAAGGCCTCAACCAGCAAGGAGACTATCGCCACACTGGCCCCCCCATACCGTGCAATCTGTTTGGTAAAAACAAAGCGGGTTAGTACAAACACTATCCCAAACAGCGCTAGCGCCGTAGCAATGCCATTCCAGTGATTATCGGCAAAATACAAAGCCAGAAGCGCTGAAATAGCCCCAAACCCTATAGACCCGGTAGCGAGTGCCAACCCAAAAGACCAGACGCTGGAAAGCGTTTTGAAAAAAGATTGAGGACGCACCCCAGATAGAGGCGCAACAGCAGGCTGCCTGAGAGCTAACGGAAGCCCTATGAGCATAAGAAGTGTGCACATTAGCCCCACGCCACAATATCCTGAGAAAAGGGAGGCGACCTGACTATGATAAAGTACTGTTGCAACAGGAGCCCCTACTGCAATGCCCCCATAAGAACAAACCCCATTCCAGGAAATAACCTGCGCTGTGTTGGCTGCACCAACGCGCCGAATGTTCCAGACAATAACCGCCGTTGAAACCCAGCTTTCTGCAAAGCCAAGAATAATACGCCCTGCAAAAACACAGACCAGCGCCATGGTCGGCCATTCTGCCAGTAATGCTGCGGCCGTTATGAACAGCCCGCACAATACCCCAGCACCAAGACCTATCAGCACAACATGTCTGGGGCCCTGTGTGTCAATTCTACGCCCCACCCCCACACGGGTGACAAAGGTCGCCAAATACTGAACTGACACGGCAAAACCAGCCATGGCAGAGCTAAAACCCAGTTTTTCACGCACAAACAAAGGCGTTACCGCCATTTGCAGGCCGATGACCATGTAGCAAAGCAACGTGAACAGCACGACAGCCCATAAAGTTCTGACAACAGATGGCGGACGTGCAGACACAGCAGGCATAAAAAACTCTCTTAATGGCCCCAGCAATGCTTTTTTGCACTCTGGTCAGTCTTTTCTGGTTCGAGACTGAAAAAACTGCAAAATTCGTCTCTCATACTTCACACAGGCAGCAAGGAAACCTTATGACCAACCCCGTGCCCGACGCTGGCGGCTACCTCGTTCTCTCTACTCGCATTGCCTATGAAAACCCATGGACCCGCGTAAGGGAAGACATCATTCGTCGTCCCAACGGGAAAGACGGCTTATATGGCGTGGTAGAGCGGGGTCAATTTGTTGTTATCCTGCCCTTTGGTCGGGATGAAGATGGCAAACCGACCATTACCTTGATCAACCAGTACCGTTACCCTATTGGCCAGCGTTTGTGGGAATTACCTATGGGAATGTGGGAATCCCGTCCAGATGCAACGCCCGCAGAAGTTGCCGCAGGAGAATTGCGGGAGGAGACGGGTTTAAGTGCCGGAGCCATGCACCATGCAGGTATTGTGTATCAAGGGGCGGGCTATTCCACCCAAAAAGGGCATGTCTATCTGGCCACTGATCTGACGCAAGGCCCCACACAACTGGAAGAAACCGAACAGGATATAACCTGTCATACATTTTCACTTGAGAAAGTAGAAGATATGATAAGAAAAAATGAGATTACCTGTATGGTGACCCTCGCTGCTTTTGGGCTTTTGAAAGCTCAAAATCTTATCTAAAATAAACAGGGCCACGCTGACATCAGCGTATCCCTGTTCTAACCCTTTGTGTTCCCGTCACTAAAAATCAGAACGGGCGCACAATCACCATAATAACAATAATCATCATAAGTACGGTCGGTACTTCATTCGCAATACGATAGTAACGTTCTGAATGGCGGTTCTGGTCACGCTCAAAATCTTTACGCCAGCGTGCACAAAAACCGTGAAATAGAAACATAAAGACCAAGGCAGTCATTTTACAGTGCCACCAGCCTGCATGCCAATCTACACCACCCGGCGTTAGTACCAGAAGCACACCAAAAACAAGGCTTGCAATCATGGCGGGATTGATAATAGCCCGCAAAAGCCGCCGTTCCATAATCTTAAAACGTGCGCTCTCCTCAGATCCTATCTGAACCTGACAATGGTAGACAAACAAACGGGGCAGATAAAACATGCCGGCCATCCACGCCATGACAGACATGACGTGAAAAGCCAAGATCCAGCGCATCCAAGGTAGAAGTGTTTCAAGCATCATGAAATTCTGCCTGCCTCAACAAAGTTTTTTGTAACAAGGGTGCAAATTCTGACAGATGATGAATAACCAAAAGATTAGGCCATTCTGGTACAGATTCCCCCTTAGCCCGCAGTAACACACACACCATACCGGCATCTACAGCAGCACGTGCGCCCGTATTGCTATCTTCCAGCACAACACAATTTGCAGAACTTACCCCTTCCTGCTGTGCTGCGTACAGATAAACATCTGGTTTTGGTTTTGGTACACCCATATCTTGTGCAGAATGAATGCGGTTTTCAAAATATTGGGTCATGTTCGTTGCCTGAAACTTGGCTTCCATTTCTTCACAGGAAGAGTTTGAACCAACTCTTACAGGCAAACCAAGTTTCGTAATATCTTCAAGCATGTCATGAACCCCATCAATGGCGTCCACGCCTTGCTTCATAGCAACAACAAAACGCTTTTTTGTGGCATCAATCCAGTTTGATGGTAGCTGATTCCCTGTTTTTTCTTCTATTATTTTTTTAACTGTCGGCAATGCCATGCCCGAAAATGTTGCAACGGCATTTTCATCTGCCACATCCATACCAGCAGCACGGGCTTCTTCCGCACTGATACGGCAACAAGTTTCCTCACTATCTACCAGAACACCATCACAATCAAAGATGACCAGCTTGAGCTGGCCATCCGGAGAAAGAGCGAGTGGAGCTGCCATTATTCTGTTTCCCTGACAGTTCTAACCAGCTCTTCTACATGTTCAACGGGGGTTTGTGGCAAAACGCCATGACCAAGGTTAAAGACATGAGCCCGACCTTTGCCAGCATTGCGCACGCTTAAAGCTTCACGGCGCATAGCCTCACCCCCAGACAGCACAGCAAGAGGGTCCAGATTACCTTGCAGACCAATATGCTCTGGTATCAGTGTGCGTGCCAAAGACAGATCAGCCCCTGTATCAAGGGCTACAACATCTACTCCGGTTTCGCGGGCATATTCTGGCACGAGCATACCACCAAGACGTGGGAAACCGATAACACGCACTTTGGGGTGTTTGGCCTTGATCGTTTTAACAATTTGCCGTGTTGGCGCAATAACATGCTTGCGGAATTCAGACGGCGGAAGCAGCCCTGCCCATGAATCAAACAACATAACAGCTTCTGCGCCAGCTTCTATCTGGGCACACAGATAATCTGCTGTGGTTTCTGTCAACAATGCCATCAGCTTATCAAACAAGGCTGGTTCTGAAAAAGCCATGTCGCGGGTTACGGCAAACTCTCGTGAGCTACCGCCATCAACCATGTAGCAGGCTACGGTAAAAGGAGAGCCTGTAAAACCAAGTAATGTTGTTGCGCCAGCTTTTGCTGCACCAATATTTTCTGCACCATTTAATGTTTTGTGCAGGCGGCTCAGAGTTTCCAAAACGGGTGCCGTTGCTTCGGCAATACGGTTACGGTCAAGTTTTGCCAGATCCTGTGCCGTGCGTATGGCACCCAAAACCGGGCCTTTACCTTCTACAAATTCCAGTGACTGCCCCATAGCCCAAGGCAGGATCAAGATATCTGAAAACAGAATGGCACCGTCCATCCCGAACCGACGGATGGGTTGCAGTGTTAATTCTGTTGCAATGTCAGGTGTCATGCACCGTGTCAGAAAATCTGCCTTTGCACGCATAGCGCGGAATTCAGGCAAAAAACGTCCGGCCTGTCTCATCAACCACATCGGAGGGGGCCACAGGGCCTCACCATTCAGAGTTCTGAGAAGGCGTTTCGCGGAGGGGATGTGTGAGTTGCTGTTCATGCTCAGCAGTCCTGCACGTCTTTTCCCACGCTGTCCACGCCCCCTTAAATATAAAATAAGAGATAGAAATGATTGTTGAGAGTAGTAGGTACTGTGGATGACGGGGTACCCAGCATTCCAAAAATGTACCCCAGCTTTCCCACAGTGTGTACAGTTTACAGATGCTTGAGAAATAAGGTATTTTTCGACTTATCCAGAAAACTCCACAGAGAGGCTGTGTACAACTCACCGGTTCATGAGTCTTGAGAGTTGTGCACGGTACTCGGTACGCCGTTGTCATGACTGCCGTACAATCCACATGTACCCCGGTACTCATGACAGTACTCACAGGCCCTATTTTACGCAGTACCTGAAAGAGACTCGTAGCGATGACAGATTTAGTACTGAAACCGACTCCATTACAGAACAGTGATTCGTTGCTAGTACTAGCGAGCGGTTCTGTTACAAGAAGACATCTTCTGAATAGTGCAGGGCTTTCCTGTTCTGTCATGTCTCCGGATCTGGATGAAGCCGAGCTTAAACAAAAAGGCATGGCAGAGGGGTGGACTGCTGCAGAGACAGCCCTCCGGCTGGCCGAAGCAAAAGCTCTGGCTGTGCAAAAACCAGACGCCTTTGTTATTGGTGCAGACCAGATGCTGTCCTGCAACGGGACGCTTTATGACAAACCTGCCTCCCTTAACGCTGCACGGCAGCAACTTGAAGCTTTGCGGGGACAGACGCATACCCTGCATACGGCAGTGGTCTTGTGTCATCAGGAAAAAGTGGTCTGGCACCACGTGGCAGAGCCGAAACTCACCATGCGCACCTTCTCATCAGTATTTCTGGAAGCCTATCTGGCAGAAGAAGGAACCCGGTGTCTCTCTTCAGTCGGTGCTTACCGGGTAGAGGGGCCGGGGCTGCATCTGTTTGAACGTATTGAAGGCGAGCATGCTGCTATTTTAGGGTTACCGCTTTTCCCGCTCCTGCATGCTTTGCGAGACAGGGGGGTCATACTTTCCTAAAAAAAGGGGCTTGCAAGCTGTCACAACGCCTTGTATTAGCGAGCACACGCACATCATGCCCAAGTGATGCTGCCTGAAACAGTGTGGGGCCATAGCTCAGTTGGGAGAGCGCTTGAATGGCATTCAAGAGGTCGTCGGTTCGATCCCGATTGGCTCCACCAGTTTTC
>NZ_JBQDXI010000007.1:0-122575 GCF_052102375.1 Acetobacter sp.
CTCCTTCTTCCATCCCTACAATATGGGAAGAAATTCAAGATCTAACAGGCCCTAAGTTGCGTACTGTAATATGAAGTAAAGTGTTCCAGAAAATCTTGGCACTTAAATTCTGCTCATTGTGTTAAAATTTATTTCTAAAAAACATTAAGACTTTTATTCTTATATAAAACCGTAAGCATAATTTTGTACGGATTGGTATTATTGAATACGCATCACTATGCACGGTTAAGTGCATCTGTCTTGTCGAATACCTCAAGATTTTGCAGACCATTATGGAGAAGAAAAACTTTCCCGTAAAAAACAAAGCATGATGAGAGACTTGGCCCGCTCTGGCATTTCTTGAACATGGCTTCCGATGAGAGGTTTCTACCGGGGATGGTGCTGACAAGCGGGCTTTATGGTTATGGAATGGGAATCCAGTCCATTAAACTCACTGTGCGCGGGACTATAGAATGCGGAAGGCTCGGCCGGAGAAATAAGCCTTCTTCAGTATCCCCAGAGCATTTCTGGCAGAATTTAGCCGTTTTAAGAGACACATTCGCAGTGTTCAGAGGATAGTCCCGTTGTTATCCCATAGCCTATCCACAGATTCTGTGGATAAAGAATAAACGAACCAAGGATCAGGCATGAGGTAGGGCGGCGGCTTCGTTAATGAGTTCCTGCTCGTGCACATCTATCTGGCGGGACAAAACGCGTTCTGTCTCATCATTGATTTTTCGATCATGCAAAAATTCACGCAATGTCTTGCGTTGTGCACGAATAATGCGCAGCCTTATGGCAACTTCTGCCCGACGGTTTTTGACAGACAGTTCGCGCGTGCTGCCGGGGTCAGGCTGTTTGCTATCCAGCGTTTGCTGCAATTCCTGAAATTCCTGCAAAAGTAACGGGACAGCATGGGCAATTTCAGGGGCATCTGTACTCGTTGCAGGGTCGGTCTTGCTGCGTGTTGTCTCGTTTTTCAAAATGGTCAGGGCCGTGTTGACCAGAGCCAGACGTGTATCGTCCAATTCCTGCTGTGGGGTGCTGACCTGTGACGGGGGCGGTAATAACCGGAGGGCAAGGGGAAGGAACAAGCTGGCTAGAAGCAGGGAACTGATAATGACCCCCGCAGCAATCGTGATCAGCAGGTCACGTTGCGGAAAGTCTGCTTCTGAGGGAAGGGTAAGGATGGCAGCAAGGGTTATGGTGCCGCGTGTGCCCGCCAGTGCAAGCACCAGTTTCTCACCCCAGCTTGGCACCACGCAGGCGTGATGCCGAATACGGGCCGTGATTTGGCGAATAAATGCAGAACCCGTCACCCAGACAAGCCGAATGAGTGTCATGACTGCCTGCAAGCCAAGAATGGCCAGCAGAACAGTCCACAAAGACAGGTCACCAGAGGACCGCATGATGAGTTGTGCTTTGTGAACAAGGTGTGGGAGTTGCAGCCCCAAAAGCAGGAAGACCAGCCCGTTAAGTGAGAAGGACACCATGTCCCAGATGGCGGTGGCGCGCATACGGGTTTCTATTTGTGTCTCATTCATAACGCCGCTGAGCCGGATGGTCATACCACCTGCGACAACAGCCAGAATACCGGATGTTTCAAGTGATTCTGCGGCCAGATAAACGGCAAAAGGGAGCATTAAGGCCAAAAGGGCGTGGCTTGGTGGATCATCATATCCGCGCCGCAGCAGAAAAATCTCCAGCCTGCTGCTGACTAAGCCAATCACGATGCCTGTTAAGACACCACCCACGGCAACCCACACGAAGTTGGCCGAAGCTGCCTTAAGCGAAAACAGCCCTGTGGTGGCAGCAGCGACAGCAAATTTGAAGCAGACCAGACCGGATGCATCGTTAAGCAAGGCTTCTCCGCCCAGAAGGTAGAGCAGCCGGGGTGGGACACGCCCACCCCGTAAAATACCGGAAACTGAAATGGCATCTGTCGGGGAGAGCGCGCCCGCCAAGGCAAATGCCGCAGCAAGAGAAACCGCCGGAATAAGCCAATGCACAAAATAGCCGCCGCCGAGTGTGACGAGTAGCACGAGCCCAATCGCCATAGCGGCAATAATATGCCGCAATTCACCAAATTCGCGCATGGGAATGCGGTAGGCATCAACAAACAAGAGCGGTGCAATAAACAGCAGCAGAAACAGGTTGTTATCCAACCCCACATTCATGCCTGCCAAGCCAGCAGCAGCCCCGGCAGCAATTTGCAGAAGCGGCATGGGGATATGCAGCCTGAGCACCCGGGCAACAATGCCTGTTATGCCTGTAATGGCCAGGAGTGACAGGGCAAGAAGCGTTTCATGCATTGGAAAGAATACTAATCCCGATCGAGAAAGGGCATAAACGCAAGCCCTATAGAGGCTTTCCCGTATCATAGGCGGCATGGCTCTGCCAGTTGCGGGAGCCGCTAGGCGGGTGTGCGCAAAAGTTGAGACCATATGATGGATTTTGGAGGAGCCTGCTGTGGCGCGTGGAAGGTTATGCCGTGTCGCGCACCAATAGTCCCGTACTTGTCCCTTATTTCATCCACAGATTCTGTGGATAACCCCCCCGGTCGATATGGAGCGCCTTAGCGGACCCAGACTTGAGAAAAGAAAAGCTGATTGACCGTGGTGTAGAAAAAATTACCCAATCTGGCAGATGTCAGCACAACAGTGTCTTTTTCAATCAACGGCGCAGCCGGGGCTTGCTCCATGACCAGACGATCAGCCTGACGCCATAAAGCTTTGGTTTCAGCGCTGGATAATGTGACATCCGTTTTGGCGCGATCCATCAAGCTCTGAATGGTCTGGTTACAGAAGCCGGGAATATTGATGGAACTGTCTGAATTGGGGTGGAAATTTTCACAGCCCAGCAAATCATCCAGAAAGTTGGAGGGTGAGGGATAATCAGCCGACCAGTCTTTGAGGGCAATTTGCACATGGTTACTGGTGTTTTGCATATAGTTAAAAGCGAGCGAGGTGCTTAAAGGGCGAAGTGTAGTTTGGTAGCCAAGGGTTTGCAGCATGTCGCGTATCCATACACCCATGGCCATATCAACGCTGGTATTGCCCACCACCAGCGTAACTTTCTGTCCTGCCGTGCCACTCTCTTGCACAAGCTGTTTGGCTTTCTCAAGATCCGGCGCCTGCCAGAGTGCAGCGGGCTGCTCAAGTGATGCGCCCTTCGTGTAGAAACAGAAGTCTGTTGCGGCAGGCAGCGAGGAAGGCAACATGCCGCACAGGGGGCGGGCTACACCGGGGCCGCCGTAAAAAATGACCATAGCCTTGCGGTTTACCGCGTAATTCACCGCCTGACGGGCCTTGAGCACATTAAACGGCGGAATGTTGACGTTCATGGGCAGGAAATACATAGCCGCGTGGGGCATAACGTGAGTCTGCGCTGTAAAGCGGCTGCCGAGCTCGCCCAATCTGTCCATTGGAATGTCATCTGCCATCCAGTCGAACTGACCATTTTCAACAGCGGTAACGGCTGCTTCATCTGGGATGCCAAAACTGTAGTCTATTGCGTCGGGGTAGCCATCAGGCTGGGCTTCAGCACTCCATTGACGGAATGCCGGGTTGCGAGAAAGCCGCAGGCTTTTATTCGGGTCGTAAGATGTAATGGTATAGGGGCCAGTGCTGGGGATGGGCGTATTGCCCACATCGTGCTCAGGCGTGTTGGCTGGCAAAATAACGGCATGGGTGAATGCCAGTTTCTGCAAGAATTCGGTATCAGGTTTTGTAAGGTGAAATGTGACGGTTCGTCGGATGGGGTCTTCTTCCAGTCCGCCTTTTAGTGTGCATGTGGCGGGAGCATGCAAACAGGCCTCTGCGCCCACAATGGCAGAATAAAATGACCCGGCGGTAGGCGAACCTACTTTAAAGATACGCCGAATGGACGCCGTAACATCTGCTGTTGTCAGGAGCTGCCCATTGGAAAAATGAATCCCGGGCCGCAACGTGAATTTATAGGTTAGGCCACCATCCTCGGGTGTCGGGAGGTTTTCAGCCAGATCCGGCACCACGGTGTTTCCGTCTGCCCCGCGAACCTTTTTGAAGGTGGCCAGACCATCATACACTACAGCAAACAGGTTAATATATTTGCCGCTATAGTTGATCTGTGGGTCCAGCGTACCGCCGGAAGCAGCTGCAACAAGCCGTAGCGTGCCGCCACGATGCGCGGAAAGCAGGCTGTCTGGTGTATCAGCGCTGCTGGCGTTTATGGTGAAAGCGAGTGGGAGGCAGGCAATAAGGGCTGTGCAGAAACGCCAGACGCGTGTGCCACACTCTCCCTTACTGCTGCGCGGGTGGCGCATGATCGACCGGGGCATCCGTCGCAGGAGGCGCCTGAAGGTGAGAGAAGTTTTTGTACAGGGAGCCCAGTACAAACAGTCCCATAATAAGCGTTGCAATAACGACACCGAGCCGTACGAGCCGACCTGCCATGGATGATATTTCCTACTTTAGCGTGATGGCTGCATGTCGCCCGGTGGTTTGTACCAACCGGGTGTGCGTTGACCGTGATGTTTGTGGGGGTGGTAGAAATTATTCTGCGTATGGTTGTCAGCACAGGCGCTCAGGCTGAGAGCACTTAGGATAATCAGGCCGCTCAGGGCGACAAGGCGGTACAAGGCAGGTTTCATAAAACTACCTTACTGGTGTTTGAGCCTGTGGAAAAGACGTTACGCACCTGCTACGCCATGGCCAACCATATCAAGCGGATTAACCAGCCGGTCAAAGCTGCTGCCATCAAGGTACCCAGACTGAAGTGCGGCTTCACGCAGGCTCACACCATGTTCTGTTGCAATATGGGCAATTTCCGCAGCCTTGTCATACCCAATCTCAGGGCTGAGCGCTGTGACAAGCATAACGGAGCCGTTAACGTATTGCGCCAGTCTGTCGTGGTTCAGAGTAGTGCCTTCCACGGAAAAAATCCTGAAATTATGGCACCCATCGGCTAGAATGCGGATGCTGTGCAGGCAGTTCGCCAGAATAACGGGGCGCATGACGTTCAGGTCAAGTTGGCCTTGGCTTGCGGCAAAAGCAATCGTGTTGTCGTTCCCTAAAACCTGCGTTGCTATCATGACCATGGCCTCGCACTGGGTGGGGTTGACCTTGCCGGGCATGATGGAGGAGCCGGGTTCGTTCTCCGGTAATATCAGCTCTCCCAACCCGCAACGGGGGCCAGAGGCCAGCCAGCGCATATCGTTGGCAATTTTCAGGAGAGGCACCGCCAAACCACGTAACCCGGCGGACGCGCGTACCATGGCATCCACACCACTCAGGGCTGCAAATTTGTTGGGCGCTGTTACAAATGGGCGACCTGTCAGGTCTGCAATTTTTTGGGCAATGGCTTTACTGAAACCTTCTGGCGCATTTAACCCGGTACCGACCGCTGTCCCGCCTGCCGCCAGAGCAAACAGGCCCTGCCGTGCGTAACGCAGCGTTTCAAGAGCATCCTCCAGTGCTGTTGCCCAGCCAGACCATTCCTGCCCCACTGTCAGGGGGACGGCATCCTGCAAATGGGTGCGGCCTATTTTGACAACATCCTGCCACTCAGTGGCTTTGCGATGCAGTGTGGCGACCAGTTTTTCCACTTCCGGAAAAAGGCGGTCTTCAAGCTCCAGAAGGGTGACGACATGCATGGCTGTGGGAAATGAGTCATTGCTGGACTGGCTCATATTCACATCGTCATTGGGGTGCACAGGTGTTTTACTGCCTATAACACCGCCCAATAGTTGAATGGCGCGGTTTGCAATTACTTCATTGACGTTCATGTTCGTCTGGGTGCCGGATCCTGTCTGCCAGACATAAAGCGGAAAATGCGCGTCCAGCTTGCCGCTGCTGACCTCATCCGCCACCGTGGCGATCACATCCGCTTTCCAGGAGGGCAGGTGTCCGTTGGCTGCATTTACCAGAGCCGCAGCTTTCTTAACTATGCCATAGGCATGGTAGAGCGGAAGCGGCATATGGTCAGTACCAATGGAGAAATGCACAAGGCTTCGCTGTGTTTGCGCGCCCCAATATTTGTCGGCCGGAACCTCAATCTCTCCCATGGAATCCCGCTCCAGACGCATGCCCTCAGCCTGAATGCCGATAGGGCAGAACCGCAGTGTTGGCGTGGTGTTCATGTCTTGGTCCTTCAGAAGTGCATGAAAGAGTGACTCAGTGGCGTGATGAGGGAGCGGATTAGTCAACGTGTAGTGTTGAGCATGACGCGCAAAAAAACTTCTCACAACTCAGCGACCTATGGGGTTGTGATGCGTTGACCCCTTATCATGAGCAGAATGGCCCAAAATAAGGATAAAGCTGTGAAATTATGAGGATACGGTGTGGTCTGACCGATCGGTCAATGCTACAAGTTTGACAAGAAAATCTTCCCGCCCGCCATTTTGGTGCCGCAACAGGCGGTTAAGGGGTAGTGAGAGAAGAGCAATAAGAATGTGAGTACGGAAGGGCTGGGGAAGTATGGCGGTAACTGGTCTGGCTGCGGTTCTGCTTGCCATTGGTCTTTTGCTTGTTGTGGTCAGTGCAGTGCAGCCTATTGCGCGCAGGCTGGAGCTTTCTGAAACCGTATTGCTGGCTATTGTCGGCATTGTTATTGGTAGTCTGGCTGACTTCGCGCTCCGCAACTCGCATTTTTCCGCCCTTAACGGGCTTGCGGAAATGCTGCTTGATTTCCCGATCAACAGCGAGGCCTTCCTGCTTATCTTCCTGCCTGTCCTTGTTTTTCAGGGGGCGCTGGCCATTGATGTCCGCCGTCTGGCGCACGAAACAGGGACGGTGTTGCTGCTGGCGGTTGTAGCGGTTGTAGTTTCGACGGCAACAATCGGGTTTGCACTCAAGCCGTTTGCGGATGTTCCACTGGTCGTGTGCCTGTTGCTAGGCTCCATCGTGGCCACCACTGATCCCTCCGCTGTGGCCGGTATTTTCCGTGATATTGGCGCGGCTACACGGCTCACGCGTCTTGTGGAAGGGGAAGCCCTGCTGAACGACGCAGCGGCTATTTCCATCTTCTCCATTCTGCTGCCTTCTGTCACGCTGCACCATGCCATTCATCCGGGTGAGGCCATCGTCTCCTTCGTTGTCTCTTTTGTAGGGGCACTGATTGTAGGTGTGGTGTTTGGGCAGTTGACCCTGATGATGATTACCGCATTGGGTAACGCGCCTGCTGCAGAAATCACGCTGACCGTGGCGCTGCCTTATGTAGCGTACATTATTTCTGATGAATTTCTGGGTGTGTCCGGGGTGGTTGCAACGGCGGCCGCAGGTCTTACGCTCTCCGTGTATGGTCCTTCAACTTTCCGGCCACAAACATGGACATTCCTTACCCAGCTTTGGCAGCAGCTTGTCTTCTGGGCAGGGTCTTTGGTGTTCGTTCTGGCCTCCATGCTGGTGCCGCACCTGCTTGTTGGCATGACCAAATGGGACTGCGTCCTCATTCTCATCGCCAGTGTGGCAGGTCTGGCTGCACGCGGGGCCGTGGTGTTCGGGTTACTGCCCTTTTTGGCCATGACCAAACTGTCGCCTCCCGTACCCACACCATTCAAGGTGACAATGGTGTGGGGGGGCTTGCGCGGTGCCATTACACTGGCACTGGCACTGGCCGTAACAGAAAACGAGCGCGTTTCCACGCCTGTTGCACACTTTATTGGTATTATTGCTACGGGCTTCGTGTTGATTACGCTGCTGCTTAATGGCACGACGCTTCGCTCCCTCGTTCTGTTCTTAAAGCTGGATAAGCTTTCTCCTATTGATGAGGCCATGCGCCATCAGGTGCTCAGTATCGGCCTAGACAAGGTGCGGGACCGTGCCGCCAAAATGGGTGAGGAGCTTGGCTTTTCGACCGATGCGACACGCCCCGTTCTTCAGCAGATCGACCGGAGGGCGGATGAAGAGCAATCCGCCAACGAGTTTGATGCTGCCATGAGCGATACCCAGCGCGTTAACCTGGCTCTGTTGACAATCGCCAGTCAGGAACGATCGGTTCTGCTGGACCTGTTCCGTATTCAGGGTTTGTCCCGGCGCGTGATGGAAACATTGCTCCGCAGTAGTGAAGCCGCCATTGACGGGGCTATTTTGGAAGGGCGTCTGGGGTATGTGCGGGCGTTACGGCGCAGGTTAAGTCCGTCTGTACGGTTCAAGATTGCCCAGTGGGTGCATAAGCGGTTGCGCATTGACCGCCCCCTTATGCTGTGCATGGCCGAGCGGTTTGAAATGCTGATGGTCGCGCATTTTGTATCCATTTCTCTGACCCGCTTCATGCGTGAACGGCTGGAGCCGACGCTTGGCCCGCGTATTGGTGAGATTGTTGCAGAGGTTTTGCAGCGTCAGCGCAAGATGCTGAACGAGGCGCTGGAAACCTTGCGCCTGCATTATCACGGATATTCGGAAGCGCTGGAAAACCGTATTTTCCGCCAGATTGTTCTGCGTCTGGAAGGGGAGGAGTATGATGCGCTTCTCTCTGAATCCCTTATTAGTGATGAGTTGAACCGTGAGCTTCTGAAGGAGCTGGAACGCCGCCGGACCCGTTTGGACAAGCCGCTTAGCTTTGACCTGAGAAGCGGAATTGAAAGCCGTTTGAAAAATGCGGCAATCTTCAAGGGGCTGCCGGGGGCGGAGTTGCATGATCTTGCGACTACCACATCCCTGCGTTTTGTTGCCCCACAGGAGCTGATTGCACGGCGTGGGCAGAAAGTGCGGACAGTCTATTTTATTAGTGCGGGTCTGGCTGAGTCTCATGTGGCGGAACGCGATATTCGGTACGGGGCCGGAGACCTGATTGGCGCGTTGGGCGCTTACCGGAACGAGCGCTGCCCGGCCAGTATTCGTGCGGTACAGTTCGGGCACTTCATGGTTATCAGTGCATCACGTTTCCGCCGTCTGGTGGAGGAATATCCAGTTGTTCTGGAGAATATCGAGAACCTGCGGAAAAAGCGGGAAGTCGGGGAGCGTGCTGTTAAGGTTGTGCCCGGTCAGAGGTTATCCGACAAACTGGCGGAGCAGCCGGGCATCGCGGCACGGGCTTTGCTGGGTAACAATAGCCAAGGGCTGATACCCCAAAAAGAGGAAAAGCCCGAAGCTGACGAGGTTGATCAGGAACGTCCGGTGTCAGACCAGAAGATCTGAACGCGAAAAAGGGGCTGCTCTCTAAAAGCAGCCCCTTTTTGTATGGGCAGTTTCCACTCTCCCCAAGGTCTCAACCGCCGAGGAGGAGTGGGAAGCGGTTTGTTCAGAAACCGCTTGAAGGGGGAAGCTGATTATGGGTGTTCTGCCGCAGGGCAAGGCCTATCTGAACCCAGCTCAGGCCGCTGACAATCAGTTCAACAGCAATAAACGTGCCGATAAGCCACAGGCCAGACCATGGCAGAGTCAGATAAAGGCTTACCCCGACGATCAGACTGATAATGCCGCCACACAGGATAATACCCCAGCCTGCAAAATTGCGATTTTGGAACGCCACAACGCAGCGCATAATGCCCACAACAATAAAGCAGATAGCCGCAAAAAGAGTGATTAAGGTAGCGCCTGTGGCAGGCTCTTCAATAATGATGACGCCCGCGGCTACATAGAGCAAACCGCCAAGAAGCGAAAACAGAAAGCCGCTCCAGCCGCGCATGGCAAAGGCGTGTATCATCTGCATGACACCTGCCATAATAATCAGGAAGCCCAAAAAGACCGTGCTGGCCAGAGTGACGGATACTGTGTCGATGCAGGCCAGCAAGCCAAGGGCGATCAAGGCAACGCCCAGCCCTACGAATAGCCCCCATTTTCTGGTGAAATCCATATCTTTCCATCCTCGCTTTACATAAGAGACACAGGAAGCAGACTACGCCATTTATGGTGCTGGGCACAGCATTTGCTTGCAGTGGCATAGTGCGTCTGCCAGAGCGCGGCTGTGTCCAGAGTTGACAGGTGGCCTGCCTTTCCGTAAGTGCTGCACCCATTGCCGGGAACGTGGACAGGACGGCTGCTGTGAATGGACTATGCTCCCATTCATGCAGTAATACGGACTGCGCCCGCTCTGATCCGTGGGGGACAGAGACTACCGGCCCAAATATGCAGGCAGTAAAGCGGCAACGCAGCGCTGTGTGCAGGTGTGAAAAGAGTAGAGCGCACTATGAGCAAGCGTCTCGAGAGCAAGTATAAAATTAACCGTCGCCTTGGCGTTAACCTGTGGGGCCGTGCAAAGTCTCCGGTAAACCGTCGCGAATATGGTCCTGGCCAGCATGGTCAGCGCCGTAAAGGCAAGCCTTCTGACTTCTCCATCCAGCTGATGGCTAAGCAGAAGCTTAAAGGCTACTACGGTAACATCAGCGAAAAGCAGTTCCGCCGCTACTATCAGGAAGCCGTGCGTCGTAAAGGCGATACGTCTGAAAACCTGATCAACCTGCTGGAACGCCGCCTGGATGCGGTTATCTACCGCATGAAGTTCGCCATCACGCCGTTTGCTGCGCGTCAGTTCCTCAACCATGGCCACGTCCTGGTTAACGGTCGCAAGCTCAACATTCCGTCTTACATTGTTAAAGACGGTGACGTGATCGAAATTCGTGAAAAATCCAAGCAGCTCGCTATCGTTCTGGACGCAACCCAGACGACCGAACGCGATGTGCCGGAATACATGGAAGTCGATCATCGCCAGATGAAGGGCACGTTCCTGCGTGGTCCTAAGTTCTCTGACGTACCTTACCCGGTACAGATGGAACCCAACCTGGTGGTCGAATACTACTCCCGTTAATCGGCGCTTCGGCCCGATTTGTGCAGCGCCGGGTGGAGGGTATCCCTCTCCACCCGGCGTTTGCCGTTTTTACCTGTTTTATACCAGCCGGATGATCCGTTATGTCTGATGCGCCCACAACCGACCTGAGCACGGAAATTAAACGCCGCCGTACTTTTGCTATTATCTCGCATCCAGACGCCGGTAAAACGACCCTGACAGAACGGATCCTGCGTGCAGGGGGCGCTATTCAGCTTGCCGGGAACGTGCGCGCCAAAGGGGAGCGCCGCCGTACCCGCTCTGACTGGATGAGCATTGAGCGTGACCGTGGTATTTCGGTTGTCAGCTCGGTGATGACGTTTGAATATGGTGGGTGTATTTTCAACCTGCTCGACACGCCGGGCCATGAAGACTTCTCGGAAGATACTTACCGTACCCTGACAGCCGTTGACTCTGCCGTCATGGTTATTGACGCTGCAAAAGGCATTGAAGACCGGACGCGCAAGCTGTTTGAAATCTGCCGTCTGCGTGACATTCCCATCGTGACCTTCATTAACAAGATGGACCGTGAAGCGCAGGACCCGTTTGAGCTGCTGGATGAAATTGCGGCGTCATTGGCGCTTGATACGTCCCCCGCAACATGGCCGGTGGGACGGGCTGGCAAGTTTGTTGGCACTTACGATATTCTGACCAAACAGCTCCATACTCAGGAAGAACTGTCCCCGACTGACCCGCGGATGGTACAGCTGACTGAAGAACTGGAGCTTGCGGAAGGTGTACTGCCCCAGTTTGACCGTGAATCTTTTGATGCAGGGCATCTGACCCCAGTTTTCTTCGGGAGCGCCATGAAGGAAATTGGCGTGACGGATCTGCTGGATGCATTGGTAGCGTTCGGGCCATCCCCACGCAGTCAGGTGGCAGAAAGCCGGACAGTGCAGGCGGACGAACCCGGCATGACGGCTCTGGTCTTTAAAATTCAGGCGAATATGGACCCTAACCACCGGGACCGTATTGCCTTTGCCCGTATTTGCTCTGGCAAGCTGGAGCGCGGCATGCGTTTGCGGCATACGCGTACGGGTAAGAGTTTTGCAGTGCACACGCCGCAGTTCTTTTTTGCGCGTGACCGCCAATTGGCTGAAGAAGCTTTTGCTGGGGACGTAGTGGGTATTCCCAACCACGGCACCCTGCGCATTGGGGATACGCTGACCGAGAGCGAGGATCTGAAATTTACGGGTGTGCCGCACTTTGCCCCGGAAATTCTGCGTCGTGTCCGTCTGGATGACGCCATGAAAGCCAAAAAGCTGAAACAGGCTTTAACCCAGCTTGCTGAAGAAGGTGTGGTACAGCTTTTCCGGCCGCAGGATGGTGCACAGCCTATTGTTGGCGTGGTGGGTACGCTTCAGCTTGACGTGCTTCAGGCCCGTCTTAAGGCGGAATACGGGGTGGCTATCGGGTTTGATGCCACGCCGTTCTCGCTGGCGCGCTGGGTTACAGGCCCGCGGGATAAAATTGAAACCTTTGCTCAGATTAACCGTACAGCCATGGCGGATGACCTGGATGATGATCCGGTTTTCCTAGCGACATCTTCTTTCATGATGCGCCGGACGCAGGAGCAGAATCCTGACATCAGCTTCCATGATATCAAGCAGATTGGTCTGGAAATAAAATAAGCCTCTCAAGGCGGGACAACTCAGCCCGCGCTGTTTGCCAATTGTACGCCTCTGGAAAGAGGCTGCGGCTGGCAGCCTTATGAGGCCTGCCGTGCCCCTTTTTCCGTCAGGCATACAACAAAGGAGAGAGCGGGCAGGGCTGCACCAAAAATGGAGGCCAGTGCCCAGCCCCCATGAGCATAAGCCCAGCCACCTACAGCGGAACCCAACGCGCCCCCAATAAAGAAAAGCGCCATATACACGGCATTTAACCGTGCACGATGTTCTGGTGCCAGAACAAACAAAACGCGCTGCCCCAAAACCAGATTAGCGGTAATACAAAAATCAATCACCACCCCGGCTACAGCTAACACGACAACAAACAGCATGGAGGGGCTGACAAGCCATGTTGTGAGGAAGGCTGCTGACGTAAGCGCCATGGCTAGAAGTGTTGCGGGCCAGATCCAGCCTCTATCCGCAATACGCCCGGAAAGCGGCGCAGAAATGGCGCCTGCAACTCCTACTAGAGCAAATACTGCAATTTCACCTTGTGTCAGGGCATAAGGGGGCGCTGCCAGCAGGAGGGGAGTGACAGTCCAGAAAAGGCTGAAAGCCCCGAACATGCAGGCATGGTAAAAAGCACGGCGTTGAAGTGCCGGGATAGAGACAAGAAGAGACCCCATTGAGCGTAAGAGCGCAGTGTAGGATTGCCGGGTGGTGGGTTGCCTGCTTGGGAGCACTCTTCCCAAAACTACAGACAAAACCAGCATAATACCTGCGGACAGAAGAAAAATGGCGCGCCAGGAGGCTATATGCGCCACAAGGCTGGCGACTGGCCGCGCCAGCATAATCCCCAGCATCAACCCGCTCATTACATTGCCTACAACGCGCCCACGTATGGCAATGGGGGCAAGATGCGCTGCAAAGGGGACCAGAATTTGCACTGAGACAGATAGAATCCCTACAAGCCAGATTGCCAGAAGAAACGGCATTGCGTGGCTGGTAAAAGGCAGAAGGAGCAACGCGCCTGCCAGTAATCGTGTCATCCAGACAATCAAACTACGATTTTCGAGCAGGTCTGCCAGTGGCACAATGAGCAAAAGGCCAAGGCAATAGCCTATCTGGGTGACAGTTACGATCAGACCAGACTGGCTCTCCGGCATGCCCAAAGCGGCACTGATAAGGCCGGAGAGAGGCTGGGCATAATAGAGATTGGCAACGGTTAACCCGCAGGCCGCAGCAATAAGAAAAATAAGATGGGCTGCAATACTTGCCTGATGGTCCGATGCGTCTTGCTGTGGTTGTTGGCGGGTGGGTGACATGGGGGTGGTCCTGCGCGGGAAAGAGTGTCAGCAGGCCGAAAAGACCCGATCAATGGTGAGTTGCTTTTGCAAAAGGTTGGAGAAAAAGTAAACTTATGCGGTCAATGGCCCTACGCCTGCTCCAACAGGGCGCGAGAGGTTGGCAATATGTCATGGTGTGCCAGCCATTCTGCGCGATGCTTATGGGGCGCCAATGCAAGCTGGTCATACTCCCTATTTGCAGAAGCGTGCCAACAAGCTTTGACCTGCTGGAATGAGCAGTGCGTTTTGAGGGGCATACCTATGTCCAGAATGCGTGTGCCCGGATGACGGGCCACCAAACGTGGCGGGCCCACCTCTAACAGATCTGCTGTCAGTCCTAACTCTTCTTCTGCCTCAGCCAGTAGCTGCTCTTTTAGGTCCACATGATGCGTGATGCCCCGTTTCTCAATACTTCCCGCAGGTGGGCTTTGCCAGAAGTTCCCTTGGTAAAGCGATGACGGACGCCGCCGCCCCAGCACAAAACCCTCTGGTGTTTCCAACAGGCCAATAACGGCAAGGGGTTGCAGGCGAAGTGTGGGGAAAAGTTCAGGCTTCTTCATTTGCGCCAGAACCGATTTGTACTCGGTCCAGTAGCCATCAATGCAGCCAGAGGTAATGCGGGTTGCCGAGAAAACGCAGCCATTGAACAGGGAAGGCATGGCGCGGCAAGCATCTGCCCAGATACGCTCTATCTTGTCTTGTATCGCGCTATCATGTGCTGGTTTATGCGGCATAACACGCACAAAGCAGGATGGAAGCAGGGGGAGGATAGGCCACTGGCCAGAGAACAGCGCGGTCATGTCGGCAGAATACGCTGTGAGAGAGTAAAGTTGTAAAGAGAATAAACAAACAGGGGATAAAGCTAAAAAGCCTTATCCCCGGCTTTGTTTTAGACGAGCTGCTGTTTCAGAGCTGCTGTCAGGTCTTTTGTTGTGGCATCGCCACCAAGGTCTTTTGTGCGCAGGCCACCATCCGTAATGACCTTTTTAATAGCAAGGTCAATGCGGTCAGCAAGATCCTGACGGCCTACATGCTGGAGCATCATGACAGCGGCAAGCAGCAGGGCTAGCGGGTTGGCAATGCCTTTGCCAGCAATGTCCGGTGCTGAACCGTGCACGGCTTCAAACACAGCAGCTTTGTCACCAATATTGGCACCCGGCGCCATACCCAGACCGCCAACAAGACCGGCTGTGAGGTCAGAGAGGATGTCACCGAACAGGTTGGTGGTTACCACCACGTCAAACTGCCATGGGTTGATGACAAGCTGCATGGCGCAGGCGTCAACAATCCGTTCGTTGAAGGCGACGCGGCCTTTATATTCTTCAGCAACCTTGCGGCCTTCTTCAAGGAACAGACCGGTCAGCAGTTTGAGAATATTGGCCTTGTGCACGATGGTAACCGTTTTGCGGTTATTTTTCAGTGCATATTCGAAGGCATATTTAACAATGCGGCGGCATTCCGTGCGGGAATTGTAGCCGGAGCTGAGTGCAATGCCCTTGGGGTCATCGCCCACAGGGATGTAGTGCTCCATAGCCGCATAATAGCCCTCTAGGTTCTCACGGAACAGCACGAGGTCAATTTTGTCAAAACGGCCACCCGGCACGATTGTTTTGGTCGGGCGCAGGTTGGCAAAAAGGCCGAATTCCTGACGCAGGGTGACGTTAATGGACTTGAAGCCGCCACCGACTGGTGTTGTCAGCGGGCCTTTGAGTGCCAGGCCTGTGCGGCGAATGCTCTCAATGGTCTGTTTTGGCAGTGGGTCATTGACCGCATCCACCCCAGCCATACCGGCCAGTTGTTTGTCCCATTCGAACGGGGCACCAACCGCGTTCAGGATTTCGATTACCGATTCAACAATCTCGGGGCCGATACCGTCACCGGGTATAAGAGTAGCGGGGATGGTCTTGCTGTCTGTCGTCATTCTGGAAGCTCCCTTCACTTCGCGACTTTTCTGCGCCCGTTCGGCTGATGACGCGATTCCCAATTGCGTGACCAGCCGATTATCCTGTTTGCCTTCACGCCGCCGTGAGGGGCGCGCAGGCGGTTTTCAGCCATTTTTGTGCTTCTGGAGGCAAGTGCGGACCAACCAGTTCCAGCACCCGTGCATGGTAGGCATCCAGAATAGTCTTATCTTCCTGCCCCAGAGTCTGCTCATCAATCAGGCGGCGGTCGAAAGGAGCCAGAGTCAACGTCTCAAACTCATAGCCGGGGCGGGCCCCTTCCACGTGGGGCATGGGGTGCACTAAAACCAGCGTTTCCAGACGGATCCCATAAGCACCCGGCTCATAATAACCGGGCTCGTTGGACAGGATCATCCCTGCATCCAGCGCAATAGGGTTGGGTATTTTGGAAATGCGGGCCGGCCCCTCATGTACGGAGAGAAAGCTGCCAACGCCATGCCCTGTACCGTGGTCATAATCCTGCCCAGCCTGCCAGAGGTCAAAACGGGCGAGAGTATCGAGCGCAGAACCGGTGGTGCCTTTGGGGAAGCGTGCGCGGCCAAGGCGTAAGTTGCCTTTCAGGACGCGGGTGAAGGTTTCCTTCAGGCGGGCAGGTGGGGCATCCGGCCCGGTCCAGAGTGTGCGGGTGACATCTGTTGTGCCCTCCGGGTACTGGCCACCGCTATCAATCAAATAGACTTCGTTAGCGGTCAGGGCACGGTCTGACTCCGGGGTGACGCGGTAATGAATAACGGCACCATTAGGGCCTGAGCCAGAAATAGCAGGGAAAGATTCGCCCCGGTAATCCGCGCCTTCAGCCCGAAAGGCATCAAGCGTTGCGGCCGCTTTTAGCTCCGTAGTGTTAAGAGCGTTCTGGTCCAGCCAGTGCAGGAAACGACATAGGGCGATGCCATCTTTCAAATGGGCCTTCCGTGTGCCTTCCTGTTCTGTCGGGTTTTTCAGGGCTTTGGGCAGCAGGCAGGGGTCTGGGCTTTCCTGCACTGTCGCACCATGGCGGGTTAGTGTTTCCGTAAACCATACGGCATTGGTTGCCGGGTCAACGCTAACCACGTGGCCTTTCAGTTCGGCCAGCACCTGTTCCATAGCGTCTGGTTCATGCACACGCACGGTTTCCCCCAACCAGTCACGGACGCTAGCGGGAAGTTTGCTGCCCTGAATGAACAGGTCCACCGTGGTATCTGCGTGGAGTACGGCAAAAGCCAGCACAACCGGCAGGCAGGGGATGTCCGCACCACGAATATTGAGCAGCCATGCGATCGAGGAAGAATCGCTTAATACAGCAGCAGCTTGGCCAGTCCGCTTCAGCCCCTGCGCCAGACGCTCACGCTTGCTGTCTGATGCTTCGCCCGCATAAGCGAGGGGGTGAATAACGGCTGGGCCTGCGGGAAATGCCGGGCGGTCGGTCCAGAGATGATCCACTAGATTTCCGTCGGTGGCGCTCAGGGTATAAGTTTGCGCCGTTGCCTGAAAAGGTAAAAGTTCGGCTTGGCTCATGATCCGGGAATCATAACCAATGCGTGCGCCTTTTGGGGCATGCTCTGCCAACCATTGGTTGGGGGGCGTCTGGTACATATGCTCACAGGACCAGCAGCTTTTATCCACCTGTTGGTCCATTTGTGTGACATAGCGGCCATCCGAGAACACGGCAGCGGCTTCAGGAAGGACAATAGCCAGCCCGGCACTGCCAGAAAAACCGGTCAGCCATTCCAGACGCTCAGCACAGGCTGGCGTGTATTCCCCCAGATACTCATCACTATGCGGAATAATCAGCCCATCCAGTCCCTCCTGTTCCAACAGGGAGCGCAAAGCAGTCAGACGGTTGGCGGAGGGAGAGGGCATTGGCGGGTCCTTAAATCGTAGTCTTTAACAATAAAGAAGCAGTGCAGCGCACTGCTATCAGGGGGTGGGTCTTATGCTGCTTGCGGCAGGGCGTAGGGTTTACGCAGGACCAGCGTGGCCCAGTCCCCTTCACGGAAGGTTTTTTCCAGTACCAGCCCTTGCCGTTGATGGGCCGCCAGAACCATGCGGATCTGGGTACGCAGCAGGCCAGCCAGGATAACGGTACCACCCGGAGCCAGATTCAGGGCCAGATCTTTAGCCATCAGGCAAAGCGGGCGGGCCAGAATATTGGCAAACACCAGATCGTAGGGCGCTTTGCGGCGAATTTCGGGAGTGCGCCAGCCATTGCCCAGACGGCAGGTCAGCGCACGGCTCAACCCATTACGGGCGGCATTCTCTGCAGATACCCGGACAGACCATGGTTCAATATCAACGGCTAGCACTTTCTGGTGCAGTAGGGCTGCTGCGGCCATGGCCAGAATGCCAGAGCCACACCCAAGGTCCAGAATACGGCGGGGCTTGCGATGGGCCATATATTCAAGTGCCCGCAGACAGCCACGGGTGGAGCCGTGCTCGCCAGACCCAAAAGCTACCCCGGCATCCAGCGTCAGCACAATGCGGGTGGCATTATGCGTGTCGGGCAGATGTGTGCCCCGTACAACAAAACGCTGCCCCACTTCCTGCTCAGGGAAGGCCTCGTACGTACGGGCCAGCCAACCTTCGGCCTCGGTTTCGGCCCGCTCAAGGGGGGCTGCTGTGCCGCTGGTTAACTGGGCAAGTGTCAGAGCTGTTTCCAGCTCATCATCACGGTGGCCTACGTCTTTCACACCCTCAACGCGCCACAAAGTGCCCTCAGGGTTGGCTTCAAAAATACCAACGGTGGTGCATACGGTGCCTATGGCGCTTTCATAGGCTTCAACAGCGGATTCAGGCACGGTAACGCTGACCGTCTCGAGGGCTGTGGCGTGTCTGCGGGGAGGAGGGGCCATTAAATTTTCTCTATAAAGGAGGAGAGGAGGCGTTTGGTGTCACCACTTTCAAACGCAATCTCAAGGTGGTGGCGGTCTGCGCTGATGATAATGCCAACCCCAAAGCGGGGGTGGCGAACATGGTCACCAAGCTGAAAGCTTGCCGTGTTTGCATCTGCCAGCATGGGGTCCTGCCGGCGGCGCGTGGTGAGAGGCCCGTTTGCAAACACGGAGTCAGTCATGTTGAGGCGCTGCTGCGGGGCTGCACCGTTTTCCTTGCGGACAATATGCTCATCCGGCAGTTCATCCAGAAAGCGGCTGGGCATGGAGGGCTGCCAGTTGGCGTAGATACGGCGGCGGTCAGCATGAAAAATAAGGGCGTGTTTGCGGGCACGGGTAATGCCCACATAGGCAAGGCGGCGTTCTTCTTCCAACCCTTTCAGGCCGCCTTCATCTAACGTGCGTTGAGACGGGAAGACGCCTTCCTCCCATCCCGGAAGAAATACGGTATCAAACTCCAGCCCCTTGGCCCCGTGCAAGGTCATGAGAGAGAGTTTGGCATCGCCCGCGTTTTCGTCATGCTCCATGACCAGCGCAACATGATCCAGAAACTCACCAAGCGTCCCAAAATCGGACAGGGCGCGCACCAGTTCTTTCAGGTTTTCCAGTCGTCCCGGTGCTTCTATTGAGCGGTCATTGCGCCACATATCCAGATACCCGCTTTCTTCCAGCAGGTGTTCAACCGCAACCACATGTCCCTCGCGGCTCAGGATGTCTCGCGTGGTGGACAGGGCGTTCATGAGCGTTGCAAGCTGGGCCGCCATTTTACCTTTCAGGCCCCCTTCATCCAAAAGCGCCTGTGTGCCTGCCGCCAGTGGAACTTGCCGGGCCCGCGCTGCGGCATGAAGCTTTTGAAGTGCAGCCGGACCAATCCCGCGTTTTGGCACATTGATAATGCGTTCAAACGCAAGATCATCCGCAGGCTGATTCACAATGCGCATGTAAGCCATGGCATCGCGAATTTCAGCGCGCTCGTAAAACCGTACACCGCCTACAATTCGATATGGCAGGCCGGTTTGGACCAAGCGCTCTTCAAACGCACGCGTCTGGAAACCGGCGCGGACCAGAATGGCCATTTCAGCCAAAGACTGGCCTTTGGCGAGGAAGGACGCTGCCGCATCACACACGGCACGGGCCTCAGCTTCCGAATCCCACACACCGGTTACCAGAACTTTTTCCCCGCTGGCATCGTCCTTGCCGGAACGTAGGGTTTTGCCCAGCCGTCCGTCATTATGGGCAATCAGGCCAGCTGCGGCACCCAGAATATGTTGGGTAGAGCGGTAATTGCGCTCAAGCCGGACGATTTGTGCACCGGGGAAGTCTTTTTCAAAGCGGAGAATATTCTCAACTTCCGCCCCACGCCATGAGTAGATGGATTGGTCATCATCCCCCACGCAACAGATGTTGGACGGATAGCCAGTCCGTTTGGCCAGCAGCCTGAGCCACAGGTACTGGATGGTATTGGTGTCCTGATATTCATCCACCAAAATGTAACGGAAGAGCCTGTGGTATTGGTCTAGAACATCGGGGCGGGTACGCAGAATTTCTGCCACATGCAGCATGAGGTCGCCAAAATCGCAGGCGTTCAGTTCGCGCAGGCGGGTTTGGTAGGCTGTATAAATGGCGCGGGCGTGGCCATCGGCAAAGTCTGAGTCTTCAGTGTCGGTCACACGAGCAGGGGTCAGGCCGCGATCTTTCCAGCGCTGAATAACGCCCATTAGGCCGGGGGCTGGCCAGCGTTTTGTATCAATGCGCCACGGTTCCATCACCTGCTTGAGCAGGCGTAACTGGTCGTCTGTGTCCAGAATGGTAAAACCGTGTGTCAGGCCTACATATTCTGCATGGCGGCGGAGCATTCTGGCGCACAGAGCATGAAAGGTGCCAAGCCACAGCCCTTCAACGGGTTCGCCCAACAAAAAGCTGATACGTTCGCGCATTTCCCGCGCGGCTTTGTTGGTGAAGGTAACGGTCAGGATTTGCCACGGTTTTGCGTGGCCACTGAGCAGAATATGCGCAAACCGTGTGGTCAAAACGCGTGTTTTCCCGGTCCCGGCACCAGCCAAGACCAGAAGGGGGCCATCTGTTGTTTCAATGGCGGCGCGCTGCTCTGGGTTCAGGCGTTCAAGATAGCCCGGCGCTCCTTCAGGGGCGGGAGAAGAAAAAAGCGGCGAAGGGGGATGTTCTGACGTGCTCACTATGGCTTTATAATACCATGTGAAGCGAAGGCCAATCGGAGCCGTTAAAAACCGGGCGGCTTTTTAGCCCGAGCATCATGAAAGCGCCCTTCGGGGCAAGTGAGGCACAGCGGGGGGCAGGTTTTTGCAAGTACGGGCCCATCCGGACACAGAAAACGGATGCGCCAGCGTGTGGAGCAGAAGGGCGCGGGTGGCCTTGCTGATTACGAAATACTTGAGATGCTTCTCTTTCCCGGAGTTCCCCGGCGGGACACCAAGCCGCAGGCAAAAGCGCTGATCAATAGTTTTGGCAGCCTGAGCGCTGTTCTGGAAGCGCCTGCGGCAGCCTTGAAAGAGGCTGGTATGGGGCCTGCATGTGTGAGACTTCTGACACTCATGCCAGAAATAGCCGAGAAGTTAAGTACCCCCCAGACCACCAAACGTGCCGATATTGGCAAGTGGGATAAATTGCTGACCTATTGCCATACGGCTTTTACAGGTCTGCCGGCCGGGCAATTACGGGTGTTGTTTCTTGATATCAAGAATCATCTACTCGCCGATGAACCAGTTATGGAAATGTCGGATAAAACGGTTGAAGCGTGTGTGGCCGATATTTTAAAGCAGGCTCTGGCTCATAATGCATCCGCCTTGGTGACGGTCAGGCTTGTTTCGGACGGTCTTTCCAGAGCGCAGCAAATGCAAAAAGACATTGCGTTTGTTCAGGCTCTTTTAAAAGCGGCACCTTTGCTGGCGTTGGACGTTTATGATCATCTTGTCATGAGAAACGGTCAATGGCTGAGCTTCCGCAATATGGGACAGGATGAGTGGTAAAGAAGGCAAGTCCTTTACTACAGGTGTCTGGCACAGCAGGTACGCCTCTTGCCTTGTCCGATGCCGCAAACTTTTCGCTGGATGTTGCGGCAACGCCCATACAGCTTCCGTTTCTACAAGAATTGCAGCAGGACTATGCAACATGTGGAGACGAAAAACCTGTTCCGGCAGGCCCTCCTGTTTGTGGTGACGTAGTTTTACTGACCAAACTTATTCTTGCCATTACGCCACGTGAAAAACATGCAGAAGATATGGCGGTGGAACTCATTGCAAGGTTTGGGTCTTTTGCCGCAGTTATTAGCGCGCCGTGTAGAGCTCAGGAGAGAGCCTCTGGTGGGAACAAGCTGCTCAGCATTTATTTTCAGCTTGTTTATGATGCAGCGCGGCGGATGCATCTTGCCAAATTAAAGAAGGGAAAAATTCTTCTTAAAAAAGAACAACTTGAAGCCTATTTGCGTACGGTTATGGGGCATGAGGATATTGAGCAGGTTCGCGTCCTCTTTCTGGATTCAGCGTTCAAATTGCAGGCAGATGAGGTTAGTGGCCGTGGCACCATAGATCATGCCCCCTTATACCCGCGGGAAGTGGTTCGGAGGGCCTTGGAGCTTCAATCGCCTTATCTTGTTCTGGTCCACAACCATCCAAGTGGGGACCCCACACCGTCTCAGGACGATATTGATATAACGTACCGAATTTCCAAAGCCGCGCAGCTTATGGGCATTACGGTGTGGGACCATGTCATTGTAGGGCATGGTCTTTTATTTAGCTTCCGGCAGGAAGGGCTGCTTTAACGCCTTTCCTGCCGGAAAAAATTTTAGCAGTCCTCAAGCTCCGGAACTGTTTCCGGCTCTGCCAAAGGTCCCAGCGCATCCTGAATACCTAAGGGGCCGGGTAGACTACCATAAGGGAATACCACGTTTACGTGGCCCATCTTGCGCCCATTACGGGCCTCCGCCTTACCGTATAAATGCGGTAGAAGGCCCGGGGCTGCCACAATGGCTGGCCACAAGGCCATGTCATCAGGGCCGATCAGATTTTTCATAACAGCATCTGAATGGCGAGAGGCCTCAGGCAACGGCAGGCCTGCCACAGCACGAATATGCATCTCAAACTGATCAACCGGGCAGGCATTCATTGTCCAGTGGCCAGAATTATGGGGGCGGGGGGCTATCTCGTTCACAAGCAGGGTGCCTGTGCGGTCAACGAACAGTTCCACGCCCATAATACCGATCAGATCCAGTTGCTCGGCAATGGAGGCAGCAAGGGTTTGCGCCTGTGCTGCCACGGTTGGATCTATTGGGGCGGGAGCCAGAGTAAGATCGAGAATACCGTTTTTATGAAAGTTCTGGCCGGGGTCAAAGCAACGGATAGTCCCGTCATGCCCGCGCACAACCATTACGCTGACTTCACAGGCAAAATCGACCATGCCTTCGGCCACAAGCCTGCGGGGTGCCAAAGCCTCAAACGCTGGAATCATGTCCTGTTGGGTATAAACCCGGCGTTGACCTTTTCCATCGTAGCCATCTCGGGCTGTTTTGAGAATGAAGGGAAAGCCCAGCTTTTCTGCTGCCTCTGACAGAGAGGCCACATCATCGACCTGATGCCAAGGTGCAATAGGGATACCAGCCTCTGTCAGGAAAGCTTTTTCGACACTGCGGTCCTGACTGGTACGCAGGATTGTCCCGGAAGGGTGCACAGGGCAATGTTGCGCTAAACAGTCCAGACCATCTGCATTAATATTTTCAAACTCAAACGTAATGACGTCTACGGCACGGGCAAATTGTTCCAGAGCCGTCAGGTCATCATAGGCACCCAAGGTAACACCATCCGAGACTTGAGCCGCAGGACCGTGCGGATCTTGAGTCAGGATATGGGTTCTGAAACCCAATTTTGCGGCAGCCATGGCCGACATACGGCCCAACTGGCCGCCGCCAACAATGCCAATAACGGCATTGGGAGCAAGTACGGGGGAAAAAGAAGTCATTGGTCTTCGGAAGTTGGGGCGTTGGCGACAGAGGCGGTTTGCAGGGCGCGCCATGTGTCCAGACGGGCTGCGAGATCAGAATCCTGCAATGCCAAAATTGAGGCAGCAAGAAGCGCTGCATTCTTGGCCCCCGATGCACCAATGGCCAGAGTGCCAACCGGTACGCCGCCGGGCATCTGGACTATGGAAAGCAGACTGTCCATTCCCTTTAATGCGCGGGATTCAACGGGAACACCCAACACCGGCAGGCGTGTCCAGGCAGCGCACATGCCGGGCAGATGGGCAGCCCCACCAGCACCAGCAATAATGACGGACAGCCCCCGGCCCGCAGCAGTTTTTGCGTAATCACACAAACGGTCCGGCGTACGATGCGCAGAAACAATTAACGTTTCGTGTGGGATCTCAAACTCTGTCAGAATGGCATCAGCATGCCGCATTGTCTCCCAGTCAGACTGGCTACCCATGATAATGCCAACTTTAGGAGTAACTTCTGCTGCTTCGGTGGTAGCCGAAGGAAGGGGGGCTGTTTCGCTCACTTTTGGGGTCTGTCCGTTATGCTCAAGGAAAGTCAGGCAATATCATCAGGGATGAGCTGACTTTCAAGGTAGGTAATTCTGTCCCGCAGCAGCAGTTTGCGCTTTTTGAGACGCTGAAGATAGAGCTGGTCCACCAGTCCATCCCCTTGAATAAGGCGGTTGATGACGGTGTCCAGATCGCGATGTTCGCTGCGAAGCTCATGGAGCTGGCCAAGAAGAGAATCACGGTCTTTCAGCATGTTCTGACATCTCCTGAGCACTATTCTCGGCAGTTATGAACGGAAAATAGAGCGGCGTACCAGTAATTTCTCGCGGGTTTTCGTTTTTGAATCGTATCAGAAGGCGTGAGAAAACAAAAGCCGAAGCCATGAGGGGAACGCATATCTTGCAGCCAGTTTTTATGAAAAAAACATGAAAACATTTAAGACTTCTGCGTTACGGTTTTATGACCACCAACATAAATGGAGGCACCGATGACACTCTCTTCGCGGATTGAAAGCTTAAAAACGCGTCACTCACGGATTGATCAAAAAATTTCATCGGAAGGCGGACGCCCCAGACCGGATGCTCGCGTTCTCATGACCCTCAAGCTTGAGAAGCTGAAGATCAAGGAAGAAATAGAACGCCTTTCCTCCTGACACACGCCGTAAAAAAGCCGCTGGAGGTGTTCCTTCAGCGGCTTTTTCTTTACTTATTCGCTTGGTGCGCTTTCGTGCTCACCAAAGGATTCCGGCAACGGAGCCTGCGGTACTTCGTGGCCTTCGCGTTCGAGACGCAGATTGGCAGCCTGCACAGCAGCGTTGAGGTCAGCCTGTCGGCACAGACCAATGGTCACGGGGTCACGCGGTTTAATGTTAGGCGTGTTCCAGTGTTGCTTGTTGCGCACTTTAGCAATGGTATCTTTTGTCGTGCCCAGAAGTTTGACGACTTCCTGATCACCCAACTGCGGAAAATTACGTAGCAGGAAGGCAATGGCGTCTGGACGGTCATGACGTTTGGCAACAGGGGTGTAACGCGCCCCTTTTGACCGACGTTTGACCGGGTTGTTGACTGCCAGAATTTTCAGTTTTGCATCAGGATTTGCCTCACAACGGCGGATCTCTTCCTGCGTCAACTGACGGTTTGAGACCGGGTCATACCCGACAATACCCTGAGCCACTTCACCGTCGGCAATCGCCTGAACTTCAAGTGGGTGCATCCCGCAGAATTCGGCAATCTGGCCAAAGCTGAGGGCTGTTCTTTCAATCAACCACACTGCGGTGGCTTTAGGCATCAGCGGTAGGGTCGTCATTGGTTCCATCCTGTCGTCGGGTGGCGCTTGCGCAGGCACCGGAGAGAGTGACGGTTCGGAACCCTATCCGATAAGGCCCGCGTGCCTGCCGGCGCGCTTGTGTTGAGGATGATATGGAGGGAGCGCCCCCACAAGGTCAAGAAGCAAATGCAGGAAATAAGGAAAGGAGGGCACTTATCCCTCCTTTCCTGGTAAAGCTAGGCTGTTTCAATCAGGCAGCAGCAGCGGGGAAAGTGCTGGTTTGAGCCAGCGAGGCTTCTGACTGAGTGTTACTGGGCGCGCTGGAACCTACCTGAACCGGTATGCGTCTGGGTTTAAGGGCTTCTGGTACAATCTGGCGCACGGCAATACGCAGCAGGCCGTTGTTCATCTCCGCTCCGGTCACTTCTACATGGTCGGCCAAGGCAAAACGGCGCTCAAATGCGCGGCGGGCAATACCCCGGTGCAGAATTTCCCCTTCATTTTGCGGTTCACTGACGCGGCCTGACACAACAAGTGTATTGTCCTGAACAACAAGCTCGATATCGTCAGCACCAAAACCAGCAATGGCCATGGTCAGGCTATAGCTATCATTTCCAGTTTTTGCGATATCGTAGGGTGGATAGCTGGGAGACGCAGCAGTGCGGGCTGCGGTATCCATCACCTGCGCCAGACGGTCGAAGCCGATAGCTGACCGGAAAAGGGGTGCAAAATCGTAACTCATCAAAACCTCCTCATTTAGCAAGGTTCTGCCGCGTAGCGTGGCCCCCATTATGGCGGGCTGTGCGGCATTTACTGTGAACAGTGACCAAAAACCCCGGCAGGGCATTTTTGCTCAACGCTAAACGTGGAAAACCCCGCCCCCTGTTTCAAGGGGCGGGGTTTCAAATTTTGTGCACGACTGTGTGCGGCGTCTTATTTCTTGCGAACGCCAATGCCAGCAAAGCGCTTGTTGAACTTTGCCACCTGGCCCCCGGTATCAAGGATACGCTGTACGCCGGTCCATGCTGGATGGGACTTCGTGTCCACGTCCAGACGCAGCGTGTCACCAGGCTTGCCGTAGCAAGAGCGGGTGGTGAATTCGGTGCCGTCTGTCATGATGACGTTGATTTCGTGGTAGTCTGGGTGAATGCCGGTTTTCATGATGGCTCTTTTCCGTTCAAACAAGGCTGTCCCGATACCGACCGGGCTATGCGTGGGAGTGGATATACCGATGTGTGTGGCTGTGATCAACAACTCTTACGCAGAATTCTGCCTTCAAATGGCAACATTATAGGGACAGGTGAGGGTTACTTCTGTTGCATCAGGGGATTAAGCAGGACGGATAGAGAAAAAGCATGTCTGTTTTTTGCTTTATATCTTGAAAAAAGCCTCACATCCTGAGTACAGACGCTGGTGATAGACAAATAAACTCAGGAATGTTTCATGGCTGATGATAAAAAAGGGCTTCATGCCCCAAGTTGGGTTGGCGAATTTAAAGCGTTTGTTATGCGCGGTAACGTGGTTGATCTTGCCGTTGGTGTGATCATCGGTGCATCTTTCACTGGTATTGTGAACAGCCTTGTAAAGGATGTGTTCAACCCGCTTATTGGTTTGGCAATTGGTGGGATTGATTTTTCCAACCTCTTCGTCACGCTTAAGGGCCCTCATCTGGCAACTCTGGCTGAAGCACAGAAAGCTGGCGCTGTTACAATTAACCTCGGCCTCTTTATCAACGCAGTTATTCAGTTCCTGATCACGGCTCTGGTTATTTTCTGGTTGATCAAAGCTTTGACCCGCATGCATGTGCGTGAAGACGCGAAGCCTGCTGCGCCGCCAGAACCCACGAAAACGGAAATTCTGCTACAGCAGATCCGTGATGAACTGGCTTCCCGCCGGGTTTAAGACCACGCCGGGCTTTCGTTGAGGCGAAAGCAATAAGCAGGTTTGCTGGGAAACAGAGTTGGGCTACGCTTCGGTTATCATGAAGCACCCTTTCTTTGTTTCCCTTTTTTTTCCTAAGTGCTGCCGCTTAGGTGGTGTGGCTTTGGGAGGTATGGTCCTCTTGGCTGCGTGTCAAATGGCACCCAAATCGGTCAGCCTAGACCCAACACCGCGCACCATGATGTATTCTTATATTATTGCAAACGGTATGGCGCGTGGTCGTATGATGGCTGGACGCGCTGACGCAACTCAGATCATGAGTATGGCGCAGGCTGACAGGCTTGCTTTGATTGCCATTATCACAGCAGATCGCGAGCCATCACGGCAAGCAACGCAGGCTGCTAATGCCGCCCTAGCATCTTATATTTACGAAATTGAAAAAAAGTGACGCCGAGAAAAGCGTTGTTTCAGAGGTAGGCGAAACTAGAACTTACCGCTACTGTAACAGCCACTTAATGCTCACTGTTGTCAGGGACATAATCTGTGACGAACGCATCAGATTCTTTTTCGATCCACACTTTTCGGCCTTACCGTGGTTTGAAGCGGGCTTATGTGCAGCAGGAGGACGGTGCGGCGGGCGTTACAGAAGAAACAGCAGCATCATCTGTAGTGTCTCACGGTGTAACGGCTTCTCTTAAACCTCTTGGGGAAGCAGAATTGGCAATTGATGCTGACAACGCTGAGGTTACACCGTTTGATGCAGAAGCATTAAGTGTGGACCCGCAGGCAAAAGCATATTTTGACAGGCACGGGATATCTAGCCTTCATAATGCATTCTCAGTTGCCAATATTCTCCATACTCACAAAAACGTAAAAGAAGCCGCCATAATTTACGGCTTGGGCTTCAGGATGCACTCTAAGCATTCAGAGCAGAATCCTTCAGCAGCGACACTCCTTCAATTAAGGTTGTTGTGTATGCTTAAGGCGGGGTTGCCGCTCCCCCGCAGAGAAGTTGATATTTTACGAACCTATAATACTCCCCTCGCAAAATATATTGAGGGCGTTGAAATGGCTTGGTCTGGCCAAGATGGACGCGAGGCGCTCCTTCATATGGGAAATGCGTATGAAGAATTTTATACTGGGGAAGAAATTGATTGTCGCTATTTGGAAATAGCAACTAGATGTTCTAATAACTTGTTTGGGAAATCTCCTGAGGAAAGTAAAAGTCCTACAATTCCGAGAAATATTTTCATGTATTTCGATGGGGAGATGTCCGAAAAAGTACAGGAAAACTTTACATATCACAGTAATATATCAGGGTTTGATTTTAAATCTTTTAACAAAGAAGAAGCACAAGAATGGCTCTATCAAAACTATGGTGTTGAAGCCCGTTCATTATTTTTGAATATGCGGCATCCTGCTGAGGCGACTGATTTTCTGCGTGTGCATGTCACTCAGATATATGGTGGATGGTGGATGGATGCGGATATTCGTCTTCAGGATAATAACGCGATAGAGTTTTTGGAATCACAAAAATCCGACAACGTATTTTTTACTGAAGATAACTATTTTGTTCATAATGATTTTTACGGAACAGTAAGCAATAGCTCTATAGGGGAAGATTGTTTGTTGTCACTGTATCGAAATAGTTACAAATATCACGATTTATATACGGCTCATAAAACAGGCTCCGGAATTTTTAACCGGGCATTGAACCGTCGTGTATACCGTACATTACAAGGTGTTTCAGTAAAAGATGATGTGCAGGTTTACGACACGACAGTGTTCGATCAGTTAATTGATTCTTTGTGAGATTTTGATTTAAGGATTAAGGGAAGGTTTTATTGAAATTTAATAGTCATATATCCCTTCTATTGTAAGCGCGACGCTGTTTTTATGGCAGGTATTCAAGTTCTTGAGCTTGCAGCGCAAGCTCAATTGCAAACGTGGTAATTTTAGAATGTACTCAAAACCTCAGCCAAATTTTCACCGGTTTGATTAAAGAGAGTGTTATGCTGGCTGATGGGGTAGGTGGTTCGAAATAAAACAAAACACCGGTAATTAAACTTTATATTTTTCTCAGATAAAAACGGTCAAATTGGCATAAAATTTATTGGCAACATAAGTTTTTACTTACATTGCCAATCATATTACGTGCGCTCATTCCGCTTTAGCAGCAATAACAAAGGTGCTGCAATGAAGATGGAAGAGGATGTTCCAACTACAATCCCGAAGAGCATTGTCCAAGCAAAGCCAGACAGGGTAGCGCCTCCAAATAATGCAAGCGGGAGGGCTGCGAGGAAGACTGTGGAAGACGTGCCCAAGGTACGGTTAAGGGTTTCGTTGATTGAAAGATCAATCAGTTCACGTAGCGGCATTGTGCGGTATTTGCGCAGATTTTCGCGTACCCGGTCGTACACTACCACTTTGTCGTTGGTAGAATAACCCAAGATAGTCAAAATGGCTGCGACCATAACAAGGTCAAATTCAAAACCTGTTATGACCAGAAAGCCGACAGTCTTGGTAAGGTCCAGAATAAGTGTGATGACGGCACTGATGGCGAATTCTTTTTCGAACCGGAACCAGATGTAAGCCAAAATCATTGCCAGACTGAGGCCGAGAGCGAGCATCCCGTTCCGGAAAAGTTCGGAAGAAACCGAGGCACCCACAGCATCAGCGCGCAGAACGGTTGAGCCGGGCTGCGCTTCAGCAATTGCGTGGCGTACGGTGTCTACAACATCGTTGGTTGCCTGCTTATCACTGGCTTCCAGCCGGATCAGTACGTCGTCCGGTGCGTCAAAGGCTTGGAGGGACGCATGGTCGATGTGATGCGCTGCCAGCGTTGAGCGGATTTTGGCAAAATCTGCCGGTCCTGACGTCTTGGCTTCAACAACAATGCCGCCACGGAAGTCCAGACCCAAAGTAAGGCCCGGATAGAAAAACAGTCCGATGGAAGCCAGTGACAGCACAGCCGAGGTAATAAGCCCGACAAAGCGCCCACGCATGAAGTTAATGTGGGTATCCTTGCGAACAAAGCGCAGGAGGGGACGTCCAAACATAATGCGCCTCGTCTTCAGACAGGAAGGCTGGATGGGCGTGTACGCGCATACCAGCGGACCATAAGCAGTCGGGAAAGAAGGAGAGTAGTGAACAGCGTAGTGGCAATACCAATTGTAATGGTCAGAGCGAAGCCGCGTACCGGCCCCGTACCAAACACAAACAGCATGACGTGCGCCAGCAGGGCCGTAGCATTACTATCGACAATGGTGGACGTAGCACGCTCAAAGCCAGCCTGAAGAGCGGCTAGAGCCGTGCGGCCTTGTGCCACTTCTTCCCGAATACGCTCATTAATGAGAATATTTGCGTCCACAGCCATGCCCAAAGTGAGCAACATCCCCGCCATGCCCGGCAGAGTGAGTGTGGCTTCAAACAGGGAGAGGATGGCAATCATCAGGACCAGGTTGGCCACCAGGGCAATATTGGCGTACCAGCCAAAGCGCCCGTAAAATAGCGCCATAAAGATGATAACCAGCACCAACCCAGAGGCAAGGCTGAGCATGCCAGCCCTGATGGAATCTGCTCCAAGTGATGGACCAATAGTGCGTTGTTCTACAACAGCAAGCGGAGCGGGCAAAGCACCAGCACGGAGCAGAAGAGCGAGATCCGTAGCGCGCTGTGCGTCAAAACCACCAGTGATCTGACCACTGCCACCCGTGATGGGGGTGCGGATGACTGGTGCTTCAATAACCTTGTTATCAAGCACAATGGCAAAACGTTTGCCCACATTGGCTTGTGTTATGGTTGAAAAGGCGTGCGTGCCGACTGAGTCGAACGAAAACGAAACAGCCCATTCACCAGTCTGGGAATCAACCGCAGCGCCTGCATTCGTCAGGTCTGTGCCGTCAACATCCACATGGTCGTAAACAGGCAGTGGGCTACCTTCTGCCGAGTTTGACATGGGCACGAGGCTCACACCCGGTGGAGGCGCTGAAGCATGCAGAGGGTTTGAGTCAACCAGACGGAAAGTCATTTTGGCGGTTGTGCCAAGCAGACTCTTGATGCGCTCTGGGTCGCTCACGCCGGGGAGTTCAACGACAATACGGTCATCGCCCTGCCGGGTGATTTCCGGATCTACTGCACCGGTTGCGTCAATACGCCGACGCACGATCTCGATGGACTGCGTAATGGCGTCTCGTGCGCGAGCGGTAATGGCTTCCGGCGCCAGAGTTAGAGCAATGGTGCCATCAGCTTGCTTCTGGACCGCAAATTCGTGTGGGATGGCCTGTGGCAGCTTTTGCAAAACAGCAATGTCTGCGTCCGCTTCGTCTGGCGTGCGGGGTGTGAAGGAGAGCGTGGCTTTGTCGGTATCCGTCACAATATTACGGTAGCCAAGCTGTGCCTTGATCAGACTTTCACGCGTACTGTCTGCTAATGTTTGCAGACGGTCATGCGTCAGGCTTTTCAGGTCCACCTGCATGAGGAGATAAGACCCGCCGCGCAAATCCAGCCCCAGGTGGATTTGCCGCCAGGGCATGGACGGGAAGGGGTTGCGCAGGCCATTGGGCAGGCAAAGTAGCAGACCTAATAGGCATACACCCAGTACCGAGGCCATCTTGAGGCGGCTGTAATACATTCTCACCTGAATTAATCGGTTTTTGTCGCCCGGAACATGCCGCTACCGTGCGCGGGATGCAACAGCCCAGACACATAAGGTTGAGCCGCTCAGGCATTACGTTTTAGAAAGTGGCGGCTATGCATCACCTGCCACGCATAAAAAATGGCCAAATTTAGCCATTTTGACGGGTTTCGGAAAAAATTAGGCCTGATGGCAAGAATTTTGGCTCAATAGACTGACTTTACCCGGAGCGCCCCTTTGGGTTTGGCCCAAGGCCTGCTACCGCTGCACAGACTAAAGCCACCAAGGCAGAGAGCGGAGACATAACATGCAGACCAGTTTGCGCGTGGGCGTTATTGGAGCCGGACATTTTGGGCGTTATCACACGCTGAAAATACGTGATGTAGCGCGTGAGACTCTGGTTGGTCTGTTTGACCCTGACAGTCGTCGGGCTGCCGAGGTGGCAGGAGAGGCAGGATGCCCCGTATTCAGCTCGGTTGAGGAGCTGCTGGTTGTTTGTGATGCTGTCGTGGTGGCAGCACCTGCAGAGTTTCATTTCGATCTGGCCGTGCAAGCCCTACGGGCCGGCAAGCATGTCCTGATAGAAAAACCTGTGGCGGCAACGCTGGAGCAGGCTGATTTTCTGGTGACCTTAGCTGAAGAAACCGGGTTGGTGTGTCAGGTAGGGCATCTGTTGCGGTATTCAGCAGAGCATAAGGCAATTACGCAGCGGATTACACGGCCACTCTATATTGAGGCCACGCGTATTGCGCCCTTCAAGCCGCGTGGCACGGATGTGTCTGTTATTCTTGACCTCATGATCCATGACCTCGATCTGGTGCTGGCAATTGTGGACAGCCCCATTGCGCAGGTGGATGCGTTGGGCGCTGCTGTGAGCTCTGCCCATGAGGATATTGCCAATGCTCGCGTGCGGTTTGAGAACGGCTGTGTTGCCACCATTACGGCCAGCCGTATTTCCTTAAAGACTGAGCGCCGGATGCGTCTGTTTTCTGAAGAAGGGTATCTCTCGGCTGATTTCGGCAAGCGTGAACTGACCATGATTGGTCGTGAACGTGGGTTGCCTTTGCCGGGTACAGGGGGATTCAAGCGGGAAGCGATTTCATGGAAGGACAGTGATTCGCTGTATGCGGAGCACGAGGCCTTTGTAGCCGCCTGCCTTGATGGCGCGCCTGTTATGGTAGATGCCCGGGCTGGCCGCCGCGCCCTTGAGGCTGCTCTTGCTGTTGCTGAGGGGATAGAGACCACGCGCCGCAGTATGGAACTCTCCGGGCTGATTCGTGCTCCGTAAAAAAAATTCTGGCCTGAAATATTTTATGATCGCTGAAAACTGCCGCAAATTCAGAAGGCAAGTATTTTTTGGTGGGTTAAGGTAAAAAAAATCACTAGATATAGGGGAGCGTTTAGCGCAAAAGCGCGACATATGGTGTGTCTCTCAAGGCCGCCCACAACCCTGCAAGATAATGCTAATCGCAAGCGGAGCAAATGATCCATGAGTCTGGTCGACGTTCAGGAAAATGAAAGCCGTTCCTCCGACCCCCGTATCTCGGGGACTTGCGATATGTTTGCGCCAGAGCAGTTGGAAGACATGGTGCAGTTGCCCGGCCATTATCAGGTAAGGGTTAACCGTAAGCGTGACGCATTGCTGACGCCTTTTGGTAAAGCAACGCTCGATAACCGCTATCTGCTGCCGGATGAGAGCTATCAGGACCTGTTTGGGCGCGTAGCGTCCTATTACGGGGCGGATGCAGGGCACGCACAGCGTATTTATGACTATATGAGCCAGCATTGGTTCATGCCGGCTACTCCGGTGCTCTCCAATGGCGGGACCACGCGTGGTCTGCCCATTTCCTGCTTCCTGAACGAGGCCAGTGATAGCCTTGATGGCATTGTGGGGCTGTGGAACGAGAACGTTTGGCTGGCCAGCCGGGGCGGCGGCATCGGGTCCTACTGGGGCAACCTGCGCTCCATTGGCGAAAACGTGGGCCGCAATGGCAAGACATCGGGTGTTATCCCCTTTATCCGCGTGATGGATAGTCTGACGCTCGCAATCAGCCAAGGGTCCCTGCGCCGTGGGTCAGCGGCTGTTTATCTGCCCGTCTGGCACCCAGAGATTGAAGAATTTGTCGAAATCCGTCGTCCTACCGGTGGGGACCCAAACCGTAAGGCGCTGAACCTCCATCACGGTATTCTGGTTTCTGACGCCTTTATGCGGGCGGTAGAAGCAGACGAAGAATGGGCACTGCTGTCTCCAAAAGATAATTCGGTTATCCGTAAGGTCTCAGCGCGTGCACTGTGGATCCGGATTCTGACAGCGCGTATGGAGCAGGGCGAGCCCTACATTGTTTATTCGGACCATGTGAACAATGCCCGTCCAGAGCACCACAAGCTGGCTGGTCTGGAGGTCAAGACCTCCAACCTGTGTGCGGAAATTACACTCCCAACGGGTATTGACCATCATGGTAAGCAGCGTACTGCGGTGTGCTGCCTGTCATCCCTGAATCTGGAAACATGGGACGAGTGGAAAGATAATCCACAGTTCATTGAAGACGTGATGCTCTTCCTGGACAACGTGTTGCAGGACTTTATTGATCGCGCCCCGGTAGAAATGGAAAAGGCGGCTTATGCTGCCATGCGTGAGCGTTCTGTGGGTATGGGGGTTATGGGCTTCCATTCCTTCCTGCAAGCCAAGAACCTGCCGTTTGAAAGCGTTATGGCGAAGGTCTGGAACAAAAAGATCTTCCAGCATATTCGTGAGCAGGCGGACGCGGCGTCCCGCAAGCTGGCTGACCTGCGTGGCGCTTGCCCTGATGCAGCCGAGTACGGTGTGCATGAGCGCTTTTCCAACAAGATGGCCATTGCGCCCACAGCGTCTATCTCCATCATTGCAGGCAATGCCAGCCCGGGTATTGAGCCGATTGCAGCCAATGTATTCTTGCAGAAAACACTTTCAGGCTCCTTTACCGTTCGTAACCGCCATTTGCAGAAGCTTCTGCAAGAAAAGGGGAAAGATACGGATGAGGTCTGGTCTCACATTACCCTGAACAAGGGCAGCGTGCAGGCTCTGGACTTCCTGACGCAGGATGAGAAAGATGTTTATAAAACAGCGTTTGAGCTTGATCAGCGTTGGATTATAGAACACGCGGCCGACCGTCAGCCGTTCATCTGTCAGGCGCAGTCCATTAATATCTTCCTGCCTGCGGACGTGCATAAGCGTGATCTGCACCAGATCCACTACATGGCATGGAAAAAGGGCATCAAGTCTCTGTACTATTGCCGCTCTCTATCCATTCAGCGTGCTGACACTGTCAGTAACGTGTTGACCGCAGCAGATGTGCTTGCTGCTGAAGATGCACAACGTGCCGCTGTAGCGGTTCCGCCTACCGCCGCCAGCACGGATTATGATGAGTGCCTTTCCTGCCAGTAATGGGAGGAAAAGCCTGCATTTGTTTGATTTTTAAAGATTATTCCTTTCTGTGAAGGACGCCACCATGAGCGACGCCAAGACCGGCACCAACGAACAGGAACAGCATTTTGACCTGCTGACCTCCAACCCTGTTTATAAGCCGTTTCGTTACCCATGGGCTTATGATGCCTGGCTGACCCAGCAGCGCCTGCACTGGCTTCCGGAAGAAGTGCCGCTGGCTGACGACGTAAAGGACTGGCACCGTGTTCTTAACGATACGGAACGGCATCTGGTAACCCAGATTTTCCGCTTCTTCACACAGTCTGATGTTGAGGTGAACAACTGTTACATGAAGCACTACAGCCGGGTGTTTAAACCCACTGAAGTGCTGATGATGCTCTCAGCGTTCTCCAATATCGAAACCATCCACATTGCCGCTTACAGTCATCTTCTTGATACGCTGGGCATGCCGGAAGAAGAATATTCTGCATTCCTTAAGTATAAGGAAATGAAGGATAAATACGATTACATGCAAGGCTTCTCGGTCGATAGCAAGCATGAGATCGCCAAGACTCTGGCAGCCTTTGGGGCCTTTACGGAAGGGCTACAGCTTTTTGCCTCTTTCGCCATTCTGCTGAACTTCCCGCGCTTCAATAAACTGAAGGGCATGGGGCAGATTGTATCGTGGTCCGTGCGTGATGAAACACTACACTGCTTGTCTGTTATCCGCCTGTTCCGGGTGTTTGTGCATGAAAACCCGGAAATCTGGACAGACAGACTTCAGAATGAGTTGCGTGAAATTTGCGCCACCATTGTAGAGCACGAAGAAGCCTTTATTGATCTGGCCTTTGAAATGGGAGCAGTAGAAGGCTTGGATGCTGCTCAGGTGAAAACTTACATTCACTTTATTGCAGACCGTAGGCTTATTCAGCTTGGGCTGGAACCCCTCTACAACACGACCACCAATCCGCTGCCATGGCTGGATGACATGTTGAACGCGGTGGAACACACCAACTTCTTTGAAAATCGTGCCACTGAATACAGCCGCGCTTCAACTTCCGGCACGTGGGAAGAAGCCTTCGAAGCCTCTATTTTCGAATAAATGCTGCCACACATTTCGTGTGTTTAAAACGAAAGGCCACCCGGTATGGAGTGGCCTTTTTTGTGTCAGTCTTGCGGGACGGGGGAGCGCGTCATGCCCTGCTGCTTAGGCCCCAGAGCCAAGGCATGGCCTTCTTTCAAAATCAGGCGGCTTTCAGGGGTGAAACTCCCATCTGCTTCATGCAGCACTACTCCGGGCACAATGCGCGATGGGCTCCGCACACAGTAGCGGCTTTGGAGAAGCATGAGGCGCGCCTCCCGCCCGGTCTTGGGCCAGAGGGGGCATAGGGTGGTGCCGCCAAAACGATTCTGCGCCAGCGCATTGCAGGCATCGGCCAGTAGGTCCGCTGGTAGAATGAGAGTGAGCGTTCCCTTATAGCGTAACAGGCGCGTACAGCCCTTTACCCAGCTTTCCAGAGTATCAGGCAAGGCGCGCCGTGCCAGATCCCGGCGAGACAGCGGGGAAGGTGTGCCATTGCTGGCGTGCCAGGGCGGATTCGCAAAACAATGGTCGAAACGGCCAAACGGAACATCGGGTGGCAGGTCATCCGGAAAGAAACAATTTAGCAGTGTGACTTCTGTGCGCTGGTTAGCGTCCAGATTGTGCTGCGCGAGTGCAAGGCTTGGGGCATCAACTTCTATACCCCACAGAGACAGCCCTGATATGCGTTGGCTGAGACATAAGAGGCCAGCCCCCGCACCACAGCCGATTTCTGCCACGCGCTGGCCAGCTTTTGCAGGAATGCTGGCAGCCATGAGAACAGGTTCAAGGCCGGTTCTGTTGCCAGAAATAAACTGGTCGTAGCGAATTTTTCCGGCCATAAGTGTACCGGTAGAGAGTGAAGGAAGTTCGGACATACCCGGCCTTGACCAGAACAGTCTGGCTGTCTTGAAGTGGTTGATGCTTGACCGTTTTTCTGGTGCCCCGCATATGAAGGGACGTCAACTCATCCCATGGCTGGGGGAAAGCGTTTGGGTATTGCAGTTAGTCAGCCGGAGGTCGGCACGGCCACAAGCCAGGATGGATCTAGTGTTTCTGTGAGTAAGCCAGGAGAAGCGGGCTTAAAAGCCCTTGCCGATTATCTCGCGCCGGATATGCGTGCATGTAATCAGGTTATTATTGATCGTATGCAGAGCCCGGTTGCGCTTATTCCGCAACTTGCGGCCCACCTTGTCGCTGCGGGGGGCAAGCGCCTACGGCCCCTGCTGACATTGGCCTCAGCCCGGTTGTGCGGATATGACAATCAGGACGGTAAGCTGCGGCATGTTGAAATTGCAGCCTGTGTAGAATTTATTCACACAGCAACCCTGCTGCATGACGATGTTGTGGATGAAAGCCAGCTTCGCCGCGGTCTTGCGAGTGCCAATGCCATTTTCGGCAACAAGGCCTCCGTTCTGGTAGGGGATTTTCTGTTTGCCAGAGCCTTCCAGATTTTGACGGCTGATGCCTCGCTGGATGTAATGGCCATTCTTTCCGCAGCGTCTGCGACCCTCGCCGAGGGTGAGGTCATGCAAATGACCACACAAAATGACCTTTCAACCTCGGTCGACCAATATTTGCAGGTGATTTACGGCAAAACAGCGGCGCTTTTTGCAGCAGCCTGTGAATCCGGCGCTGTCATTGGTGAGATTTCTGCTGATAAGCGGGAAGCGCTACGTGTTTACGGTGCCAACCTTGGTATGGCTTTCCAGCTTGTTGATGATGCGCTGGATTACGCAGCAGACCAAGCTGTGCTGGGTAAAGAAGTGGGCGATGACTTCCGGGAAGGGAAGGTTACCTTGCCGGTGTTGGCAGCTTACGAAGCCGGTAGCGAGGAAGACCGCGTATTCTGGCGCCGGGTGATTGAAGAGTCTGAGCAGACGCCGGAAGATCTGGAGGCAGCGCTCCAGCGTATTGCTGAAACAAATGCCATTGCCGTGACTATGGCAAAGGCAGAAGAGTACGCAGCCAAGGCACGGGATGCTTTGGGTGTGTTTGCAGAGTGTGAAATCAAGTCCTTGCTTATTGAGACGGCAAGTTATTCTGCCAGTCGTGCCAGCTAGGCTGTTTGCCTAAGGGCGATAGCGTGAGAAGGTCAGACCCACACGGTCTGACCTTTTTTTTATGGTTTGGTGACTGAATGGTAAAAAGCGCTTCAGCTACAAATCTGTAGATGGAAATTGGTTTGGTCAGCACCTGACGGCCACAGAGTAATTGCGTCAAACCCGAAAGAAGGAAGACGCGCGGCCAAGGCCTCACTTCGCTCCGGCATAGCCGTAAACCACGCGCGGGGTGGTAGAACTGCCTCCGTTTTGCCGGGAAGCTCTTCAAGGCACGTAAGGGTATGGCGGGCCACAGCATCGGCAGGGTCCAGCCACGTTATGTGTGGGGGCGACAGAGCACGGAGTTGCTCCAGCACGAACGTATAATGTGTGCAGCCTAGCCCCACCGTATCCATCAGACCCTGAGTGTCGCGCTCAAAAAGGCCTAGAACTTCGTTTTTGATGGCATCTGCCGGGATTGGTTCTCCCCTAAACGCACATTCTGCCAGCGCGGCAAGGCCGGGAGCAGCATGAGCAATAAGGGTACAGTCTGGGGCGTAGAGTGTATGAAGGCGGGTAAGGTAGGGGCGCCGGATAGTGGCGCGGGTTGCCAGCAGGCCTATGACCTGACTGTGTGTTGTGCGTGCGGCCCAGCGAATGGGGGGGACACAACCAATAAAGGGCATGTCCGGCCACGCGGAACGCAGGGCCTCCAGAGCCAGAGTGCTGGCTGTATTACACGCGACAACAACAGCTTGCGGGCGCAGTTGCCTAATAGCTTGAGAGAGAAGCGAGACAATGCGTTCGATTAGGAAGGCATCTGCCTGCTCGCCGTACGGAAAAACGGCTGTGTCAGCCAGATAGTCGATATGAAGATCAGGCTTGAGGGCACGCAGGGCCCGTACAATGCCAAGGCCACCTACTCCGGAATCAAACGCCAGAACATGGTGGGGGGCAGACTGTACGGGCTCTGTCATGGCGTGCTGACTTAGCCCTGTTTTGCCTTGTAGGCCGCTGCTTCTTCAAGGCTGCCAACGCCACCGTGGCGGGCAGACCATGCGCAGGGATCTTCCAAGAAGCGCCGGACTTCAGCCGCAGCCGATTCAGAGAAGTAAGGACGCGTGGAGCAGACTTCGAGAACATCCCACCATGTGCACAGGGAGTGCAGCGCAACATTCATGTCGGTCAGGGTCCGGTGTGCACCGGGGAACACGCCGTAATAAAACACGACAAAGGCATGGTTGATGAGAGCTCCTGCATCGCGCAGAGCGTTGGCAAACCGTACTTTGGAAGCACCATCGGTTGTCAGGTCTTCAACCAGCAGGGTGCGCATGCCTTCTGGCACATCACCTTCAATCTGTGCATTGCGGCCAAAGCCTTTAGGCTTTTTGCGAACATAAGCCATGGGCAGCAGCATACGGTCGGCCATCCATGCGGCAAACGGGATGCCGGCAGTTTCACCACCTACAATGGCATCAAGGCTTTCGTACCCAACATGACGGCCAATTTTTTCAACACCCAGTTCCACAATCTTGGCGCGTGCACGGGGGAAGAAGATGATGCGGCGGCAATCGATATAGACCGGTGACTTCCAGCCGGATGTCAGGGTGTAAGGGTCTTCCGGGCGGAAATTGACAGCTTTGATTTCCAGCAGCAGGCGTGCTGTGGTCAGCGCCGCATCGTGGTCCCAGTCACTACTGTGGGTGGTATGGGGGGCTGCAAGATTTGCGGGTGACGTCATGAAGCACATCCTTGGCGAAATGGCGGTTGGAATTGGCTTTGGCATACCCTCCGGCGAAGGGAAAATCCATGCCTCATCGTATTCCAAGGCCGCAAGAAATCACAAATGATGCGTTTGCAGCCTATCCTGAGGAGAAAAAGCATGCCTCCTCAGGGGTCTATTAGGTTAGACTGCGGACCTATGGTGCGTACGGTGCAAACGTAAATAGAGGCACTGTGGGAGTCGGGCGTGAGGCGCTCTTCAAGCCATAAAACTATTGGGGCGACATGCCGTATCCTTTAAAGCCATGAAGACTATGGCAAAAAGAACACGGAAAAGAAGTTGTGATAACTACCTGTTAGTTTGTTGCTTGCTTCGGTGTGCTTTCTGGCGTTTAATCACCCCTGTTGAGATTGATTATTAATTGAGGAATATGTGCTGTGGCTGCTGAACTAAGTCGGATCGCCCGTAAGTGCGAGCGAGCTGTCATTACAGCGTATCAGGAGCTGCGTGAGGTGGGCACAGAAGATATGACCGCTTTTCACGCCTGCACAACGCTCTACCGCATCCATCACCCTGAAGCCTCTTTGAATGAAGCGCGGCGTCTGGTGTCTGAGTGGATTGACCACCATGTTGTACGCAAGTCTGACGGTCCGACAAAAGGGTGTGACTGCGGCTAAAGGTAACCTTAGCCTGCCAGACTTGCTCTTCCAGCATGCTGTATGAAGCCAGACGGTGTTATAGCCAGTCTGGCTTTTTTATTTTTAGAGTGGCGAGCATGACGCAAAATCTGAGTGGGTTGTGGCACGGGCAATTTAGTTACCCGCGTACATTTCAGGCAGAGTTTTTTACGGCCAGCCTGCTCGAACAAGCAGGGCTTTTATCGGGTGTCATCACAGAAAAAGCGCAGGATCCGCTGCATGCGTCTGGTGTGTTTCTGGCTCATGTCAGTGGGCAACATGACGGCACAACCGTTCATTTTCTCAAACGCTATGAGAGCATCACCCGCACACATACCGTTCACTATACCGGTCAGGTTAATAGCGATTCTACCGAGATTAGTGGCACATGGTCCATACCAAGCAATTGGTCTGGACCGTTTTTGATGGTGCGCGCTCACCCTCAGCAACAGCATGTTGTGATGAGGCAGACGGAACAAGTGGACTAAAAAAGGGGAGCCGAAGCTCCCCCATAAGCAAAATTACCGTTTGTCAGCTGGCGTAAAATCGCGTTCTGCTGCGCCAGTGTAGATCTGCCGTGGGCGGCTGATGCGCTGGCCCGGCTCCTCAATCATTTCTTTCCACTGGCTTACCCAGCCAGTAGTGCGGGCAACTGCAAACAGCACGGTGAACATGCTTGTGGGAATGCCCATGGCTTTGAGGATAATGCCGGAATAGAAATCAACATTCGGGTAAAGCTTACGCTGTACGAAATACTCGTCATTAATAGCGATTTTTTCGAGTTCGATCGCCAGATCCAGCAACGGATCATCTTTAATGCCCAGCTCTTCAAGAACTTCGTGGCAGGTCTGCTGCATGATTTTGGCGCGCGGGTCAAAATTCTTATAAACGCGATGCCCAAAGCCCATAAGCTTCACGCCGCTATTTTTGTCTTTCACCTTGCTGATGAAGTCAGGAATATTTTCCTTGGTGCCGATGGTGTCCAGCATTTTCAGGACAGCTTCGTTCGCGCCGCCATGGGCGGGTCCCCAAAGCGCAGCGATACCAGCAGCAATGCAGGCGAACGGATTGGCGCCAGTGGAGCCTGCCAGCCTGACTGTAGATGTTGAGGCGTTCTGCTCATGATCCGCATGTAAAATCAGGATGCGGTTCATGGCGCGTGCCAGAACAGGGTTGATCTTGTACGGTTCAGACACCCGCGCGAACATCATGGAAAGCAGGTTTTCTGCGTAGTTCAGTTCATTGCGAGGATAAATGAAGGCCTCACCTTGCGTATATTTATAAGCCCATGCCGCTATGGTCGGGATTTTAGCAATCAGACGCATAGCCGCGAGGTCACGGTGCGCTTTAACAGCAATGTCACCTGCATCTGGGTAGAAAGCGGAGAGCGCACCAACCGTTCCGCACAAAATAGCCATGGGGTGTGCATCGCGGCGGAAGCCGTTGAAGAAATTGCGGATCTGCTCGTGCAGGAGAGTATGGTTGGTCAGTGTTCTGTTGAAGGTTTCTGCTTCACTCTTATTGGGCAGATCCCCATTCAGCAGAAGATAAATGACTTCTTCGTAGGAGGCATGTTCGGCAAGTTGGGCAATGGGATAGCCCCGGTGCAGAAGGATGCCTTTATCCCCATCAATAAAGGTGATTTTGCTATTGCATGATGCTGTTTCGCCGTACCCGGGATCAAACGTAAAAACGTCCAATTCGGCCGGCAGCTTACGAATATCAACAACGTCCTGGCCCAGAGTGCCGGTGAGAACTGGGAATTCGGCAGTTTTGCCATTGAGCGAAATAGTGGCAGTGGCCTGCTTACCTTCGTTCTGCAACGTGCTCATGATACTTCCTTCTGCATAATAAGACGGCAGAACCTTTATGCGGCCTGCTGTTTGGCTGTTGTCTCTGATCTCACAGGAAACCGGAAGGAGGCTGCCGATAAACCGCACGTTATCTTAAAGACTCAAAGGCGGAAAACTGCCATTTTTGGCTTTAGGGTCGCGCGAATGTGTCTAAAGTCAGGTTATGATTATCATAGCGGGACCACTCTGGAGCCTGCTCACTGTCCTCGCTGCTCCATGCCGTGAACGCGGCGATAGATCCTGTTGCGAATCCTTGATCCAGCTCCATGGCCATTGGGTCAAGCGCTCGGGCCAAAGCAGAAATGCCCGGATTGTGGCCTACCAGTAAAACAGAGCGTGCGTGTGGAGGGGCCTTTTGTATTTGGGCCAGCAGCGCTTCAGGTGGTGCTTCATAAATGTCAGGGCAAAAAAAGGGCTCAGCTTCCAAGGGCGTGAGAAAAGGCTGAAGCCCCGCAAGCGTTTGCCGGGTCCGGAGGGCAGGGCTACATAAAACATAGTCTGGCGAGAGACCTTTCTGCCTGAGCCAGAGGCCGCAACGCTGAGCTGCGGCCTGTCCTGCTGCTGTCAGTGGCCGCGAACGGTCTGCTATTTCGCTGAAATCCCCCATAGGAGGGTTTGCGGCTTCGGCGTGTCTGAGCAGCAGCAGGGTAGTGTTCATTTTGTAGGAGCCTCGGCAGACTGCCGGGCAATGGCCTCATGGTGCCGGATGACTTCATGAATAATGAAGTTGAGGAATTTTTCTGCAAAATCCGGGTCCAGATGGGCTTCCTCTGCCAATGTACGCAAACGGGTGATCTGCCGCGTCTCCCGCGCCGGGTCTGCTGGTGGCATGCCATAGCGCGCCTTGAGAGCACCCACAGCCTTGGTGCAACGGAAACGCTCCGCCAGCATGGCCACAAGAGCGGCATCAATATTATCAATACTGCGCCGCAGGTCCTGAAGGGCGTCAACGGGGGAAGGCTGGTCTGTCACGGTTATTCTATGTCTCTTTATCATGGGGTAACGGTAAGAATGTTCTGCCATGCTGGCTTACAGAGCAATAGAAGATTCTTCCATAAAATCTGCTGGAAGGTCCAGCCATGCCAGATGCCCCCCTTTGCCAGCGCCTGTATCAGTAAAAATGGCCTCGCCGCCGGTGCGGCCGGGAATGGTTAAAGGGCAGCCGTTGGTGGAGCGTTGATCATGGCCGCAATAAACTGTGTAGCCGGTTGGGATATGGTTGACCCAGTTGAGGCAACGCTCAGGGTAACCATCTTTCTGCACACGGTTGGTGGTTTCCCCAAACAGTGCGCGGGACAGAAGAAAGGTCACACGGCCCAGAGCAGGCGGCGGCGGTTCCATGAGCATACGTACATCAAATGCGCCATGCACAAACACTTTGCGGCCTAGAACAATCCACGCCGGGGCGGCTTCAAGATAGGGAAGGATTGTGCTGAGGACATCCTGATTCTCAGGGCGGTAAAGCTGACTGAGGGTTGCTTCCAGCGGTGGGTCGGGCCGTAGTTTGCGGCCCATAAGAGCACGACCCAGCTTGCGGTCATGATTGCCGATGAGAAAAAGACCGCGCCCTTCCTTCATGACCTGCATCATGGCGCGTAGAACGCCTGCACTGTCAGGGCCGTAATCCACCAAGTCACCCAGTTGGATGATAAAACGATCTGTTGCGATGGCGTGCCGGAAAGCCTGTAGGTCTCCATGCACATCGCCCACGACGCGGAGTCCTTTCCGCAGCGCGTTTTTCACGTTTTCGTCAAGCAGGAAGCCTCTGTCCATCTGTGTTTGTCCACCAATCCTTCCTTCCATGTAGGCTTCCCGCATACGTGCCGAAAAGGGGCGGAGCGCAATTTTTTGTGTAAAAGCATCATGCACAAGCATGTGACAGGCCAGATGGCCTTTTTTCTGCCTAACGTGTGTGCGCACCCCGGCCCCATTTGGAGCCGGTTTGAAAAAGCTAGAAAACAGAGGGCTGTAGCCAAAGGCCGGACACGATATAAGGCCAGCCATTAGTCCGTTGGTTCTGCTTTTTCAGAACGATTTGAACAAGAACAGGAAGCCTCTTCATGGCAGAGCGCATTCGCAATACCTCTTTTCTGAACAAGGTTCGTCCGGCAGAAGCAGCAGCCGAACTGATCCGCCCCGGAGACATTGTAGGGGCCAGTGGGTTTACTGGTGCAGGTTACCCCAAGGCTGTGCCAGAAGCGCTGGCAGGCCTGATGGAAAAAGCCCACGCCAAAGGGCAGGAATACCGCATCAGCCTGATTACAGGCGCTTCAACCGGGCCTCAGCTGGATGGAGAGCTGGCACGTGTTAATGGCGTGTCCTTCCGCTCACCGTTCAATACCGATGCTGGTATGCGTAACCGGATTAACGAGAACGAAACGGATTATTTTGACAACCACCTTGGTCAGGTTGCCAGCCGTGCCGTGCAGGGAAACTACGGCAAATTTGACGTTGCCCTGATCGAAGCAACGGCCATTACCGAAGAGGGTGGCATTGTCCCCACATCGTCTGTCGGCAATTCCCAGACATTTCTGGATATTGCGGACAAGGTGATTATTGAGGTCAATGAATGGCAGCATCCGGGCCTTGAAGGGATTCATGATATCTGGGACGGCAACGTCAGTGGCGCGCCGGGCCGGGACATTATCCCCCTTAAAAAGGCTGATGGACGTATTGGTGGCCACTCCCTGAAGGTGGACCCCAACAAGATTGTGGCCATTGTTAAAACCAATGACCGTGACCGGAATGCGCCCTTTGCTGCACCTGATGCCGCCGCCAAAGCCATTGCAGGGCACCTGCTTGACTTCTTTGGCCACGAAGTGAAGCAGGGCCGCCTGCCGCCGTCTTTGCTGCCACTGCAGTCCGGTGTAGGCAACGTGGCCAATGCGGTGTTGGACGGCCTGAATGAAGGACCGTTTGAAAATCTGCTGGGGTATAGTGAGGTCATTCAGGATGGCATGTTGGCCATGCTGGATTCCGGGCGTATGCGCATGGCATCGGCCACGTCCTTCTCGCTCAGCCCCGATGCGGCAGAAGAAATCAACAACCGGATGGATTTCTTCCGTAACAAGATCATTCTGCGCCAGCAGGATGTTAGCAACAGCGCAGGCATTATCCGCCAGTTGGGCTGTATTGCCATGAACGGCATGATTGAGGCTGATATTTACGGGAACGTGAATTCAACCCGCGTCATGGGGTCCAAAATGATGAACGGTATTGGGGGATCTGGCGACTTTGCCCGTAACTCCTACCTATCCATCTTCCTGTCCCCATCAACGGCCAAGGGCAGCAAGATTTCTGCCATCGTGCCAATGGCAGCCCATGTTGACCACATTATGCAGGACACGCAGATATTTGTGACCGAGCAAGGGTTGGCTGATTTACGCGGGCTGTCCCCGGTCAAACGGGCGGAAGTGATTATCGCAAAGTGTGCACATCCGGATTATCGCCCGCAGTTGCAGGATTATCTTGACCGTGCGCTGAAACATTCCTTTGGGAAGCACACACCCCATCTGTTGAATGAGGCTCTGAGCTGGCATCAGCGTTTTGTGGAAACAGGCAGCATGTTGCAAAGCTGAGTTACGGTTCAGCATAGCAAGAAAAAGGGCGGCACTTTCAAGGTGCCGCCCTTTTTGTATGGCCTCTGCAAAAAGCAGGCACCGGATAGGGAGATGCGGTTAGCTATCGCTGGCCAGTGCCTTAGTGAGCTGCATTGGTTGTTCTGTCACAACGATGTCGACCGGGCGTTCTGCAAAAAACTTGCTGGTTGAAAACGCAGCAGAATGCGGGTTTTCGGTAATGATGGCTTCTGCATCCCGGTGCACAAGCGCGAACAGATCCGGCGTTGCATTGGGCGAGAGGTATGCCGCGTAGGGGTGGCGGCCAGCCATACGGTGCGCTGTGTAGGCATCGTGCGTGGAATGGATGGGGATTGCGACCATCATGGAACTATCAGCACGCAAAGCAGCTTCTGTCGCTTCATGGTCTGACGCAACCAGAACAACGCGGTCACGCATCCGGGCGTTGCGTACCAGTTTGGCCACATCCACTGGATTGGTATCGTTCAGGTCAAGCATCAGTAAGGTGTGCCCACGGCGTGAGGACGCCAGAACCTCGCTTAACTGGTTAGAGCCGGGCACAACTACAACACGGCCGTTTTCCTGCGTGGCCAGTTGCAGGCGTAACATGCCCGGGGTGGAGGCCGCATGCAGCAACCCGGTGGAACCGGGCGTCATGCTGAGCCCAGTACCCGGTGAGCAGATGACAAGCCCGTGGTGAATACGGGCCATAAGCCCGTCAGCATGGGATTTGTGGAGTGCCAGACCGGTTCCGGCCAGCACGCACACACCCACGGCAAGGGCAGCTTTTCCCAAACACCTCTTCAGTGGGTTGCACTGGGGTTTGGGGGTATCGGATGTCAGGTCATACTGATGCGACATCTGGTGTTTCCCTGTCCTGTTGGCCTGCCATGGCCGCTGCGCGCGCAAGATCAACCGATAGCACGCGGCTCACACCGCGTTCCTGCATGGTTACGCCGAACAGATGGTCCATGTGGGCCATTGTCAGCTGATGGTGCGTCACAACCAGAAAGCGTGTTCCTGCCTCTGTGACCATGTCGCCAAGAAGAGCACTGAAGCGTCCAACATTGGCATCGTCTAACGGTGCGTCAACTTCGTCGAGCACGCAGACGGGAGCGGGGTTACAGCGAAAGACTGCAAAAATCAATGAAAGAGCGGTTAAAGCCTGTTCACCCCCCGAAAGCAGAGAGAGCGTGGCCAGTTTCTTACCTGGGGGCTGTGCGTAAATTTCCAAGCCCGCTTCAAGCGGATCATCACTGCCGACCAGCCCGAGGTGAGCACGGCCCCCGCCGAACATACGGGAAAAAAGTGATTGAAAATGGTGGTCTACCTGCGTGAAGACCGCCATTAACCGCTCTCTGCCCTCTTTGTTAAGAGAACCAATGGAGCCACGCAGCCGCGCAATGGCGGCTTCAAGGTCTGCAATTTCAGCAGCCAAGGTATTCGCTTGGGTTGAGGCTTCTTCCGCCTCTATTTCAGCCCGAAGATTGACTGGCCCGAGGTCTTCACGTTCTCGCGTCAGGCGAGAAATTTTACGGCGCAGGGAACTTTCTGCGGAGTCTGTTATCTCGCCCATGGGGCGGCGGGGCGGTTCCGGTGTTTCTGCCAGAAGCTGATCCAGAATGGCCTGAGCCTGCTCACTTTTGCCCTCAGCCTTCAAAACGGCTTCTCGTGCCGCTGCAAGCTCGGCTTCCGTTTTGCGGCGCAGCTCGTTCGCGGCTGTCAGATTGGCTTCAGCCTGCGCTCGGGCCGTGTCTGCCTCTGCAAAGGCGGATTCTGCATCGTGTAGGGCTTTAAGGGTGGTTTGTTTCTGACGTTCCGCTTCTGCGGGGAGTTCAGAGACACTCAGATGCTCGGTGCGGGCTGCATCCAGCCGTGTCGTTGCCTGTTCAAGCTCTGCACGGGCGGCTGCTGCGCGGGCTGTCCAGTCCGTGACGGAGGTTGCAAGTGTTGTCTGCTGGTGTGCCAGAGTGGTTTTCTCTGCCAGTAACGCGGCACGCAGTTCCCGTAAGGTCTCAAGAGTGGAGAGAATCTGCGTACGTTTGTCCTGCTGTGCTGCGATATCAGCATCTGCGGTGGCAGGGATGGAAGCTGCGGTCTCAGCAAGTGTTTTGGCAGCTTGTTCCTGATGCGCGGCTAGCTCTTGGGTTTCCGTAGTCAGTTCAGCTAACCGTGGAGCAAGGGCATCCAGCCGTGACTGGAGCTCCAATGTTTGCTGTTGAAGAGCTTGGTGGGCCGCGCGCGCCTCTTCAGCCGCTTTGTCCGCTACTGACAGCGCCTGCTCGGCACTCTGGTAAGCCGTGCTGCTGTCTGCCTGATGTGTTTGAGCCGCAAGCAGGGCTTCTTCAAACTGGCGGTTGCTTTGACCAGCTGTAACGCGTGCTTCAAGCTCCTGCAAAGTGGCGTCTTCGGTGGCAACATTTTGCCGCAGGCGGTCACGTTCCGGCAGCAGGGTTTCGAGGCGTGCCGTTGCTGTAGCCTGCTGGTTTTCGGCTTTGGACAGAGCGCTGTTGGCGGTTTGCAGCGTGTGCTCAGCCGTTTTCAGGGCTGAACGCGCTTTCTGCTCTGCCTCCTGTGCCGTGGTGTCCTGCTGGCGTGCGTTCTGCAAAGCTGTGCGAAGCGCATCAGGTGATGGCAAGCCAGCCTGTGCCTGCGTAGCGGCTGCCAACGCGGCGTCAGCATCTGCACAGGCACCCACGGCGCGTTCATGCTGTGGCCGGAGGGCATCCAACCGGGCGCGGGAGGCAGCGTGGCGGCGCTGTGTTTCGGCCTCCTGCGTACGCGCATGTTGAAGGCTCTGCTCCAGCTTGGCGCGTTCTGCCCGGTGCTGTGCTGCAATGCCATCCTGTTGCTGCACGGCCTGACTGGCGCTTATAGCGGCCTGCTCCACAGCCGGTGCTTTTTGCGCAAGGTCAGCCAGACGCTGCTCGGTTTCTTTCAGAATCCGGCGTTGGCCGAGGCGTCGGGTGGCGGCATCGGGCTCACCCGCGCGGGTGTAAAATCCATCCCAACGCCATAGGTCACCCTGACGGGACACAAGGCTCTGGCCGGGATGCAAGCCTGCTTGCAGGGCTGAACCATCCTGACCATCTGGAAGGAGGCCGACAAACCCCAGAAGGTGGGTCAGTACGGCGGGCGCGGTAATAAAGGCAGAAAGAGGTTTGGCCTGTGCGGGCAGGGCCGGAGGGGGAGTTTGTCCCTTTAAGGTGTGCCAGCCGCGTGGCGCATTCTCCGCAACAGGGGCATCCAGTCCTTCGGAAAGGGCAGCGGCCAAGGCGGCTTCATAGCCTTCGGGCACATCCATCTGGGCGGAAACAGGTTCAGCACTTGCTTCAGCCTCGTCACCCAGAGCGTGCGCCAGCCCTTCAGCCTGCGCCTTAAGGCGTGTGATTTCCGTACGGAGCGTATCACGTTCGGTTACGGCATCCTGTTGGGTGGCTTTAAGAGTGGCAAGCTGAGCATCAGCCGCTTCCAGCGTTGTGGTAAGCGTCTTGAGCTCGTTTTCCAATGCAGCCCGTTTGTTTTGCGCTGCTTCCAATACAGAATCGGGGATGGCGTCCTTGGTGGCTTGCTCAAGGCCACGGCTGAGAGTCTGTTCCTCTTGTCTGGCCCGCTGAAGTGCAGTTTCTGCCGCGCGTTTAGCTTCTGCAATGGTTTTGCGCTGGGCCTCATCCGTTTGGAAAAGACGGGTGGCCTCGGTCAGTGCGTCAGATGTGTCGCGGCGCTGCGCCGCTGCTGTGTCCAGAGATTGCTGGGCTGACTGATAGGCAGTGGTAGCCTCGGCCGCAGTCGCGCGCAGGCTAGCAAGCGTTTCTGCCGACAGCAGGGACGCTACGGTTTCCGTATGTCGTTTTTCAAGTTCAGTCAGATCACGCCGCAGGGTGGCAAGGCGATTGCGGGCCTGCTCTAGCGCCTTTGTCGCTTCAGACTGTGTTTTACGTGCGTTTTCGGCATCATTCTGTGCAATGGAGAGCGCTACACGCGCTTGAGACCGCGTCCGTTCAGCCTCTTCCAAGGCTGTGCGGGCAGCGTTTTGAGCGTCGGATGTGCTTTCCAGAGCCGTTTGGGCCTGCTGTTTATCCGCTTCGGACGGCAAGCGGTTTTGCAGGCTGTGTAGTTCGGCTTGAAGGCTGGAAAGAGCTTCGGCGCTGCGTGTGTGGCGTGTCTGCGCTGCCACAAGGGCATCCTGCGCCCGGTTGTGTGTGTCCCGTGCCGTGTTGAGCGTTGAGGTCAGGGTAGCAAGTGTTTGTTCAGCTTCTGCCAGATCCGCTGTTAGAGCTGTGTAGCGCTCATCAGCTTCCGCCGTTCGTGTGGGGAGGGATGCAATAGCGGCGTCTGTAGCCTGTTGCTCAGCCTGCAACCGCTCAAGAGTGGCGGCGGCGTCATCCACGCGGGTTTGCGCCGCTGTAAAATCGGAATGGTGCTGGTTCAACCGTTCAGATGCGGCCTGTGCCTGAGCGGCGGCGCGTTGTTCTTCCCGTGCGACACCTTCTGCGGTGACACGGTAGCGCTCCAGTATGGTGCGGGCGGTATCTGCTTTTTCCCGAATTGCGGGCAGAGCCTGTGTGGCTTCATACTCTGCAATGACGGCGGTTTCTGCTGCATCTGCCTGCTCGGTCAGGGCTTTGCGAGCGCGGGATGCAGTCTCAATAGCACGTTCTACGGCTTGCCGCGCACGAGCATGCAGCACGGCCAAAAGTTCGGTCTCGGCTTCACGCAGGCCTGCCGACAACTCCCGGTAGCGGCTGGCCTCACGGGATTGTTCGGCCAGACCGTCCAGCCGGGTCGAGAGCTGCTGGCGTAGGTCTTCCGCGCGGGTCAGGTTGCTTTCAGTGGCGCGCAGTTTGAGTTCGGCTTCGTGCCTGCGGGCATGAAGGCCGGTAATGCCTGCGGCCTCTTCCAGAATAACGCGGCGTTCTTCAGGCCTTGCCCCAACCAGCATGGCCACACGGCCCTGGCTGACCATGGCGGACGATCGTGCGCCCGAAGCAAGGTCTGCAAACAGGGTTTGTACGTCACGTGCACGGCAGACTTTACCGTTAATACGGTACTCGCTTCCGGCACCGCGCTCCGCACGGCGGGTAATTTGCAGTTCATCCTGATCAGCAAAGGCTGCCGGACCCAGACCCTGTGTGCCTTCCAACGTGACCGTGACTTCGGCCAAAGCACGGGCCGCACGGCTGGTTGTACCTGCAAAAATCAGGTCATCCAGCTCTCCACCACGCAGGGAGCGTGCGGAGGATTCGCCCATGACCCAGCGCAGGGCTTCTACGACATTGGATTTACCGCAACCATTCGGCCCCACAATACCTGTGAGGCCGGGGAGGATTTCCACGGTGACGGGGTCTGCAAAGCTCTTGAAGCCTGCAATCCGAATACGGACGAAACGAACGGTCATAAAACGCTGTGACGTAAGCGGCTCATGCGTATGGGGGGTTAGCTGGCTTCAGACAGATGTTTTACGAATTCATCGTAAGACATGTCGTTTGAGACCTGCACCTTGTCGTTGAAGCGGAAGGTGGGGGTTGAGTCGAAATGATATTTGTTCTGGGCGTCTGTCTGCTGGTTCAGGATGAACTGCATAAGCTGCTGGTCAGCAATCGTTTTATCAAAGGTATCACCGGGCATACCAGCAAAGGCGGCCATTTTCTTCAGGGCTTCAACCGGGCTGGACTCCCGCACATAAGCCCAGCGGTCAAGGCTTGAGAGCAGGGAAAGTGCGAAGGCTTCATAGCGGTCAACTGGCAGGGTCCGTGCAACCATGGAGGCCAGAATAGCGAGCTGATCGGTTGGGAAGTCGTGGAAGACGTAGCGGATTTTGCCGGTATCAATCAGGTTTTTCTTGACCTGTGGGAACGTGTTTTCAGCAAAATGGGCGCAGTGAATGCAGGTGAGGGAGAACCATTCTTCCACCACCAGTTTGGCGTTTGGGTTGCCCAACACGCGGGGGGCAAAGCGGCTGTCTGTTGCAGGAGTGGTGCCAGCGCTCTGGGCCTGTGCAAAGCTGCCCGTTGCCCCAAGAAGAAGGCCCGTGCCAGCTGTGGCGAGAAGTGAGCGGCGGGAAAAAGCCATGGAAGTCCTGCTCCGTGAAAAGAAAGCTTTAATGGTTCTGGTGTATAGGCATGACGGCAGTTTTAGGCTGCCGTCAACCTGTAGTTAGGTTTGCTCTGTATTTTGCCCAGTGTTGGCGGGCGCTTCCGGCGCGTTTGGCAGCTTGCGCAGCCGTACCCGGCGGATATGCCGTGCATCGGCATCCAGCACCCTGAACACATACCCGTTTTCGTGGTTGAGAACTTCACCACGGGTTGGAACATGCCCCGCCATCCGGAAGACAAGGCCGCCGATGGTCTCAATTTCCGCCTCTTTTTCTGATGAGGTCAGAATCGGGCCAACGCGGTGTTCAAATTCTTCAACCGGGCACCGGGCATCCACGTCAAAAGAACCATCTGGCCGTTCCATAATCATGGTGACAGCCGGTTCGTCATGTTCGTCTGAAATGTCCCCGACAATGGTCTCGATCAAGTCTTCAATCGTGACCAGACCATCAATGCCACCGTATTCATCAATCACGAGCGCCATATGTGTCTGGCGCTGGCGCATTTGCAGCATAAGGTCCAGCACCGGAATTTGCGGCGCAACCATCAGCGGTTGACGCAGCAGAGCTTCCAGATTGAAGGCCTCACTGGTGCCAACATAGGCAATAAGGTCCTTTACGTGGATCATCCCGACAATATCATCGAGCTGCTCACGATAGACGGGCATACGGGAATGGTTTTCCCGCCGCATCATGGCCAGAGCGTCATCCAAACTGATGGAGACGGACATAGCCACGATATCTGGCCGCGGGACCATGACATCATCCGCAGAGATGTTGCGCAGCCGCAGAATATTGGCAATGAGCGCACGCTCCTGCCGGTCTAGTTCTGGCTTTTCACCATCCGCCGTGTCTTCTTCCGATTCATCAGCAGCCTGCTGCACGAGCGCTGCAATGGAACTGCGGAGGCCGGGCGCGTTCTTCTTGCGGCCGAAGAAAGAGAACAGGCTGTTGCGCTGAGGTTGCTGTGCATCCTGCTGTGGGTCAAAGTCACTCATGAGCGGGGTTTCCACGGATTAGGAACGCCTAGCCGGGACAAAAGGCGGGATTCCAGCATTTCCATTTCTCGGGCTTCCCCCGCGTGGTGGTGATCGTACCCTGCAAGATGCAGGCTACCGTGAATAACAAGATGCATCAGGTGGTTACGCACCGGGCGCCCTGCCTTGTGTGCTTCACGGAGCACCGTCTCAAAAGCAAGAATGATATCCCCTCCCGGGAAACCGGGCGGAGGTTCAAAGGTCAGCACATTGGTTGGTTTGTGCTTGCCGCGATGAGCGCCATTCAGGCGTTTGACCACACGGTCACAGGACAGAACAACACTGCCCGGTTGTAGGCCTACGCCCGCGCAGGCGGCCAATGCACGCCGCACTGCGGTTTCTACCCCTGTGACATAAGAGCGCCAGCGCCGGTCTTCTACAAGAATCTCGGGCGCGGTCTCAAAAGCGGATTGGGGAAAATTACCCGGAAAACCGGGGCTTTCCCAATGAGCCACGTCCAGATCCTGAGCGTGGCTGCTACTACTTGGCGGTTCCATTGTTCTCCTGACGGCGCCTTGTATGGGACACTTCCCTGTTTGCCGTCGCCTTTGCATCATACGCCTCAACAATGCGCGCGACCAGCCTGTGGCGCACAACATCTGCGGCTTCAAAACGGGTTATGGTCACGCCGCGTACATCGGCCAGCGTATCAATAGCATCGCGCAGGCCGGATGTTATGCCCGGTGGCAGGTCAACCTGTGTGAGGTCTCCGGTAACAACCATGCGGGAGCCGGGGCCAAGCCGGGTTAGGAACATCTTCATCTGCGCGATGGTGGTGTTCTGTGCCTCATCCAAAATAACAAAGGCGTGGGAGAGGGTACGCCCACGCATGAAGGCGAGGGGCGCTACCTCAATATCTCCAGCGGCCATGCGCCGCATCACCTGATCGCCGGGCAGCATGTCGTGCAGGGCATCGTAGAGAGGGCGGAGATAAGGGTCGATCTTGTCTTTCATATCACCGGGCAGAAAGCCCAGCCGCTCGCCCGCTTCCACAGCAGGGCGGGAGAGGATGATACGATCAACAGAACCAGCCTGAAGCATGGCCACGGCCTGCGCCACCGCCAGATAGGTTTTGCCGGTACCGGCTGGGCCAATACCAAAAACCAGTTCCTTGCTGGCAAGGGCCTTCATGTAGCCAGCCTGACCGGCTGAGCGGGGCTCAATGGCGCCATGACGCATTTTTAGGGTGGGCATGGCCCCCTCGGGCAGGAAGGCGGGAACGGCTGCATCTGTAGACGGAGAAGAGCGCATGTCAGGTTGCCTTATGCTTGCGTGAAGCGTGGTCATGCGGATGGTGGCTTCAAGAGCGCTCACATCCATGGTGCCGCCTGCGGCCAATTTTTTGTACAGTGAGGTCAATGTGGTACGGGCTATAGCGGTCTGGGGTGCTGGCCCGGTAATGGCAATGCGGTTGCCGCGGCGGGCAACCGTTACATTCAGCCCTTCTTCCAAATGCCTCAGGTGGCGGTCATGGTCCCCCACCAGTTTGGCAAGCAGGGCGTTATCTTCAAAAAGTAACGTGACCGGAGCCACCTGCTCGGACATGGCCGGAGCAGCGTGGCGGGCGGAAGAAGGCTGGCGTGTGGTGGTCAAGCGTATTCGGTCTCCTCTACCAGCTCACCAGACAAAGAGTTGGTGAGACGCTCGGTAACTTTGACGGAAAATGTCTGCCCAATAAGAGAATGTGGCCCCTGAACATGAATAGGCTGGAGCCATGGTGAACGGCCGACAATCTGCCCCGGTTTGCGGCCTTCTCCAGTAAAGAGCACAGGAATGGTTTTGCCAACAAGTGTTGCGTTAAATTCATCCTGCTGCTGGCGTAAAAGTGCTTGCAGGGCTTGCAGCCGGGCGTCTTTTACATCTTCAGGTACCTGAAGCGGAGCACCTGCTGCCGGGGTGCCGGGCCGCTGGGAATATTTGAAGGAATATGCCAGCGCGAATTTGACATCACGCACCAGTTGCATGGTGGCTTCAAAATCCTCATCCGTTTCGCCGGGGTGACCGACAATGAAGTCTGACGACAAAGCGAGGTCCGGGCGGACGGCGCGGAGTTTAAGCACAATGTCACGGTATTGGTCTGCCGTGTGCCCACGGTTCATGGCAGCAAGGATACGGTCAGAGCCGGACTGGACGGGCAGATGCAGGAACGGCATGAGCTCTGGCAGGTCACGGTGCGCGTTAATGAGTGCGTCATCCATATCCCGTGGGTGGGATGTGCTGTACCGGATACGGGACAGGCCCGGAATTTTGGCCAATTCGTATGCCAGTTGCGCGAGCCCCCAGACAGTACCGTCTGGCGCTTCACCGTGATAGGCGTTGACGTTCTGGCCAAGCAGGGTGATGTCCTGCACGCCGCTTTCTGCCATGCGGCGGGCTTCCGCCAAAACAGAGGTCACTGGACGGCTGCTTTCAGCGCCGCGGGTATAAGGCACGACACAGAAGGAGCAAAATTTGTCGCACCCTTCCTGAATGGTCAGGAAGGAGGTGTAGTTGCCCTTGGTCTGCGGGGCGGCTGCTTCGGGCAGGAAGTCAAATTTCTGCTCTGCTGGAAAGTCTGTATCAATCACGGCACCACCAGCACGTGCAGCGCGGGCCACCATTTCTGGCAGGCGGTGGTAGGTTTGTGGGCCAAGCACGATATCAACATACGGGGCACGGGTCAGGATTTCCTGCCCTTCTGCCTGAGCAACACAGCCAGCAACAGCAATAATGGTCTGCTGGCCTTCTGCTTTGCGGGCTTCCTTAATAAGGCGCAGACGGCCGAGTTCAGAAAACACCTTTTCAGCGGCTTTATCGCGGATGTGACAGGTGTTGAGAATGATCATGTCCGCAGCATCGGGCAGCTCAACAGGCTGGTAGCCAAGCGGGCGCAGCACATCGCTCATGCGGGCGCTGTCATAAACATTCATCTGGCAGCCCCATGTAATGACATGTAGGCCACGGCGGGCGGAAGAAGGTGCGGTGGTTTCAGTCATGACAGCAGACGCTCCGGCAGACCGCAGGCCCATTCCGTGCGGCAGGAGCAGGGAATCAGGCGGACAGCGCCTGAGGTCAAGCTTCTTTTCTTATACGCCGCAAGATTATGTCCTGACCGTGGGGTCTGGGAAACGCTCTGGCAGGCCTCAGACCCAAGGGGCATGATTGAAGAGAAAGCTGATATTACAGCCTCTTTCTGCACGCGGTGAGTGTTGCGCCTACTGTGTCCAGCAGCTTTGCGATGCCGCGTACTTTAGTATGGGGAAGTTCCGCCGGGTCATACCTGCCGGGGGCTGGTGCTGCGTCCCGGTTCTGGCGGAGTTCCGCAGCACCCTGAGCAACAGCGTTCCAAGCGGCTTGTGCCAGAGCCTTGCGGCTAGGAAACAGGTCCGGGTCGAGCGGTTCGTGCAGGATGACGGAGGCGCGGAGTTCTTTCCACTGCACGATTTGCCAAAGATGCGGGCCAAGGTCCATGTCGCCATACCATGCAAAGACAGAGCGGCGCAGGCGATGGACTGGCAAACCTTCCAGCCGGTCAAATACAACAGAAATGGGCTGGATAAGCGGCGTCATGCCGGGTTCGTAGGAGATTGGGAGGAGTGAGAGGTCCATCCCCTCCTTGAGTTTGGGGAGTTTGGCGATGGCAAAAAAGGCAGACATGAAAGGCAGCACCCGTGAGCCATCCGAGGATGTGCCTTCAGGGAACAGGACAAGGTTATCGCCTTCCACCATGCGGCGAATCATTTCATCACGCTCACGCCCAGTCGTGCTGCGCTGGCGGCTTACAAAAATCGTACGCCCAATTTTCGAGATCAGGCCCATGACGGGCCATTTTTCGATATCGCCTTTGGCAACAAAGACTGACGGCAGAATAGTGCCGAGTATGAGCACATCCACCCATGAGGAGTGGTTGGAAATATAAATAACCGGGCGTTCGCCGCGTTTACGGGCCTTGAGACCGCCAACCGTGCCGGCGCGCTCTCCCACAACCCGAATACGCAGGCCCAACAGTTTACAGAGAATACCCCAGATCACGCGCGTCCAGCGGATTTTTGCAGTGCCGGGAACGGCCAGCAGGCACGCCTCAAACCCGACAGAAAGGGGAACCCAGAAAACAACCCCACCCAACCGCAAGGCCCCACGGGCTTGGGCGGATAAGGTGCATAGTTTTTCTACCCAGCGAGGGAGGGGAGAAAGCTTCTCTGGTCCTATCGGCTCTATGGGCAAGCGTGGCGTAGCAACGCGACGGCGGGTCATGTGTTGGCCCCTGCCAGAATGTGGCAGGGCGTCATGAGGTTATGGAAGAAGAAAGCCATGTGCTTTCATAACGCGAAGTTGTGCGGCTGGACAATCTTGCTTGGTGTTGTGTCTATAACGAAACACAGGAGCGAAAAAGGCCGTTTTATGTGGCAATACAGGCTGTAACACCGTAATTTTGTCATGGTGTGTGTGCAAAAAATGTTCAGACAGTCGGGTTTGTGGTTTCGTAAAAGGACAAAAAAACAGTGACGGTGTGGGTGGGAAAACAAGGGTGCGCATAAAGGGGTGGAATGTTCTGCACGGTTTTGCCCTGACAGCGAATCGCGTCATCGCGGGGTTTTCGTTGTGCAGTGTGGCAAGTGCAGGATGTGCATGGGCAGCAGATCCACAGCCCTATGTGACTCAGCTTAAACCTACCGGACAGGGTGATCTGGATGCCGCCATAAAGGCTTCTTCAGATTTGCTGAATCTTCAGGCAACCCATGCCGTTGGGCCCTTTGCGTTATCTGGGCGTATCCGCAACGATTACGACCGGCTGCGCACAGCCTTGGAAAGCTGTGGCTATTACGAAGGCACAGTAACCATTACCTTGCACCGGATAGGGGCGGGGAAGGACGTGGTTAAAATTGATGGCCAGTCAGCCGATGTTGCTGGTTGGATAGACTCGGTCCCTGCAAAAGAAAAAATTGCTGTGGATGTGAGCGTTGAAAAAGGGCCGCTTTATCACGTTGGGGTCGTGACGCTGCGTGACCCGAAAACTGGTGCACCCGTTGACCTGACAGCACAGCAGAGCACAGCATTTGGCCTGAAGCCGGGTATGCCCGCCATTGCGGAGACAGTACTGGGTGCAGGTGGCCATTTGCTGGATGCCTTGCGGGAAGACGGCCATGCTCTGGCCACAGTAGAGACGCCTAAAGCCTATTTGCGCCCCCAGACGCGCACTTTGGATATTGCCTACAAGGCTGCACCCGGCCCCGTGCTCAACATCGGCCAGATTTCAGTGGCTGGCTTGGAAAAGGTGAACGAATCCTTTGTGCGGCGGCGCATGACCATCAAGGAGGGGCAGTTGTATCAACCGTCCCAGATTGATGCGGCCCGGCAGGATCTGACCGGGGTTGGCGTATTTTCAAACGTCGCGGTCAAGGATGGCTCTACACACGCCGTAAACGGTACCATGCCGTTAGATTTTACATTCAAGGAGGCCAAGCGCCACGCCATAGGGGCTGAGGCAGGCTATTCAACTGACCTTGGCGTTCGGGGCGGCGTGAACTGGACGCACTTCAACCTGTTCGGGAATGCAGAAAGACTCAAGCTGGCCGCATTGGTGACGGGTTTGGGCGGGTCTGCCCAGCAGGGGTTGGGCTACGACGTCTATGCTGATTTTTTCAAACCTGATTTTTACAGCCGCAAGCAGAACCTGAGTGTGCGGCTTGAGGGGCTGCGCCAGTTGTTCTGGTCTTACCAACAGACGGCGCTGTTAGCCCGCGCGGGCCTGACACGCCAGATTGGCCGATACTGGAATGTAAATTATGGCTTGTTGGCCGAGCAGGAAAATATCAAGCAGTTTGGTGTCTCACGCGACTACACCATTCTTGCCGCACCTCTTGGGGCTACGTTTGACAATACAGGCGTTGGCAACCCGATCGAACCTGCAACTCATGGCATGCGGGCCAGCATAAATGCAGCACCTTCGGTTTCCTTGGGGAACAAAGGGAGTGGGGTTTCCTTCTTCACTATTCTGAATGCTACAGCCTCGGCTTATCTCGACCTTACACATATTGGCATTAGCAAGCCGGGACGGAGTATTCTGGCGTTTCGGGGTACAATAGGCAGCATTCAGGGTGCTGGCACCTATGATATTCCGCCAGACCAGAGGCTTTACGCGGGTGGGAGTGCCACCGTGCGCGGGTTCCGCTGGCAGGGTGTAGGACCGCAATACAACAAGACCCGTTATGCTATTGGCGGGACCTCGTTGGATGCAGGTACGGTGGAATACCGCCAGCGTATTCTTAAAAGCTTTGGCATGGCCGGGTTTATTGATGCCGGGCAGGTGGGAAGTAGTAGTTCTCCTTTCACAGGCACGTTGCGTGTGGGTGTAGGCGGAGGTGTGCGTTACTACACGCCTATCGGCCCTATCCGGCTGGATGTGGGCGTACCCCTTAACCGGCCGGACCGTGGCGATAAGTGGGATTTATATATCGGGCTTGGGGAAACATTCTGATGGCGGCGCATGATGAGGCAAACGGAGCACCCCGGCGGTCTGCTCTGCGTCGTACACTTCGGATAGCTGGCCTGACGGTTGGCGTGCTGGCCGGTGTGGCCGGAATTGCCGTGGGTGTTATTCTGGTAGGGGCCAATACAGGTGCCGGACGCCGTTTGCTCATGCAGCAGACAACGGCCCTGACAGGCGGTACCGTAAGCATTACCGGTCTTTCCGGCCGTTTTCCTGACAATCTGCATGTCGGTGAAATAGCGCTTAAAGACAAGCAGGGCGTATGGCTCAGCCTTAAAAATCTGACTCTCGACTGGTCCCCGCTGGCTTTGGTGGGGCGTACAGCCAAAGTCTATGCTGTAACAGCGGATGAGCTTGATATCCCACGGCTCCCGGTTGCGGATGACACTCAGGCCACGACTGCACCGTCTACCGCTCCTTCCAAATTGGGAATGGGCATTGATATCCGTAAGTTGGAAGTGGGCCGGATTCAGGTTGGCCCTGCGCTGGCCGGTGAGGCCGCAAGCTTTGCCCTGTCAGGCCATGCAAGCCTGTCTTCCATTGATGATGTCTTGAACGGGGTTTCCCTACCTCATCTGCCAAAATCCAACATAGGTCTGAGCGTAAAGCGGCTGGATAAGGAAGGGCTGATTGACCTGACCACCAGCACAGGCACAAAAACGCTGGCTCTGCACCTGACAGCCAAAGAGGGCGCTAACGGGTTTGCCGCAAGCAAGCTGCAAATGCCTCAGTTGACCCCTCTTAGCCTGACGCTTGACCTCAAAGGCCCCACCAATGCAGCCGCTCTGGGGTTTGCTGCCAATGCAGGCCCGGTAACAGCCAAAGCCGAGGGTGTACTGGACCTGATAGATCAGCGCCTTGGTAAATTGAAGGCCCAGCTTGATTCGCCGCAACTGGCATTACGGCCCGATATGGGGTGGGGTGCCATTCATCTGGTGGCGCAGCTTAAAGGTAAAATGGCTTCGCCTGATGGTACGGGTACCCTCCAGATTGACCGTCTGGCAGCTAGTGGTGCGGAAGTGGGTAGCCTTAAAGCCTCCTTTGCCGGCCAGAGCGGGCACGTTGGGCAGGACGATCTGTTACACCTGCTGGTGACGGCGGATGGCATACGTATACCGGGCTCTGCGCCGACTTTGCTTGCCAGTGCGCCGCTGACGCTTGACGCAACCTTGAAGCCCCAAGGGCCGGGTAAACCGCTGGTTCTTGATGTCTCACACCCCTTGTTGCATCTGAGCGGCCAGATACAAAGTGCGGCCCCGCAGCGGGGAACGCTTGCGCTTGTTTTGCCGGATCTCAAGCCGTTAGGGCAGGCTGCGAATACTCCGCTGCAAGGGCAGGCGGCTATGAACGCCCGCTTTGATCTGCCAGCAAAAACCGAGGGTGACACACATGTCAGCGCTGATGGTACGCTGGCCATTACGGGGGGGCAGCCGCAGGCCGCCGGGCTGATTGGCCCAAAAGGGACGTTTGCGCTTGAGACGACCCTGCGCCCCTATTTCCCGCACACCGCACCCCCTGTGCAGCCTGCATCACCAGTGGCGGAGCAGTCTGGCCACAAGATTGATAAAGCCAAAAAAAGCACAGAAAATCAGCAGCCCGCGCCGCCGCCAGTTAAGGCAGAAGGGCAACAGATTGAATTGAAGAAATTTGTGCTGGATGGGCAGGCCCTGCATCTGGCAGCACAGGGGCAGGTGAATACGGGCCACGATATGGCATTGTCTTCCACCTTATCTTTGCCAGACTTACGTAAGGCATTGCCTAGCTTGCGGGGTGGCGTGACCGTGGCGCTGGACGCTACTGGCCCCATGCAGGACTTTGCAGCTAACCTGCATGTCAAAGGTGATCCCGGCACAGCAACTATGCCTCAGGGGCCGATAGTGCTGGATGCAGCACTTAGTCATTTACCCTCAACGCCTACCGGTACGCTGGATGCTCACGGCTCGGTTGATAAAGCGCCTCTTTTGCTCAATGCAGCTTTTGCGCAGGATGACAAAGGCGCGCGCCAGATTGATCTGAAAAAACTGTCGTGGAATAGCCTGCAAGGCGCAGGCGCTTTGTCCCTCCGTCAGGGTGAGGTTGTGCCGTTTGGGGACCTAAACCTCAAAATTGGCAGGCTGGCTGATTTTAAAAATATGATAGGGCAGCAGATAGCAGGGGCACTGGCTGCGTCTGTCCACACCACAGAGGTGAATGGTAAACCGCAGGTTGCCCTGAAATTGGATGGCAACGTTACCACGCCACAAGCCAAAATAGGGTCTTTGGCGCTTAATGGCCGTGTGATTGATCCAGCCGCCCATCCGGATGCAGACCTCACACTCAAGCTGGCGGGGCTTTCTGCCGCTGGCGTAACAGGGCAGGCGAAAGTGACCGCCAAGGGGCCAGATAACGCCATGCAGCTTACTGCGCTGGTTGGCCCTGCAACCTGGTCTGGTAGCCCGTTGTCTCTTGATACGGCTGCGTTGCTTAATCTGCCCGCAAAGCAGGTAAAGGTGCAGAAGCTCGCCGCTACCGCCAGGGAAGAAACTCTTAAGCTGCTTGCGCCTGCCCAGGTTTCGTTTGGGGATGTCATGGGCGTTGACCGCCTACGTGCCACAGTGGCGACCAAGGGCGCTGAACCAGCGACACTGGATGTGGCTGGCCGTATCAAACCCACCTTGGCGGTTACGGCAGATATTCAGCATGTAACGCCAGCATTGGCGCGGCCTTTTGCGCCGGACTTCAAGGCGCAGGGTACGCTGAGCCTACAGGCAAAAGTTGCGGGTACGCTGGATAAGCCAACAGGTCAGGCCAAGTTGACGGGCCGGGGTTTGCGTTTGCAAGGGAGTTCGGCTGCTGCGTCTATTCCTCCGCTTGCTCTGGATGCCTTGGCCAATCTGGCCGGGACGTCTGCCACGGTGGATGTAAAAGCCTCCGCTGGACCAAAGCTGAACCTCACTGTGGCGGGCAAAGCTCCGCTTTCCAGCACCGGCCCGCTCGGTTTGCGTGCCAATGGAAGTCTGGATCTGTCCATTGCAAACGGTGTTCTGGGGGCACAGGCGCGGCAGGCTGAGGGGCAGGTACAGCTTGCCCTACAAATTGCGGGCACAGCCGCCGCACCGAGTGTGACTGGTACCGTTGACCTTCATAATGCAGACATTCAGGACTTTGCGCAGGGCTTCCATCTCTCCGCCATTAATGGCCGGATTGTGGGCGAGCGCGATACTGTTGTGTTGCAAACCCTAACAGCCAAAGCGGGCGAAGGCACTATGGGGGTTACAGGCTCTGTGGGCCTTACGGCACCCGGTATGCCGATAGATTTACACCTGACGGCAAACAAGGCCCGCCCTGTTGCCAGTGACCTGATGACAGCAATTATGAATGCTGACATCACGGTTAAAGGGCAGGTTAAAACCCGCATGGATGTTGCCGGGGATGTCACCCTAAAACGGGTTGAGATAAATATTCCCAACTCTCTGCCATCGTCTGTTGCGCGGCTGGACGTGGTGCGGCCCGGAGATAAGGTGCCTGACCCCAAGCAGCAGGCTGAAGCAAATGCGCAGGCAGCGGTTATTGGCTTGAATTTGAAAGTGACATCGCCAGGGGAGTTCTATGTGCGGGGCCACGGGCTGGACGCGGAGATGGCCGGTCGCCTGACTGTGGATGGTACCGCGCAGGCACCGCAGGTCAGCGGCGGTTTTGACCTGAAGCGTGGGAACTTTGACCTTGCCGGTATTTCGTTGAACTTCACCAAGGGCCGGGTGGCATTTAATGGCAGTGGCGTAAACCATAAGCTGGACCCGACACTGGCCTTTGAGGCAGACCGTGTTGTGAACGGCCAGACGGCAATGCTGAAAGTGGGTGGCTATGCCAGCCAGCCTAAGATCAGCTTTGAATCTAACCCGTCATTACCGCAGGACCAAGTGCTGGCCATGCTGCTGTTCGGGACAGATGTGCACTCACTGTCTTCCACACAAATGTTGGAACTGGGTACAGCTCTGGCCACCTTGACCGGCGCAACGTCTTTCGACCCGATGGGGGCCATACGCAAAACACTTGGTCTGGATCGTCTGGCTGTGGGTGGTGGTTCCGGTGTTGGGAATGGCGGTACCACGGTAGAAGCCGGAAAATATGTGATGAAGGGTGTGTATGTAGGCGCAAAGCAGGCTACATCTGGTTCCGGTACGCAGGCACAGGTTCAGGTTGATCTGACCAAACAGTTGAAACTGAACACAACCGTGGGTACCGGCGGCAACGTGACAGGCTTTACAACGCCAGAAAACGATCCCGGTAGCAGTGTCGGGTTACTGTGGCAGCATAGATACTGACCCGATCTGGGCGACGAAGGAAGGGATTGGGGTAAAGCCAGCAGCCCAGCTTGGGCTGCCTTGAAACCCTATTCTTCTATGCGTGAGAGAGGGGCGAGCATGCTTTGTTGGAGTGTGAGCCCTTCACTCTCGCCTGTATCGGTTAGGCAGCCTGGTTCTCAGGCCCCGACACCGCGCGCCGAGTACAGACAATGACCATGATGGATACAAAAAAGAAATAAGCCCCTGAACGAGAGGGGCTTATTTTCTAGTCACAATTTTTATGAACGTTTTTAAACGCCTGAAAAATTATGTGCAGGAGTTTCCTGAAGTAAGGGCTCTAGCGCGTCAGGCTCGTGATTATAAAGAGAAGTCGACAGACACCGGCACATGATCGGATGGGGAGGTCCAGTCTCGTGCATCGCGCAGTACGGTCATGGTGCTGAGGTTTGGCACCAGATCTGGCGTGACCCATACATGGTCCAGCCTGCGGCCACGGTTGGATGTTTTCCAGTCCCGGTTACGGTAAGACCACCATGTATAAAGTTTTTCATGAGCAGGCACGAAATGGCGCATGGCATCTACAAAGCCCACATTCTGCCAGGCAGTCAGTCGTTCAATTTCCGGTGGCGTGTGGCTGACAATTTTAAGAAGTTGCTTATGGCTCCACACATCATGCTCCAGCGGCGCAATGTTGAAGTCTCCTACCAAGATGGTCCGTTCGCGTTTGCGGTCTTTAAACCACTCTGTAACTTCCTCCACAAAAGCCAGTTTATGGGCAAATTTGGGGTTAATGGTTACGTCAGGTTCATCGCCGCCCGCAGGTACATAAAAATCATGCAGTTCGACTGGCGCGCTCGGTGTGTGTACCACCGCGCCTATGTGGCGGCAGTCTTCTTTACCGTGCCAGTCGGGCAGGCGGTCCAGTGGGGTTAGGGGATAGCGCGACAGAATGGCAACGCCGTTGTAGCTTTTCATGCCTTTGTAATGCAGGTGCTCATAGCCGAGCGCACGCAAGGCCTCAGCAGGAAACAGAAGGTCAGGGACCTTGGTTTCCTGTAGGCAGATGACGTCCGGGCGGAGGGTGCTGGCCAGCGTTTCAAGGTGGGGAAGACGCAGGCGGAGGGAATTGATGTTCCACGTTACAAGTCGCATAGCTAGGGCATTACCCATCCCGGTTTGCGGAGCAAGTAAAATTCGGCCCATAAGGGAGGAATTGGGAGGAAGTCTTGGGCGCAACCTCTTGCAATGACAGCAGACAGGACCATTTTTGCAGCATGACGCATTCTTCATCGGCTCAGGAGAGCCAGTTCCCGGTTTCTGCCGCAGCGCAGGCGCTGCATACCAAACTGTTAACACTGGACAGCCATATTGATATTCCGTGGCCGGACCAGAAGGATGCGTTTGACGATACGCCAGCGCGCCGCGTTGACCTGCCCAAAATGCAACGGGGCGGCATGTCTGCTGGCTGTTTTGTCGCTTATATCGGGCAAGGCCCGACAACAGATACTGGTCATGCCGAAGCCCAGAGCCAGTGCCTTGCCATGCTGGATGTTATTAACCAGATGCAGGGCACACGGAATGGCCTGACGGCGCGTGTCTGTTCAACCGTGCAAGAAATTCTGACAGCTCATGCTGATGGGGTTCTGGCGGTGATACCGGCCGTTGAAAATGGTTACGCCATGGGGGATGACCTTGCTCTTCTGGCGCAGTTTAGAGCTAAAGGTGCGCGGTACGTTACCCTGACCCATAACGGGCACAATGTGCTGGCAGATGCAGCGGTGCATCGCCCAAGCCTTGGTGACAAGCCGGAAAATTATGGTGGGCTTTCTGCCCTGGGGCGTGACGCTATTGCGGAGATGAACCGGCTTGGTCTGGTTCTGGACGTTTCTCATGCCTCTAAAAAAAGCATGTTGCAGGCTGTGGCTGCGTCTCGCGCGCCTATTGTTGCCAGCCACTCCTGTGTCCGGACATTATGTGACCATCCGCGTAATCTGGATGATGAGCAGCTTGACGCCCTGAAGGCCGGGAATGGGGTGATTCAGATTACGGCCATGCCAGCGTTCCTCAAGCCTAAACCGGATGAGGGGAAACGAACCGCTAACGTGGCGGACTTTGTAGACCACATTGATTACGTGGTGAAGCGCCTTGGTGTGCCGTATGTCGGGATCTCGTCCGACTTTGATGGGGGTGGTGCCATTGAAGGATGGGAAAATGCCACTCAGGGCGTGCACCTGACACAGGAACTGATGCGCCGCGGCTATGACGAAAGCGAGATAGCAGCCTTCTGGGGCGGAAATTTCCTGCGTGTGCTGAAAGCGGCGGAGGATGTTGCGGGCTAAGAGAGCAGAATAGGGTATAGAACATGGACGGATTTTTAGGATGTTTGTCCACTTCCGTCTCTTGACTTCCTTATTCTGTCACAAAAAGTTCGCATTGACTGGTAGCTTTGCAACTGTTCTTTGCCAAAATCGTTAAAAATCAACCACTTGTTCTGTATGGCTAAAAAATATGCAATACGAGGAAGGGGGGAGAAATCTGCCATTTTTGGGGGTGCTGAGGGGGGTATTCCACAGCGTTATCCACAGAAACGGTGGATGAAATTTTTGTGTCGAAAGAACGTGTCATGACGACTGACAGGTCTGCAACCGCAGGGCCGGAAGGTGCTGCTACGGAGCAGGCAATGGCTCTCCCCCTCAAAGGGGTAGAGGTGATCCGGCTGGCATTGAAGACCATGCCGCTTTCCCCCGGCGTGTACCGTATGATCGGTGGGAAAGGTGAGGTTTTGTATGTGGGGAAGGCATTAGCCCTTAAAAAACGGGTTACCTCCTACACCCACGTTAACCGTCTGCCAGAGCGGTTGCGGCGTATGGTGTCGGAAACGGTCTCTATGGAGATTGTAACAACCCATACTGAGGCTGAGGCCCTGCTGCTTGAGGCCAACTACATCAAGCGCATGAAGCCGCGTTTCAACATTTTGCTGCGGGATGACAAAAGTTACCCGTGGCTTATGATGACGGACGCACACCCTTTTCCGCAAATTGCCAAGCACCGGGGTAAACCGGTTAAGGGAGCAAGCCTGTGGGGGCCTTTTGCATCAGCGTGGGCTGTTAATCAGACACTGAATATTCTGCAGCGGGTGTTCTTGCTCCGCTCCTGTACGGACGCCGTGTTCAACAGTCGTGTCAGGCCGTGCCTGCTTTATCAGATCAAGCGGTGTTCTGCTCCTTGTGTGGAACGGATCAGTGTGCCCGACTACGCCCAACTGGTGGAGCAGGCTCGGGAGTTTTTGACTGGTAAGGATATGGCGCTGCGTGAGCAGATGAGTACTGCCATGCACCGCGCTGCGGAGGCCATGGATTTTGAACGGGCCGCCGTTTTGCGGGACCGTATTCGTGCATTGGCGCAAATGCAGGAATCTAGCGTTATCAATCCGTCCTCACTGCATGAGGCCGATGTGTTTGGTATCTGGCAGGAAGCTGGCCAGACCTGCATTCAGGTCTTTTTTATCCGTGGTGGGCGTAACAACGGAAACCGTTCATTTTTCCCTGCACATGCGCAGGATGAAGAGGCTGGTGATATTCTCTCAGCGTTTATCGCGCAGTTTTATGATGACAAACCGTGTCCGGCGCAGGTGCTGGTTAATCAGGACCTTTCTGAAGAAGGTCTGTTAAGCGAGGCTTTGTCCCTTAAGCGTGGGCGCAAAGTTGAAGTGCTTGCACCGCAACGGGGGGAAAAGAAGCATGTGCTTGACCACGCGGTAGCCAATGCCCGGGATGCCCTGCACAGAAAGCTGGCAGAAAGTGCAGGGCAGGCCAGATTGCTGGAAGGCGTGGCCAAGGTTTTTGATCTGGAAGAGCCGCCTCAACGCATAGAGGTGTATGACAACAGCCATATTATGGGGTCCCATGCCTATGGGGTCATGATCGTTGGGGGCGCCGAGGGGTTTGACCGCCGCTCCTACCGGAAGTTCTCAATCAAAGGCCCCGTTACCCCCGGTGATGACTTTGGCATGATGCGGGAAGTTCTAGAGCGGCGCTTTGGCCGTGCCCTTAAAGAGGCCGCAGAGGGCGACACCTCTAACTGGCCGGATGTGTTGCTGATTGATGGCGGGGCCGGTCAATATTCCGCCGTTCGAGGCGTGTTGGATGATCTGGGCGTTACTAGCGTAAAGTTGGTTGGTATAGCCAAAGGGCCAGACCGTGATGCCGGGCGGGAATGGTTTTATACTGACAACAAAGAGCCATTCCAGCTCGACCCGCGAGACCCTGTTTTGTATTATTTACAGCGCCTGCGGGATGAAGCGCACAGGTTTGCAATTACCACACACCGCGCTGGACGGTCTAAAACATTGGTGCGCTCTGAATTGGATGAAGTGCCGGGTATCGGGCCAGCACGTAAGAAAGCACTGTTGAATGCGTTTGGCTCCGCGCGGGGCGTGAAGCAGGCAGGGCTGGCGGAGCTCGAATCGGCATCAGGAATTAATCGGGAAACGGCACGGGCTATTTATGGTCATTTTCATCCCGGTTGGACGCCCGATTAATGTGCCAAGCCAGCAATGCAGTGCATTTCTAAGTGAGTGGATCAAAGAGGGGCGCTAAAAGCGTTTCAGCAGCGCGCAAAATAGGATAGGCTCCCGCCAATGCTGACAGATTTGCCGAATGTTCTGACTATTTCGCGTATTGTGGCCATCCCCATAGTCGTGGGTTTTGCCGCATGGGGAACCCCACAAGCGGATGCTGCGGCCTGCGTGCTGTTCATTCTAGCGGGTATTACGGATTATTTTGACGGCAAACTGGCGCGTTCACGCCATCAGCTTTCAGACTTCGGGCGCATGTTCGATTCAATAGCAGACAAGCTGCTGGTTGGGGCCTGCCTTATGGTGTTGGCCGGGCTTCTGCGGTTACCTTACTATAGCCTGTGGCCTGCAATTATTATTTTATGCCGGGAAATTCTCGTATCCGGTATGCGGGAATACTTGGCAGAGCGCCGCGCCAGCCTGCCTGTCACGCGGCTTGCTAAATGGAAAACCGGTTTTCAGATGACGGCGATTGGCTTTTTGCTGGCCGGAGATGGAACCGGCATGCTGCTGGGCATGCCTTGGCTGCCTGTGGCACTCATTGGTGCTGTGTTATTATGGATTTCAGCCGTGCTCACGCTTATTACCGGGTGGGATTATCTGACGACTGGCCTGCGCCACGTTGAGCTGTAAGGCCCTTATGACGTGCGCGACCCCTGTGGCATAAAGAATATGGTCGTGCGCGGTATCTTGTCTCTGGCTGATAAAGCGGTATTTACCTTAGAGTAGTAAGAGCGGGATATGGTAGCCGTAGCAGGTAAGGCTTGAGCGCCTGCATAATAATGAAGGGTAGCACAGTCAGATGATGCGGAAAGCAGCGCTTCTTGGAGCGTGCCTTATTATGAGCGGATGCTCAGGCTTTGGAAAATACGTTTCAGATACCGCCTCTCTTCCCGGTGAAAACCCAAACGCTCCTGCAGGTTCTGACCTGAATATGCGGCGCATCCACGGCTATTCCACAGCTGAAACGCCCATCCTTCCACAAGGCGGAGACATCTGGCCGGGGCCACCTGCGCCATTGCCAACACTTGAAGATGTTGAAAAAGACCGTATTGGCACAGTTCTGGGTGGTGGGGGAGCCGGTACAGGCAGCATTCTGCCAGACGGCGGAGAGCTGGGACTGGGTGTTGATGCTGACAAAGAACCTGCCAGCGGTAAACTTCCGGATGCTGAGCCTGATGCCGCCGGAAAATACGGTGCTAAACGCGGGAATGCGTCAACGATTGAAATTCCCAATGGGGATGGAACTGTGACGCTCATTCATCCAGACGGATCTGTCAGCACGGTGAATGGTAAGCAGAAGCCAACGGCATCTCAGCACTGAAATCTGACTGTTTGTCAGGTAGATAAGGAAGCTTATGACAGTAGAGGTAACAGTCCTGTATTTTGCATCCCTGCGCGAGCAGGTCGGGCGGGAGCAGGATAAAGTGGCCTTGCCCAGTGGTGATGCTGTGAGCGTGCATGATCTTTTGGGTATAGTGACCCATAACAATGCTGAGGTTAAGGCTGTGTTTGAAAACATGCCCCGCCTGCGCGTTGCTATTAATCAGGCATTGGCTACGTTTGATGACGTTGTGAAGCCTGGAGATGAGGTTGCTTTCTTCCCGCCAATGACGGGGGGCTAGGCTCAAATGCCCCGCATAGTTGTAACATCTGACAGGTTTGATGTTGGGCAGGAAACCGCACGGCTTTCTGGTCTGTCGGCTGGTGTTGGTGGTCTTAGTCTTTTTATTGGGCAGGTCAGAGGGCAGGGCGATGGGCTGGAAAGCCTGACGCTGGAGCATTATCCCGGCATGACCGAAGCCATACTTGGTCAGTTGGGCCAAGAGGCCATAGAGCGTTTTCAGCTTCTGGGTTGCACCATCATTCATCGCGTTGGCACTATGGTAGTTGGCGAGCCGATTGTGTTTGTGGGGTCTGCTGCCGGGCATAGAGGGGAAGCCCTACAGGCAACAGCTTTCCTGATAGATCGCCTCAAGACCGGTGCCCCATTCTGGAAGCGTGAACAGTTTGCAGATGGCCGGAGCGCCTGGGTGGACGCCAAGGCTGCGGATGATAAAGCCGCAGCCGCGTGGGACTAAGCGTCTAGGCTTGTTCTGACAGAACACGATAAATAGTGGCAGTAAGTTTGCGGAGGTCCTGTTCCGTAATTGTGAACGCTGGTGTCAGGTACACAATTGAGCGGAAAGGCCGTATCCAGACACCTTGGGCAATAAACTGCTGACGCAGGGCATCTGGGTTGGCAATTTTTTCGAGTTCCACCACGCCAATCGCCCCGAGGGTTCTGACATCTTTGACGCCGGGCAGAGCGCGGCACGGCTCAAGAGTTTCAGCCAGAACCGCTTGAATGTGCTGGACCTGCTCCAGTCTTGGCTCCTGTTCAAACAGATCCAGCGATGCATTGGCGCACGCACAAGCCAAAGGATTGGCCATAAAAGTTGGTCCGTGCATGAGCGCATGTTCTGGATTGTCAGATAAAAAGGCGTCAAATACATGCCGCCGTGCCACGGTGGCTGCCAAGGCCATGGTGCCACCGGTTAACGCTTTGGAGAGCGTTATGATATCCGGCACAATGCCAGCCTGTTCACACGCAAACAATGTGCCTGTACGGCCAAAGCCTGTAAAAATTTCGTCCAGAATAAGCAGCATATCGTGCTCATCTGCTGCTTTGCGGAGTGTGCGCAGGACCTCCGGTGTATGAAACAGCATGCCCCCAGCACCCTGAACCAATGGCTCAGTGATAATGGCCGTTATCTCATGCGCATGGTGTTTGAGCAGACGGTAAAACTCTGCCGTGCTGGCTTCATCTTGAGGGAGGGGGGCTATGATATGCTGTGCCAGAGCGTGACCGTACAGATGGTGCATCCCTTCTTCCGGGTCGCAGACGGCCATGGTGGCGAGCGTGTCACCATGATACCCGCCTTTGAAAGCCAGCATTTTGGTGCGTTTAGTCTGACCTTTGTTCAAGCGATACTGAATGGCCATTTTCATGGCGACTTCAACAGAGACTGAGCCAGAGTCCGTAAAGAACACACGTTCAAGGTCACCGGGCAGCATGGCGCTCAAACGGCGTGCCAAGCGTAAAGCGGGCTCATGTACGGTGCCCCCGAACATGATGTGGGGCATAGCAGCCAACTGAGTTTCAACTGCTGCACGGATATGCGGGTGGTTATAGCCGTGGCAAGCAGTCCACCAAGCGGCTACACCGTCGGTCAGGGTGCGCCCATCTGCCAGTTCAAGAGTTGTACCGTATGTCTTAACGGCAGCGAGAGGAGCAGATGCGGTTTTCATCTGCGCATATGGCAGCCAGATATGAGGTAAACCTGCCTCGTACCACTCTGGGTTGGTAGGACCGTTTGGAGCCGCTGGCATCTGGTTCTTCTCCTTACTTGGTGATTGACCGAAAGCGACGGCTCCGGCACCAGTGGTGTCATGACGCGGTTTGATACTCTTTTCCAGCACGGCGTGGAAAAATTGGCCGAACAGGGGCGTCTTCGTACGTCACGCAGCCTTAACCCGGTGCAATCTGGCCTGCTCAAGCGGGCGGACGGCACTGTTTTGGTCGATTTTTCCTCCAATGACTATCTCGGTTTGCGCACGAACCCTCTGTTACTGGAGCGGGCGCTCATCTGGGGCGAGCGTTATGGAGTAGGCTCCGGAGCATCGCGCCTTGTGACGGGCACCTGTGAAGGAACACTCCATCTGGAAGCGCGGTTAGCCGCTTTGAAAGGGATGGAGGCAGCGTGTATTCTGTCTTCAGGCTGGCAGGCAAATGCCACTCTTGTGCCATCGCTAGTCCGGCTGTCACAGGCTGTACTGGGTGCGCCAGCCGTCGTGCTGGTTGATAAGTTGATCCATGCCAGCCTTTACCATGGCTGTGCCGCGGCGGGCATCCAGCCCTTGCGCTACAGACATAATGACAGCGCCCATCTAGAAGCGCTGCTGTCTAAAACAGCCGACCAACCGGGCCTGAAAATTGTGCTGACAGAAAGTGTGTTCAGCATGGATGGAGATAAGGCGGATATAGCAGCACTCTCCCGTCTCTGCCGCCAGTACAATGCATTTCTGTGTGTGGATGAAGCTCATGCCACCGGCATATTGGGCCAAAAGGGCGAAGGATTGGCTGGAGGCGCGGCAGACCTCGTGGTCGGTACCTTTAGCAAAGCCTTGGGGAGCATGGGGGCGTTTGTTGCATCCTCGCAACCCGTTTGTCAGTGGCTTATCAATAGTGGGTCTGGCTACATTTATTCTACCGCGCCGTCACCTCTAGTGTTGGGAGCAGTGGATGCGGCACTCGACCTGATTGAGACGGATACCATGACCCAGACACGCCAGCGGGTAGCCCAGCTTGCAAGCCAACTGCGCCAGCGGATGGAAACGGCTGGGCTGGATGTTGGTCCGTCCTGCACCCAGATTGTTCCTATTATTGTGGGGCCGGAACACACAGCCTTACGGGCCGCTGCTGCGGTGGAGGCTGCTGGTTTTCTGGCTGTGCCCATACGGCCACCAACTGTCCCTCCGGGAGCGTGCCGATTGCGTGTGGTTCTAAACGCCCATCATACTGTTGAGCAGGTGGACCAGCTTGCAGAAGTTTTGGTTCAAGCGGTGTCTGGTGCAGCGTCATGAGGGCAGATTTACGACCCGTCTTCATGCATGGATGGGCCTGTGGCCCGGAGATATGGCAGCCGCTTCAGCAGATGTTAGGATGGCGGGAAGTCATAACGGTTGATGGAGGGTATTTTTCTGACCCATCCCGTGTTGGCCACACAGCTTTGCCGCAGGTAAGGGAGCAGATTGGCGCACAGCCAATTCTGGGAATAGGGCATTCTCTGGGGTTTATGCAGCTTGTACTGGCTGGGCCGTGGCCGGAGGGAAGCCTGTTTATTGCCATTAACGGTTTCAGCCGTTTTGCAAGCGAGGCTGATTTTACGTGTGGCGTACCGCCGCGTATCTTGGCGCGAATGCAGGCAGGATTGCTGCGGGATGCAAGGCAGGTCGTCAATAATTTCCGTGCACGGTGTGGTTTGGCAGCGCAGGAGCAGAAGCTCTTCAATATAGCAGCGTTGCAAGCGGGGCTAGGCATGCTGGAACAAGGGGGTATCAGGCCTCAGCTCTCTATCGGGACAATCCCGGCCCTTGGGCTGGCGGCGGAGGATGACCCCATTGTACCACCTGATATGACGCGTGCTGGGTTTGCGGGCATAGAAGCGATGGAATGGCATGATGGGGGCCATATGTTGCCCCTGACGCAGCCTGAGTTTTGCGCGCAGCAGATACAGAATTTTCTTGATAAGGCCGTTTGAGTGACCCAGCTTTCTAACCGCGAGGCGCGTATTCACCATAGCTTTAACAAAGCAGCCGAAAGCTATGAGTCTGCGGCATTTTTTCAGCGGTATACCGCTAAAAAGCTCCTTGCTCACTTACGGCAAAAATTGGGTGATCGTCAGCCGCGGCGCATTTTGGAAGTGGGATGCGGCACCGGATTTTTGACGCAGCTCCTGCGTGAGGAGTGGCCAGAGGCCGACATTCTTGCCACCGACATTGCGCCCCATATGCTCGAACAGGCGCAAAAGCGGGCAGGAAGCGGGGTATCGTTTCGGATAATGGATGCAGCGCAGCCGGATGTGACTGGGCCGTTTGATATGGTGTGCGGTAACCTTGTTTTTCAGTGGTTGGCACATCCACAAGATGTCCTGAATCGTCTGAACAGTATTTTGCAACCCGGTGGAATTGTAGGATTTTCGACACTTCTGGATGGCACATTTTCTGAATGGCAGGAGGCCTGTGCCCCTGACCAAGCGGGAACGCCAGTTTATCCGTCAGCGGATGCCGTACAGCGCCTCAGACCCGCCTTGTGTTCTGGAGTGTGGGTGACAGAGACCTGTGTTCAGCCATTCCAAAATGCAGCCGCATTTCTGCACCATCTGCGGCAGACCGGGGCGCTGGTTCCTCGGGTTGGCCATAAAACCATGAGCATTAGTCGTCTCAAGCGCGCAATGGTGCGGTTTGATGCGGCCGGTCAGGGAATTAGCTGGCAAGTTGCATACGGGTGCTTTCAAAAACCAACGCGAGCAGGGGTGTTTGTCACTGGAACCGACACGGGGGTGGGAAAAACCTTTGTTTCGGCCTGTTTGGTTAAAGCGTGGAAGGCTCTTTATTGGAAACCGCTGCAAAGTGGGCTGGCTGACGAGCAAGGCGATACACCTACTATCGAAAATCTGACTGGTTGTGGACCAGATGCCTGTTTTCCTCCTGCTGGAGCATTTCAGGCTTCGTTATCGCCAGAGGCGGCAGCGCATGCGGAGGGTGTCAGCATAGACCCTGCCAGTTTGGCTCTGCCTTTACGCGATGCAGAGAGACCTCTGGTAGTTGAAGGAGCGGGGGGCCTTATGGTGCCTGCAACAGATACCCTGATGATGCTGGATCTGGCACAAAAATGGGGCTTGCCAGTTGTTCTGGTGGCCCGAAGCGGGTTGGGAACGATTAATCACACGCTGTTAAGTCTGGACGCTCTGCGCCAGAAAGGTGTGGCTATTGCTGGTGTTGTGATGAACGGCCCCTTGAATCCCGCCAATAGCCAAACGATTGCGCAAAAAGGCAGAGTGCGCATTTTGGCGGAAATACCGCATCAGGCAGAGGTTTCAGCGCAAGCCGTTTCCCATGTGGCAGCAACGCTGCCGTTATGGGCGGATATATCCACAGAGTAGTGAGTCTAAAGCTCTTTCTTCATTTTTTTTGAAGAAAGAGATGGCATGCAAAACGTGCTGTAACCGGAGAAGGTTTTACCCTTCTCCGGCTTATTTTTAATGATAACGCCGGATAAGGGCCGCCAGTCTGCCTTGAATTTTCAGGCGTTCAGCAGGCACTATACGCGTTTCATAATTAGGGTTGGCGGCTTCAAGGGCAATGGCCTTGCCTTTGCGCCGTAGCCGTTTAAGCGTGACATCATTATCATCAATAAGCGCCACCACAATCTGACCGTTCTCTACTGTGTCGGTCCGCTTAATGATGACATAGTCCCCATCCATGATCCCGGCCTCGATCATAGAATCTCCCGCAACTTCCAGAGCATAATACTCGCCTGTTCCGGTCAGCTCCGCGGGGATATCCAAAAAGGCAGTCGTGTCTGACAAGGCTTCAATTGGAAGGCCCGCAGCAATGCGGCCGTAAAGGGGGATTTTGTGGGGTGGTGCGCTTGACCGTGAAAAATCGCCACGAATGACGTTGGAAGGTAGATTTTCGCTAGGATCCGTCATTTCAGGTAACTGAATGACTTCCAGTGCACGGGCCCTGTGATGGTGGCGGCGCAGAAAGCCGCGTTCCTCCAGCCCTGAAATAAGCCGGTGGATGCCAGACTTGGAGCGCAGGCCCATGGCTTCCTTCATTTCATCAAACGAAGGAGAGAATCCGGTCTGTTTGAGGTGAGAATCAATAAAAAGCAAAAGCTTGTGCTGTTTACGGGTTAGCATGGGGTGGCACCTCAAAACAGAACGATGTACTTGGTCAAAAATCTTTATTTGTTCTATATAGGTTCTCTTTTTGGGTCAAGGGCTTATGTTGCTTTTTATTCTGCCACAACGGCGTATCAGGCGTCCGACATTAGCCGTTTTCAGTGCAGTTTATTCACGCTAGGCCCTCTGGCATGAACTATTTTGTTTCTCCAGAAAAATCATGAGGCTCTTCTGTTTTCTGAAAAGGAAGCTGGTAGCAGAAGGCATGATAACCGCCCTGTGTCTTGCGAGTGTGGCGCAGCAGGGTGCTGGGGCTGAAGCATACCCCTATTCAGAGAGTTTGACCGGAGACTGGGGTGGTTTTCGTACCACGTTATTCAGCCATGGCGTTGATTTTAAAATAAATGACCAAAATGAATATTGGGGGGTGCCGGTAGGCGGAAGCCAGCCGTCAAACAATTATATTGGCGCAACCACGGTAGCCCTGACGCTTGATTTACGGAAAATAACCGGGTTGCGGTTAGGGCAATTGAGCATAAGCGCTGTTGATATACGAGGAAGGCCGTTTAGCAACACGCCTCTGTATGTGTTCAATCAGGTTTCAGGCATTGAGGCGGATGACAACCTGCGGCTGTATGAACTTTGGTACGATCGGGCATTCTGGCAGGATAAACTTGATCTGCGGATTGGTAAGCTAGATCTGAGCCACGATTTTATGAGCAGTGATACGGCTCAGAATTTCCTAAATGCCTCTTTTTCCTGGCCTATGGTGCCGGATAATAACCTTTATGATCAAGGCCCTACATCACCACTCGCAACACCTGCTATCCGGTTGAGCTATAAACCGGATCAGGCTTGGCAGATCTTGGCATCTGTAGGGGACGATAACCCCATAGGGGCAGGGTTTTACAATAAAGATGATCCGTGGAACCAGAATCAGGACCCCAGCGGCACGCGCTTTCATTTTGGCACAGGGGCTCTGTTTTTCCTTGAAGCGCAATATCATCGGCAAGACGCTGTTTATGAAGGAAATTTCAAGCTGGGCGGATACGGCGATACCGGTTTTTTTCCAGATCAGGCAACACAAGAACTAAAGCATAAGGGCAATTGGGCGCTGTATGCTGTGGCGGATCAGATTGTGGCCCGTTTGTCTGGCCAGGAACGTCTGGCAGCATTCGCCAGAGGAACATGGACAAACCGCGCTGACCGCAACCAGATTGTGTACAGTATTGATACTGGAATAGTGCTGCAAGCGCCGTTTCAGCGGAGTGACGATGCCTTGGGGCTGGGGTTTGGTATGGGGGCACCCAGCTCTGTTTTAGCCCGCTCGGAGCGGCGTGCAGGCACAACACCGCAAGGCAATGAATATCATCTGGAGCTGACGTATCACTATCAGGCCGTTGGCTGGTTGTCAGTCCAGCCAGATATTCAAGGCATTATTGCCCCCAGCGGGGGCGTGCAGGATAGCTTTGGCCGCCGTGTAAAAGACGAAGCCATCTTTGGGCTTCATACGAACGTATCGTTTTAAAATATTGTTTTTAAAACATTATGGGAGGCGTATAATGCGACAGGCCGCCCCTGTTTTTTCTGCTGGGGCAAAAGGTGCGCGTACAAGCAGTGCATCGCTTTGCGCCAGAATGTTAAGTTGCGCGGAATCCTGAGATGGAAAAGGCGTAACGACAGGCAGGCCTTTTTCAGCGTGTGGGCTAAGCGTACAGCGCATGAAGTCCTGTCGCTGGTCATTCTCACGCACATCTGCGCCCAGTATGGCGGCTTCAGTCTCAATTTCTGTGCTTATATGCTGGCCCATCAAGGCGCGTACAGCAGGGGCCACAAACACCAGAGAGCATACCATGGCAGCCACTGGATTACCGGGTAGGCCGATCATGGGGGTGTTGCCCAGTTTGCCAGACATGAGTGGCTTGCCGGGGCGCATGGCTATTTTCCAGAAATCTAGCGAAAGCCCGTGATCTTTGAGCGTTTGCTGCACCAGATCATAAGTGCCCACGCTTGCCCCACCAATAGTGACCAGAAGGTCCAGATGGGCTGCGTGGGCGATCGAGGCTGAAAGCGAGGCCGCGTTGTCCCGCGCTACGGGGAGCAGGATAGCGTCTGCACCAATGCTGTTCAGATAAGCACTCACCATGAACGCGCCGGAATTGACGATGGAATCTGGCTTGGCAGGCTCACCGGGTAGAATAATTTCATCCCCGGTGGCCAAAATGCCCACACGGGGGCGGCTGGCAACGGGTAGCCATAGGTGCCCTGCAGCGGTTGCAAGGCCGATATCACGGGCAGACAGAGTTTTGCCGGCCGGGAGAAGCATTTGCCCTGCCGTAAAATCCTGCCCTTGGTGGCGGATAAACTGATTGAGCCGGCCCGCTGCTTGCAGAGTGGCTAGAGTACCGTCACGCTGGATATTTTCCTGTATCAGTATGCAGTCCGCCCCCGTAGGGATCTGGCTACCCGTAAACACCCTCAGGCACTCACCGGGGCCGACTGTGAGCGGGGAGGGGTGGCCTGCCGGGGCTTCTCCCACTACGCGTAGGGTAGCGCCTTCTAAGGCATCCTCAGAACGGGCTGCATAACCATCCATAGAAGAGACGGATACCGGCGGGTTGGAGAGGCGTGCCGTAAGAGGTTGAGCAAGAACACGACCGCATGCGGCTGCGACTGAAACGGTTTCTGAACCGCAGGAAGACAAATTTTCGAGGATTCGGGCGCGCGCAACAGCCACATCCAGCATGTTTTTTTACTCCTTTTGGCTATTCTCGCGCATAAACGCTGTAAGAATACTTGACCTTTGGCTCTTGTATGCGCATTTTGCCCGCACTTGAACACCACCCGGGCGTTGTGCCCGGTATAATCATGCTCTGCTGAGGAAGCCATGGCCAAGACCAATGTTATCAAGATCCGTCTCGTTTCCACGGCGGACACCGGTTACTTCTACGTCACGAAAAAGAATGCTCGTGCACACACCGGTAAAATGGAACTGAAAAAATACGATCCTGTTGCACGCAAGCACGTTGTGTTCCGCGAAGCCAAGATCAAATAATTCACCCTTCCTTTAGGATGAATTAAAAAAACGGTGCCTTAGGGTGCCGTTTTTTTTGTTTATACTGATAGAGCTAGGTGGTGGCACGACATAGTGCGCACGGGTACGAGCTACTGAGGCCGTAGGCACAGTCTAGCAATGCTGTGTCAGGATCGCCTTGTAGTCCGCACTAAGCGAGCCACGGCAAAGTATAGTACTTAACCTCTGAAGGTCCGCTGGCCCGCTACAGACTTAATAAAGCGGGTCCCGGCGGTCATAGGGCACAACAATATCGTTTTTGTCAGCTAGATTGAGCATGGCACGGGCACGCTCATCCAGTGTGTCACGGTCAAGGGAGTGGTCACGCAGGCCATTGACCCGGCGGCGCCATGCGGCTTGTTCGGCCGATGCATCCTGCTGGGCCTGTTTGGCCTGATCCAGCAAGCCAAGCTGCTGCTGATAGGCTTTCATGCCGTGGTCGCCCTGTGTGGCGTTCCAGCCGAAATATCCAGCGATTCCTAGAAAAACGAGCGGGGGAACAACGGCCCGTACGGCGCGTCTGATCATGCGGCCCAATTTCACGTTCGTTTAATCCCTTCGCTACACTCAGCCATATCTAGCACATTAAGCGTGTAAATTTGTTTAAACTATGCAGATGCCTACGCGTAAAGAGTAAAAAAGGGCCGTGGGTTGTCCCCACGGCCCTTTGCTCCTGTCCGGTGTTCCGGAGAAAGAGCGGTTTAGCGTTTCAGAATGCTACGGCCTGCATATTGGGCTGCTGTCGCAAGTTCCTGCTCAATACGGATAAGCTGGTTATACTTTGCTGTACGGTCAGAGCGGGAGAGAGACCCTGTTTTGATCTGACCGCAATTGGTGGCAACTGCGAGATCAGCAATGGTGGAATCTTCTGTCTCACCTGAGCGGTGGCTCATGACGGCCGTGTAACCAGCCTTGTGGGCCAGTTCGATTGCCTGAAGGGTTTCGGTCAACGTGCCAATCTGGTTGACCTTGACCAGCAGGGAGTTACCAACGCCAGCTTCAATGCCACGGCGCAGGCGCTCAGGGTTGGTTACGAACAGATCATCCCCAACAAGCTGAACTGTTTTGCCAAGAGTCTGAGTCAGCAGGCTCCAGCCTTCCCAGTCATCTTCAGCCAGACCATCTTCAATGGAAACGATCGGGTAACGCTTGGTCAGGTCTTCAAGGTAAGCCACCATCTGGCCTGCATCAAAAACCTTACCTTCACCTTTCAGGTTGTATTTGCCATCGCGGTAGAATTCACTGGAAGCGCAATCGAGGGCAAAGGTCACGTCCTCACCCAGACGGTACCCTGCGGATTCTACAGCGCGGGAAATAAAGCCCAGCGCGTCATCTGCAGATTTAAGGGCAGGGGCGAAGCCGCCTTCATCCCCCACGTTGGTGTTGTGACCAGCGTCTTTGAGGGCTTTTTTCAGGTGTGCAAAAATTTCAGCACCCCAGCGAATGCCATCCGATACTGTTGGGGCACCAACAGGCTGGATCATGAATTCCTGAATATCAATCGGGTTGTCTGCGTGTTCCCCACCGTTGACAATGTTCATCATCGGGACGGGCAGGGTGTGGGCAAATACGCCACCAACATAGCGGTACAGTGGCACCTGAAGTTCGGCGGCAGTGGCTTTAGCAACGGCGAGAGACACGCCCAGAATGGCGTTGGCACCCATGCGGCTTTTGTTGGGTGTCCCGTCAAGGTCGATCATCGCATTGTCGATGTCGATCTGGTCGGAGGATTCGGCACCCTGAAGAGTCGGGAGAATTTCGTTCTCGATATTTTCAATGGCGTTCAGCACGCCTTTGCCGCCGTAGCGCTTGGGGTCGTTGTCACGGAGTTCAACGGCTTCATGTGCGCCAGTGGATGCACCGGACGGAACAGCAGCCCGGCCTTTTGCGCCGGAAGCCAGCTCTACATCGACCTCAACCGTAGGGTTGCCGCGACTGTCGAGGATTTCACGCGCAATGATATCTACAATGGCACTCATGCTTTTTTCATTCCCGTTTATAGCGCCGGATAAGCGTGCATCCGGCGGCGGTGTCTTGCTTTTTGTTATCGTGCTTCACGAAACATGGACTCTGCCGTTTCCATGTTGTTGCCTAGTGGCATCGTGTTGGGCTTTTCTGTCAACCGATCAGATGCAGGAAAACGTGCTGAGGAGGCACTTCTACCGCTTATGAAAAAACTTCCCTTCCTTGCCGTTGTGCTGACCATGGCAGGCTTGCTGCCCTTTATTTTTGGCGCGTGCTGTATTGTGTTCTTCAACTCCGGCGTGCCTGTGCCCAATTTGCTCATGGCTTTTATTTTCTATGGGGCCATGTGCCTCAGCTTTTGGGGGGCGGTGCAATGGGGGCTGGCACTGGAGCCTGAGCCCAGCATTGTAACGGCGACTACAGGCCAGTTGGACACAACGCGTCTGCTGCTTGGGGTAGTGCCAGCAGCATTGGGCTGGCTTGCAGCCTATCTTGCTTTTGCATGGCAGCCCATCGCAGGGCTGGCAACTCTTGCCGTTGCGATTCCCGGCATCGCGCTGGTTGAACGCGCAGGGTGGCGGCGTGGGGCCTTGCCCACAGGGTATATGGGCCTGCGCTGGATAGCGACAGCCATTATGGAATGCTGTGTCGTGATTGTTCTGCTGTTGCGTCTGGTGTGACATCAGACCATGGCAGTACGGGATGACGCTGGTCTGGGGAGTGTTATAACGCCTCAAGGGTCACACAAACCCGGTTGAGCATACGGCATAGCCGGCGTGAGAGGATATGAGAGATGCAAGGCACACCGCGCATTCTGGTAAAAGGGGCTGGTGTTGCGGGCATGACCGCGGCCGTAACATTGGCTGAGCGCGGTGGGCGCGTAACATTGTATGATCCCGGTGGCAGGGTAGGTGCCGGAGCATCATGGATGGCTGGCGGCATGCTGGCTCCTTGGTGCGAGGCTGAGTCAGCGCCGGAAGAGGTCACAGCACAGTCAGTTGCTTCGGTGGACTGGTGGGCTGCTCATGTCCCTGACGTTGTGCGGGCAGGGAGCCTGGTTCTTGCTCCCCCACGGGATGTGGGGGAAGTCGCCCGTTTCGGTCGCCGGACGTCTCATTTTCAGACGGTTGATGGGGAGCAGATTGCTGAGCTGGAGCCTGATCTGGCGGGGCGCTTTCACAAGGGGCTGTTCTTTGCAGAAGAAGGGCATGTTGACCCGCGCAAGGCCTTAGTGGCGTTGCTGGCCAGCCTCAAGAGTATGGGCGGTCAGGCCATCTTCAATGAAGCGGATGAGCCTGACGCTGCGGGTTTTGACTGGGTTGTGGACTGTACAGGCCTGAATGTCCGCAAAGCTTTGCCAGCCCTGCGTGGTGTGCGGGGTGAAATGCTCCTGCTGCGATGCCCGGATGTTGCTTTACACAGGCCGGTCAGAATGCTGCACCCGCGTATTCCCATCTACATTGTCCCGCGTGCGGATCATGTCTTTATGGTGGGCGCTACCATGATTGAGAGCGAGAATGCGGGTGGCATGACGGTACGGTCCATAACCGAACTATTGAATGCGGCATGGGTTCTACACCCAGCGTTTGCTGAAGCGGAAATACTGGAAATGGGAACCGGTGTGCGCCCCTCTTTCCCCGATAACATGCCCCGCGTGATTCAAGACGGGCATACAGTGTATGTTAATGGCATGTACCGGCATGGTTTTCTGCTGTCACCAACGCGTGCGCAGGAGGCTGCCGATATTGTGTTTGGTAGGGCAGGCTAAAAGCTTGCGTTGACGGCATAGAGTGCTTAGGTGCCGCTGCATGAGCAAGGGAGAACGGCCCATGAAAATCGTGGTTAATGATGAAGTGCAGGACGTTTCAGCCACCACGCTGGCCACATTGCTGGATGAACTGGGTTATGGTGGCGCACGCGTTGCCACAGCACTTAATGGAGATTTTGTGCCGGTAGCGCAGCGCATTCAGGCCCCGCTGCATGAAGGTGTAAAGGTTGAAATTGTTGCACCCATGCAGGGAGGTTAACCCATGACCAGACATTTTTACGGCACTGAACTGACTTCTCCGCTGATGTTGGGAACAGCCCAATATCCATCCCCCGAAATTTTAAGTGATGCTGTCCGGGCCGCTCAGCCGGGTGTGGTTACGGTCTCTCTACGCCGGGAATCAGCCGGGGAAAGAGCTGGGCAGGCCTTCTGGTCGCTCATTAAAGATCTGGGCGTTCCTGTTCTTCCCAATACTGCGGGCTGCCATACCGTGAAGGAAGCTGTGACTACCGCCCACATGGCGCGGGAAGTGTTCGGTACGGACTGGGTCAAGCTGGAAGTGATTGGTGAGCTGGATACGTTGCAACCTGACGTATTTGGCCTGGTGGAAGCCGCCCGCATTTTGTCTGATGATGGCTTCAAGGTGTTTCCCTACACAACGGAAGACCTTGTGGTGGCCGAGCGACTGCTGGCGGCGGGCTGCGAAGTGCTCATGCCGTGGGGCGCGCCAATTGGCTCTGGTAAAGGGCTGAACAACATATTCGGCCTGCGTGCGCTCCGGGCGCATTTTCCGGATGTGCCTCTGGTTGTTGATGCCGGGATTGGTGTGCCATCCCACGCCACACAGGCGCTGGAACTGGGTTATGACGCTGTGCTGATTAATACTGCCGTTGCCAAGGCAGGAGACCCGGCAATCATGGCCGAGGCCTTCCGGCTGGCTGTGCAGGCTGGGGCTCTTGCCTGTAAGGCTGACCCCATGGAGGAGCGCGATATGGCTGTGCCCTCTACCCCTCTTATAGGAAAGGCCATGCTGGCATGAGCGCACTCCCTCAGAAAATTTATCCGGTTGTTGATACGGCTGCCTGGGTTGACCGGCTGGGAGCCGCTGGCGCCCGTTTCATTCAGCTTCGTGTCAAAAATCTGGAAGGGGACGCTCTGCTGGCGGAAATCCGCAAGGCGCATGATTTTGCCAAGCAGCATGGCGTCTGCCTTGTGCTCAATGACTACTGGCAAATCGCGATTGAGGAGGGGATAGACTATATCCACCTTGGTCAGGAAGACCTTGATACAGCAGACCTTGATGCAGTGCGGAAAGCTGGCATACGGTTTGGCCTGAGCACCCATAGCCATGAGGAACTGGACCGCGCTCTATCCTTCAAACCGGATTATGTGGCGCTGGGCCCTGTGTGGGAGACCCGGCTCAAGAAAATGGCTTTTAGTCCGCAAGGTGTGGAAAAGCTGACCGAATGGAAAAAACTGATAGGCGATCTGCCGTTAGTAGCCATCGGCGGCATTACCTTTGAGCGTCTGCGTGCCTGTCTGGATGCCGGAGCCGATAGTGTTGCCGCAGTGTCAGATTTTACGCTGAATGCAGACCCGGAGGGGCAGGTGCAACGCTGGCTGGCTGAAGCCGAACGCGCCTAATTTTCCTCGGGTTTTCTATGCGCCCTACAAGAAAGCCGCGCCTTTGGGGGCGGTTTTTTTTGTAAAAACTAGCCTCCTGTAAAAATACGGGCCGCATCTGTTTTGTTGAACAGGCTCAGCAAAACTTCGGCTGACTGGGGAAGCGCGGGGTCGGCTAGGGGGGCGGTGTCGGGCAAAATGCGTTTTGCTTCCTCGTGCGCTGCGTCCAGAAGCATATCCACCAGTAGTTCAGACGACATACGATAGTCAGGCAGGCCAGACTGCCTGCGGCCTGTTACATCCCCGCCGCCGCGAAGGCGAAAGTCTTCATCGGCTATCAAAAAACCGTCTTCAGTTTCTTTCAGGCAGGTCAGGCGGCGGCGCGCGGTCTGGCCTAACCCGTCATCATGCAGCATCAGGCAATAGGAGGCCTCAGCGCCACGGCCAACGCGCCCTCTGAGTTGGTGCAACTGGGCAAGGCCAAAGCGCTCAGCATGTTCTATCACCATGATGGTGGCTGTGGGGATATCGACCCCTACCTCAATCACTGTTGTGGCCACCAGAAGGCGTGTCTCTCCTTGGGCAAACGCCTCTAACGCCTCTTCCCGCACGGCAGAGTCCTGCTGGCCGTGGGCCAAGCCTGCAATGGGGCCAAAATAGCTTGTCAGTTCTGCGTGGCGGGCCTCCGCGGCTGCAACGTCCAGCGCTTCACTCTCCGATACAAGAGGGCACACCCAGAAAATCTGTGCGCCTTTTGCCAAGGCTCGGCGCAGGCCACTCAGTACATCGTCCATTGCACCAATGCTGTGCAGGGATGTGCGGACAGGTTTACGGCCAGCGGGTTTGCCTTCCAGCCTGCTGGTTTGCATGTCCCCAAACCGGGTGAGCAGAAGGGTGCGGGGGATGGGGGTGGCTGTCATGACCAGCATGTCAGCATCGCGCCCTTTTTCCACCAACGCCAAACGTTGCTCCACACCAAAGCGATGCTGCTCATCAATTACGGCAAGTGCGAGGTCTGCAAATTGCACGGCGTCCTGCACCAGTGCATGCGTGCCCACTACAAGCGGAGTGGTGCCCTCGGCAATGGCTTGCAGGGTCTGTTTCCGTGCCTTGCCTTTGACTGCGCTGGACAAATAAGCAACAGGTACGGGGGAAAGCCGCTCAAATGTTTTGGCGTGTTGTCGGGCCAGAATTTCAGTGGGGGCCATGAGTGCTGCTTGTGCCCCATTTTCTGCTGCACGCAGCATGGCCAGTAAGGCAACCAGTGTTTTACCTGCGCCCACATCCCCCTGTAGCAGGCGGCTCATGCGGTATGGGGCGGCCATATCGGCTTCTATGTCCCGTAGCGCCTTTTTCTGGCCCGGGGTTGGGGTGTGCCCAAAAGCGGTTAAGGCCTGCTGCTGTAAATGCCCATCCCCGGTAATGGAGCGCCCGGGTCTGCTGCGGGCGGCGCGCTGGGCGATGCGGGTGGCAAGTTGGTCTGCCAATAATTCATCGCAGGCCAATCGGGCATGGGCACGGGTTTGTTCGCCGCGCCAGGCATCCCCCTGTTCACTGTCGGGAATGGTTGCCGGAAAATGCATCCAGTGCAAAGCAGTTGTGAAGTCAGGCCAGCGGCGGCGCTCCAGCAAGGTGGGGGCGTGCCACTCTGGTAGTGTTGTGGGAAGTCGCGCTAATGCTGCTGTCATGGCCTGCCGGACCTGCCCGGTAAACAGACCAGCGGTGAGCGGCCAGACAGGGTCTAGCAAAGGGATGCGGTCTGCTGAGCGTGCGGGCAGCAGGTAATCCGGACTGGTCATGGTAAGCCGCTCATGAAAGCGCTCAACCTTGCCCGAAACTATGAGAGATTCGCCTTCCACAACATTTTGAGCCTGCCATTTTGAAAAAAAGGCCAGTTCTAGTGTGCCGGTTGTATCTTCCAGTGTGACCCGCCAGGGTTGCCGTGTACGTGGCGCGGGCGGACGAATGCCGCGCACAATGCCGGTTACAGTTGCAATGCTGTCCTGTTTGAGGTCAGCAATAAGGGGCCGTGCGCGGCGGTCTGTAATACTTTCAGGAAGGCAGAACAGCAGGTCCAGCACGCGGTTGCCACCTGCAATACGGCTGAAAAGCTTGGCCCGTGCAGTGCTGACACCGGGAAGACTGTCCAGAGGTGCCAGAACAGGGGCCAGCAGGCTTGGGTCAAATTGACCCGCACCCGAAGCGGTTGTGATGGAAAAGGGACTGGACACCAAAGAAACTCAGGCCTTTGTTTGCGGCTGACAGAAAGTCGTCTGAAGGCTATAGACACCATGACCATGCAAGACAATTTTAGCACGCCTCCATCAGAAAATGATCCGTTTGCAGCACGCCGCCGCAGGCTGATTTTCCGTGCCAATCATCGCGGAACATTCGAGACCGATATTCTGATTGGCGGATTTGTGGAAGCCAATGTTGCAACCATGACGGATGCTGAACTGTCTGACATGGAAGCCATTATGGAAATGCCGGACCCGGAACTGACGGACTGGCTATTTGGGCGCCTGCCATTGCCAGAAGAAAAAGCCACACCCATGTTACGGCGCATGGTGGACGCCAGCCGTGCAAAAGGAGCCGGGAAGACCGTATGACAGCAGAAACAGGGGTGGACAGTCGCGCACAGGGGCGGGTTGTTCCAGTTTGGGGCGTAACGGAAGGGTATGATGCCTTTTTGCTGGCCCGTAGAGCACGCGAACATAGCGGCCCCGTTGTGCATGTTGCACGGGATGAAGCCTCTACCGTAAGGCTGGCGGAAATGCTGGCCTATATGGCCCCGGATGTGGAGACACTGCGCTTCCCCGCGTGGGACTGCCTGCCTTACGACCGGGTTTCTCCCAACCCTACTCTGGTTGCGGAGCGCGTAGCAACGCTCACCCGGTTGCTGGAACCCGCCAATGGCAAGCCAAGGCTCGTTTTGACCACCGTTGGTGCCATTGTGCAGCGTGTTTCACCCCGCGCCACATTTAAAGGGCAGTCCCTTACCGTCAGGCAAGGGGAAAGCCTTGATCAGGAATTCCTGATCGAACTGCTGATAGCCAATGGCTACACGCGCACGGATACGGTGATGGAGGCGGGTGAATTCGCTACCCGTGGCGGTATTTTTGACCTCTACCCGGCAGGTGCGCCGGAACCCCTGCGGCTTGATCTGTTTGGCGATGAAGTAGAGAACATTCGCGCCTTTGACCCCGGAACGCAGCGCTCTACCGGCAAACAGACAGAGCTTACTCTCCGCCCTGTTTCCGAACTGTCACTGGATGCGGAAAGTATCTCGCGGTTTCGTACGGGCTGGCGCGATGTATTCGGGCCGGGTGCTGCGAGTGACCCGCTGTACGAGCATGTTTCAGACGGGCGGCGCTATCCGGGGCTGGAGCATTGGTTGCCGCTTTTTCATACTGAACTTGAAACGCTGTTTGATTATTTGCCCGGTGCTTCGTTCTCGTTGGATTATCAGGCAGAAGACGTCCTGAAAGGGCGTCTGGAAATGATAGAGGACCACTATCAGGCCCGGCGTCAGCCTGTGAGGGAGGGGGAAACACCGTATCGCGCCCTGCCGCCGCACCTGCTTTATCTTGATCAGAAAGGTTGGGATGCCGCTCTGGCGCGGGCACCGGTTGTAGCCTTCAGCCCCTTCGCCAAGCCAGATGGGGCGCAGGGGATGGATGTAGGTGGCCGCCCCGGCAAAATGTTCTCTAAAATTGTGCCTAATGGGGAGCGTGAACAGGTTTTCCGCCTTTTGGGAGACCAAGTGCGGGAATGGGGTGAAGTTAACCGGAGGGCCTATATCGCCGCGTGGTCTCGCGGGTCCCGTGAGCGTATTGGTACATTGCTGCGTGAGCACGGTGTTGCGACCCAGAGCTATGAGAACTGGAAAGAGGCGCAAAAAGCAAAGCCCGGTACTGTTGCCCTTTTAACGCTGGAACTTGAGCGCGGCTTTGTTGCGGAAAATCTTGCTTTTGTGTCCGAGCAGGACCTGCTGGGCGAGCGTATTGGCCGCCCACCGCGTCGTCGCCGCAGAGCGGATGAACTGATTGCCGAAGCGGGAGAAATTACCGCCGGGGATCTGGTCGTGCATCAGGATTACGGGATCGGGCGGTATGACGGGCTGGAGACAGTGAGTGTGGGTGTGGCGCCCCATGACTGTTTGCGCCTGTTATACGATGGCAATGAAAAGCTGTATCTGCCCGTTGAAAACATAGAGCTTCTGAGCCGCTTTGGTTCCGACCAGTCCGGTGTACCATTAGACAAACTCGGCGGTGTTGCCTGGCAGGGCCGTAAGGCGCGGATGAAGCAGCGCATCCGGGATATGGCGTCTGACCTTATCCGGACAGCAGCAGCACGCGCCATGAAAGAGGCCCCGGTTCTCACCCCCGCTGAAGGGTTGTGGGATGAATTCTGTGCCCGCTTCCCGTTTGTAGAGACGGACGATCAGGCCCGCGCCATTGCCGATGTGCTGGATGACATGACATCCGGCAGGCCTATGGATCGTCTGGTGTGTGGGGATGTCGGGTTTGGCAAAACCGAGGTCGCCTTGCGTGCTGCGTTTGTGGCGGCAATGTCGGGCGGGCAGGTTGCTGTTGTGGTGCCAACCACTTTGTTGGCCCGCCAGCATTACCGCACCTTTGCCGCACGATTTGAGGGATTTCCGCTCAAGGTGGCGCAACTCTCCCGCATGGTCACAGGCAAGGAGGCAACGGCCGTCCGTAAAGGTCTGACGGATGGCTCCATAAACGTGGTGATTGGCACCCATGCATTGCTCGCCAAAACAGTGCAGTTTGCGGCCCTTGAACTGCTTATTATTGACGAGGAGCAGCATTTTGGCGTGGCGCATAAAGAAAAGCTGAAAGCCCTGCGTGACGATGTGCACGTGCTGACCCTTTCCGCAACGCCGCTGCCACGCACCTTGCAGCTCTCTTTGTCTGGTGTGCGAGAAATGAGCCTGATTGCCACACCGCCGACGGATCGTCTGGCGGTGCGGACCTTCATTATGCCGTTTGATAGTGTGGTTATTCGCGAGGCAATACAGCGTGAGCGTTTCCGTGGTGGTCAGATTTTCTGTGTTGCCCCACGTATTGAAGACCTTGACCGTCTGGCAGAACGCCTGAGCACCATTGTGCCGGATGCCAAGGTGGTGCAGGCGCATGGTAGGCTGAGCCCTACCGAGCTTGAACGGGTGATGACCGAGTTCTCGGACGGGAAATATGACATTCTGCTTTCCACCAACATTGTGGAAAGCGGGCTGGATATGCCTGCCGTGAACACGCTGATTATTCACCGCGCAGATATGTTTGGCCTAGGCCAGCTTTATCAGTTGCGCGGGCGGGTAGGGCGCGGGAAGCAGCGTGGCTACGCATATCTGACATGGCCGCAAACACATGTTCTCTCTGCCGCAGCAGAAAAGCGGCTTGAGATTATGCAGACGCTGGACACATTGGGCGCAGGCTTTACGCTTGCCTCTCATGACCTTGACCTGCGTGGCGCGGGTAACCTGCTGGGTGACCAGCAGTCGGGCCATGTGCGTGAGGTAGGCATTGAGCTGTACCAGCAGATGCTGGAAGACGCCGTGGCAGATCTACGCTCTGACGCCAACCGCCGGAGTGCGGAAGATCGGGACTGGACGCCTAACATTATTGTTGGCCTGCCTGTTCTTATCCCGGTCGAGTATGTGCCAGACCTGCCTGTGCGGTTGGGCCTGTACCGGCGCATTAGCGGCATAGCATCAGACGCTGAGCTGGAAGCTATGGAAGCCGAACTGGTTGACCGCTTTGGCCCTGTGCCGGATGAGGTCAAGAACCTGCTGGATATTGTGGACCTGAAGCGCCTGTGCCGCGCTGCCGGAGTAGAGCGGCTTGAAGCCGGGCCAAAGGGTATGGTGCTGCAATTCCGTCATAATCACTTCCGGAACCCGCAAGGGCTGGTGCAGTGGATGGCCCGTTGGAAAGACGGCACAGTCCGCCTGCGAACGGACCATAAAATGGCTGTTGTGCGGGAGTTGACCAACGTGCAGCGTATAGATCTGGCGCGTAGGGTTTTGCGGGACCTCTCCAAACTAGCCCAGAAAATACCAGCAGAAGCTGTTTAAGACAGTTTATGCCGCAACAGAAAAAGGCACGGAGAGCATGAAGCTTTCCGTGCCTTTTTGTTTTTAGAACCTTAGCAACGGGTTGACCGCCTAACCCACAGGTCACCTATTTTGGCTCACAGCTAAGAGCAGGAGTGTTGGTGGGTTATTTTAGGGGAAGAGGAAAACCGTTGACGGTCAGAACGCCGCTGGACCACGTGGCATCCCACACGCTTGCACCATTCTGTGCGTGGCTGACAAGGCGAGCCAGCACCATACCGGCGGCTAGTTTCATTTGATTGGCAGCCCGTACTTTTTCAATCAACGTCTCAATGTTCACCACTTCCAGATGGCCGGAGGCTGACGTGGCATTCACATTGCCTGTCAGAGTGGCGGTGCCATTGCCTTTCAAATGGACCGTGTCGCGCAGAGCATCAAAGTTGGAAATGGTGACGTGCACTGCCGGTGCCTGTTCTGCTTTGCCGCCCACAGCAGCCATCAGCGCTGGGATTTCAGAAGCTGGCAGAGAAAATGCGGCGTGCGCAGCCGTTGGCAACAGGTCCTGATTGGGAATGTTCTTAAAAGTAAGGCCAGTCATCCCCAGCGTTGCAGCAGCATTATGCTCGGACGTATTTCCCGCCAGTTTCAGGCTGGCACTCCCTATGCCCACATGAGCAGAGGCGTGAGTAACAGCAGCCGTGTTCCAGACGACAGAATAGGTATTGCCAGCTTTCAGACCATTGGCAATGCTTTGGCCCTGTTTGTTCAACCACGCGGAGCAGGCGGCGTTATGGCGCCCTGTCAGTGCAGAAACCAGCAGCAAAGATGCGGCGTCAGCCTGATCTTGCACGGACTCTGCCGTACTGCCGGACGCTGTGGTCGTGTAGGTCATTTGCTTGATGGTGAGGGAGGTACTGCCATCCGGCGTGTGGATACTTGTGGTATCAAAACTGACGTTCTGGTCCGTTGCATGCGTACCACCGTGGGAGATAACGGCACAACTGGCTGGCGGAGCAGCTAGTGCAGGCCGGGCGAATGCAGCGCTCACGAGCATGAGAGATGCGAGAGGGAGAATGGTGTGTGCTTTCATTTGCGCATAAAGGTGGCGTAAGCAGAGGCCCTGCGCAACGAAGATTTTTATGCCCTTAACGCAGAAAGCTGTAAGGGCTTGTAAAGTCTGTGCGTCGGCACATGAAACAGGAAAGAACTGAGCACGATGTTTGGTCTGGACCCATTCCTTTTAAGCCTGATCGGGACTGTGGTGCTGGCCACATTTTTGCCGTGCCAAGGTGCGGCAGTTCCCGTGTTTCAATGGCTGGCTATTGTTGTCATTGGCATCATGTTTTTCCTGCAGGGTGCCAGATTGTCACGCAAAGCTGTTGTGGATGGTCTTACGGCTTGGCGGCTGCATCTGCTTATTCTTTGCTGCACGTTTGTGCTGTTCCCCCTTTTGGGGCTGGCGCTGCATCTAGTCTTTCCCGCATTGCTACAGGATGAGGTCTGGCTAGGAATATTGTTCCTGTGCTGCCTGCCTTCCACGGTGCAGTCATCCATTGCGTTTACCTCTATTGGCGGAGGGAATGTCCCTGCGGCTGTTTGTGCTGCCACCGCATCCAATATTTTTGGTATTTTCATCACACCGTTTCTTGTCGGGTTGGTTCTGGCGCGGCATGGAGCACAGGGCGGTGGTGTGATGGCTATTGTGCTGCAACTGCTGCTGCCTTTTGTGCTCGGGCAGATCTTACAGCCCTGGATTGGTGCATGGGCCGTGCGAAACAAGAAGATCCTGTCACTTACGGACCGTGGTTCCATCCTTATTGTAGTCTATCTGGCGTTCAGCGATGCTGTGATGCAGGGCTTGTGGCACAAACTGCCTCCCAGTCAGCTTGGCATGATAGCGTTGGTAGATTTTATGCTGCTAGCCTGTGTGCTTATTCTTACCGCTGTAACAAGCCGCGCTGCTGGCTTGCCGCTGCGGGATGAAATTGCAGTGGTTTTTTGCGGGTCTAAAAAAACACTGGCGTCTGGCGTGCCCATGGCCAACGTGCTGTTTCCACCGGCGAGCGTGGGGCTTATTGTCCTGCCGTTAATGATTTATCACCAAATCCAGCTTTTTATCTGTGCAGTGTTGGCGCGGCGTTTTGCTGCTCGCACAGCGCAGGACAAAAGCATGAACGCAGGAGACTGATATATGGCTGGCCTTGATCCTAAAAACTGGGACGAAATGCGGGCTCTCGGCCACCAGATGCTGGAAGATATGTTTGATAACCTGCAACATGTGGCGGAGGGGCCGGTCTGGCAGCCCATGCCGGATGGGGTGAGGCAGGGTTTTGCCGAACAACCGCTTCCACAGACAGGCACAGATTTACCAGAGCTTTATGGGCAGTTTACCCAGAGCGTACTACCTTATGCGGTGGGTAACCGGCACCCGCGCTTTATGGGATGGGTGCATGGTGGTGGGACAGTTCAGGGTATGCTGGCTGAAATGCTGGCAGCAGGCCTGAACGCAAACCTTGGCGGCAGGGACCACGCGCCTGTTGAAGTAGAGCGCATGGTTATTCGCTGGGCAGCAACCATGCTGGGTTTTCCGGAAACGGCAACAGGCGTTCTGGTAACTGGGTCTTCTCTTGCCAATTTCATTGCTGTTTTAACGGCAAGCCGTGCGGTCAAGGCAGGTCGTGCACTCCGTACGGAGGGTCTTAATGGGCGCAAACTGGTTGGTTATGCCGCCCAGACTGCCCATGGATGTATTGCGCGTGCATTCGATATGGCAGGCCTTGGCACGGAGGCATTACGCCGTATGCCCGTTGATGCCGCATTTAAGATGGATATGGCAGCCCTTGATGCTCAGCTAAAGGCTGACCTTGCCGCTGGGCTGGAGCCGTTTATGGTTGTGGGGACTGCGGGGACTGTAGACACGGGCTCTATTGATCCGTTGCCCGAGCTTGCCGCTTTTGCGCAGGCCTATGGCCTCTGGTTCCATGTGGATGGAGCTTTTGGAGCATTGGCACGTCTCTCCTCAACCTACGCGCCGTTAGTGGCGGGCATGGAACAGGCAGACAGTATAGCGCTAGATTTTCATAAATGGGCGCAAACCCCGTATGACGCTGGGTGCGTGTTGGTGCGGGAGGAGGGCAGGCAGGCGGCAACGTTTGCACAGTCACTTGCTTACCTGTCCAGAGAAGACAGAGGAACTGCTGCCGGCGCACCGTGGTTCTGTGACCTTGGGCCTGATCTCTCGCGCGGGTTCAGGGCGCTTAAAGTCTGGTTCACACTTGCCGGGTTTGGCGTTGAAGGGCTGGGGAGCGTTGTTGACGGGTGCTGTCGTGTTGCCCGTTATCTGGCTGCGCGGGTTGAGGCGCATCCTGATTTGGAAATGCTGGCTCCCGTTACCCTGAATATTGTGTGTTTCAGGGTGAGTGTGGGGGCTGACAATCTTGATGCTCTCAATGGTGAGCTTGTCAAAGATATGCAGGAAAGCGGGGTGGCCGTCCCCTCCGCCACTGTGGTGCAGAGCAAACGCGCCATTCGGGTTGCTGTTGTGAATCACCGCACAGCCGAGCAGGATATGGACATCATGCTCGAAACATTGCTAGCTCTTGCGGCCAAGCGCTCAAAGCTTGACGTAAGCGCCCCGGCTGACCCGTTACCAGTGTGACATGGTCCGGCGGCGTCCCCCTTTTGCGCGTTTGTCATCAAACAGCGCAGAGAGGGATTGCAGCATGGTGCCTCCCAGTTCTTCTGCATCGGTAATAGTCACAGCGCGCTGATAGTAACGCCCTACGTCATGGCCGATACCAATGGCGGAAAGTTCTACAGGGCTGCGGTCTTCGATCATATGGATGGTCTCGCGCAGGTGATCTTCCAGATAGGAGGGGGGATTGACGGAAAGTGTGCTGTCATCCACCGGCGCACCATCAGAAATGACCATCAGAATCTTGCGGGATTCCGGGCGACTTTTCAGCCGTTTGTAGGCCCAGAGTAGGGCTTCACCATCAATATTTTCTTTAAGTAGACCTTCGCGTAGCATGAGGCCCAAATTGGTTTTAGCACGACGCCAAGGCATGTCTGCCGCTTTGTACACAATATGGCGCAGGTCATTCAAACGCCCAGGGTTAGCGGGCTTACCCTCTTTCAACCATTTTTCACGGCTCTGACCGCCTTTCCAAGCGCGTGTCGTGAAGCCCAGAATTTCCACTTTCACACCACACCGCTCAAGGGTGCGGGCCAGAATATCGCCGCAGGACGCCGCCACAGATATGGGCCGCCCACGCATGGAACCGGAGTTATCTACCAAGAGGGTGACAACCGTGTCCCGGAACTCCGTATCCCGTTCCTGTTTGTAGGACAGAGAAAGTGTGGGATTCACCACAATACGGGAGAGGCGCCCTGCATCCAGCAGGCCTTCTTCCATGTCAAAATCCCACGACCGGGTTTGTTGCGCCATCAGTTTACGTTGCAGCTTGTTCGCCAGACGCGAAACAACTCCGTGTAGGGTGGCGAGCTGAAGGTCTAGTTGGTGGCGCAAACGGTTAAGTTCTTCCGGGTCACACAACTCTTCAGCGCGAACTTCTTCATCAAACTGGGTGGTGTAGGCGTGGTAGGTTTTGGCTGTTTCACCCGGAGGGATGTCTGAGCGTTTTCCCGGCCCTGCGGCTTCACCAGTTCCTTCTGAGCCGCTGCCTTCTCCTTCTTTTTCCTGCATATCTGGTGAAAAATCACCTGATCCGGCCATCATTTGCGGTTCAGGGGCGGAGGGAGTAGGTTCTGGTTCCGGTGGACTGGCCTCATCCTGCTGCTCGGGCGGAGAGGCGGAGTTCTGATCTTCAGTATCGGATGTGTCAGACCCGTTTTCGTCTTCTTCTGTGTCGTCAGAAGCTGCGTCGTCTTCAGTCAGAGCGCAGGCTGCCAAAATTTTACGCGTGGCACGGGCATAGTCTGCTTGACTGTCCTCATGCGCCTTCAGGTGAGCAAGCGCCTGTTGTGCCTTGGCTGGCAATGTCTGCCGCCATTTTTCCAGAATAGCTTGGGCAGAAACAGGCACAGCTTCACCGGTCAAGGCCTCACGTGCCAGCAATTCCAATGCTACTGCGGGGGAAAGCTGATCTGGCGTTGTCATCTGTGCCAAGCCAGCTTCCCGACATTCGGTTTCCAGCCTGTAACGCAGGTTGGCCGCTACCCCCTGCATGTGGCGGGCGCCTAGGGATTCAATGCGGGCCTGCTCCAGCGCATCGTAAACCTCCCGCGCCATAGGTTCGGCAGGCAAGTTATTCTGGTGCAGGCTACTATCATGATGTTTGAGGCGGAGCGCCTGTGCATCGGCAGCGCCACGGATACGTAAAACTTCCTCGTCTTTTAGCCGGCGGGAAGGGGCGGGAAGGCGCGCTTTGCCACCAAGGCTGAGCGGAGCAACCGGCATATTGCCGGTATGGAACGACACATCAGCATCGCGTTGGCCACCCATGGCACGCAGCGTTGCAGCCGTGGCCTGCTTAAAGACGTCAACGCGGTTTTCTTGCTCGGCAGCCGTTGGCTGGTTATGCCCGACCGGGGGTGCCTGCGAACCTGTCCTGCTGTCTGCCATAAGTGAAGCGCCTTCCCTTTTAAACCTTACGCGCCCTGTTTGGCGTACGGGCTGGAGTTGAAGCAGCGCTGGTAATACTCAGCCACCATGGTGCGTTCAGCCTCGTCACATTTGTTCAGGAACGTCACGCGGAAGGCAAAGGCGGTGTCTTTGAAAATAATTTCGTTTTCAGCCCATGCAATGACCGAACGCGGAGACATGACAGTGGACAGATCACCCGCCATGAAGCCCGCACGTGTCAGATTGGCCAGCGCCACCATGTTTTCAATCATGCCGCGTTTGGCTTTGTCATCCGGGTTAATGCCAAGACGGGACAGTACAATGCCAACTTCCTGTGCATGAGGCAGGTAGTTAAGAGAGGTCACGATGTTCCAGCGGTCCATCTGGCCTTGGTTAATCTGCTGCGTGCCATGATACAGGCCAGTGGTGTCTCCCAACCCAATGGTGTTGGCGGTTGCAAACAGTCGGAACCACGGGTGCGGTTTGATAACGCGGTTCTGGTCCAGCAGAGTAAGTTGCCCTTCTACTTCCAGCACACGCTGGATGACAAACATTACATCCGGGCGGCCTGCGTCATATTCGTCAAATACCAGAGCGCAGGGATGTTGCAGGCACCAGGGCAACAGGCCTTCCTGAAATTCCGTAACCTGCTGGCCATCCCGCACGACAATGGCGTCTTTTCCCACCAGATCAATACGGGAGACGTGGCTATCAAGGTTGATACGGATACACGGCCAGTTGAGGCGGGAGGCTATCTGCTCAATATGGGACGATTTGCCTGTGCCGTGAAAGCCCTGAACCATAACGCGACGATTGAACGCAAAGCCTGCCAGAATGGACAGGGTGGTGTCATGATCAAACAGGTAAGCCGGGTCCTGTGCAGGCACATGTTCCGTTCTGACAGAAAAGGCCGGTACGGTCAGGTCCGAATCAATGCCAAAAACATCTCGCACTGAAACTTCAAGGTCCGGTGCTGAAAGAGCAGAGATCGGTGGGAGGTCACCGGTGGAGACCGGGTTTGAAGAATCAGTCATTCTTTATCCGTCTTTGTCTGGTTTGTGCGTGCAGAGAGGAAAAATAAAAGCAGCCATGGTACAGGCTGCCAGAGAGAAGCGTGGAGCAGGATGGCACGATCACCCCGCTTTTTCGAGCCCCTCAGAGGTAAGGTGTGTCCTCACAATTGTGAAGGCAACATTAATGACTTTCAGCCGTTCCTCGGCTTTACGGTCCCCATTATTTGTATCCGGGTGGTGTTTGCGCGCCAATTCGCGGTAGCGCGCCTTGGCAACGTCCAGCGTTACAGGCCAGTCCAGACCAAGTGTGGCCAGAGAATCTCGTAACCCTTCAGGCGCACGAGGGGCTGCGGCCTGACGTTTGCGCTCGGCTCTTGCTTCCCGGCTGCGGCCCAGAATGTCCAGCGGGTCTAGAATTTCTTCTTCATTAAATGTCTTACGTTTTGTTTGGGCTGCACTTTGGCCAAAAGCCCAGGACGGGCGGTCCCACGCAATATCAGCCCGCAGATGGGCTTCAATCTGGCCGGGTGACATGCCTTTGTAATAGTCCCAGCGTGCATTATACTCCCGCACATGCTCTAGACAGAACCAGTAATACTGGTTCAGCGTCTCGCGGGAGCGGGGGGCGCGATAGCCAGCAGACTTTGTACATTCAGGCATGTCACAGCAGCGCTGCGGGGCGTCCGGATCTGGGTCGAACGCCCTGTGACGGGTATTCCTTCGCTTCATCATCAGGGTTATGTGCGCCCTGAGCGCTTCTGTGCAAGGGGGAAGATATGGCAACGGTTCGTAATTCAGCATCAACACACGCACCTCAGGGGCCTCGTGCCATACGGGTAAGGGACGTACTGACGCAGACATTTGCACCATTGAAAATGGATATTCAGGATGAAAGCCACCGTCATGCACACCATGTTGCCATGGTGCGTGGGCCGGAAGCTGGTGCCTCTGAAACACATTTTCGGATTCTGCTGGTAAGCGCCGCTTTTGACGGAGTGGGTCGGGTTGCCCGGCACCGCATGGTGAATGACGCTCTGAAAGCTGAGTTCGATACCGGACTGCACGCCTTGGCGCTCACCTTGCGGACGCCGGAAGAGGACGCAAAAATTTCATGAAAAAATGGACAGAGTGCAAAAGCGGTGTAGCTACCATGCAACGGCGAAGCCTGTTTATACTAGGTCCTCTTTTGCTGGCATCCTGCGCCGGAGGTGGGAAAGGTCTGACCAGTGCCGGGCAGAGTGATGTGGCGCGGGTTGAGGCCTATATGCGGGATGTGCAGTTAAATGCAGTACCCTTCCAGCAAACATGGCCCAATGGAGCAACTGGCGGTGGTTTGCTGACCTATCATGCCGGTTATCTACATCTGGTGTATACCATGCCCCATAGTATGGATCTGGAAGCATCCGGCACACATGCAGTGTTCAAGGATTCTCGTGCGGGGTCAGAAACCCGCATGGGTCTGGCTCATAATCCACTAGGGGTGCTGATGGGTAATCCGGTGCATCTGTCAGGGGATGTTACGGTCACAAATATTCAGAAGCCGCCCGGTATCCTGCAAATTTCTCTGGCAAAAACAAACAACCCGTCCCAAGGGCTGGTCACGCTTGTTTTTAAGGACACAGGGCGTACGCTTCGACTGTTCGAAATGCGTCTGGTCGATGAGCGGCGGCAGACGCTGTTTATTCGGCTTCCACCTCAGTAAACCCTGACGGCAGGCTGCCAAATACAGTCTGCCAGTTTTCTGCTAAGGCTGCGTCTAGTTGGTCCTGAGACACAGTGAATCCCAGCTTTTCAAAGCTGGTTACGCCATATTCCCGAATACCGCAGGGCACGATGCCTTCAAAGTCAGCCATGTTGGGGCGAAGGTTGATGGAAATACCGTGCCAACTCACCCACCGTGAGACACGGACCCCGATAGCTGCAATTTTTTCTTCCTGACCTGTTTTGGGGTCGATAACCCACACCCCCACACGCCCTTCACGGCATTCTCCTTTTAACCCAAAGGTGGCTAGGGTGCTGATAACCCAGCTTTCCAAGCCGTGTACGTAAGCTCGTAAGTCTCGCGCGGGGATTAGTCCGTGTGACTTATGCAGGTCCAGCATGACATAAGCGATTCTCTGGCCGGGACCGTGATACGTCCATTGCCCGCCGCGCCCGGCATCGTAGGTAGGGTAGTGGTGCGGATTAAATAAGTCCTCGGCTTTGGCGGAGGTGCCTGCTGTAAAAAGGGGTGGGTGCTCCAGCAACCAAACACGTTCCACGGCCTCAGTCTGACGAATTTTTTGGGAAATTTCCTGCATTCTGGCGAAGGCAAAGGGGTAGGGAACAGGTTTTTTACTGATTTCCCATAAAAAATGCTCGTTGGTCATTGCCGCCTGATGATGGTTCGGTTATAGGGCTTCTCACCAAACGGTATCGCACTTTTTGATACTGGTTGTCACGGGCGGCCGTGGCGGAATGGTAGACGCGCAAGCTTGAGGTGCTTGTGGGGGAATACCCCGTGGAAGTTCGAGTCTTCTCGGCCGCACCATATTTAGCTCCAAGAAAAATTTGTTAGTGTATGAGTTTTTCTTGGAGCTAAATTTTTACTAAATCACACAATTTGAAAATAATATGACTGCCATATTCAGGCCGTTGTTCTGCTGTTTAAAATCTTCGTGATATGCGCTAGCTTTCTCGACGGCTTCGCTGTGGCCCTTTCTCTTGCTATTTTAAAGGCAAAGGCGCGCAGTAGATGCTCTTGATTTGACGAAACAGGCCGGCTGATATTAGCTGCCTACTGCGCAATGTGTTGAAACTGAACTTTTTATTAAAGGTGTTGTATTCGTGTCCAAGCCCAAGCCTTTACGTAAAGCGGTCCTGCCTGTAGCGGGGCTGGGTACGCGCTTTCTGCCTGCAACAAAAGCCATGCCTAAGGAAATGCTGACGGTTGTTGACCGTCCGCTTATCCAGTACGCGATTGATGAAGCACGGGAAGCGGGTATTGAAGAGTTCTGCCTTATTACAGGTCGCGGCAAAGACTCCCTCATTGACTATTTCGATATTGCTTATGAACTAGAAGCAACCCTGCGTGAGCGGAATAAGCTGGATGCCCTTGCCGCGCTGGAACCAAGCTCTATTGAAGCCGGGTCTCTGGTTGCCGTGCGCCAGCAGGAGCCGCTGGGTCTGGGTCATGCTATCTGGTGTGCTCGCAGCTTTATTGGTGATGATCCGTTTGCCATCCTGCTGCCAGATGACATTGTGCAAGCAAAAACGGGCTGCCTGAAACAGTTGGCTGATGCCTATTATCAGACCGGCGGGAGCGTTGTTGCTGTTACGGAAGTGCCGCGTGAGCATACGAACCGCTACGGCATTCTGAAAATGGGTGCAGATGACGGTAAATTGGTTGAGGTCAAGGGGCTTGTTGAAAAGCCGAAACCAGAAGAGGCTCCATCCAACCTGTCCATCATCGGTCGTTATATCCTGACACCCGACGTTATGCCGCACCTTGCTAAGCTTGAAAAAGGCGCTGGTGGGGAAGTTCAGTTGACGGATGCCATGGCTAAAACCATAGGACATGTGCCTTTCCATGGGCTGCGTTATGACGGCCGTCGGTTTGACTGCGGGAATAAGATCGGCTTCCTTGAAGCGCAGGTTGCATTCTCTCTTGAACGCCCGGATCTGGCTGATGACGTCAAAAGCTTCCTGAAAGAGTACGCCGCAAAGCTTTAAGTTTGCCTGAAAGCATTGGGGTTATGGTCTGATCCCGTATGCTCGTAATGCTTATCAAAACAGCCAGTGGTTCTTCCCATTGGCTGTTTTTGTTTGGCAGGCCTCTTTAATCTGTGTGGTAGAATTTCGACACGATGCTAACGTTTTGCTATATAGTGGACCTATGTTGTCCTCTTTAATTGACCCCACGGGTCGGCACATTTCCTATTTGCGTGTTTCTGTCACGGACCGGTGCGATATGCGCTGCGTTTACTGCATGGCGGAAAGCATGCAGTTTCTGCCGCGTGAGGACGTGCTTTCGTTCGAGGAACTGCTGCGCCTTTGTCAGGTGTTTGTAAAACAAGGCGTTCGTCGCCTGCGCATTACGGGCGGTGAGCCTCTGGTGCGGCGGGATATAGGGCCATTTTTTGAAGCACTGGGCTCGTGGCTTCATCGTCCCGAGCAGATGGGCACTCTGGATGAGTTGACTCTGACCACAAATGGTAGCCGCCTATCACACTATGCAGAAACTCTGTTTAACGCAGGGGTTCGCAGGGTAAATGTGAGCCTTGATACGTTAAATCCGGAGCTGTTCACTCAGATTACGCGGCGGGGGAAGTTGGCTGCCACGTTGGACGGTATTTACGCAGCACGTGCGGCTGGAATGGCGGTTCGCGTGAACGCCGTTGCCATGGCGGGGGTAAATGAAGACGAATTCGATTCCATGCTGGCATGGTGCGGAGAGGCGGGCGTTGACCTCTGTCTGATTGAAACCATGCCTATGGGCGATACCGGGGAAGACCGGACTGCAACCTATCTCCCTTTGTCTCAGGTCAAAAAAGACCTGATGCAGCGTTGGACATTAACCCCTTTACCAGATCGCACGGGTGGTCCAGCACGGTATATGCGGGTGGAAGAAACAGGGCAGAGAATAGGTTTTATTACGCCTATGAGCCATAATTTCTGTGATAGCTGTAACAGGGTCAGACTGTCGTGTACGGGCCGTTTATACACGTGCCTTGGGCAGGAAGACGGAATTGACCTGCGCGAAATTATGCGTGGAGGTGGAAACGATCAGGCAATACTGGCTGGAATACAGGATGCTATTGCGCGCAAGCCCACAGGCCACTCGTTCTTGCTGGGGGATGTTTCTGGGCGTGTTGAAGGGCCAGCACGGCATATGAGTGTTACGGGCGGTTAGTGCGCTCCCTCATTCTGGATCCGGCAAGTTTGTAAGAGTAGATGCTAAAGACTGCGTAAAGGCACCGGGTTGGAGTGGCTGAGGCTGAGTTTGATCAGGTGCCCATGCGGTCAGTATCGCCATTTGCAATGGCATAGTGAAAGATCCATCTGGTGCAGTGCGTATTTCCGCCCCAGCAGCAGGGAACAACATACGTGGGGGCGGTGTATGGCTGCGCAGGGCCAAGGCATTGGTTTCACCCGCTGCGCGTAGGTCCTGTAACAGCCCGGCCAGAGAGTTGTAATGGAGAGGTAAGACCTCAGCATCAACGACAGGCAGAGCAAACCCTGCGCGTTGAAGCAGGCCTGCACAGCTCGGTAGCGTGGGAAGGGGTGAGACCCGGGGAGAGATCCCATCTGATAACGCCAGTTCAGCCATCTCCAGCGCCTGCTTGAGGGTTCTGAGCGTTGGAAGAATAGGCAGTGCGGCTAGGAAGAGACCATCTGGCCGTAGAATTTGGCGTATCTGCGCAAACGTGCCCGGAAGATCATTCACCCAGTGCAGGGAGAGGTTTGCTATAACCAGATCAAAGCTATGGGGTGCAAAGGGTAGAAACTCTTCATCTGCGCAAACGGTTTCTATGTTGAAAAAATGCGTTTTGCGCGCAAGGCTGAAGGCGCTTTCACATTGCACAACGTCAATGCCACGGTCGAACAGGCGAGGGGCCATGAAGCCTCTGCCGCCAATATCCAAAGCCGTTTCAAATGTGCGGGTAACATCCGCCAGACGCTCCATCAGAATGTCTGCCGCAGCCTCAAAGATAGGAGCAGCCTTGTGTTGCGTGTATGCTGCGCGATTACGATGCTGTCGGACCGCTGCACGGTCAAAGATAATGGGAGCGTCCATGCAGTTAAACGTGCGCTTCTCTCGCCTGTTTGCCAAGGGGCTATGATGTAATGGTCGGCCGGGTCGGGCAGAGTAGGCCTTTAGGGCGGTTGTTCAAACAGGGATGCGGCGTAGTTCTTAACGCATTATACCCTCCGTTCTGCCTGCTATGTGGTGCAGAGACTCACAAGGCAGGTCTTATCTGCTCAGACTGTTTTGTGCGTGTGACGCCTGTCAGTGCACCATTTTGTAAAAAATGCGGCACGCCACAACCTTCTGCGGCTTATCTGAATAACCAGGGAGCATGTGCGGTTTGTGAGCGGCATCCACCGTTGTGGTCTCAGGCACGTGCGGCTTTTGTTTACGATAAAGCAATCAGAGACCTGATACTTCAGTTAAAATATGCAGACCGACAGGAGAACGCCTCTTTTCTGGGTGAGCATATGGCCCGCATTGGGCAGGGTTTCATCCAGCCAGAGAGTATCATCATTCCGGTGCCCGCACACAGACGTAGGTTGCGGCAGCGTAGATACAATCAGGCAGCTCTCTTGGCGCAGGTTACTGCACGTAAAACCGCGGCACGCTATGTGCCGGATATGCTGGAGCGTACACGGGCTACCACGCGTCTTTCCGGATTTTCCCGCCGGGAGAGGTATGAGGAAATGAAGCAGGCTATAAGAGTTAGGCCTCACTTGCGATACTCAGTGGCGGGGCGGCACATCGTGTTGGTGGATGATCTCTTGACGACGGGTGCCACGGCATCCGTGAGTGCCCAGGCATTGCTTGAGAGCGGAGCAGCCTCGGTTTGTCTGCTTGTGGCGGCCTTAGTGCCCATGCAAAAAGAGATTGACCTTGATTCTCCAATAGCGGAAACCGCCTGACATCTATGTGACGCATCACGGACTACTCTGTTGGTGCCAGTTCATTCAGGAAAGAGGGGAAATGCCATGCCGTCCATCGAGATTTATACCCAGCCCGGTTGCCCTTTTTGTGTGCGTGCTGTGCAGCTTTTGCGGAGCAAGAATGTTGATTTCAAGGAAATCAATGCGCCCCGTGGTACCCCTGAGCGTCAGCAGGCTTACGAGCGTTCAGGCGGTGGGACCACTGTGCCGCAGACTTTTGTAGATGGGACGTGTCTTGGTGGATGCGATAACCTGATGGCGCTTGAGCGGCAGGGCAAGCTGGACGCTGCGTTAGGGCTCGCTTAGGTTAAACGCAGGGAAATAAAGTGCCATGATCTGCTACCGTTTGCGGTGTCGGCATGACCATCAGTTTGAAGGCTGGTATAAGGACAGCGCAACATTTGCCATGTTGCAGCAGAAAGGCCTGCTGACTTGCCCCGAGTGTGGGGATGCAGAGGTACAACAGGCGCTTATGGCTCCGGCTATCGCCAAAAGCGGGGTCTTGGCACCACAGGCTGAGCGATCAGCCCCTCAGGTGGAGCAAGGTAGTGAGATGCCTGATCTGGGTAGCGGCCTTTCTGATCAAGCCATGGTTGCATTGCAAAAGGTGCGGCAGGCGGTAGAGCAAAACTGCGAAAATATGAAAGACCAGTTTGCGCGGGAAGCTCTACGTATCCATCATGGGGAAGCGCCTGAGCGTGGTATTTATGGCAGTGCTACAGAGCATGAGAAGGATATGCTGCGCGAAGAGGGAGTGAATGTTCTTGCCCTGCCGTGGGTAAGGCGTGCAGACAGCTGACGATTAGAGGATCTGCTTGGCGGAGAGGCTCCTTCGGCAGAAATAGACAATGGAGAAGGCCAGAGTGAGCAGAAACATACAGCGTCTTGCAGCATTTCTGTGCCTGTTTCTGGGGGGGTACACGGTTCTGCTTCCCGGTGTAGCTCATGCAGAAACACACCCCGAAGCTGCGTTTATGGGATACTGGCTGAGCCAGGGCCATGATGGTGTGTTCAAAATTGATCGGTGTGGCGACACGGTCTGTGGCCACTTGGTCGGCTTGCAGTACGATGGAACAAACGTACCGCATGACAAAGCGGGGGACACAATGTGCAACCTGCTAATGTTGACGGATTTCAAAGCCTCGTCTGACGATACTGGCCGATGGAATGGGAAAATCCTCGATCCGGATACGGGCCATATTTATCAGGCGCAGATCTGGTCCCCGCGGCAGGATGTGCTGAAGCTGCGTGGGTATATCGGCCTGCCGTTATTTGGGGAAACCCAGACATGGACACGGTATAACGGAAGGCTGGGGCCTGTATGCAAAATGCCGCATTAGGCACGCGTGGAACCAAGAAGAATAAGGCAGTTTCCTGTATGACGCATTCTCTTTCCCGCCGCCTGTTTGGGTTGGGGGGCATGGCTGGTGCATTTGTTGTGACAGCTAGTGCTGCCAGTGCCGCCGATGACACAGCCAAAGCTCCCACCCAAAGTGAAGCACAGCCTAAAGAGCGCACGTTCTGTTATGTGGGGGGCTACACAAAACATGGTCCGCCCGGCGGAAATGGAGATGGAATTACGGTTTTTGAGATGGACCGTAAAACAGGCGGTCTGACCAGCCTGATGACGTTTACCGATATTGCCAGCCCCTCTTACATTGTTCTTTCCCCAGACCGCCGTTTTTTATATGCGGTAAGTGAAATTGATGATTTTGATGCAACACACAGTGGCTCTGTCACGGCATTTTCAATTAATCACTCAACGGGTGCTCTAACAAAACTCAATACTGTTGCGTCAGGTGGGGCTAATCCCGCGCATTTAAGCGTGCACCCTTCTGGACGCTACGTGTTTGTGGCGAATTATACCGGCGGGACAGTCGGTGTTCTCCACGTTTTGGCAGACGGGTCTCTGGGGCGCATGACTGAGCTTGTCCATAATAGTGGCCCAAGAATGCCAGATCGTGCGGCAGATAATCCTTCCGGAAATTTTGCAGTCAGTGACCATTCCTCAGCGCACCCTCATATGGTCAAAAGCGACCCGAGTGGAAAATATGTGCTGGTGATGGATGCAGGGCTAGACAGGGTGTATGTCTGGAACATCAACAGCAATACAGGGAAGCTGACCCCAGCCGCCGTGCCGTTTACGCCTATGACTCCGGGTTCGGCACCCCGTCATTTCGAGTTCGGTGCGGACGGCAAAAAGCTCTACCTGTTGTGTGAGCAGGACTCAAAAGTAGTGGTGGCGGATTTTGACCCCAAAACAGGCAAAATTTCCCCCCAGCAAAGTGTCAGCAGTCTGACTGCGCATTTCCACGGTAGTACGCTTGCTGCGGGAATTCTTCTCTCTCCTGATGAGCATTTTCTGTACGTATCAAACCGTCTGGGGGATTCTTTGGCTGTTTTTCAGGTTGCTCAGGACGGCAGCCTGACTTTGGTAGATGAGATATGGACCCACGCAGATTATGGGCGTGCTCTCATGTTCGATCCGTCTGGCAGCTATTTGTATGTTGCAAACCAGAGGAGCGATTCTATCACGTCTTTCCGCGTGGATAAAACAACAGGAAAAATCAGTTTCACATGGGACTTTACCCCGATTGGCAGTCCAACCTGTTTTGAGTTTCTGACTGTTCCTGCTGCCTGAACTCACAGTTTCCGGAATGCGGCAATATAGTTGACGTCCAGATTCCGGCTCTCTTTCCAGCCTGATAGGGAGGGGACCATGCCAGCAATGGCCTGTATGGACAGGTTGGCATGGCGGGCGTAGCGACCCAGTTCTGCCGGGGTAATAAATTTGCGCCATGTGTGTGTGCCCACAGGCAGAAGGCGCAGCAAATATTCAGCCCCGATTTTCCCTACAGCGAGAGATTTCAGGGTGCGATTCATGGTCGACACAATCACCACTCCACCGGGCTCAGCCAGATCAGATAGCATGGTCATAAACCGTTCAGGATCAGTGACATGCTCGATAATTTCCAGAGCAATCACGGCATCAAACTTACGCTGCTCCGTGACCAGTTCTTCCGCGCTGCCGACACGATAGGCAAGCGGGCCGGAGCCATCTGGTAGCGGGTTGTTTTCCAGATGCGCGCGCCCGGCCTGAATGCCATTGGGTGACGCATCCAGCCCCAATACATCATGTCCGGCCTTTGCCAGAGCCTCGCTTGCAAGACCGGCTCCGCATCCAATATCCAGCACTCTCACGCGTCTGCTATGCCGCCCCTGAAGGGGCAGGTGCCGACAGGCCCAGTTAATGCGCAAGTCGTTCATGGCGTGAAGGGGGCGCATGGGGCCGGAGGGGTCCCACCATTTTTCTGCCAGAGCACCAAAACGCGCAATTTCTTCAGGTGAGACGGAGGATTCAGCGCCGTGGCTGGAGGGTTGCATGGAACAAAATTCCTTATCCACTGATCTCCCCCGCTGGACGAGAGGGGGCCGACAGGGCTATGTGACGCGCCTTGTGGAGCTTCGCAACCGTCCTTTTATACCTTTCACACTTGCAGGTGGAGCGGTAGGAGCAAAAAGCGGTCTGTTTACGGCCTGTTCTGGTGGAGAAAAAATATGCCCGGTTCCGTACCTCGGATCGTCATGAAATTTGGCGGAACGTCCGTGGGGGATATTGAGCGCATCAAGGCCGTGGCCGCGCGTGTTAAGAAACAGAAAGACGCTGGCTGTGATGTGCTGGTGGTTGTGTCCGCCATGGCAGGGGAAACCAACAAGCTTGTTGGCTTTTGTGACGCCCTGTCAGACCTGCATGACCCTTGCGAATATGACTCCATTGTCTCAACCGGGGAAATGGTGACCAGCGGTCTGTTGGCCATTGCTCTTCAGAAGCTGGGTGTGAACTCCCGCTCTTTTGCTGGGTGGCAGGTTCCTATTCGTACCGACTCGGTACATGGCAAGGCCAGCCTAGATGCCATTGATGGAGCTCACCTGCTGGGCTGCATGGCAGAAGGTATTGTGCCCGTGGTGGCAGGCTTTCAGGGCGTAGGCCCAGATGGCCGCGTCACCACGTTGGGCCGGGGCGGTTCCGACACATCAGCCGTTGCCCTTGCTGCGGCCATTAAAGCAGACCGTTGTGACATTTATACGGATGTGGACGGAATTTATACCACGGACCCGCGCATTGTGAGCAAAGCGCGCAAGCTTGAAAGAATTACTTACGAAGAAATGCTGGAACTGGCCTCTGTCGGGGCTAAGGTGCTGCAGACACGCAGTGTCGGACTTGCCATGCGCGAGGGTGTGCGTGTGCAGGTTCTTTCCAGTTTTGAAGATGGACCGGCTCTGATTGAAGGTGAACTCCCAGGCTCTCTGGTAGTGGATGAGGACGAGATAGTGGAAAAGAAACTGGTGACCGGCATTGCGTATTCTCGTGATGAGGCCAAGCTGTCTGTGCGGCGCATCCCTGACCGTCCGGGTATTGCTGCCGCTATTTTTGGCCCCTTGAGTGAAGCCAATGTGAATGTGGACATGATTGTGCAGAGCACCGGGGCAGATGGCACAACAAATATGACCTTCACAACCAGCAAGACAGACCTGCCACGGGCTATAAGCACGTTGGAGAGTGTGCGTGGTGCCGTGCAGTACGAAGAGCTGGCAACAGATGCAGACGTGGTGAAAATCAGCGTTGTGGGGACCGGTATGCGGTCTCACGCAGGGGTTGCAAGCACCATGTTCCGGACGCTGTCAGAGCGCTCCATCAATATTCAGGTTATCTCCACCAGCGAGATCAAAGTGTCTGTGCTGGTATCTGCCGAGTACGCCGAGCTGGCAGTGCGTGCCCTGCACACTGCGTACGGACTGGATGAAGCCTGAGATCATGACACAGCCACTCACTACTGCCCCAACTGACGCAGAAAAGCTTGCCGCCCGTAAACAGTGGGATCATCTCTGCAAGCGCGGCACAGATTTTCTGGGTACCGAATACGCTATTCTCGCCGGGGCCATGTCCTGGGTGAGCGAGCGTCATTTGGTCTCGGCTATTTCCAACGCGGGTGGCTTTGGGGTGATCGCCTGCGGTGCCATGCAGCCTGAGCGCCTGGCTGAGGAAATTGCCGCGACCCGCGCTATGACCGACAAACCCTTTGGCGTGAACCTTATTACCATGCACCCTCAGCTTCTTGAGCTGGTTGATGTCTGCTTGCAGGCTGGTGTCGGGCATATTGTTCTTGCGGGGGGTATTCCGCCAGGAGCAGCCATCAAGGCAGCCAAGGATGGTGGCGCAAAAGTGATTGCTTTTGCCCCAGCGCTTGTTCTGGCCAAGCGGCTGATAAAAATGGGCGTGGATGCGCTGGTGATCGAAGGGGCTGAGGCTGGCGGTCACGTAGGTCCTGTGTCTCTGACCGTGCTGGCTCAGGAAATTCTGCCGCATATTGACCAAGTGCCAGTGTTTGTGGCGGGTGGTTTGGGGCGTGGCGATGCCCTACTGGCTTACCTTGAGCAGGGAGCCGCTGGTGGACAGTTGGGTACCCGGTTTGCTGCTGCGGCAGAAAGCATCGCGCATGAAAAGTTCAAACAGACTTTTGTGCGGGCCAATGCTCGTGATGCTGTGACATCTGTGCAGTTGGATGAGCGTTTTCCAGTAATTCCTGTCAGAGGCCTTGCCAATGAAGGAAGCCGCAAATTTCTGGTGCATCAGGCCGATGTTATCAACCGCTTTCAGAGTGGTGTGGTGTCAAAGGAAGAAGCACAACTGGAAATTGAACATTTCTGGGCTGGTGCACTGCGCCGTGCTGTAATAGAGGGTGATGTTGAGAGCGGGTCTGTCATGGCCGGACAGTCCGTAGGTTTGGTGAAGGCCGTTCAGCCTGTGGCTGAAATTATTGCAGACCTTGTTGATCAAGCTGTTGAGGCGCTGGTGCGCCAGAAACGGCGTATGGATGCTGATGGCTGAAACCGGTTCTGGCCCTGAGCAGGAGATTCCTGCGGCTTCTTCCCCACTACCTGATGCTGTTAGCTTAGGGGTAGGTAATGCGCTGCGTAAGCGGCGCGAGCAGCTGGGCTGGACACTGCCTCAGGTTGCTGCGTGGCTACGTATTCGCGAATCCTATCTGGAAGCATTGGAAAGTGGGCGGAACAACGTGTTCCCGGCCGAAGCCTATGCGTTAGGTTTTTTGCGGACATATGCTGAAGCAATAGGATTTGATGCGTCCTTTATGGTGGCGCGTTACAGGCTGGAAGGGAAGGGGCTTGTTCGTAAGCCTGAACTGACTTTTCCAGCCCCGCCGCCAGACAAGCATATGCCACCTGCCTTGACCGTATCTCTAGGGATCGCTGTTGTCGTGGGGGCTTATATGGGGTGGTATCACTTCATGGGCCATGCGCCGCCAGTACCTGAGCATGTTCCGCCTGTTGCGGATATTATTCCGGGCGAAAAGACCGCAAATGCGCCGTCTCCGCAAGTGGCTTCGCTTTTGCCGGGAGCAGGCTCTTCTCCGCTGCCCACACCTAAGCCCGTAACGCCGCCAGAAACCAAACCAACTGATACGACTACGCCTGAAACGGGCAGCACAATGGTTCCGGCCGAAGCTTTGCCTGCAGATGCGCAGAAGACACAATCTGCCCAGCCGGTAGAAACTGCTCCTGCGGCTCCAACTACAGCCGAAGAGCGTGCGGCTAGTGCGCGTCAGATGGCCGTTAAGGCGGATGCAGCAACTTGGGTGCAGGTTAAGGACTCGACGGGTCGTGTTGTGTATGATCACATCATGCAGCCGGGCGATGTCTGGCTTGTGCCTTCTGACAGCGCGCCCTACAGCCTGACTGTAGGGAATGCTGGCGGTGTTGTGGTAAGTGCCGGGACACAGGTTACGCCGCATCTGGGCCGCAATGGTGCTGTGAGACGTAATCTGGTGCTAACGCCGGAAGTTGTGCTGGATGGTAGTTTGGCAGGGCCGCCTACAGCCTCCGCTCTGCCAGTCTCGGTACCGCCCATAGAACCGAGTGCGCCTAAGCAACCTGCGTCAACGCAGAGTGTATCTTCCCCCGTGTCTAGTCCTGCGCCAGAGGGGGCTGTTACGGTTGCTCCTGTTGGTTCCGACGGGAGCGGTGAAAGTGCTGTGCTGCCTGCTCCGCCCAAGCCTAGGGCTCGTAAGGCTGCGCCAAAGTCAGCACCGGAAATGAGTACGGATGATCTGAATGCACGTCAGCTTCAGGGCATAACTGGGCACTGAATGCCTCCCGTGTGCGCTTTCATGTAGCCAACGCACGTTGATTTTGGCAGGAAGGCAACAAACGTAATGGGTGACCGTGCTGCACGGTGCGGTTTGCTCGACTAAACTGTCGTCTCGACAAAAGGATGTAAGATGAGTGGCTACCGGCCTTACCAGCATATCGAGCGTCGGAAATCACGGAAGATCCATGTCGGCAAGGTAGCCGTCGGTGGGGATGCGCCGATTTCCGTGCAGACAATGACCAACACCCTGACCAGCGACGCACAGGCTACGATCGAACAGATCCGCCGTGCTGAATTAGCCGGTGTTGATATTGTCCGTGTGTCCTGCCCGGATGAAGAAAGCACCGCGGCACTGAAGGAAATTGTACAGGAAGTGAATGTGCCCATCGTGGCCGATATTCATTTCCACTACAAACGTGCCATTGAAGCTGCCAAGGCTGGCGCTGCGTGCCTGCGCATCAATCCTGGCAATATCGGCAGTGCGGAGCGCGTAAAGGAAGTTGTAAACGCAGCTAAGGATTATGGCTGCTCCATCCGCATTGGTGTGAATGCTGGTTCTCTGGAAAAGCACCTGCTGGAAAAGTACGGTGAGCCTAACCCTGAAGCGCTGGTGGAAAGCGCTCTGGAGCACGCCAAAATTCTGGAAGATCATGACTTCCGTGAGTTCAAGATCAGCGTAAAAGCATCAGACGTCTTTATGGCTGTGGCGGCATACCAGCAGCTTGCTGATTCTTGTGACTATCCGCTCCATATCGGTATTACCGAAGCGGGCAGCAAGCGGGCAGGGACAGTCAAATCCTCCATTGGTCTTGGCAATCTGCTTTGGGCTGGTGTGGGTGACACAATGCGTGTCTCCCTCTCTGCTGCGCCGGAAGAAGAAGTGCTGGTTGGCTGGGATATCCTGAAATCTCTTGGGCTGCGTCATCGTGGTGTGAAAATCATCTCCTGCCCGTCTTGCGCCCGTCAGGGTTTCAACGTGGTTGAAACGGTACAGACGCTGGAAGACCGGCTGGCCCATATTAAAACACCGCTCACGCTCTCCATTATCGGGTGCGTGGTTAACGGCCCTGGCGAAGCGCTGATGACCGATCTGGGTGTAACGGGCGGTGGGTCTGGTCGTCACATGGTGTATTCAGCAGGCAAGCAGGACCACACGGTTCCTGGTGCTGACATGATTGAGCATGTGGTTGAACTGGTTGAAGCCCGCGTGGCTGCAATTCAGGAACAGGAAGCCAAGGAAAAAGCCGAAGGCAAAGCGCCTGAGCTTCCTGAGATGTCTTCCGCAAAATAAAAAGCGGGTTGAGGAGTGTGCGGGATATTCGGGCCGCACACTCACTGCGTTGCCTGAATAGTTTAAGAATTTGGGACAGTACCATGCCTGTTATTTTTAGAATGATGGGTGTGGCGTTTAATCAGGGAAAAATCTGTGAGCACCATTCAGCCTGTAAGAGGCACACACGACCTTATTGGTGAAGATCAGCGGCGTTACAGCCATGTGGTGACAACCGCGCGGCATCATGCTGGCCTTTACGGGTTTGAAGAATGGGCTACCCCAATATTTGAAGATACCCGTGTATTCTCCCGGTCTTTGGGGGATACATCGGATGTTGTGTCCAAGGAAATGTATTCCTTCAGTGACCGCGATGGCGATAGCCTCACTCTGCGGCCTGAAGGCACTGCCGCTATCTGCCGCGCGCTGGTGACAAACGGGCTAACCCAGTCTCTGCCACAAAAGGCTTTTTATGCCGGCCCCATGTTCCGCTATGAGCGCCCGCAGAAAGGCCGCTATCGGCAGTTTCACCAGATTGGTGCGGAACTGATGGGCGCAGCCGAACCTCTGGCTGACGCTGAGGCCATAGCCCTTGGGTACCAAATTCTAACGGCGCTTGGTGTCGCTGACGATGTGACACTTGAACTGAATACCTTAGGAGATACAGCCAGCCGGGACGCATGGCGTGCGGCCTTGGTGTCCTATTTTTCTGGGTATAAAGACAAATTATCAGAAGATAGTCTGGCGCGCCTGGAAAAGAACCCACTGCGTATTCTGGATAGTAAGGATGCGGGAGACCGCACTTTGGTCGCCAATGCGCCTATGATGGCCGAATATCTTACGCCGGACGCAAAAGCATTCTGGCAGGACTTGCAGGCTACGCTGGACGGGTTTGGTATTGCGTATCAGGTCAATACCAGCATTGTTCGGGGTTTGGACTATTATAACCATACCACGTTCGAGTTCGTGACGCGTAAGCTAGGGTCACAGGGTACGGTGATGGCAGGCGGCCGTTATGATGGTCTGGTACAACAGATGGGTGGGCCGGAAGTGCCCTCCATTGGTTGGGCTGCGGGCGTTGAGCGCCTGTCCATGCTGCTACAGGCGGCACCTGCTGCAGCGCAATCTGTTGTGATTGTGCCGATCGGGTCGCCAGATCAGGCGGCTCTGTTCCAAATTTTGCAGGGTTTGCGGCAGCAGGGTGTGCGTACAGAAATCGGGTATCGTGGTTCCTTGCGCAAACGTATGGAGCGTGCGGGCAAGCAGAACGCAAGCCATGTCCTGTTCGTGGGGGAAGATGAACTGGCGCGGGGAGCTTTTCGCGTTAAGGCTATGGCGACTGGGCAAGAGGAAGAAATTTCGCACGCTCGCCTTTTATCCGAAGCCAAGGCGGTGTTTGCGACTGGGTCTGTCTCTCCATGACTCTTGACGAGCGGTTGGACCGAATTGTCAGTCGGGCTCTTGAGCTGGAAGCTCTGCTGGCTAGTGGTATTAGTGGAGATGACTTTACACAGGCTTCACGCGAGTACGGTGAGATTGAACCCGTTGTGGCGCAGATCACCGCGCTCCGACAGGCTGAGCAGGAAGTAATACAGGCAGAGCAGCTTCTAAATGACCCGGAAATGAAGGAGTTGGCCGAGGCCGAGCTCTATGACGTTCGGGCGCGTTTGCCAGAATTACACCAGAATGTTCGGCTGGCCATGTTGCCTAAGGATGCTGCGGACGAACGAAGTGCTATTCTGGAAATTCGTCCGGCAGCAGGCGGCGATGAGGCGGCTTTGTTTGCATCCGAATTGTTTGATCTCTATCGTCGCTACGCTGACCTGAGGGGTTGGCGTTTTTCAGTCATGGAATATGACGAAAGCGAGTTGGGCGGCTTGCGTGTGGGTATTGCGGAAATTACAGGCAAGGGCGTGTTTGCCCGGCTAAAATATGAGTCTGGTGTGCACCGCGTTCAGCGTGTGCCTGCTACGGAAAGCCAAGGGCGTATCCACACTTCCACCGTAACTGTCGCGGTTTTGCCCGAAGCGGAAGAGGTGGATGTTACTGTAGCAGATACGGATTTGCGGATAGATGTGTATCGTGCATCCGGCGCTGGTGGGCAGCACGTTAACAAGACCGAAAGTGCTGTACGTATTACCCATATACCTAGCGGTATTGTGGTTGCTATGCAGGAAGAGAAAAGCCAGCATAAGAACCGTGCAAAAGCCATGAAAATTCTGCGGGCACGGCTATACGAGCAGGAGCGAGCGCAAGCCCATGCAACGCGGGCTGCTGACCGTAAGTCTCAGGTTGGTACGGGTGATCGGTCCGAGCGCATTAGGACCTACAATTTTCCACAGGGTCGGGTGACGGACCACCGGGTTAATCTGACGCTCTACAAAATTGATAAGATCATGCTTGGCGAGATCGATGACTTTGTGGATGCTCTGACACAGGAAGAGCAGGCCGAACTTCTGGCTGCTGAGGGGTTTTAGTCAGTTCACGTGATTGTCGGCTTAACTGACCGGCAGTGCGCAGACACCTGAGTGGGCGGTGTGGTGCTCGGCTGCGGTAGGATCATCCGGGTCGAGTAGAAAGAACTCGGTAAAATTTTCTGAGCCAATACCGTAAAAATGGTGATGGTCGGGGTTGTGCAGTGTTCCATCACTGCTGACCTCATGCGTCTCCACACGGCCTTCGGGTGTGCGGATGGTGATTTCGCCGCACAGAGTATAGCTATGGTCAACACGGCCAAGTGGTGTGGTGATTTTAACGGTTTTCTCTTGATGCCCGTCATCAAGCTTGAAAGACGCCGCCAGCTTTCCGTCCACATACACTCTGGTCAGTTCAGAAATCTCGGACTCTGCCTTGCTGTCAGTCACGGTGAACTCTCCAGCCCATGCGGGGAGAGGCGTCGCGGCCAACACCGTAAAGAACAGCGTGGTGAAAGTAGAAAAACTGGTAAAACGGCTCATTGCCTCAGTACCATTCCAAACAAAGGTCACGTTGTGAGTAGAGCAGAAAAACAGAGTGAGTTCCAGCCGTTCGGGGAGCTTCTAGCTGAAGGGGCACGACAACTGGCTGCGGCTGGCATTGACTCTCCGCGCCGAGAAAGCCGGTTGCTCATGGCGTATGCACTGCACGAGAGTTTGGAACGCCTTATTATGCGGTCTCCGCAAGACGTAGTGCCAGCACGGGCTTTTCTGTCATATGTCGAGCGACGCGTGGGGCGAGAGCCCATGGCCTTTATTACAGGCGTTCAGGGGTTCTGGACGCTGGATATAGGTGTGTCTCCCGCCACGCTTATACCCAGAGCAGATAGTGAGACTGTTATTTCCTGTCTGCTCGATCATATGCCGGACCGTGCAAAGCCGCTTTCCATACTTGATCTTGGGACTGGCACTGGATGTCTGCTCCTTGCAGCGCTCAGTGAGTACAGGAATGCTTGGGGGGTGGGGATAGACTTAAACCCGGCTGCTGCAGGTCTTGCTGCGGAAAACGCCAACCGATGCAAGCTGTCAGACCGTGCGTTTTTTATGGCTGGCAGGTGGGATAGTGCACTGGCCGCGCATCAGTTTGATATTGTGCTCAGTAATCCTCCCTATATTCCAACAGCAGATTTGGCGGAGCTAATGCCTGAGGTCAGGGAGCATGAACCTGTTGCGGCTCTCGACGGAGGCGAGGACGGGATGGAGGCTTACCGTTTTCTGTGCAGTCGGCTACCAGAACGTTTGACATCTGAAGGTCTGGCAATTTTTGAAATAGGTATTCATCAGGGGGCTGCACTCAGCCAGCTCGCTGAAAATGCTGGTTTTAGTACACTTGAAACCAGAGCAGATTTTGGTGGAATTCCTCGTGCTGTCGTTTTGCAGGGCAGGGTGTAGCGAACAGCATATAAAACAGGTTGGCTTTATGGTGTGAGCTTGCTATGGTTAGGCAGGCTTTTTCCGGATGCAATTATTTTTATTGCTTGGGTAAAGCCTTAAGGGCCACTGAGTTCAGCAATGGTTTTTCCTATGCTGCAAAGAAGCCCGTCCAGACAGAAAATTCGGCTTTTAATCAGGAAATATGTCTTTTGAAGCATAAGACAGTTTCTTCATGCAGAATGCCATGAACGTGAAAGTGCTGCGATAGCTCATGAATGTAAAACGGATGCGCACCCGCAATCATCGGTCCGGTAGTGGGAACGGCGGTTCTTCCCGGCATTTAAACGGCCAAATCCCGATGAACCGCAATCATGTGTTTGACAGCCATGGTCCTGATGTTCGTGTAAGAGGCACGGCTCAGCAGCTTTTTGAAAAATATCTGCAACATGGGCGTGATGCGACAAGTGCGGGTGACCGTGTGGCTGCTGAAGCCTATTTCCAGCATGCAGAGCATTATTTCCGTATCATGAACGCCATGGCGCAGGCTGCACAGCAGAGCCAGCAGGAGCGGGCAGAGCGTCAGGCTTCACGTCAGCAGCGTGTGTCCACGCAGGATGATGATGGGGAAGGTGGGCACTATGCTCGCGCTGAAGACGGAAATGTTTCCGTTCGGGGGGATGAGCCTCAGCCAGACATTCAGCCTCAGCCAGAACTTTCTGAAGGCTAAAAATGACAAATGCGGCTCTCAGTCTGAGCCGCATTTTTTATGTTTATAGCACTACTGTGCAAAAGCAGCTCACGCACCTGCTTTAAAAAACAAGTACAGTAAATGCTATTTCTGTATAGAATTTATTTTTTTGGAAACCGAAGATGGTAGCGGCGGACGGATTTGAACCGCCGACCAAGGGATTATGATTCCTTATATAATCCTTACAAACCAATGAGGTATGGCAGTTTTTGGGTGTCAGTAAAATCATTCCAAAACAATGATTTAGGATTGCGCTGCCAAACCTTAAACTCGATTCGCACAAACCCGCCAATCTCTCGACTCGTAGCAATCGACCGATTCGACTTGGTCCTACTGTGGGAGCCCATCACTTCCCGGTAAAATCCCCGCCTAGCCATATCGGCGACGCCACCGAAATGGTGCAGGCCATCATTCAAACGGACTACCCTGCCTGCCGCCCATCTTCAAAAAGAACGCGACACCCAGAACACCCAGAACTGTGAAGCCTCCCGCAAGGAAGGCTTCGACATACCCGATCACGATGCCTGAATAGCCGCATTGTCTGCCGTGCATTTGGCAAACAGTGCTGCAATCTGGTCAGCGGTCGGGCCAGTTTTGCTTTTGCTCTGCTCCAGAGCGCTGGCCACGGTCTCGTAGACCTCTGGGCCATATTTCTCGGCAAGGCCTACAACGGTGGCGACTACGCCAAGAACGGCGCTAATTTCTGCTGGCGTCATGGTTATTTACTCCCGCCGATAGCTGCGCAGGCATCGGGGGTAGTTCCCGCTTTCAGGCCCGTCCAGCACGTTTCGAATGATGCGAAGGCCGCCTGTGCGGCACTTACGCTTGCCCCAGAAAGGGTATCGCCTTTCTGCGCTGACGCATTGAGTGTCGCCAGTTCGTTATAGACAGACTGGCTGGCCCGCTTTGCGATGGTTTTCTGAGCATCAGTCAGATGAACGCCCGGCACTTTGCCAGCCATCACGTCCGGCATTGGGGCGGCCACGACATGATAGGCGCTTGCCGTGTCATATACGGCCTGACGCAATTTGCCCTGTTCAGTGTTCGCGCACGCAACAACACCCAGAAGGGGCAGCAGTAGGAGGAGTTTTCTCATGTCGGGGTTTCCGTTTTCTTGGGGGCAGCAGCACCGTGGGTTGTTGAAATCAACACGCCCTCGATGGCACCAATTTTGGCTTGTGAGCTGAGGTCAGAGACCCATAGAGGCAGCGTTGCTGTCAGGATGGTACCGCTGACTGCTTCGGACAGCACGCCCATTGCGTTGCCAACTAGCGCGCCCACAGTCAGGCTCAGGCCGATCAGCGTTGTGGGTTGCCGGACGTAATTCAGTATTTTTTGGCTCATGCCATTACTTTCACTGCTTGCTGGAAGAATGGCAGTGCACCCGCGACTGTTCCCTTCCCCAGCTTTGTGTTGAAATTGTCTTTCCAGAACGTGGCCTGCGCTACGGCATTCCCGTATGCGGGCAGCGATACTGGTGAGCGGTAGACATGGAGCGCGGCCATCAAGGCGGCGTAATCCATCCGCGTGGTCAGCAGCCGTGCATCTGCCGTGGTGCCAGCAAGAAGCCGGAGCGCAGCACTTTGTAATTCCGGTCGATAGCGGATGAAGTTGCGCCACATGTCGTCATGTGTGGCCAGTTCCATCTGCCATGGACCTCGTGCAGGGCCGCCCCCAATCTGTCGCAAAAAGCGGTACTGGGTCTCTTTGTTGCCAATACCCAAAACAAGCTGGGCGCGGGCTGGCGTGTTGAGGGACGCAGGCAGAAATGCAAGCGCAGGTTCAATCCATTCGCGCAGGACATCGCCTAGGTCCATGCCGCCGTTCACTGGTGCATCCAGAAGTGCGAGACGATGCTCGCAACACCGGCAGAGGTCGCTGTGACAATGGCCCAGCCTGCCCAACCACGAACACTGCCTAGCCGTGAAACGAGATCGCTGGTGGCGTCAATTTTCTCAGAAAGCAGCCGAAACCCGCCTTGGAAGGCCCGCTCTTGTGTCTCCGCGCGAGAACGGTTCTCACCGTTATATTCGGCCATTTTCTGTTCAAGCCGCACCTGCCCCTGCTCAAGAGCAGCCTGCCCGTTTTCGAGCGCAGAAATCCGCCGCTCGTGATCGTCTGCGCGATCCATGTAGCTGATTGGTTCTGGCATCAGTTCTGCACCGCAGAGCCATCTGCAAGGGATTTCCACGTATTACTGGAGCATCTCGCAACAACGCCGGTGCCCTTCCCCACCCCCTGCGTAGGAGTTCGCGCATCTGCCACAAACGCCAACTGGCCGTCCGTACAGGCGGCTGGCAAGGTTGCGACTGTCACAACCTGAGAAACTGTCAGTACGACAATGGGATTTGAAGGAACGCCAGCGCGCTTTCCATACGTATATGGCTCAACAGGCGCAGCGGCCTGTGTCTGTGCAAGTGCGGGCGTAACAATGAAAATGGAAGCGGCAAGCAAAAGCAATCGCATGAGAGCAACATTCGGAAGATCGAATTGTGCCGCCAGCGCGAAGCCTGCCGTGCTGTGATTCTAGTACAGGCTGGGGTACGTGGGCAAGTTATAAAAAAGCATCACCAGTTGGTATGCAGGTAAACGGCTATCCATGTGCCCGCAGAAGCCAAGACAGATATAGAGACTACATTAGCCATACGGGCGATGGCTTTAGCGACCGAAGTGCCTTCAGGTGCAGATATTTCAAGTTTCATGTACGGCATAATAACCCCCGCTTTGGCAATATCATTTCCTGCTCCGTTTTGTACAGGTTCACGGTGCTCTAAGCTCGCCGGAGAATTAGATTGATTACCCACTGTAAGCGCCTTTCTGAGGTGACTTTTCAGATTGATGCGCTTGCCAGGTTAGTACCGCGTGAGTAACGAGTGGAAAAACTACCTTGTCGGGCAGCCCTTCTCGGCCTGTGTGCGGCGGATGGCTTCTGACTTGCCCATTTCATGTTCGATCATTGAGCGTTTACGGGCGCTGATGCGTGCCCCGTTTGTTCGCGGCACGCGTCAAGTATTTCACGTATTTTTGTTTTATCCTTGATCATTCTCAGATGGGAAATGAGCCGGGCCGAGATATTTAAAAATCTCTTTGGCTAGTTCAGGGGTAGCGGCAATACGCCGATCATGCGGGGGGTGAGAGAAAGCGGTCCACTGATTTAGTGTACTATTCCACCAACCCCATATCTTCCCGCGCCATTCCTGATTGATCTCAAGTAATGCGTGCGGCCCGTCCTGTTTTGAACTTTCAGGGATACCATTCCACTCGTCCATTTACATTTTCCTCTCGCCAATATTACGTTCTCTACATTTGCAATGCTGATATTCTCAGGAATTTATCTGCAAAATTAAGCCGACTTACATAAAAGTTAGCGAAAGTACCTGCCGGGGCATCTGGCGATATACCATCGTACTTATAGTCCTTTACCATCCACCCAAGTTCATATCCCCACAAAGGTATGCAAAGATCCGGGAAATGGGGCAAAACCCTTTTCCCGTCCTCATGCTTACCCACTGGGATTTTTCGAACCTCATGCTTAGCAAAAGGCACCCTAACGGCTGCAAGTTCATCAAAGAGAGGCTTAAGCGGTTCAGCTGCGGGTAGCTTAACATCCTGTATTATAACTCTACACACTTCATACAACCCCATGATCCATAGCTTGGAATGGGCCCTGCATTCGGAAAAAGCAGGCATTTTTTCTAGATCGCTCACGGCTTGAGGCGAGCGCTCGATAGGAGGTTTCTTTTGAAATGGACGTAAAATCGTCGCCACGTCTTTTTCTACCGCAATAATAGAACGTTCAGCCCAAGATAAATCTAGTATAGCAGAGGAAATCCATGGGTCTTTATCAGATGCCAAGAAGACGCTTGCCCGTTCCCAAAGCTTGTGCCGATTGTCCCATTCATTAGGTATCATCTTTTCCGTCCGTAATTTTCCTCAGCCTAACTCCGGCCCCACGATAGATCTCAGCACAAAACTCTATCCAGCTGTAAGGCTTTCAAGACAGATCTGAAATACCTTGTGCGTCAGAAACACATCCCCATAGAGCACCCGCCGTGCGGTGGAGGAGCGAGCAGGACCGCGTAGGCTCCGTAGAGTACGAAGCCGAACATAATAGCGGCGCAGAGGTAGAGGGCGGTTAGTTTTAGCATGGGGCGTCCTATATGGGTTGAGGAGTAGATTACCGGATACCGGTTACGCGAATCTGTCTTCGCTTATATAAAAGCCATTTATGGGAGGATTGGGCTATGGCTGAAGAAGATTCGCAACTGCCAAACTGGGCAGTACAAATACAGGAAGCTAGGAAGGCAAAAGGCTGGACGCAGGAGAAGCTCGCAGAAGAACTTAGCGTTTCCCAATCCACGATCACCGACTGGGAAAGAGCAAGAACATTCCCGCGTCATAGAAATATTTACTTTCTATCCAAGGTTCTTGGAATAAAAATACGCAATGAAGTTGAAGTGGACATGAAAGTTATGTCCAAGAAATCAAAAGCAGACACGCTGCAAGGTCTTGCATTTCAAGACTTATCAAAAAGTAAGCAGCTTGATTTATTTATTGAAAGATTTTCAAAAATTACCATGGAGAAATGTGAGGAGCTAAAAATAGGATTCCCAATACAAGCATTTTCCAAAGAATTAATTGGGATATGGATGCGTGTTAATGACCCGTTGAGAGGGCTAGGAGCGTCCTCGGTTGAGCTTAGGCTTGAAGATTTCATGCAAGAATTTTTATCTAATTTAGAAGACGGCTCACCCCTGTAAACCGGTACCGGTTTATATTTGACACAAACCGGTATAGTCGGTATCCCTATTGCAAGGGCAATTCAGCCCTATTGGGAGGTGTTATGAGGAGAAAATACCGGAAACCGCAGCCGGTATCAGTTCAAATGCACATACGCATTACGCCAGAAATCAAGCATTGGCTTGAGGAACGGGCAACAGCGCATGTGAGTACATTGAACGGCGCGTTAATGGATATATTGGAAGAAAAAAAGGCGGCGGAGCCTATCGCCAAACAGTTCTCCACCGCCTCTTATCACCACGAATAGGATATATTCGCCATGACAAATGATAACATAGAAACCCCAGAAAGCGCAAAGCTTCCGTGGATCGGCCTAAGTAGTGACGCGCTTCTCAAGATAGCCGATTTCATCGGATTACACTGCGTAGAGGCGGATATTGATATTGAAGACGTCTCAATCTTCTCTATGGGTGCAGTCACCGCATTAAATGCGCTTGCTTTTTGTGGAGGTGCTTTTGTGGACAGTGATGAGGATAGCTTTGAGCGCCAAGCGTCCACCTTTCACGAGGCAATCCTGAAAAGAGTCTCCGCAAAAGACAAAATCTCCAGCATAGCCATTTTTAATCAGATTAAAGAGGCTTTCCGCAAGGGAGATGCATCATGACCCAAATCACAATCAACAACCACGAAGTGACGGTAGTTGAATACAAGGGGCAGCGCGTCATCACCTTCAAGATGATGGATGAGCTTCATGGCCGGCCAGAGGGGACAGCACGTAAGCGATTCAACGACAACAAAGACCGACTGACGGAAGGTGATGATTATTGGAAAATTAGCGCGTCCGAAATTCGGACGCACAAAATATTGCAGATTTCTGCCAAAGTCACAGAAGACGTAACCCTGCTCACCGAAGCTGGATATTCGACGCGGAAATCTCACAGAAGGGTTGTACATCGGGTTAGATTATGAAAAAGT
>NZ_JBQDXI010000008.1:0-120486 GCF_052102375.1 Acetobacter sp.
ACCGGGTATAGCTTATCAAGCCCGCAAAACTGTCCGAACGGACGGGACCACCTCACACAGACCGCAGCACGGCCAAACCCAGAAAACCAAGGATAAACCACGGCAGACACTGATGCAGCATGGCGTTTTTTACCGCAAAATCTGCGTCAGTGCGTGGTACACTTATAGCGCCAGACCTGTTTTTAGCTGTTTTGCGTACAATACAGGCAAGAAAAATAACAACAGGCCCCAGCATGAAAACACGTGTCAGTTTGATCAACGTCCCGAACTGAACAGCGCTAGCCCCTGCAGGGGCTGTGGCGGCCAATACTTGTGGCACGGCATACACCGTTAAACCGGCCAACGCCCCGTATTGCAGCGCCTGCATATGCAGAAGAGTAACAGACAGTGGCAAAAGCAGAACCAGCGCTACGCCCAACAATGCCGTAAAAGAGATGGAAGCGGCGACATCCTCCCCCTCTGCGTCAATAACGGGAGCAATGGCGGCAATGGCAGAGTCTCCGCAAATGGCATTCCCACAGGCAATCAAGGTTGCCATACGGTGCGGAAGCCCAAATAGTCTGCCAATAGCGTAAGACGTGGCGATAGCGATGGCAACAAACAGGGCAATGCCTAGCGGTAACGCTACCCCTTTGCCAAACAGCATATGTGTGCTGATGGAAAGCCCCAGCAACATCACTGCAACATCCAGCACTTGCTTGGCACAAAAACGAATACCGACCAGCATGGTAGCGGTCGGTTCGTACAGTGCTCGCAAACCTATGCCCAATAGAATTGCCAGCACCAGTTCTTCCAGCCAGACTGTACCAAATGCAGCACGTTGCGCCCACGCACCAATAACAGCCAGTAATGTCACTCCAAGGCACAGTGTAACGCCGTGAATAAACCTTCCGCCACAGCTTACTAGTCTGCGGCCCTGTCGGGTGAAGGATGTACAAAACTGGTTGGGGATGTTCATGCTGCCTCGCCTCCTGACGCTGGCAGCACACTGAATTTTTAGTATTGATAATTCCAACGGATTATATCTATGGAAATAATCCGGTTTTGAGATTGATTACATGACCCTTGAGCAACTCCGTATTTTTATTGCTGTCGCTGAGCGGCAGCATGTCACTGCGGCAAGTCAGGCCCTTAACCTCACGCAGTCTGCTGTCAGTAACGCCATTGCGGCATTGGAAGAGCGCTACGGCCTGAAGCTGTTTGACCGCGTGGGAAGAGGCATCGTCCTGAACGAATATGGGCGGTTGTTTCTGGTGGAAGCACGTGCCGTTATGGCGCGTGCAGGTCAGGCAGAGGCCATGCTTGCCGACCTTGGTACACTCAAAACGGGACATTTGAGCATTTATGCCAGCCAGACAATTGCCAGCTACTGGCTGCCAGAACGGCTAGCCCAGTTCCGCCTGCTCTATCCCGCGATTACGCTGGATGTGCAGATTGGCAACTCGCACGAGGTTTCAGAGGCCGTTATTCAGGGCCAGTGTGAAGTGGGACTAGTAGAAGGCGTTGTTTCTCACCCGCTCCTGCAACAGGAGAGTATCGGGCAAGACCGCCTGACTATCATTGCATATCCCACCCACCCTCTGGTGCATAAAACCCCTGTTACAGCAGAGGATCTTTCACAGGCAGTCTGGGTAATGCGTGAAAAAGGATCCGGGACACGCTCCAGCTTTGAAGACGCTCTTGAGCAGGCTGGATGTTGCGCCGCCAGCCTGAATGTTGGCATGACCCTCCCTTCTAACGAGGCTGTTTTAAACGCCACACAAAACGGCGTAGGTCTTGCAGGATTATCTGAATACGTTGTGCGGACATCTTTGGCTGCCGGGCAGGTCGTGGCGCTTGATGTGCCTCTGGCACCCCGTTTTTTTCAGAGCCTCCGCCACCGAGAACGTTACCACACCCGTACCGCTCAGGCTTTTCTGGCTCTTTTACAAACCGGGCAGACAAACGCATGACGCAGCTTTTGCGCCCGACCTCACGCCTGAAGCTTCTGCTCTGGTTGATCGGCTGCATTCTGGCGGGTGTTGTTCTACGGAAAATACCGCTGGGGCTACCGTTCTTCGTGACCAAATGGGGTGGCTCTGCGTTATGGGGCAGCATGATCTGGTGCTGTTTTGCTTTTTGTATGCCTGCAAAGCCTCGATGGTTTATTGCAGTGTTAGCCTGCCTGTGTGCCGCGCTGACAGAAGGCCTTAAACTTCTGCACACGCCCGCTTTGGACCATGTCCGTATGACAGCTTTAGGTGGTTTTCTGCTAGGGCATCATTTTGCCTGGGCTAATATTGGTGTTTATACAGCCGCAATTCTTGTTTTTTCTTGTTTGTTAGGCCGTCTATAATACTTTAAATCTTAATTTTCTTTCTCCCCTTTTCCATCTACAGGCATAGGCTTATGATTTAAGAACTATGTAGCAGGTTATGGCGGCATGGGGCCGCCCGAATAGCCTGATACGCAACAAGGTATTATGAGTATGATCTCTTCTACTCGCATTATGCTGGCCACTCTGGCCCTTAGCTGTGCAACCGCTCTTTCAGCACCTGCCGCCCATGCTCTGACATCTAAAGAATGCCATCAGAACTATACCGCTGCACGCAAAGCGGGCACGGTAACTGGCCAGAGCTACAAAGAATACAAAGCAGCAAGCTGTGACACGGCTGCCGCCACGACTGATGCAGCCACCAAAGCCCCCGCTGCGGACACTCCAGCCACTGCGCCAAAAACCGAAAAACCAACTGTTGCTAGCACCCCTGCTGCTACAACACCGGCCACAGCACCCAAATCTGCTGCCGCCGCTGCCTCTACTGCTGGCGTAGTGTTCCCCAGCGCGGTTGCTGACCAGTATTCAAAACTGTCAGCCGGTAAAGCCCGCATGAAAACCTGTCTGGACCAGTATAATGCCAACAAGGAAAAAGGCGGCAACGGGTCTCTGAAATGGATTCAGAAAGGCGGCGGCTACTACAGCCAGTGCAATACACGTCTTAAAAGCGAATAAAATACACCGTATTTTTACGGAGTGCCCTTACGGGTGCTCCGGTTTTTTCAAACGCACAGCGGATGGCATGACATACAGCTTGCCCGTACGATAAGAAATCCAGACCCTATGGGATGCAAACCAGTCTGCCCCCAACAGCATATCTGCCGCGTCATGAATACTGACCACGGTCAGAACTGGCTGTTTTTCTTCTTCCAGACCATATTTTAGCGTCTCAAATTTGTGCCAATGGTACACCTGCCCGCGCCCATCCAAACCGCTGGTGACACCTCCGGGGTCCGCTGCCAGTGTTGCGGCAGACACCCCAAGCCGTTTTACGGCAGATTCTGACACAATACGGGAACGCGCACCGCTATCCACAAGGGCTTTGAGAGGGTGTCCGTCCAACTCCACCTGAATGGACACACGCCGCCCATCAAACTGCATGGGTAGTGCACGATAGATGACATGCCAGTTTTGTGGCCCAGCACATCCGGGTGACGCTGTATCTGTATCGGGCGCCCAGAAATTGAGCCACCCCTCCGCCACGTTAAACTCCACATCGTAACGGGACAGCAGATCTCCCCCAACTAGGCCCTCAATAGGGGGATGCACGGGTGGTTTGCTGGGTAGATACCCAACGGGCACTGACACCGGGCCGTTTTCTACGCCACCCATAACAAATGATCTGACCAGAACATTGGGGACCAATCGCCCATTCCCGCCTGTACCCTGCACCACAGTATGCCTTGCAGGGTCTAGGGGCAGGCCAAAGGCATCTGCGCCTTCAGGGGAAATCAGGCTTCCTTCGGAACCGGTATCTATAATCATGCTGGCAGCATGACCATTCAGTTGCACCGGGCTACTCAAAAATCCCGCGTCATTTCGCAGGGGGATATGTGCCAGAAGTTGGCGCTCACATACGCCCTCCGCTGCATACCCTGCTACTGGCACCATCAAAGCACCCGCCAGCAGTCCGGCAGCCTGCATCAGGCGTATAAGGCGCATGGCTTACCCTAACTCACGCGCAAAGCGGTCTGTTGTAGCAAGCAGGGCTGCAAGAATACCGGGTTCAAACAGGGCATGACCTGCGGCATCGATAATATGAAATTCTGCTTCAGGCCACGCCTTGTGCAGGTCCCATGCGGTCCGTACGGGCGTTGCCATATCGTACCGGCCTTGCACGATAACGGTTGGAATGTGCCTGATACTGTCCACATTGCGGATAAGCTGCCCTTCTTCCAGCCAGCCAGCATTTACAAAATAATGGTTTTCAATACGTGAGAACGCGAGGGCATATCCCGCCTCCTCATGCTGGCTTTCAATTTCCGGGGCAGGCAAGAGCGTCAGGGTCCGGCCTTCCCACAAGCTCCATGCCACCGCCGCCTCATGCTGAACCTCTTTGTCCTCAGAGGTCAGGCGTTTGCGGTAGGCTGCCATAAGGTCCCCCCGCTCTTCCACCGGAATGGGGGCCAAAAACTCCTCCCATTTGTCCGGAAAGAGCCATGATGCGCCTTCCTGATAATACCAGAGCAGTTCTGCCCGCCGCAGCGTGAAAATACCACGTAACATAAGGGCAGTCACACGATCCGGATGGGATTGAGCATAAGCCAAGGCTAGAGTGGACCCCCATGACCCACCAAATACAGCCCATTGCTCTACACCGCGCTGTACGCGCAGCCGCTCAATATCGGCAACCAGATGCCATGTCGTATTGTTTTCCAAAGATGCATGCGGTTTGGAGCGCCCACATCCGCGCTGGTCGAACAGAACAATGCGGTAAAGAGACGGGTTAAACAGCCGCCGCTGCGCAGGATTGCACCCGCCGCCCGGCCCGCCGTGCAGAAACACGACTGGAATACCATCCGGGTTACCACATTCCTCCCAGTAAACCTGATGCCCTTCTCCGGTATCAAGGTATCCATAGGCGTAAGGCTGAATGGCTGGCCATGGGTCACGGTAAGGAAAAGACATAGGGCGTGCTCCTTTCTATAATATGCAAAATTAAGGTTTGCTGCCGCCTTGGGCCCGTGGGTGGGCCCGCGCCCATACGTCCAGCAAGCGTGCTTCATCCGCCAAGGTGTAACGCTGGGTGGTGGACAAACTTGCGTGACCTAACAACTCCTGAATAACACGCAGGTCTGCGCCGCCCTCCATCAAGTGCGTTGCGAAGGAATGGCGAAGAGAATGGGGTGTTGCGGTCTCTGGCAACCCGGCCAACGCCCGCCACTCTCGCATGGCTTTTTGTGCCACCCCGGCCTGCAAGCGCTTGCCACGCACACCGGGGAACAAAGGGTCAGCCGCATGGGGGGACGGATGGTGCTTGAGCCAGTTCTCCAGCCCCTGCTGCACCTGCGGCAGAACCGGCACCAAACGCTCTTTATTTCCTTTTCCTTTAATCCGCAGCACACCACTGCCACGCATGGTGGCAAGATCAGCCACATTCAGGTTCAAGGCCTCAGAAATACGTAGCCCACATCCGTATAAAAGCAGAAACAGGGCGGCATCCCGCCTGCGTGCCATTTCAGTATGGGCAACATCCCCTATGTCCTGCGGCACGGCTTTGGCATCTGGTACACTTAAAGGCCTTGGGAGCGGTTTTTTTGTGCGTGGTGTTGCCAACAGGCTCACAGCGGCATTTTCCACCCCCTGCCGCCGCGCCAGATACCGGAAAAATGACCGCACAGCAGAGACACGGCGGGAGCGCGTACGGGCTGCACGGTCCGGTGTAGTTTTACGGACGGTGGTGCTCATGGCCCATGTTTGCTCATGCGCAAGCCATGCCCGCATATCCCGCAGGCTTATCTTGGCCAGCCCTGCCATATCTGGCAGGCCACCCAGATGCTCGCTCATAAACGCCATAAAGCGGGCCAGATCATGCTGATAAGCCTCTATAGTCAGCGGGGAAGCCCTGCGCTCAGCGGTCATCCATGCCAGAAAGGCCTGAACTGCCTGCTCCGCCGTCATGCTCTTTCTCCCACTCACTTTCTGCTGGTTACCTACCATGAGCAGTGCTTTAGTTGTTCAGAGTTTTTCTGAATACGCAAGCACTGTTCTTTAAGGCCTCACCCGCTTAGAAAGAGGGGTATGGAGCCAGCCTCATTCTCATCCCTCCTGCATGATGATGCGCCCCCGCCGTCTGCCACAAAGCAGGCGCGGCGACGTGTGGCAGTGCTGCTGCCAATGCCTTTCCCCGGCCCGTTTGACTATGCAGCACCTGCTGACATGCCCTTGCAGCCGGGCGATATTGTGGTGGTGCCCCTTGGCCGCAGGCAGGAAACCGGTGTGGTGTGGGAAAGTAGCCCCTCTCTTCCGGCTGATTTTGCCCCTCCCCCGCAACGGACCGTAGAGGCAGCCCGCCTGCGGCCGGTGGCGGAACTGCTGGACCTCCCGCCTCTTTCTGCAGAATTGCGGTACTTTATTGACTGGGTAGCAGCCTATACGCTCTCACCGCCCGGCATGGTGCTGGCCATGACCCTGCGGCTGCATATGCGTGGCGTACCAGTACCCAGTATGGGCTGGCTACTGGCCGACCCTCTGCCACCAACACTCCGCATTACTCCTGCCCGCCAGAAAATTCTCGATCGTTTAAAAGATGGCATTGCCCGTACCACAACGGACCTTGCCTCTGCCGCAGGGGTTGGCCCCGGTGTTGTGAAGGGACTGGCTGATGCCAAGGCCCTACAAAGCGTCAAACTTGGTCCCGAGCGGATATTTGCAGCACCAGACCCACACCATAACCCGCCCGTTCTGGAAGGCGAGCAGGAAACTGCAACCGCAGCATTACGCCAGACCGTGCGCGATGGGGGTTTTTCCGTCACGTTGCTGGAAGGGGTAACAGGCTCCGGCAAAACAGAAATTTATCTGGAAGCCATTGCCGCCTGCCTTGAGCAGGGCAAACAGGCTTTGGTGCTGTTGCCGGAAATTGCTCTTTCTGCCCAATGGATGCAGCGCTTTGTACGCCGCTTTGGGGCAGAACCTGCCGTCTGGCACTCGGAAATCGGGCAGCGTGCCCGCCGGCTGACGTGGCACAGCACAGCCAATGGTAGTGCGACTGTTGTGGTCGGCGCACGCTCTGCTCTCTTTCTACCCTTTGCCAATCTTGGCCTTATTATTGTGGATGAGGAGCACGAAAGCCTGTTCAAGCAGGAAGAAGGTGTCATTTACAACGCGCGGGACATGGCCGTGGTACGGGCAAGGCTTTCAGGCTTTCCCATGGCGCTGGTCTCTGCCACGCCCAGTCTGGAAACGCTGGCCAATGCCGAAGCGGGCCGTTACCGGCACCTGACACTTCCCTCCCGCCACGGGGGGGCATCCCTGCCAGACACACAAATTTTGGACATGCGCGAGCACCCCCCCCCGCGCGGCCTGTTTTTATCTCCTGTCCTGACAGAAGAATTGACAGCCACCTTTGCGCGGCAGGAGCAGGCCATGCTGTTCCTGAACCGGAGAGGCTATGCCCCTTTGACCCTTTGCCGCACCTGCGGGCACCGGATGGAGTGCCCACACTGCACCGCATGGCTGGTTGAACATAGGGCCAAAAAACTTCTCTCCTGCCATTATTGCGACCATACAGAACCCATGCCCGCAGCCTGCCCCACCTGTGGGGCAGACGACAGCCTGACGGCTATTGGCCCCGGCATTGAACGTATTACCGAAGAAGCCAGACACCTTTTCCCTGATGCCCGTATTCTGGTCATGGCCAGCGACACCTTGGGTGGCCCCGCTGCCACGGCAGAAGCAGTCGCCAAAATTTCCCGCCGCGAGGTTGACCTGATTATCGGCACGCAAGTTGTAGCCAAAGGCTGGCATTTTCCGCACCTGACTCTTGTTGGTATTGTGGATGCTGATCTGGGCCTCGGGGGCGCAGACCTGCGCGCAGGCGAGCGCACCATCCAACTTCTGCATCAGGTTGCAGGCCGTGCGGGGCGCGCCAGTACACCGGGGCGCGTGTTACTGCAAAGCTACACACCCATGCACCCGGTCATGCAGGCCCTTGTTTCTGGTGATTTTGATGCCTTCATGGCGCAGGAGGCCGAACAACGTCGCCCCGGTTTCTGGCCCCCTTATGGCAGACTGGCAGCTCTGATTATCAGTGCTGATGATGCCAAGGAGGCTGACGCCACAGCCGCAGCGTTAGCCCGTGTTGCCCCCTATGGTGAGGGGATACAGGTTCTCGGCCCCGTTCCAGCCCCTATCGCCGTGCTCCGCAACAGGCACCGCCGCCGTCTGTTATTACGCACCGTGCGCACTATTGCCGTACAACCTATCCTTCGGCGCTGGCTTGGGATGGTTAAACCCGGCAGGACTGTGCGCATAGATGTGGATATAGACCCAATCTCGTTCCTGTAACGGCTGAACTGTACTGCCAGTATAAAAAAAGGAGCCAGTCTGGCTCCTTCTCTTGGGTGTCAAACTGGTTGCAGAGCAGAGCCGTAGAGCGACACTCTTATTTTTTGGCTTTTTCTACATCGTTAGCCGGTTTTGCCGTGCTGGTCAGAACGGTTGTAATGGTGTCACGCAGGACCATGACCCGCACGTTGGGGGCAATTTCCACTTCCACTTCGTTCGTGTCTTCGCGGCTTTTCTGCACAACGCCAATAATACCGCCTGCTGTGACAATACGGTCACCCCGGCGAAGGGATTTCAGCTCGTTCCGCAGTTGCTTCTGGCGCTGCTGCTGCGGGCGGATAAGCAGAAAATACATGATGGCGAAAACGCCAACAAATGGCAAAAATGACATAACGTCGGACATGGAAACGGCTTTCAAACTAACGCTGGTTGCACCAGCAAACGGGCTGACCATAATTTTAGCTACAGGTGCGTCAAGCGCCTGTCTGTTGTCCAGCCCTTTCTTCTGGCTGCCATCTGGTTTAGTTTTCGCATCCCTACCCAGCAAAACAGCCAGCAGGAGCAATGTTTCATGGTAACAGACCCAACAGAACTTTCTGTGCTGGACCGCATTGCCGCAGCCCTTGAACGCCTCTCACCCCCTGCCCCCACCCTAAACGGAGTGGACAAGGCTGATGCTTTTGTATGGCTGCCCGAGCAAGGCCGCCTGCTGCCTGTACCCCATGTTGCGCATGTAGAGGCCAGCCTATTGCAAGGTGTGGACCACCAGCGCCAGACCCTGCTGGACAATACAGAGAATTTTGCCCGCGGCCTGCCCGCCAATAATGCCATGCTATGGGGCGCACGCGGCATGGGTAAGTCGTCACTGGTCAAAGGGGCGCATGCTCTTGTCAACCAGAGTGACGGCAAAGCCTGCCAACCCGGCCATGGGCGTGTTGTTCTGCTCGAAATTCAGCGCGAAGACCTTGCCACGCTGCCAGAACTACTGGCTCTGCTGCGCGAAAGCCCACGCCGGTTTATTATTTTCTGTGATGACCTCTCTTTTGAAAAAGAGGACCGAGACTACAAAGCCCTCAAATCTGTGCTGGATGGTGGCATTGCAGGTCGGCCAGAGAATGTTCTGTTTTACGCCACATCTAACCGCAGGCACCTGATGCCGCGTGACATGATAGAGAACGAACGCGCCTCAGCCATCAATCCGTCTGAAGCCACAGAAGAAAAAGTCTCTCTTTCAGACCGTTTTGGGCTCTGGCTTGGCTTTCATGCCTGCCCGCAAGACGTGTTTCTTGATATGGTACGCACCTACGCGAAAGAGCGCGCCCTGCCCCTGACAGATGCAGAGTTAACGGCGCGCGCCAATACGTGGGCTATCACGCGTGGCAGCCGCTCAGGGCGTGTTGCTTTTCAATTCATTGAAGACCTGACCGCCCAGCTCGCCCAAAGCCGATAACTTTGATGTCTCCCCACTTTAAACACTGACTAAGGACTTTTTGCTTATGGCCCTCCCCATTTTTGGAGGCATTTCTGGTGAACCAGTTGATAGTGTCGCTCACATCATCCAAATCGCTCTCACGCCTGTCTTCATGCTGTCAGGTATCGGGACATTACTAAACCTCTTCAACACGCGTCTGGCGCGGGTCTCTGACCATATTGAACAGGCCAATGCTCTGCTGACCGACGATAATGATGACGTGGCACGCAACAAAACGCTTGAGCGCCACCTTGTCCGGCTACACCGGCGCACACTCATGCTTGATGCTGCCATTCTGGCAGGGGGCCTTGGCGGCGCGTCCTCCTGCGGTGCGGCTTTTGTGCTGTTTTTGGGAAGTGTGCGCGATTCTTCCGTAGCCACCTGGCTGGTTGTCATGTTTGGCCTGGCGCTTAGTTGCACAGTCGGTGCATTGGCCCTGTTTTTGGGAGATAGCCTTATTTCCTGGCACGGCCTCAAACGTGAAGGTCCGCTGCCCCGTCCCATGCCAAAGGGCGTTTGAGCACGCCTTCCTTTTGCCTGCGCCTTGCCTCTTTCCTTAATATAGGGTTGCATAGCTTTCATTAATGGTGTGCCGGCGTGGCGCACCTCAGGCAGGTAGAGCAATCGAGGCGAGATGGACCAGACGCAGACTGACACCCAAGCCCAGACGCACCCGTCAGACGCGGTGCCACCCAAGGTTGACTTGCGGCGCGTCAGGTCTAACCCGGATTTCTGGTACCCTGTCGCTTGGTCCAAGGAACTGAAGCCCGGCAAGACCATTGGCACCCGTTATGCTGGCCAGCCCATAGCGCTTGTACGCCCAGAAGAAGGGTCTGTTTTTGCGCTGGAAGACCGTTGTGCGCATCGTCAGGTCCCTCTGAGCAAAGGCAAGGTAACCGGCCACGCAGTACAATGCTGCTACCATGGCTGGGCTTATGGCCGCTCTGGCCGCTGTATTGATGTGCCTTATCTGGGCAAGGGAAAGCTCCCTAACGGTGTGCGTACCTATCCGTGCCGGGAGCAGGATGGCCTGATTTTCGTTTTCCCCGGAGATCCCGACAAGGCTGATACAACGCCTTTGCCGCCCCGTCTGGCTCGTGTGGGAGACCCCGCTTACAAAACCCGTTCCTTCGGGCAGGAAGTTGGCTGCCATTACAGCTTCATGCACGAGAACCTGATGGATATGAACCATCAGTTCATGCACATGAAGCAGATGGGCCAGATGCGCCCGCGTTTTCTGGGCCAGAAACGGGAAGCCGGATTGGTGGAAGCGCGCTATTCCTTTGCGCGCACAAGCGGCAAGCAGCCGCTGGGTGAAGCCCTGATTTTTGGCGAACGCCGAGACGCTTCCGAAAAATTCCAGCATCGGGATGTCATGACCATCCGGACGGAATATCCCTACCAGACACTCCGCATCCAGACAGGGGATGAAGACCCTGTGATGGATTTATGGATTGTCTATACGCCGCAGGACGAAGCAGAACTCACGAACCGCACCTTTGGCCTGCTCTCGGTTAAGCGCCCCAAAATTCCTGGCGTTCTGGAACTGGCATGGCCTTTCCTTGTCGCCTTTACCGAGCGGATTTTTGCCGAAGACCGCGAGATTGTGGAACTGGAGCAAAAAGCATGGCGTGAACTGGGCGGAGACCACAATGTGGAAGTGTTCCCAGTCATTAACGCGCTGCGCGGCCTGTTAGCAGAATGTGGCGTACCGCCTGCTCCTGCCAAAAATGCCTGAACTGACAACGCTGGTTCTGGACGCAGCCCCTTACCGGCTGCGTCCCCTGTTACCCGACGACGCCGCAATTCTCCACAATCTGGTGAATGACTGGGAAGTGGTGCGTATGCTCAGCCGCCTCCCCTTCCCATACCCGCGTGATCTGGCTGATGACTGGATTGCCGCCACCATCACCATGCATCGAGCCAAGCAGGGCTACCATTTTGCCATTCTGGATGCTGCGGGCCAGTTTGTAGGCTGCGTGGGCCTGCGTGTGGAAGATAAACCACAAACAGGCCGCATCGGCCTGCTTGGCTACTGGGTTGGTCGTGCTTACTGGGGGCAAGGTATTGCTACCAAGGCCGCATCCCGCCTGGCACGGTGGGCCTTAGCCAATCTGGATATCACCTGTCTGCGCGGGATTGTGGCTGAAGATAATCATGCTTCCGCCCGTGTGCTGGAACATGCAGGCTTCAAACCCATTGGCACAGACCGTCAGATGTTTGTTGCTCGTGGCACGGACCATCCAGTCAAGGTTTTTGAAATGACACGCGCAGAAACGGACTTACCCGCATCCTCCGCCCCTACCCGCAAGCTGGTGCTCGTCTCTGCTGCCGCTTTGGTGGATAAGGATGGTCGTATTCTGCTGGCCCGCCGGCCGGAAGGTAAAAGCCTTGCCGGATTATGGGAGTTTCCCGGTGGCAAAATTGAGCCCGGAGAATCTCCAGAAGCCGCTCTTATTCGGGAGTTGGAGGAAGAACTTGGGGTGGATATTTCCCGCTCCTGCCTTGCGCCGTTCACGTTTGCATCGCACAGCTACGCCACGTTTGACCTTTTAATGCCCCTGTACCTATGCCGCCGCTGGACCGGCACCCCTACCGGGCGTGAAGGGCAGGAACTGGCGTGGGTGCCAACCAGCGAATTACGCAACTATCCCATGCCAGATGCAGACCTGCCTTTTGTGCCACTGTTGCAGGAACTGCTGTAAAACAGTTTCGTCAGAATATTTTCCGCCTAGGCTCTTTTTATAACACCAGTTCAACCAAGATTTTTTCATGACTGCATATTATCGCCTTCTCTTACCCCTGCTACTGCTGAGTGCATGCAAACTGCCTGACTCAACAGAACGGGCCTTATACGGCAACCAATCCTCAACATGGAATGCCCCCGCTACAGTTGCTCCCTATCCACGTGCAAAACTTGAAACCTTGTTTGCACAGCTTAACCTTCAGCTTCCACCTGACCTGCCTGAAGCCACTGCCATGACGTTTGAGGCAACAGCCCTGCCTTCAGGGTTTGTTGCCGTATCGCGCTACAAACTTTCTGTGTCTGCCATTCATGTGCCGGAAACAGGCGCTGGGCGGGAAAGCGCTATTGCCGTGAACTCCCTTCTCTTTAATCGTCTGGTTTTTTCAGCAACCAACACGGACACGCCAGCACGACAAAAAGAAGAGACACTTGCTTTTCTGCCTGCCGGAAAAAATAATAACTCCACTCTCATCTATCCCCCTTTTCCGGCAGTAAACCCTCTGTTTGTTTCTTTTGACGATGGTTATACCCTCGCCCGAAAACCCACTTTCAGTTTTCAGATTACATCTCCGGGGCATGCGCCTTACACCGTCCCCTTTACAACCGAGAGCCTGCGCCAACGCATAAAACTCTTCCGCGCGTGGCTGCTTCAGGCTGAAGCAAAGGACGACGCAGAGTTTTATGGCAAAAACAAACTCGCCTACCCTGTTAAAACAGAAAATATGATGGACTTCCTGCGCGTCAGCGGCAATCAACATCTCTACCCGTTCGCAGCACTTCAGGATGGGCGTGAAGGGCTTGTTTCCGTCTCATGCCAGTTTCTTAATCCCACAGACAAAACGTGGCACTGCAAGGCCACCAAGACAATTGGCGGCCAGGATTTTGCGCTTTCAGTCGTAACGTATTTAGAGAGTGATAAGGTGAAGCCGCCAGCATCGGACGCCTCTCTCCCGCCTCATCTGGCTCACATCTTTAAAATGCGCTTCCTATTGGACAACTGACCGCAAGCACTTTGGTCCTGCATCTCAAGCACAGCAGACGAGGCATAATCCACTCTTGACGAAACAGGGCCGCTTTCGCATAAACAGTTCAGTTTGGTGCTTTGAATTTTCTGCACCCAGCCCTCGTGATTTGTAAGGCCGGCTTGCGGCGAGGTTAAAAAAGCGCGCTAAAGAGGCTTTGGGCAGCAGTATTCTGTCCATTGTTTCCACGGTCAGGTGAGCATAATGACTGAAGCGGAAACACAGCCCCTCCGTGTCTCTCTTCAGCCCGTTATGCGCAGGAAAGAACCGGATATTTCGTTATGAGCGACCATAAAACACCTTCCGCATGGCGCCCCGCCACCCGCCTGCTCCATGCTGGGCTGGAACGCACCGAGTTTGGTGAAACCAGCGAGGCCCTCTTTCTGACCTCTGGCTTTGTTTATGACAACGCCGAACAGGCAGCTAAAACCTTTACCGGCGAAGTTGAGCATTATCAGTACAGCCGCTTTGCCAACCCTACCGTGACTGCCCTTGAACGCCGCCTTGCTGACCTTGAAGGGGCAGAGGCCTGCGTTGCGACCTCCACGGGCATGGGCGCTGTTTCCTCCGCGCTCCTTTCCCATGTTCGGGCTGGTCAGCGCGTTGTTGCATCCCGTGCTCTCTTTGGCTCATGCCACTGGATTGTTGCCAACCTGCTCCCCCAATATGGCGTAGAAACTGTATTTGTGGATGGCGGAGACCTGAACGCCTGGGCTGAAGCCCTCTCCAAACCCACCGCGGCAGTACTGCTGGAAAGCCCATCCAACCCCATGCTGGATGTGCTGGACCTTCAGGCCATTTCCGATCTGGCCCATAAGGCGGGTGCGCTGGTTGTGGTTGATAACGTTTTTGCCTCTCCGCTTTATCAGAAACCACTGGAACTGGGCGCAGACGTTGTTGTGTACTCCTGTACCAAGCACATTGACGGACAGGGCCGCGTGCTTGGCGGGGCCGTATTGGGCCGCAAGGACTGGATTACGGAAACACTCCAGCCCTTTACCCGCAATACCGGCAATGCGCTCTCCCCTTTCAATGCATGGGTCATGCTAAAAGGGCTTGAAACCCTTTCCCTGCGCGTAGATGCCATGGCCCGCAATGCGGCAATGGTTGCTGATTATCTGGCAGAGGCTCCGGGTATTATCAGCGTGCGTTACCCGGGCCGCAAAGATCACCCGCAATATGAACTGGCCCAGAAGCAGATGAGCGGTGGCAGCAGCATGATTGCCTTTGAAGTAGCTGGCGGGCAGGAAGGCGCATTCGCTTTCATGAACGCTCTGCAACTGATTGCAATTTCCAATAATCTGGGGGATGCACGCTCTCTGGTGACTCATCCTGCCACCACGACCCACATGAAAATTGGTGCAGAAGAGCGTGCGCGCCTTGGCATTTCTGATGGGGCCATCCGCTTCTCAGTCGGGCTGGAAGACAGCGCTGACCTGATTGATGACCTAGCGCGAGGCATTGCAGCGCTGCCGCAGCGCTAAACCGTTTTTTCGTGCCCTTTCTGCCACGCTGGGATGGTAGAAAGGGTACGGACGGCTTTTCTGGCTTTCCACTTCATGATAGGGGCTAGGGTCCAACTGCCCATTGTGTTTGCACACACTGACTTTTCCCTGTGCAGCAACACAGTTTCCATCATGCAGGAGCACGAGCGCCTTATGCCCGATTGGTCGGCTTCTCCGCCCATGTCTCAGGACCCGGAAGATGCACTGAACGAACTGTTTGCCTCTGTTCCGGCGTATGAAGCCGAGACCGATGGTGTGCGCGTCATGGTGCAGGTGTTCTGGCTTCCTGACCAATCCGAACCTGATGATAATATCTATTGCTGGGTCTACCGCATCCGCATTGAGAATGCCGGTCCAGCCACTGTGCAGCTCATGGAGCGGACGTGGCACATTACGGATGCTGGCGGCCGCACGGAATATGTGCATGGTGAAGGCGTAGTGGGTGAACTGCCCGTAATCCGCCCCCAGTCCGGGTTTGACTATACATCGGGCGTCTCCCTTACAACGGCCAGCGGCTTCATGTCCGGTTCTTACCAGATGCGGGACTTCAAAACCGGCCGCCGGTTTGACATTGCTATTCCCGCTTTCAGTCTGGACAGCCCTTTCCAGATCAGACAGATCCACTGAACTACTTGACGATCAGCCCACGCAGGAGAATGGCATGAGCAAAGACCCTCTGCCCGACAACACCGACCGCCCCTCCCGTCAGGATGCAGAACGTGCGGTACGCACCCTGCTTCGCTGGGCCGGTGACAGCCCGGACCGTGAAGGCCTACAGGACACACCAGCACGCGTGGTACGTGCTTATGAAGAGTTTTTTGAAGGTTACAACACGGACCCCCATACCCTGCTGCAACGCACCTTCTCTGAAGTTGAAGGCTATGACGAAATTGTTCTGTTGCGGGACATTCGTTTTGAAAGCCATTGCGAGCACCACCTAGCCCCCATTATCGGGCGTGCCCATGTGGCTTACCTGCCCAGCAAACGGGTGGTCGGAATTTCCAAGCTGGCGCGCGTGGTGGACGCTTACGCCCGCCGCTTGCAAATTCAGGAACGCCTGACAGCCCAGATTGCCAACACAATTAATGACGTGCTGAAGCCAAAAGGGGTAGCGGTTCTGATTGAGTCCGCCCATGAATGCATGACAACACGCGGTGTACACCGCCCCGGTGTATCTATGGTGACAAGCACCATGCTGGGTGTATTCCGCGATAACTCTGACACACGTCAGGAACTTCTGGCCCTGCTCAACCGCCCCTCCGCCTGCGGCGTGTAATGTAGTTTTGCAGCCGGTTATACCACCGGCTGCAAAACACCAGACTACTGCTTTTGAGAGCGTTAACTGTCAGACTGCGTGTGCTGCTGACAATGCTAGTCCTTACACACCAGATCTGATGCAGAAAATTTGAACTCGGCTATACAAAAATAAGGCGCGCACATAAAATTGTGCCGCAAACCATGCCATTTTCACTACTGCCCAGCCCTGTCCTAACACATCCTCATTTCAACAAATATTTTATTGATCGCGCCAGATACTAGCGGATCAAACACAGAATACCCCACAAAACCAACGCATAGTTTCGGGCAGATACACAAAGGCCAGACGGCCTCAATATCCTGCAAAATAATTCTACCCTTTATGGGATAATTCTTGACCACAAGAACATTTTTTATATCAGGAGAAATTATACTCCGCATATCTGTGAGGAGTATATCCCCTCCTGGCACCCTCCCCAAAACTACCATTTAAGTGAAAATTTGTACTGTTCCCACCATAGGCTTTTGCCTCTTTCGAGCCTCGGGACATTCTGACTGAAATAAGCTTTAGTCAGACGCTTTTTCATCCAGATGATAGATAATGTTTACGCGATTATCGTGATGAGGATGGGTAACTTCCGGCTTGATGCTAATGCCAATATTCTTTTTGGTGTAAAGCAATTGCATGGCTTTTTCATCCGCAAGCATAGCCACGGGCGTTACCGTCTGGCCTGGCCGCAAACGTGTTGCGTCATGAAGTGCTGTTTTAGAGACATGCAAATTCCCGTCAAACGACACACTATCCAGCACAAGCTGTTGCTCAGCCGCATCTGCCGCCGCCTCTTTGATCTGCCATGTCACCTTCACGGACTGACCATTGAGAGATAATTGCTGATGCACATCACCCGTTAGGTGATGCTGTTGATAAACTTTCATAATTGCTTGCAGGCCCTCCGTAATACGGGCCTGCGGCACCTTATCCCCTACCTTGAACGGTACAGCCGCCAGCAGCGTGGCCGTTGCAATACGCTGGTTACCCGTAAGGGTCAGGCTTTCAATTTTCAAAGGAGCAGAAACGGGCTCAAAGGGTTTAGCAGCAACATTACCCGGTGTTTGTGTTGGTGCATCAGAAGGCGGAACGGACGTCGGCACTTGTGCCTGCGCCGTAACGCTACTCCCTAGGAGAGCAAACCCAAGCACGGTGCAGAAGAGGTGTTGACGCATAAAACGGTTCCATCCTGTTGAACATCACCCACATGATGCACAACAGGACGCCTAAGGCCAATGCCTTAAATAGAGACCGTCGCCCCCAGAACGCTCAAAAACTGAGCCAGCCACGCCGGGTGAGCAGGCCATGCAGGCGCTGTTACCAACTCACCATCCGTTATGGCAGCATCTACTGCAATATCCGCATAAGTCGCGCCTGCAAGTTCAACTTCCGCCCGACAGGCCGGATATGCTGAGACCTTGCGTCCCTTGATGATATTGGCTGCGGCAAGCAGTTGAGCACCATGACAAATTGCCGCCAAGGGCCGGTCAGCAAACGCCTGCACAATCTCGATCACACGCTTATGCATGCTCAAATGCTCCGGCGCACGGCCGCCGGGGATAATCAGGCCGATATAGTCGTCCGTATCAATGTCTTCAAACGTGGCATTCAGCGTAAAATTATGACCCCGTTTTTCGCTGTATGTCTGCGCGCCTTCAAAGTCATGAATAGCGGTAATAACCGTATCACCTGCTTTTTTACCGGGGCTTACAACGTCAATCTTGTATCCCAGCATCAGCAATGCCTGATACGGCACCATAATTTCGTAATCTTCAACGTAATCACCTGCCAGCATCAGCAGTTTGACATCTTCAGTCATGGTGACCTCCTTCCTTCAGCCCTTCACGCAGGCGGGGCATGAGTTCAACAAAATTGCAGGGCCGGTGGCGGCTATCAAGCTGGAAGAGCAAAATGTCGTCCCAGCCATCTTTTACAGCCCCGGTTGAGCCTGGCAGCGCAAACAGGTAGGTTCCCTGTGCAACACCAGCCAAAGCCCGTGACTGGATTGTGGATGTGCCTATTTTCTTGTAGGACAGCATCCGGAAGAGTTCACCAAAGCCTTCAATCCGTTTTTCCAAAACGGTATCGAATGCCTCGGGGGTAACATCGCGGCCTGTCACCCCGGTCCCACCACTGGTTATAACAACGTCAACTGTTGGGTCGGCAATCCAGCTCTTCAGCTTGGCGGCAATCTTGGCCACATCATCTGACACAATGGCCCTGTCAGCCAGAATGTGCCCAGCACTCTCAAGGCGAGACACCAACGCCTGACCAGACGTATCCGTCTCCAGTGTGCGTGTGTCTGATACAGTCATCACGGCAATACGCACGGGCAGAAAAGGGCGGTTTGTATCTATTTTGCTCATGGAACGCTTTTACTACCTCGTTTCCTGATGCTTTGAGGCATCACTCTTTTATTAAAATACAGGGTAAGGCTACAAAATCACTATGAAAACGTCTCTTTACGGAACCAGGTGACATAAAAATGTTTTAATATTCTTATACTCGCCCCCTACACCTTTCCGTTATTCAGATATCACTAGAACCAATACAGAGATCATGCACACATCTTCTCCCGGCTTTTCTTTATTCCGCTCTCTGCCTCTTGCCTGCCTGCTGGCTGCCGGCTTTTCAACTCAAGCCCATGCCCAGTTACTGGTTGGTGGCAATAGCGCCGCAGGGCTGTGGCCCAGTCTGGAGGCGAATAATGAAGCAAACCCGGTAGAAGATCCTGGCCCATTATTTTCGGCTCCCTACGGGCATAACCATTTTTTTGGTGACTGGTGGGGCGCCCAGCCGTGGCTGCTAGACCACGGCATTCACGTTCTAGCCGATGTTCATGAAGAGTTAGCGGGCAACTTCCGCGGGGGCCGCAGGCAAGGTGTTACCAATGCCGGTCAGGTTGGTGTGGAACTGGATGTGGACTGGGGCAAACTGACACGCACCAGCTTTATGCAAGGCTTCTGGAGCCACATGATGGTGGTGAACGGGCACGGCCGCAACCTGAGTACCGACTATATTGGAGACTCACTGGGCGGGGTACAGCAGATTTACGGTGCACGTGGCAACGTGGTGGCGCATCTTGTTTATCTGTATGGTGAAAAAGCGCTGCTGAACAACCATGTTGACGTCAGTGCAGGCTGGATACCGGTTGGCAGCTTCTTTGCAGCTTCTCCCCTGTACTGCATGTATATGAACGTAGCCGTGTGCGGTAACCCGGCCCCTAACAAATACACGGAAGGCAACCGCGACTGGCCATCAGGAAACCTTGGGGCCGTTGTGCGGGTCATGCCCACTAATGAAACCTATATTATGGGTGGCCTTTTTGCCGTCTCCCCTCATGCTTTTAACGGCGGTATTTCCGGGTGGGCCTGGGCACAGGATGGCTTGGGCAAGTTTTCCTCCCCTGTTGAAGTGGGATGGATGCCCTCTTTTGGCAAAAATCACCTCGTAGGCCATTACAAGGCTGGCTATAGCTACGATAACTCCAAATATATTAACCTGTACTCTGACAAGAATGGTGACCCATGGGTCACTAGTGGCCAACCCGCCCGTTATCATGCAGGCCGCTCCAGCGCCTGGGTTCATGCAGACCAAATGCTTGTCCGAAATGGTGAGGGACCGACCAACGGCCTGATTGCTCATGCTGGTTATATGTGGACCGATGGCCGTACCACAGCCATGTCTCACCATATCTGGGGTGGTTTTCTGGAAACCGGAGCCGTGTGGGGCCGCCCGCTGGACAGTATTGGTGTCATGTATCAGTGGCTGAAAATGAGCCGCACCGTCGCCTTGCAGCAGGAGGCCTCTCTTGCCGCAGGCCTGCCATTTCAGAGCAACCAGTGGGGAACCGCCTGGGGTATTCAGACGCATGAGTCCATTTACGAAATTTTCTATAATGCTCATGTTGCCAACGGCCTGACACTCCAGCCAGACTTTCAGTACATCAACCGCCCCGGTGCCACCACTACCTTCCATGATGCGGCAGTGATGGCGCTTCAGCTCAACGTAGTTCTGTAAAATTTTCCAGCGGTTGCAGGCTTAGGGGGTTACCCCCAAGCGCTGCAAAGCTTTCTGCGTGACAGGTCAGAACCAGAATCTGGAAACGGCTGGCTGCATCTGTCAGCACATCAAACAGCCGCTCCAGCCTTTGAGAATCTGAAAAACTCAGAGCATCATCCAACACAAGCAGGCTGTTGCCAGTTTGGCTTTGCAGCAGTTCCGCAAAGCCCAGCCTGACCAGAACGGCAATCTGTTCACGCGTGCCGTCAGATAGTTTTGAAAACTCTTCCGTCTGCCGCCGCGTAATGGCCTGCACCCCAAACTGCGTGTTCAGGGTCAAAGCCCCACCGGGGAACAGACTGCTAAATGCGGGCTGCATGGTTTTGACCAGCGGCGCAAGATACCGTTCCGTTTGTTCCTGCTCTGCCACACTGACCGTTTGCTGAAGCAAAGCCAACGCCGCGCGGCTACGCTCATACCCCTCACGGTCATGTTTGAGCCGCTCTACCGTCCGCTCCGTTGCCGCTATCTGCTCATCCAGCCCTTCACCTTCGGCAAAGCGCACATGTGCTTCTCGCTCCCGAATATCAATCTGCAACTGGCTGATGCGGGTACGGTTGGCTTCCAATTTCTGCTCGTACCGAGCAATACCACTTTCTAGTGTTGCCAGCGGTCTGGCCTCTGCACGGTGTTGCTCAAACTGCTCCAATCTGGCTGTTGCAACAGCCAGATCTTCCCGGGCCTGCGTTAGGTCAGCAGCCAAGGCTTCGTCTGTCTTATGGCTGAGATAAACGCTTTCTTCACGCTGTGCCTGCTGAAGCGCCTGAGCCACTTCCCGCACAGTAACAAGAGCCGCCTGCTGCTGCGTTTGCGCTGCACTAAAGGCCGTCTGCGCCTGCCGCTCTGCCTGCCGTGCCGCCTCTGCCTGATGCGCAGCCTGATCTTCCGCCTCCGCTGCCGCATCTGGACTCACCACAGTCTGTGACAAACCGGAGACCTGCTGTGCAGCTACAGTCTGCTCAACCAGTGCAAACTGGGCCTCCTGTTCCGCCACTGCTTTGCGAAAGCCAACCAGATAAGCAGCCCCCTGCTCTTTGCCTGCCTGCCCATGCGGCAAACTGGCATGATATGTTGCGCGCGCCTCGGTCACACGCGTTTGGGCCTGCCTATAGCGGGCATGATGCGTTGCCGCATCTGCCATGGTCTGGCAGCCCATTTGCTGTAACAGCAGAGTTCTCTGTGTGTCTGCCTGCTCCCATTTACTAGCAAGCCCGCTCTGGTCCTGCTGGGCCGGACTGATAGTTACTGTCCCTATCCCGGCTATTTGCAGCACGGTTTCCTGCAAGAGCTGATGGGAGTTTCCCTTACAAGGAGCCCCGTTAATTGTAACCTGCCCGGCGGCCTCTGGTAGCAAGTTGAGCGTGAGCGTAGGGGCTTGAGCCTCCCTCTGCGCCTGCAACTGAGCACACACACGGTCCGCTTTGTGCAGACGGTCCATACTGGCATCGTCAACGCAGCGCAGGGCAGCTAACACGGCTTCTGCCTGTTCAAGCTGTAGGTACGCAGCCTCAACCCGGCGCAAGGAAGCCTGCTCCTGACTCAAGCGCTGCTGTTTCTGAGCAAGCCCCGCTTGCTGGGCTGACAGGGCTCGCTGCTTGCGGGCCAGTTCGTGAGCAGCCTCCGCAGCTTCCCGCGTCAGACGCGCCTGTTCCATACGCTGCTGGGCCTGCTGCATACGCGGTTCCAGCGCATTAAGCGCCTCTTGCGCCGCAGCCTGGCTTTTAATCAGGTGTTGTATGCGCTCCCTGTTTTCTTGGCGGCTCTGCTGCTCCTGTTTCAGATTAGTGGAGTGAACCTGAACTACATTGACCGTGGCGCGGGCAGCCTGTTCCTCTGCTTCAAGTTTGGTGGCTTTGTCGCGCTCTACACGGAGCGCCGCCAAAGCAGCCTCGTCCTGCATTTTCCGGTCAGGGTTCGCATGCTCCTGCAAAAGACGGCGCGCCTGTGCCAAAGCGACAAGGTCTTCTTCCAACCTGTTTTTGCGGGTTTTAAGTTGCGCAAGCAGGTTTTCCGCCTCTGCTTCCTGCTCCATCGCTTTTTTATAAAGACCTGTCGGACGGCCCGTGGCCGTTTGCAAAAGACCAAGCTGCTCCCTGACCCTTCCCAGTACGGCAGAGGCCGCAGCGCCCCCGGTTACAACATCTATCCCTTGCGACAGGCAGGACCGGATACTGGCATGTCCGGCCTCACTCAACGCTGGCAGCGCAAAACTTTCGCCCTGCCCGACAAGCAGAGCATTCCATAGCCCGGCAGCCTCACCGCGGCCTGCTTCATTCAGCCCCAGCATGAGGCGAAGCTGCTCCTCCGCCTCATCCCCCTCATAATGGTCCGGCCCGCGTGTCAGCCGCATACAGCTTTTGGTTATGAAGCGTTTTTCAAGGGCACAAGGCACACCGTTCCATGTGAAACGTACCAGAACGTGCGGGGCGCTCCCGCCATAACTGGCCAAGTCCTTAATAGGTTGGCTTTTGGAAGTATGGCGCAGCGTCAAAGCAGCACGAAGCGCCATAAGCAGGGTGGATTTTCCGGCCTCGTTGGGGGCTGCCAATACATTCAGGCCGGGCTTCAGGCCCGCGAGGGTGACCGGAGCTGTAAAACGACGGAAGCCTTCAACCTGTAATTCGGTCAGAATCATGCTGCTGCTCCTTTCCCGTCATTCCAGAGCAGGAAAAGACGTTGCAGGGCATCTGCTGCAATTGCCCCCTCCTCCCCTCCGCCCTCGGCCTGTTTCAGCAACGTCTGGGCGGCACTTCGTATCGCCCCGGATGTGCCAAAACGGTCCAGATCATCCAACCCAGCTGAGAGTTGGGGTGTACCCGCAACCCGCAGGCATGCAACGGCTGCGCGCAGTCTGCGCGTAATAGCACTTTCATACAGTGCCAGATCGTCCACCCTCAGCAGGCCCGTCACTGTAAGCCACGCTAATACGGCACCGGGATTATCCGGCGCTATGCTCCGCACGCGGGCTTCCAGCGCCTGAATATCTTCCGCTGTTGTCAGAGTGACCGCATCAAGTTTTTTCCAGATATAATGTCCGGTACGATGCCGTTGAATGTCTGGCACCGCGTGTGCCCCCTGTACGGTCACGACCAGAGCCTCACCGCCACCACCACCCCCAGTTGTAAAGCGGTCTGTCTCAGGAGTCCCGGCGTAACAGGTTCGGGCATCAATCTGGCGGAAGCCATGCCAGTCCCCTAGTCCCAGATAAGCCAGCCCGGCCTGCTTTGCGCGGTCCACTGCCAAGGGGTTATGCTGTTCTTCCTCCCCATTCCCAAAACCCGTAACGGAACCGTGCGCCAGACCAATACGGACGGCACCGGGCGGGGTCGGGGCGTCATTCATATAAGCCGTAAGGTCTGTCAGCACATGGCGGCGCTCTAGCACCGCGGGCAGCAACCATACATTTTCAGCACTATCAATTTGCACAGCACCGGGCTGGCAATGAACTGTCACGTTCTCAGGCACACCCCCATCCCGCATCAGACGGTGCCACACGCCATCCGGGGTATGGGCATCATGGTTGCCCGGTATCAGGTGCCAGTGCAGGTCTGCAAAATCACGCATCCGTTCCATCGGCTGGTACAGTGTGCGTTCAGTCGGTGTTTCATGTTCGTAAATATCACCCGCAACCAGAACATGCGCAGCCCCCTGCGCACGGGCCAGCAGACCAAGCCTTCGGATAACATCCACACGTTGGGCCTGAAGTGCTCCCTGTGTTTCATCATCCACAAAGCGAAACGTACGGCCAATCTGCCAGTCTGAGGTGTGAACAAACTTCATGCCCTGTGTCCTGCTGCTGCCTAAGCCTATCAGAAACATCACATTTTCAGGACAAAGGCCATGCGGGCATATCCCAAACTGCATGGCACAAGGCAGGCCGCAGGCCCACTCCACCGCCCTTTGCAGACAATCAGGACTGTGGTCCCTTGCAACCATTGCAAGGCAGCCACGCACCAGATACGACACGCAGAACATTATATTTTATTTTAAGAAGTTAAGACCTTTCATGGATTCGGCATCCTTTGCTGAGCAGAGGGCACATGGCAGGCTGTTTTTACAGATCATGCCACTGCAAGCGGTACGGGCGGGGAGAGGATGACAATACGACACCCAGCCGCATCAACAGTCGGCTTCTGGAATGGTGTGGGCATGCGCCTGCCGCGCGGTATTTTTCCTCCCGGCTGGTTTCAGTTTTGCCTGCGGACATGGCTTTCTGTGGTGCTCGCTCTGGCCACAGCGTTCTGGCTACAACTCTCCTCGCCCGGCTCTGCTGCTGTAACGGTCATGATTTTGGCGCAACCACTCCGTGGGCAGGTCCTCTCTAAAGCCGTCTATCGGCTGGTTGGCACATTTGTCGGGGCATTTGTGGCGCTGTTTCTCACCGCCTGCTTTAATCAGGAACGGGGCGTGCTGTTGGGTGGCGTGGGGCTATGGCTGGCCTTCTGCACTATTGTAGGCACCTTGGAAAAAGACTTCCGGGCTTACGCTGCCATGCTGTCCGGCTACACGGTAGCCATTGTGGCTATTAGTTGCATAGACAGCCCACAAAATGCTTTTGACATTACCATTAACCGTGTGTCCGCCATTATTGTGGGCATTGCTGCCACGGCTGCCGTGAATGACTTTTTCGGCTCCCCAACGGCGTGGGAAAAGCTGGCAGCAAACCTTAACCGTACCGCCAGCATGGTCCGCCGTATTGCGCAGGAGGCCATAGCTGGCCACGGCATACCGGACGAAGCCGCCTGTGCCGGGCTGGCCGGGGAAATTATTGCCCTGACCACTCAGGTCTCCTACGCCAAGACAGAACTGCCGGACGCCAACATAAGGCTTGCAGGTGCCCGCTCCGCCATGGTGGCCCTGTTGGAAATGTTAAGCTGTAGCCGAGCTATTGCCTACGTGCTGCGGAGCGGAGAAATTTCCGGCCCGGTGCTGAACCATATCCGCACGGCGTATGGTGATGGTACACCAACCACCTCCACCCGTCAGGCGGTCAGAGACCTTGAGGATCTGGCACGGGAAGCGCACGCCACTGAAGGCGCCCGTGGCCCCACGCTGGATGAGGCCTGGCTGATTGAACGCTCCATGGCACTGCTGTCTGACACGCGCTGGGCAGTGGATGGCATTGATGCTTTTGAAAATGGCCGCCGTGCCCGCACGACAGCCCCTGACCTCAAGATTGAGCAGCATCAGGACGTGATAGCTGGGCTTCTGGCGGGATTACGCACTCTGGTAGGGTTTAGTGTTGCAGCAGGGCTGTGCATTATTTCTAACATTCCCAGCACGTTCACTGCGCTCTCTCAGGTCGCAATTATCCTCACGCTCGCGGCAACCACCTACAATGCGCGGGGTTATGGCATGGGGGCTCTTATTGGTACCCCGCTGGCAATTGCCGTAGCCGCAGTCCTGAACTTTGCCGTGCTGCCGCACGGAGCGGATATGCCGTTTCTGGCTATGGCCATCATTCCCGTTATTTTCGGTGGTTGCCTGTTGATGATGAACCCTAAAACCGCAACGGTAGGCTTTAATGCCGGGGTATTCTTTTTTGTTATTCTCGGCATTGCCAACGAGCAGAACTACGAACCCGCCAGCTTTATTGACCGCAATGTGCTCTATCTGTTTTCAGCCATTGTCATCTTTATTGCTCTCGTGTTGCTGCTGCCCCCTTCCGCCAACAAGCGGCGCTTCCGGGTGGCCATCACAATCGGGCATGATCTGCGCAAACAGTTTGAGGGCCAGGGAGAGCAGGCTGGCTCCGCCCTGATCAGCCGCCATTATCATCGCCTTTGCCGTATTCTGGAATGGAACAGCTACCTCCCCTCCAATGCCGCAAAAACCCGCGTTTTCACACGCCTCTCCAGCCTTGACGAATTGAATGTGGAGATCGCACGGGCACGCCGCCACCTTCAGCGTGCTGCCACTATTCCCGCCATCCGTGCTGACGCGGAGGCCGCGTATCGCTCAACCGTCATCTACAATATTGATGCAGCGCTCTACCGTATGCGCCACAAGGCGCGGCTGCTGCTGGACCACAGCATTGACCTGCCACATGGGCAAATGGCTACAGCCCTTGCTGCCGTATCGGCCATGGTGGGGGCCATTCGTCTGCTGGAACACAATCGCTCGGCCATACATCTGTATGACCTGCTCCCTGTGCCTGACCAACGCTGGAAAGCCTTCTAATGGAAGACAGTCTGAGACCTGTTCTGGATATCGGGGGGCTGCTTGTCTCGTCTTTTGTGGTGCATGCCGGGCTGGCTATTGTCACGCTGCTGGTGCTCAACCCCCTGCTGGCCAAAGTAGGGGCACGGCGGGTGATCTGGAATGTGCCTTTGGCTGAATTCGGGCTGCTTGTGTGCCTGATCGGCTTTTATACGCTTGTCTTGTGAGAGGATTTTCCGACCGTGTTTGAACGCGCCCGCCGCGCCCTGCAATTTGTTACGACCGGGACAATCCTTGCTGTAGCTGCCATTGTTGGCCTTGTTTTATGGGACTACTATACCGCTGCCCCCTGGACCCGTAACGGGCAGGTGCGCGTACAGGTGGCGGATATTGCCCCCCGTGTGTCTGGCCAGATTATTGCCGTACGTGTGAAGGATAACCAGTTTGTTCACGCTGGTGACATTCTGTATGAAATTGACCCGTTCGACTTCAAGGTAGCCGTTGCCACAGCCACAGCCAAAGTGAATGAGCGGCAGGCAGACATGGTGCTGAAAGACGCCCAGCAAAACCGCCGTGACAGACTGACCGAAGTTGCAGCCTCCCGCGAGGAAAAGCAGGTTTTTCAGGCCACAGCCGATATGGCCAAGGCCCAATATGCGGATGCCATGGCAGCGCTGTCCCAAGCCAAGATCAACCTTGATCGTACGGAAGTACGCAGCACCGTTACGGGCTATGTGAACAACCTGATTATGCGGGTGGGTGACTTTGCAACCGCAGGCAAACCCAACGTGCAGGTGATTGATGCCTCCTCCTACTGGGTGGACGGCTATTTTGAAGAAACAAAAATACGGGCCATTCACATTGGTGATCGGGTGCGTATGGACCTGATGGGCTATCGTGCCCCTATGTGGGGCCATGTGGTCAGTATCACCCGCGGCATTGCAACACCTAACGCCACACCCTCTACTCAGGGGTTGCCCTCGGTTGACCCTGTGTACACTTGGGTCCGGCTGGCACAACGTATTCCTGTCCGGGTGCATATAGACAGCATTCCCCCCGGCACCCAGCTAGCCGCAGGCATGACCACCACCGTGACCGTAGTTGGCAGCAAAGGTAAACGCGCGCACGATACCCTGACCGAAGTCTTTGACCGCCTGCATGACACATTGCTGGGTGGCACCGGAGGCAGCGGCAACAGGAATTAACCCGCTGCTCCATAACTAGGCTGCATGACGAGGGGTGCAGCCTCTGGACAATGCAGCACGGGGCTGGCACGGAGACTGTCATGATGTGCTCATTTTCGCGTTTCTGGTCTGGCTCACAGATGGTGTGTAGTGCAGCCATGCTACTGGCGCTCAGCGTGCCCGCTCACGCCGCCACCAACCTTAAAGGCCGGGCACTGGTCATCACCGCGCCCTGTCTAAGCAAATTGCATATCACAACCTCAGATACGCTACCGGAAGCGGTCCTGATTGAGCAGCCTCTGCCCCGTGGTATCAGCGCGACTGCGGGACAGGATGGCACAATCACCGTCTCCCAGAATGGCTGCACGGCAACAGCCCCCCTCACCAGCAGTCTGACCATCACCACGCACCCCGACCTACCCCTGACCATAGCAGAGGCAGGTCGCTCCGCTGTTCTGCTGGACGACCGAACCGGAACCGTTTTTATCCGTGCAGGCTCCGGGCCTGTTGAAATGGGTAAGGCTGGAGAATTGGGGCTAGTTTCAGCCTCCACAGGCCCACTGACCATCCGTACCCTTTCTGACTCCGCTCGCATTCGCTCAGAAAAAGCCGCACCAGTTACAATCAGGAAAATCACGGCACCTGCCATTGCCCTCTATTTGGGGGGCTCCGCTACATTTGACGGACAGGCAGGCCACCTACAGGCACTGGAAATTACCTCCGACAGCACGGGAGATGCCGTGATGCATGGTGAGACAGATGTTGGCGTGTTCCACATTATGTCCAGCGGCAATATTATTGTGGACAAAGTGGGAGACACACTGGCGACACAGCGGGACGGAAGCGGCAAGATTATTCCTGATGCCGCCGCCCCTCCGCCACCTGCGCGCTCCACGCATGTTACGGTTATTCCGGCACCGCAGTAAGCTATTGGCCATGTGGTGTTTTTAGCACGGCGGCCACGTTTTTATTGTTCCTGAATGACAACATTAGGCAGAGTGTGAGATAAGCGCAGACCGCCCCATAACCTTACATGGGGTGTTTTGTGCTGCGCCTTGTGGGGTGGCTTTTTTTCTATCCAAGGAAACTCAGGCTTGTCTCTTTGCCGGCTTTTCATCATGCGCCCCGTCGGCACCATTCTTATGGCTATGGCCTTTGTATTGGCAGGGGTTTTTGCTTACAGGGCCATGCCGGTTGCTGACCTGCCCAACATTTCCGTGCCGGTTATCTATGTTGTGGCCACCCAGCCCGGTAGCTCTCCGCAGCAAATGGCAAGTTCCCTTACCACACCGCTGGAACGCCACCTTGGCCAGATAGCGGGCCTGAGCAGCATGCGCTCTGAGTCGACAGACAAAGACTCCTTTGTCTTGCTGTTTTTTGATGACAGCCGGGATATTAACGGTGCCGCACGTGACGTTGAGGCCGCCTTGCAGGCCGCCCGACGGGATATGCCCAACACGTTGCTTATGACACCGCAATATTTCAAGGCCAACCCGTCTGACAGCCCCATCATGCTGGCAGCCATGACATCCGACACACGCTCTCCCACAGCCTTGAGAGACCTTGCGGAAACACGCCTGAAACCCCTGTTGGCCGGGGTTAAAGGGGTTGGTTGGGTTGAGCTTGTGGGGGCATCCAAACCCGCCGTGCGCGTGGAAATGAACCCGGCCATGCTGTATAAGTACGGTATTGGGTTTGAAGACGTCCGCTCTGCATTGGCATCTGCCAATGCCAACACCCCCAAAGGGTTTATTGAATCCGGCGGGCAGCGTTTTACACTGGACACGAATGATCAGGCGCGGACAGCCGAGCAATACCGTGAACTGGTGATTGGTTACCGCAATGGCCGCCCCGTCCGATTAACCGACGTGGCCACAATACGGGATGGCCCGCAGGACGAACGGAAGGCCGGGTGGTACGATACAAAACCCGCCATCATTACCGTCATTCGCCCGCAACCCGGCGCAAATGTCATTGAAGTGACGGATGCCATCCGTGCTCGCGCAGTACTTCTTAGTAATGCCCTACCCTCCGATGTCAGTTTCAAACTGGTTTCTGACCGGTCAGTCTCCATTCGTGGAGCACTGGAAGATACGCAATATACGCTGCTTATCTCCGTCCTGCTGGTAGTTGTGGTGGTGTTGGCGTTCCTCCGCAGTTGGCGCTCTACTCTTATTCCCGCCATTACGGTGCCCATTTCTCTGGCGGGCTCTCTCGCCATCATGCATCTCATGGGGTTCTCACTCGACACGCTGTCTCTTATGGCGCTGACTATTGCCACAGGCTTTGTGGTGGATGATGCCATTGTGGTGGTGGAAAATATTGCCCGCCACATGGAGCAAGGCATGGGCCGGATGGAAGCGACGCTTCTTGGCTCGCGCGAGATTGCATTTACCATTCTGTCCATCACCATTTCGCTTATTGCCGTCTTTCTCCCGCTTCTGCTGCTGGGTGGGGTACCGGGTAAGATCTTTTTTGAATTTGCCATGACGCTGACAACCGCTGTGTCTGTGTCGTTTTTTCTGTCTATCTCCCTCACGCCTATGATGTGCGCCTATATGCTCACCGTGCATCATGAAGGCGCAGAGGCGGCCGCAGAGCCTGCCCGCGCCAATATTATGGTGCGCGCCGCGCACGGGTTGGCAGATGCAACAGATGCAGGCCTTGAATGGGTCTTGCGCGGTTACAGGTGCTCGCTACGCTGGGCCCTGCGCCATCCATGGATCACGCTTTCCACTCTTCCGCTCAGCTTTTTTGCGACCATTGCCATTCTGGTCATTATGCCAAAAACCATTCTTCCGGCTGAAGATATCTCGCTGATTGAAAGTTTTTTAAGCACAGACCAAACCAGCTCCTTTACCGCTACATCAGGCAAAGCCCGCAAAGTGATTGACGCCATGATGGCGGACCCGGATGTGGAAGCCGTTCTGGGGTTTGCAGGGGAAGATGCCGCCAACAATGCGCAGGTTTTTGCACAGCTGACAGACAAGGCCTCCCGCACGTCCACACCGGAGCAAATTGCGGCCCGTGTTCGCAACCGCGTCAAGGATGTGCCGGGGCTTACTGCCAGCATCTCTAACTCGGGCGATATCAATGGGGGCGGACAGCGCCAGCATGAAGGCACATATAGCTATGTGTTTCAGAGCGATAATGATGACGACATTTATACATGGGTGCCCCGTATTACAGAGGCGCTCCGCAAAAACCCTGTCGTTGTTGGGGTAAGCAGCCACCTGTCCAGCAAAGGTGCAGCCATGCATGTGCTGATCCAGCGTGATACGGCTGCCCGCTACATGATAACCCCGCAGTTGATTGGCAATGCGTTGTACGATGCATACGGCCAGAGAACAGCTTCTGCCATCTCCACCCCGCTGACAACATATTACGTGGTCATGGAAGTGGAAAAAGCCTTCCGTGAAAATCCGGAAATTCTCAAAACACTCTGGGTTTCAACGGCTGGGGGCACAGCCTCCGGGGCGATAGCGTCCAACACCGTTCGGGTGAAAATGCCTACTGGGGCATCAGCCTCCCGCGCAACAACGCTGAGCGAGCAGTCTTTCCGTAACGCCATTGCCAATAGGCTGGCGGGCGGAGGTGCTGGTGCCTCTAACGGGTCTGCCGTCTCGTCTTCGTCCGAAACAATGGTGCCGCTACCAACAATTGCCCGGCTGGTTACAACCCCTACCCCGCTGGAAGTCAGCCATGAGAACGGCTTTATTTCCGGCAGTATCTCCTTTGACCTTGCCGACAAAAAAACTGTGGATGACGCAGAAAAAGAGATCCAGAAAGTCATGGTCTCTCTGCACACACCTCTGGCGCTGCATGGCGGGTTTACCGGCCAGGCGGGCGACATGAAGAAAAACCTGATTAACGAGTTGCTGGTTTTTGTGGCGGCACTGGTGACCATGTACGTTACGCTGGGTGTGCTGTACGAGAGCTACATTCAGCCCCTCACCATTCTCTCCACCCTGCCGTCTGCCGCGGTAGGTGCCATGCTGACTCTTTGGGTTTGCGGGCAACCTTTCTCCCTGATTGCCATGATTGGCGTTATTCTTCTAATTGGTATTGTGAAGAAAAATGCCATTCTGATGATTGATTTTGCCCTGCATGTGGAGCGAGATCAGGGCCTCTCCCCGTATGACGCAATTTACTCCGCATGTCTGACGCGCTTCCGCCCTATTCTGATGACCACTCTTGCCGCCGCCTTTGGCGCTGTTCCTCTGGTGTTTGGGCATGGGTATGGGGCGGAACTGCGCCGCCCGCTCGGTATCGCTGTTATTGGCGGGCTGGCTACCAGCCAGTTGCTTACACTGTACTCCACACCCGTGGTTTATTTGCTCATGCATAGGCTGAGTGCCTGGTTTAGCCGCACACTACGCCGTATCGGTCGGCTTTTTGGGCGTATGACAGGGGCCAAGCCTCTTCCGCGCACCTAGCCGCCGGGGCATTGGTGTTTCCGTGCAAAAACGGCTAAAGGCAGTGCAGCAGTCCGGCAGGGCATGGTCCATGCCGGACAGTCTGAACACCATATCAAACTGCCTCCAGGCAGTGCAGAGATCAGGAGCCTATCATGTCAGACACCCCAACAGTGCCAGACCGCCTGTCCGTTAACCCGGAAAGCCCTTTTTACGATGAAAAACTGCTGGAGCGCGGCATTGGTGTACGCTTCAAAGGCGTAGAAAAAACCAATGTTGAAGAATATTGCATCAGCGAAGGCTGGGTGCGTGTTGCCGTTGGCAAAACTGTTGACCGTAAAGGCAACCCCCTGACCATGAAACTTCAAGGCCCGGTTGAAGTTTGGGTTAAAGACGAAGCCTGATAAACGCAGGGCACCCCATCAATTAACGAATTACATTAAATGATGAGGTGTGTTAGATTGAATCATTAACTATTGACGCACCATTCAAGGGAGACCGCACATGGCCCAGCCAGAACCCGGCAAGACGCCGGACCTCCGCTACACTGTTGTTATTGTAGGGGGTGGTGCCGCTGGCATTGCCGTTGCCGCACGGTTGCTGCATGAGCGGCCTTCCCTTGATGTTGCCCTTATTGAACCATCAACCACCCATGCCTACCAACCCGGCTGGACACTGGTTGGTGCAGGTGCCATGTCCCTTAAAAGCACGCTCCGGCAGGAAGGCGGGCTTATTCCAAAAGGCTGCACATGGATCCGTGCAGCAGCGGCAACATTTCAGCCAGATGATAACACCGTAACGCTTGCTGATGGCCGTATTGTTGCTTACCACCGCCTAGTTGTGTGCCCCGGCCTGCAACTGGATTGGGATAAGATTGAAGGCCTGAAGGAAACGCTGGGCCGCAATGGTGTATGCAGCAATTACTCCAAAGATACGGTCGATTATACTTGGACCTGCATCCAGTCCCTTTCCGGTGGTACAGCGCTGTTTACCCAGCCGCCCATGCCTATTAAATGCGCTGGCGCTCCCCAGAAAATTGCGTATCTGGCCTCTGACTACTGGCGCAAGCACGGAACGCTATTCCGCACGAATGTAGAATTTTGTCTGGCAGGTGACGCCCTGTTTGGTGTGGCGTATTTCCGTCCAGCTTTGCAGGAAGCCGTCGATTACTACGGCATTAACCTGCAATATAAACACACACTGGTTGCCGTGAATGGCCCAGAACGCAAAGCCACATTTGCCGTCACCAATCCCGAAGGCAAAACGGAGCATGTTGTCAAAGACTTTGACATGCTGCATGTGACCCCGCCCCAGAGCGCGCCAGACTTTATCAAGCAAAGCCCGCTGGCGAACGAAGGCGGATGGCTGGCCGTAGATCCCGCAACACTCCAGCACACCCAATATCCGCTGGTGTTTGGGCTGGGGGACGTTATTGGCACATCCAACGCCAAAACCATGGCAGCAGCCCGCGCCCAGACCCCGGTTGTTGTTGCCAACCTGCTGGCGTCCCTTGATGGCAAACCATTCGGTGGCGCTTATGACGGTTATGGGGCCTGCCCACTGACCGTGGGTTACGGTAAGATTGTTCTGGCTGAATTCCTGTATGGCGGCAAACCCGCACCCAGCTTCCCCTATGACCAGCGCAAACCAAGCCGCTTTGCATGGTTCCTGAAAACAACAGTCTTCCCACGGGTATATTGGGACATGATGCTAAAAGGCCGGGATATTACCGTGCCGCACCACCCGGAATGGTCTAAATCCTGACTTTTCAATACTCGACGACTAATTCAACTAAAAACCCCCAGCCGGAAAAGGCTGGGGGTTTTTAGTTGAACAGATGTTTTCTGCCTGCAGGACATTGAACCAGAAATCAACTACCCCTCCTTGCACCTAGCTTTCCTGATCTGCCTATGTGGCAGTGAACAAGAGACGCTCCTGACAAACCAGAGAAATAGCCTGTAGCGGCCTCATCCCCCTTTTCTGCTTAAACAGAGCGCAGGCTCCTTGCTGAGTGCTACAAAAAGTACCGCGCCTTAGCTGCCAAAGCGTTTCGCCATCCCTCTATTTCCTGTAGTTCGGATTGGACACACCACCGTAGCGCTATGCTATCGGTACTTAGCGTCTCGCCCGCACCTTAGCAGGCCGGAAGTGTAAACTCTGCTTCCGGTTAGACGCCGTGGGCCTGCTGCCCGGTTTATTTTTGCCTCTTGCCACAGGGATGCCTCGTGAAACACCAGACACCCAACGTCTACACGCTCCATTTTTGCTCTCGCTCTTTCTGCCCGGCTCCGCAACAGCCTGTTCAGGGAGGCCAAGCATGATTTTTCGTATTCTTATTTTGTCTCTGGGCGCGTTCGTCTGGCAGGTTACTGAAATATTGCCAATCGGGCTCCTGACCGACATTGCCCACGGGCTGAATGTGTCTGAATCTCAAATTGGCCTTTTGGTAACCGGGTATGCGTGGCTTGTAGCCCTGACAGCCATTCCCCTCACCATTGCCTGCTCCGGCGTAGACCGGCGCATTCTGGTGGCGGCCCTTATGGCTTTGGTAGGAAGTGTCAATCTGCTCTCTGCCCTGACACCTAATTACACAGTCATGGCTTTACTGCGGGTGGCATTGGCGCTGGGGCATGGGGTTTTCTGGTCCATCCTCTCCAGTCTGGCGGTGCGGCTTGCACCACAACTGCCCATTGCCAGAGTTACGGGCATGGCGTTTACCGGTGTAGCCGTAGCTTTTGCTGGTGGTATTCCTCTGGCTTCCGCCATAGGGCACTGGGCCGGATGGCGGGCTGCATTTTCGCTTACAGGGGTTCTGGGGGTTGGTGTTCTGGCTGGCGTACTGGTCCTGCTCCCGCCCATGCCGGGTGTACGCCGGCATATTGATATCCGCCATCTACTGCGCCAGCCCGTGTTACGCTACATTGCCATTCTGACAGCCTGTGCGGTAACGGCCCATTTTACGGCCTACACCTACATTGTACCGCTTTTAAAGAAATTGGTTCTGGCACCTGATGCTCAAATTCCGCTCATGCTGCTGGTGTTTGGTGGGGCTGGCGTTATCGGCAACTGGATTGGCGGCAGGTTGCCCTTTTCAGCCGGGCGAACTGTCGGGCTGTCACTGGTAGGCCTTGTGCTGAGCTATGGCCTGCTTGTTGGGTCAACCTACGCCACATCTGCCATCTGGCTGGTGCTGGCGCTCTGGGGCATTATTGCGGCGCTGATAAATCTTGCCATGCAAAGCTACGCACTGGAACTTGCCCCCAACCAGCACGAGGCTGCGGCATCCTTTTGTGTCACCGGGTTTAATGCTGGCATTGGGACAGGAGCCTTGGTAGGCGGGCTGGTTCTTCCTGCCGGAGGCGCGTTTGCCATTATTGGCACAGGTGTGGTTTTGGCCTGCATTGCTATGGCTGTTTTAAGGGCCAAACCAGCCTGAACCCCCTATTTCTATAAAACCGAGCTGAATAAAAAAACGCCCCGTTATGGGGCGTTTTTCGTGGGATCAGTTTTCGTCTATGTCTCGCTTTGGCAGGAGAGCTGGCACAAAAACCAGCGTTGCCAGCAAGGTGCACCCCAGAGACAGCAGCAGGAGCCGCCCCATGCTGGCCGTACCCGGATGGTGCGACAACGCCAGAGAGCCAAATGCCGTACCCGTTGTCAGTGCAGAGAACAGCACCGCCCGCGCTGTGGGGGACGCCAGCGGGTGCTTAACACCATCACGCCAGTTCATGACGAAGTAGATATTGAAGGACACCCCAACGCCCAACAGCAGCGGCAGAGCGATAATATTTGCAAAGTTCAGTGTCTCAGGCAGCAGCACAATCAGAATAACGGTCATGAGAGCTGAGAGCATCAGGGGCGCCAGAACAAGCATCATGTCTGTCAGGCGGCGGCGCAGCGCCAGAAACAGAATAAGCGCAATCATGCCAATAGCGGCAACAGCAGCCTGTTCAAATGCCTTGACGATGGAGCGTGCGCTTTCAACAATATCAACCGCACTGCCTGCCATCTTTGGTTCGATTTTTTGCAGGGAGGTCACAAAGCTGCGCAGAGCATTGCTGTTGGACATAACGCCATTTGGATGGACCTCCACCAAGGCGCGACCATCGGGCAGCAGATAGTTTCTGGCTATAGACTGCGGAACATCCTTAAGCGTGACAGGTGTTGCCTGTAACATGGTGCGAAGCTGGTCCAGCTCAGCAGGTAGAAAACGAACAAGAGCGTGGTTAGCATCCACCACAATGTTGTCCGGCGCTGAGGCCATTTTGGCAAGGGCTGCCTGAATACGGCGCAGTGGGTCTGTGGCACTCAGCTTGTCCATCACCCCACCCAGCGCGGTTGCGGTGCTCTGCGCGGCATCACGCAGGGCCTGCGCATCGGGTTCTGGCTTGGGGGTTGGCACAATAAGAGTAGGCAGCAGAATATTGGCTGCATCCTGAATAAGCGCCAGTTTTTCAGGCTGGTTTTCCGGCACAAAAGACCCCAGCCACATGGCGTCATGCACACCAGGCACTTTGGCCAGACGCTCGGCCTCCCGTTTGGCATCGTCCAAAGACGGCACCAGTAATTCTGCCCCATAGGGAGAAGACTGCGGGTTGGTCATGAGCAGGTGCAGGGCCTTCATGCCCTCGGAGTTCGGATTTTTTGTGTGCAGTGGGTCGCCATCAAAATTGAGGCGCGGCACCAGAACAAGGCCTGCCAGAGCCACAAGGCCAAAAACAATCAGCAGTGACTTGCGCATCTGACGGATTTTAACATCCACAGGCTGCATGAAGGCATAGCCCATGCTCGGGCAGTCCAACGGCGGATGAAAAATACGCAACAAGGCGGGCAACAGAGTTGTGGTGCAAACGAATGCAACCATCATGCCAATACCGGCAATAAGCCCAAGCTGCGCCACACCCAGAAAGGCTGTGGGCGTAAATGCCAGAAAGCCCGCTGATGTTGCCAGAGCCGCCACCAAAATCTGATGGCCTGTCTCCTCCCCGGTTTCTGCCAAGGCTGCGAGGATACCCTGCTCATTCTGGCTATCCTGATGTTGGGCCCGGAAACGCACAGAGAACTGGATGGCAAAATCCACTGCAATGCCAACAAACAGGATAGCAAAGGCAACGGAGATCAGATTAAGCGTACCAACGGCCACAGCGGCAAAACCGGTCGTCAGCAGCAGGCCTACAACCAGCGTTACCACAATAGGCAGCACCACACGCCAGGACCGTACAGCCAGCATAAGCCAGATGGTCACCAGAGCCAGAGACCCCAGAAGGCCCGCCACCATCCCTTCTGCAACAGTGGCAAATTCTTCATCATCAAGCTGCACCTGCCCGGTCATGTGCACCTTGGCGTGGCCAGTTCTGACATAGTCAATGCTATCCGCAGCACGACGCATGGCATTTGCCGCATCGCCCCCCGGCTGGAAGGAGCCATAGTCCAGTTTGGGTTTGGTGATAACAAACTGATAACGCCCGGCAAGGTCAGTGAGCTGCCCACCTAACAGACGTTCCCAAGACAGGGGCTGGGGTTTGCCCGCCAGTGCCTGCTCAAGATTATCAGCGAAACCTTTTAGCGCTGGCTGAAAGCCTGTCAGGTCCGCCTGCCCCTGCTTCACACCTTCTGCAATAAGTGACAGAGCACCGAACAGGCCCCGCGCTGAGGGGTCCTGCGCCAAAGCGCCCAGAAACGGCTGGGCGGCTATTGTGTCATCCAGTAACTGCCCGAGCGGTTTGGCGTCCAGAAACATCAGGCCATTGCGTACAAGGTACGGGTCTGCGTCCGGGCGCTCAGCAAAGTTGAAATTTTTATGGTCTGCGGCCAAGCGCTCTGCCAGCAGACGAGCAGTTTCGCGTCCCTCTTCCGGCAGGTCTGCTTCAATTACGGCAACCAGCAGGTTTTCCTTTTGAGGGAACAGACGGGCCATCTCGTCCGAACGTTGCTTCCACTCAAGCCGTGGCGAGAGCATTTTGCTCGTATCTGTGGTGACCCCCAGATAATTGACCCCAGCAAAAACTGCTCCAGCGGAGAGAATGAAAAACACTGCCACGACCGCATAAGCATGACGTGCGCAAAGCATGATGAAACGACCGATGAAGGCAGAAAGCATGGCGAGCTGTCAGTTCCTGATAAATTTTAGGCCATCGAAGGCTCAAAGTTGTTTTGGTTTGGCCCAACCCACCTGCTTCATGCAAGCAGGGATATAGCAATGACTGTTTTTGCCTTCATAAACGAACGTCAGAAACTGAGTTCTTGCACAGCATTGGAGCACATTCGCCCTCATGTGCCGGGCTTTCCGGGCACCATGCATGCTCCAGCCACTGCCAGAGAATAAGGGAGGGTAAACCCCACACAATTTCGCGTACACGTTTAATAAGGGACAGGGCCATTGCCACCTGGGGTGGGACACCAAACAGCCCGCCAACCAGAACATATCCGCCTTCAGAAACGCCCAGAGCACCCGGCACGGCAAAGCCAACGGATTTTGCGGCCTCGCCCACGCCTTCAATCACAAATCCTACGGCTAACGAGCAGTCATATCCCATAAAGTGCAAGATAAGGCAGACCTCAACCGCTCCAAGCGCCCAAGCAACAAATTGTAAGGTAAAAGCCCATACCGTAGCGCGTTTGGCCATATAAAGTGCCAATACTTGCTGATGCAGCCCGCGTATGCTTTCAGCACCGCGCCAGCCAAGATTGTCTGCTATTTTCAGTAAAAGCTTTTCAACAAGGGCCACGGCACCAAGCCATTGGCTGATAAAAACAGCCAGACCAATGGCAAGAGCAACCAAAGCACTCTCCAGCAATTCATCCGTCACGGCAGACCGTTGCACCAGTGTGAGCAGAACGATAAGCCCGAGCACCGTGAACAGAACCTGGCTGAGGAGTTCAAGCGTAAGGTCGCATATCGTTGCTGCTGCGGCGCGCTTTGCACCCAGACCTCGCCGGTTAAGCAGACGCGTAGAGCAAACCTCTCCCCCCACCTGTGCAACAGGCAAAAGGTTGTTCACCCCTTCTCTTACACAGCGTAGGGCAAAGTAGTCTTTTAAGGTCAGGGTAGACGGGGGCAGTTTGTCAGGCTTAGGGCCGGAAATAACCCGCCATGCCTGTGCGGAGAGTAGAACCTGCACGGTATGGAATACTATTGCTGCCAGAATACCCCAGCCACCTGCCATGACGAGCGAGAAAATGGCACCAGCTCCGAACTGGGCTAACATCCAGACAGTCAGCCCCAGCCCTAAAAGACCTGCAATGACAGCAACCCGCTTCATTCATTCCCTCACCTTGCAAGGCTGCACTCCTTCATTGCCGTGCAGCCTTTATCAGATCACATCTTGATCTGACGCAGCAAAGCAAGTGACTCCACGCAGGCGGCGGCAGCTTCACGCCCTTTGTTATGAATGTCAGAACGAGACCGAAGTTCCGCCTGCTCATCCGTATATGTTGTCAGAACGCCAAACGCGATTGGCACTTCTGTGGCCAGAGACGCCTGCATGAGGCCAACCGTAGTACCAAGGCTGATAAATTCGAAATGTGCGGTATCACCCTTAATCACGCAGCCAAGGCAGATAACACCTTCATAACGGCCTGATTTTGCAAGGGTTTGCGCCAGTAATGGCATTTCAAACGCGCCGGGAGCTGCAAAAATATCGGAGGCCGCGACACTAATATTGTGCTCACCCAGCCATTCAATAGCTCCGTTCCGCAGGCCGCCTGTCACGTCCTCGTTAAAACGGCTCACGATAATTGCCAGACGGGGCGCAGGCACCAGTTTGAGATCTGGCAGGGACGCTGGAAGATGTGTGCTCATAAAGTTATTCTTCTCCTTAAAAGGCTTGCATCAAGCAGATACCCCGGCCGGGGCATCACTCACAGAAAAATTACTCAACCGGTGCCCCATACGCTGCCGCTTGGCATGCAGGTACGCACGGTTAAAAGGATTAACCGGTGTTTCAAGACCGATTCTCTGGCGCACCAAAAACCCACGGGCTTCTAAGGCTCGTACTTTGTCCGGATTGTTGGTCAGCAGATCTAACTGGCCTACGCCCAGTTCCCGCAGGATAGCGGCGGCGGCTGTCCAGTCCCGCGCATCTGTTGCAAAACCCAGCTTATGGTTGGCATCCACCGTATCCAGCCCTGCATCCTGCAACTCGTAGGCCCGGATTTTGTTGGCCAGACCTATGCCGCGTCCTTCATGGCCACGCACATAAACCAGCACCCCGCTTTCTGCCTGCCCAATAGCCCTTAACGCTGCATGAAGCTGGGTTCCGCAGTCACACCGTAAAGACCCAAGGGCATCCCCCGTCACACATTCGGAATGCATACGCACAACCGGCACAGCGCCAGCCGCTGCCGGGTTACCTTTTACCAGTGCCACATGCTCCACACCCAAACGGTCACGGAAGGCATGGATCATCAGGTCTTCCCCGCCATAGGCACTTGGCAAGGCAGCTTCTGCCAGATCAGCAATGGTTTCCTGATCCGGCACTGCGTCTGCTTGGGGTGTCGCATCAGGCAGTGCCGCCAGACCATGCTCTTTCACCCACTCCACCAGCTCCGCAATGGAGATAATGGGCATGTCGTATCTGGCCCCATACACTTCCAGTTGCGGGCGGCGCGCCATGGTGCCGTCCTCGTTCAGAATTTCGCAGATAACCGCTGCAGGTTGCAAACCGGCCAGACGCACAAGGTCAATGGAGCCTTCCGTGTGGCCAATACGTTCCAGCACACCGCCCGGCTTGGCCCGCAGCGGGAAAATATGGCCGGGCGTCGCAAGGTCAGCCGGCTGTGCGGTATCGGCAATGGCTGTCAGAATGGTGTGGGCACGGTCTGCTGCGGAAATACCGGTCGTAACGCCTTCTTTGGCTTCAATTGAGACCGTAAAGCCCGTGCTGTGGCGAGCCGTGTTGTTGGTGACCATCATGGGCAGGCCAAGCCGGTCCACATGCGCAGGCGTAAGCGGGAGGCAGACCAGACCACGGGCATTGGTAATCATGAAGTTCATGGCTTGCGGAGTCATGAACTCCGCAGCCATGACCAGATCACCCTCGTTCTCACGGTCTTCGTCATCGACCATAATAACCATACGGCCCGCACGAAGCGCTGCGACAGCTTTCAGCAGCGCTACGGATGGCTGGGAAGCATTGGCCACCTTGTTCACTTGGTCTGGCATAGAACCTCCACGTATTTGGCAATAACGTCCACTTCAACATTCACGGCGTCACCAATCGCAAGTGTGCCAAGTGTGGTGTGCGTCCATGTGTGCGGAATAATCATGAGTGCAATGGTGAAAACCCCGTTCTGCACCGGCCCAATTTCGTTCAGCGTCAGGCTGATGCCATCCAGCGTGATGGAGCCTTTTTCCACCATGTAGCGGCGCAGCGTTTCTGGCACCTCAAACACCACACGGCGCGCATCCCCGGATGGTGTGCAGGCTGCATAACGTGCCGTGCCATCCACATGGCCCTGCACAATATGACCCGACAGGCGGGTAGCAGGCGTTACGGCGCGCTCAAGGTTAACACTGCTGCCTGCCTTTAATGCACCCAAGGTTGAACGGTCGAGTGTTTCACTGCTGATGAAAAATCGGGCATGGCCTGTGGCCGCAGGCTCTACCGCGGTCAAACACACGCCATTGACAGCAATGCTTTCCCCTTCAGCAATATCTTTCAGGCCAGTATCAACATCTATGACGAGCGACTGGTCTCCCGCATCTGCCTTGAGAACATGACCGAGGGATTCAATTATTCCGGAAAACATGCTTGCTCCTGCGTACACCGTACCCACTCCGGAAACAGAGCAAGGGGGGTTACATCCTGTCGTGTTGAAACTGAAAAATGGTCCACCCCGGCAGCTTTCTGACGAATAGTCAGCCAGTCATCCCAAAGGTTCTGCTCTTGCAGGGCGGAGAGAAGTTTTGGGCCTGCCTCTACCATCAGCCACAGTGCATCAGTCTGGGCCAGAAGCTCTGGCAGAGCTTCGCTGTTAGGGCAAAAAAGCACATCAAACCGTTTTTCGGCCTGTGCTACCCACTGCGCAGCAACATTGGCTTTTTGCCCGCACACAACCAATAACCGGTGCCGGTTTGCATGGTCAGGCACATGCCGCACAGTAAAACCCGGCTGGTCGGCAGCAATGGTGCCTGTGCCAGTTATAATGCCATCTGTCGCACGGCGCAGGGTATGGGCAAACGTAAGGGATTCCGGCGTGGTAAATGTTGTCTGGCCAGCGGGCGGTACCATAGTGCCTGCACTGTTAAGGGCCTGCTTCACCGTTATCCACGGTCTGCCCTGTGTTGTTTTCTGAACAAAAGGCGCAAGCAACGCCTTGCACTGCGCAAAAAGTGCTGCGCCATTAGGGGCCTGCTCCAGCCAGTGCACCGCACGCCCGGCAGCGGCCAAAACCTCAGCCCCACCGCCTGCCACATGGGGGTTAGGGTCCGCAGACCCAATCCAGATATCCTTGACTGGTGTTTCCAGCAGGGCCTCGGTACAGGGCGGTGTACGGCCTGTGTGATTACAGGGCTCCAACGTCACGATGGCAGTCCGGACGCGGTCCAGCACACCGGCAGCCCGTGCCTGTTCACATGCCAGACGTTCTGCATGCAACTGGCCCGCCTTGTGGTGGGCGGCAAGGCTCAGTACCTCGCCTTCTTCCCCAAGCAGGACGCACCCTACCGCAGGGTTAGGAGCGGTCTGACCAACAAAACGAAAAGCCTCGGCCACAGCAGCCTGAAACGCACGTTTCACCTGCTCTGGCACAAACTCTGGCACTGTAGTTAAGGGGGAGTTTTGCAACGCCCTAACCCCTTGGTTGTCTCAGCCATAAACCAGACGAACTTAGGGCACAGGGAAGCTTTCACGCCTCTCCACGCTGCACAAACAGCGCAAAAAGCCATGATGCTACCGTTCTCTCTCATCCGGACTATGACCGTCGGCCCCGGAATTGCACCGGATCTGCTGACCCTGCCATTGGCAGGCGCTCGCGGGCTTATGGTTTGCACCACTTACCGCCGGTAGGGAGTTACACCCTGCCCTGAGAACGTCGTACCCGCTTAAACCACGGATACATCCGTTACTATGGGTATAATCACGCTGGAGTGCAAGAGAGAAACACATCACACCTTTGCGTATGGGCTTACCGAAGGCCCGCAGCCCCCACCCTAAAGAGTGGGGCGCATATCAAGGTCAGAACGAAACGGAGAGTGTTCCGGTCATGTTGAAGCGTGGGTACAGATAATAAGTAGGAGAACCACTGGCAGATACAGCGCTGCCGTAAACGCCTGTTGTGGCATGGGCGTTATTGGTTAACCCATAGGCACCCGTACGAACAAAACTGCCCGTTATGTTGTTAAAATTCATGCGGAAAACAGGTGTTTTAACAAACCCAAAACTCGGGAAACGATAGCCCACAGCGATGGAGTCCGTAAAATAGCCGGGCATTTTTTCGTCATTCATAAAGGTCGTGTACTGGGCTGACGTATAATGCACTGCAAAATTGCCAAACAGCTTTCCGTCATCATATGTCAGGCCGATATTTGCCAGCACATGGGGGGCCATCACCGCCCGGCGTCCTTTTGTGGGTAGCAGGTCAGACACTATCGCACCGTTAAGATGTCCGGTGGTGGGAAGGTTAGAATCCATTGACGTGTTGAGATATTCAATCGACGCATACGGACTAAAATGGTGGATGGGATGTGCCGCCACCATGGCATCAAACCCACGCGCCGTCTGGTTCCCGGCATTGATGGTGGTGCTGATAGCCTGATTGTTCACATAAACACTGGTTGAGACCAACCGATTGGTAATGGAGTAGTTAAAGAAGCTCAGATCAGCCATCAGGTAGCTGTTGTTAAAGCGCCACCCTAACTCTTCCTTGATCAGATATTGCGGTTTGGCGTTGTAAGGGTTGCCAACATAACTGCCGCTTTGAGCATCAAACACCGCTGAGAGGGAGCCGGGGTCTGGCATACGATAGTCCCCCTCAGCATTAATATAAATCTGGTTATGCTCGTCAATCTTGTAGCCAATACCCAGCTGCGGGAGCGGTACAACCGTGTTTTCCTGCATGTGTGGCGCACGACTGGCGTAGTTCTGGCTATAGCGGTTGATCATGGACACTTTAAAGCCTGCATCAACCTGCAAGCGGTTATCAAAATACCGGCTTACATCGTGCACGAACAGGGAATGGTTATACCAGCCAGCATCTCCCTGATACGGCATATAGCGTGAGCCATTCTGGAAAAGTCCGGTACCCTCTGCGTAAGGGTAATTTTTGCGGCCATCTTCCGTCGCAACTGAATAGAGGTTGTTGACCTGATTATCCTGATAATCAAACCAATACCCAAGAGACACGGTGTTATGCCGGTCTATCTGATAATTCAGTTGTGCCACAGCCCCTGCATGCGGGCGATAAACGCTATAGGTGGATGTTGCAGGCACCTGCCCGCTTAACGCCGCACCGTTGGCACCCTGTGTTACGGCCACCTTGTCTGCATTGAACAGTGAACCGTTATACGAGTAGCCACCATTATAAACGTAGTAGGGCTTGAAATCGAAACTAAAGCGGCTTGGCAACACAACATGCACCGGAGCAGTAATAAAGAACTGGTCCCACATATTACCAACCAGCCCGACATAACGGGATGGCATGTTAGAGTTGTATTGTGAGGAATAGGTGAATGTTCCGTTGCCGTGCTTTTTATCCAGAAACTGCTGGGCTGTCGGGTAAAGCGGCATGGACGTAAACTGGTGGTTCCAGCTTGCGAACAGGTCAATATAGGAGCCGTTATCAAAGTCCTTGCGGGCTCCAAAATCGAGATGGCGGCGCTCATTGGTGCCTGGGCCAATCCAGTTCCGGGCATGCTCATGTGAGAAGGACAGATAGCCGCGCACGCCACTGCTCCCGATATCTCCACTATTTACCCGCAAGAACTCGCGGGACATGTTGTTGGACCCATAGGAAAAGTCTGTCGTGCCACCAAATTTGTGGTCTGGTGTTATGGTTCCTGCGTCCATTACGCCTGCGGCCGCTGTTGTTACCGGCAGGTTTATGGCGGCAGAACCCGGCGTAACACTCACATGGTCCAGATTTTCAGAATCTACATTCTGGTTCAGATAATAAGCCGTAGCGACGGGCACACCGTTGAGGAGGATGCCCATGTCGGAATCCGTAAGGCTGCGGATGTTCATGGTGCCACCCAGAATACCGGACGAATCGTTAGCAGAGACACTCACGCTCGGTAAGTTCTTGACCAGATCCAGCGCCGTGCTGGTTGGGTTTTGCATGGCAATGTAACGCTTGGTCACGGTCTGCACGGCCCGAGGGGCTGTTTCATGCCGCATCATACCTCCCCCGCCTGCACGGCTGACAGCAACCATAATCTCTTCCCCGGCCCGGCTTTTAAGGGGGCCTGACGGATGCCGCACCCGCTGAGGCGCCACACTTTGAGAAGTCTTGCGAACGTTGGCCGGTACCCCACCTTTCCGGCTGGCCTGTTTATGTGTTGCAGCATAACCATAGTCACAGAACAGGATGGTGCTGCTGAGAATAGCGGCAACAAACCGACCATGCTGTGTTTTTGTGGGAACCATTGACGTGCGTTTTCCTCAACAAAGAAGCGTTCGTAATGGCCGTGCTTTAGTGCAAAAATTCTCGAAAAAGGAAACCCTTCAGCCGCATTTTACAGTGCTTTCTGTATAAATTGTTGCACCGTTACACTACCAGCCTGTTGCGTTTAGGACGCAGTACGCTTATTCCCCCAAACTGGGCGAGACGTGAGCCTCTCGATGCTTGCAAAATGTTTCGATTTGGTTATGTTTTTCCGAAAGGCTGCTTTGCGTCTGTGCAGGACTTCCCAAAGGTTGTTTACGGCGCTAGCTCCACCTGACTGATGCCGCTAGCATGGCGCACCGGCTTCTGGCCTTGAGACGCTCACAATGGAAGACCCATGACCCAACCCATTACGCCGGGGCATAAGCCCGCCCCTCCTGCGCCAGAAAGCACCGGACTTTCTGGGTGGATTGATCAGCGCCTACCCATCATCAGTGCTTTCAAGACCGAATACATTCATTTTCGTATGCCCCGTAATCTAAACGGGCTTTGGAATTTTGGGGCCATTTTAACCATTGTGCTGCTGCTCATGCTGGCAACCGGCACTTTTTTGGCCATGCACTACACCCCTACAACGGCTGAAGCCTTTTTGTCCGTTGAAGCCATAGACAGGCAACTTGCCGGGGGGTGGCTATTACGGGCCATGCACATGGTCGGAGCCAATCTGTTTCTGGCAGCTCTGTATGTGCATCTTTTTCGCGGCCTTTATTACGGCTCCTACAAAGCCCCGCGTGAGCTTTTGTGGCTGACAGGCCTGCTGTTGCTGGTCATGGTCATGGCAACCGCGTTTGCGGGATATATTCTGCCGTGGGGGCAAATGTCCTACTGGGGGGCAGATGTCATCAGTAAGGCTGTGGGGGCTGTGCCCGTTATTGGTGGGACGCTAGAGCATATTCTGGCCGGGGGAGAGTATCTGGGCGATATTTTCCTGCATCGTTTTTTCGTGCTGCACTTCATTCTGGCGTTTCTGGTGGTGGGGGTCGTTGGCCTGCATGTTGCTACGGTGCATGTCTCAGGTTCTAATAACCCGTTGGGAATTGAGCCGAAAACGCCCAAGGACACGGTACCCTTCCATCCATATTTTACGAGTAAGGACCTGTTTGGCCTTGTGCTCTTTGCGCTGGTTTTTGCGCTGCTGCTCTTCTTCTGGCCCGGTTTGCTGATGGAGCCAGATAACTACGCACCGGCTGACCCCATGCACACCCCGGCGGATATTGAGCCCGAATGGTACTTCCTGCCGTTTTACGGCATGTTGCAGTCTATCCCGTCCAAATTTGGTGGCTTACTTGCTGCCGCAGGCTCCCTGCTGGTGCTATTCGCACTCCCTTGGCTGGACCGCTCCCCTGTGCGCTCTGCCCGCTTCCGCCCGCTATGCCGGATTGGTCTTATAGGGCTTGTGGTGTCTTTTGTGCTTCTCGGCGTTGTGGGGGAACACCATGCCGCCGGTGGCTGGATGCTGCTTGGCCGTGCCGCCCTGCTTTACTATTACTGCTATTTTCTTGTGCTGCTGCCGCTTGCCAGCCGCATTGAAAAAACACGCCCTCTTCCCGCCTCCATTGCCGCCGCACAGGGAGAGGGCTGATGCCTCACCACGCCACACTGAAAAACTTTGCGATGCTGGCCGGTCTCTGCCTGGCCACACCCGTGTGTGCCGCAGAACCCGCAGCCACTCCCCCCCATCACTCATGGCGTTTTGACGGCCCTCTGGGCACTTTTGACCAAGGTAGCCTACAGCGTGGGTTTGTTGTGTATGACCGTATCTGCTCAACCTGCCACGGCATGCGTAGTCTGACCTATAATGACCTTGCAGGCATAGGCTTAAGCCAGAAAGCAATTGGTGATCTGGCCCACAGCAAGCAGTTCCCGGGCCCGCTGGATGAAGATGGCCAGCCAACAACACGCCCCGGCACTCCGGATGATCATTTCAAGTCCCCCTTCCCGAGTGACGCCGCAGCCGCCGCCATGATGGGAGGCGTTGCCCCGCCCGACCAGTCCCGTCTAGCGCTCATCAAACCCCACGGGGCGGACTGGCTTTATGCTTTCCTGACAGGGTATCGTATGCCTGCTCCGCCGGGCGCGCCCTCAGCGCCCGGCAAGTTCTATAATGAGTGGGCAGATGGCCACCTTGTGGGGATGCCCCCGCCGCTCATGAACGGTGCCGTCACCTTCCCAGATGGCACACCCGCCACGGTTGAGCAGCAGGCCAAAGATGTTACAACATTTCTGGTCTGGGCATCTGACCCGCACCGCAATGCACGCCACCATATTGGCAAAGGGGTTGTGCTTTACCTGATTGTTCTGCTTCTGCTGGCTTACGCGTGGAAGAAGAAGATCTGGAAACGCCTGCACGGAGCCTGAACGCACATGGACAAGACATCCCCCATGACACCTGAAACACCAGAGCCCCCCCCCACAGGGCAGGATCCACAGCGCCGGGATTTTCTGGGCATGGTCACGACTGCAGGAGTTGTAACGGGTGCGGCGGCGTGCGCCATTCCGTTTCTACAAAGCCTGACCCCGCAGGAAAGTGCCTCAGCCCACGCCCCGGTGGATGTGGACATCTCCAAACTGGCACCGGGGCAACAGACAACTGTGGTCTGGCAGGGTAAGCCTGTTTTCATTCTGCGCCGCACACCGCAGGATATGGCAAAATTGCAGGAGGCCACTTTGGCCGATACACTGCGGGACCCCAACTCCAAAGACCATCAACAACCGGCATATGCTGAGAACTGGCACCGCTCCCTTACGCCGGAATATGGCGTCTATGTCGGGGTGTGTACGCATCTGGGCTGTGTGCCGTCTTACGCGCCAGCAGTGGCTGCCAGTACGCCTACTACAGCAGAGGGCACAGCCACACCTCCGGGCGGTTATGCCTGCCCCTGCCACGGCTCCAAATTTGACCTAGCTGGCCGCGTGTTCAAGGGCGCACCGGCACCCTACAATCTGCCGGTACCGCCCTATTTTATGCCAACACCCACCACAATCCGGCTTGGGGAAAACCCCAAAGGGCAGGATTTTGATTTTTCGACAATTGTGCAAATTTAACGATATGTCTCAGGCCTGACGGCACGACTATTGCCCTCAGGCCTTTTGGCATAGCTGTTTCCACTCGACAAAAATCTGATTGGCTTTCTACACTGGCATCAAGTTGCTTCCCAACCTGCCAGAGTGGTCCTTACCATGCCTGCCCAGAACACTACGCCATACCCTACACGCAAACAAAGTGCGCAACTGGGTGCGACACGCCGCAAATCCGTGCCACGAGCAGCACATGCTACATGGAACGTGCCCGAACATCGGGCTGACCCCGTTGCCCTACTCGCCACGCAAGGTCTGAGCCGTATTCAGGCGCTGCTGCCTGTACGCTATGACCGCATGAAGGCCTCTCCCTTTACGTTCCTTCGTGGTGCGGCTGTTGTTATGGCTTCTGACCTTGCCAGCACGCCAACGTCCGGCATCAGGGTGCAATCTTGTGGCGATTGCCACCTTGCCAATTTTGGCAGCTACGCCTCCCCCGAAGGTGTGCCCGTTTTTGACATTAACGATTTTGATGAAACGCTGGATGCTCCATTTGAATGGGACATCAAAAGACTTGGCACGTCGTTGGTGCTGGCCGGTTTGGAAGGGGGTTTTTCCAACAAGGCAGCTCATCAACTGGCAGAAAGCATGACTCTGGCCTATTGCCGCCAAATTACGCAGCTTTCGACCCTTAGCCCGTTACAGATATGGGCCAGTAAAATTGATCTGACAGCAGCTCTGGCCAACTTCAAAAATACCAAAGTGCGCAGCCAAACAGAGAAACTGCTGGCGCAAAGGCTGGAATCTGCAAAAACACATTTCGGCCTTGTGGCAGATGACCAGACCACACCGCGTTTTAAAGAAAAACCACCGTTGATTATGCGTATTCCTGAACAGGAAAGCGCTGTCAGAACCGCTTTTGCCCGCTATGTAGCAACCCAGCCGCCTGAACGCGCAATCCTGCTGCAACATTACCGCTTGCAGGATGTCATTTTCAAAGTTGTTGGTATCGGCAGTGTTGGGACTTTTTGCGCCATCGGCCTCTTTACCACAGCGGATGGCGAACCTTTGCTTCTGCAAATCAAGGAGGCACAACCCTCTATTCTAGCACCTGCGGCAGGTCCCTCCCCCTTTGCAAACCAAGGGGAGCGGGTTGTTACGGGGCAACGGATTATGCAGGCTGTATCAGATACCTTTTTGGGGTGGACCCATACCAGCGCCGCCAATACCGCAGATACGCCTGACCTTACGGGGTCTGGCCGCCAGTTCTATGTCCGCCGCCTGAAAGACAGCAGGTTGGCCGCCGTGGGCAGTGATGTCGCACAGGACGGCCTCACAGACTACGCAACCTTATGCGGTATCACATTGGCCCGTGCCCACGCGCGCTCTGGTAATACCAGCCTTATTGCGGGCTACGTTGGCAAAGGACCAGCCTTTGCCAAAGCTATTGCAGAATTTTCCGTAGCCTATGCTGCACAGACCCACACAGACTGGCAGGCCTTCACGGCAGCCTTACAGCATGGCGCTCTTAGGAGTGCATAGCATACCACGCCGTAACGGCTGCCATTGTGCGATGAACATGCGCCTGTGGGTATGAACTTGTGAAAGCCAAAAGTATTTTGCCATCTGGCGCAATGACATAGGATGTCCGGTCAGAAAGCAAAAAATTACCATGTGTGCTGCTGGTTTTGTAAAGGGAGGCCACTTTGGCATCCGGGTCTGCCAGCACAGCAAATTTGCCCCGGCATTCTTCTTTGGAAAATGCCGCCACACGGTCAACATTCCCGGCTGTAATACCCACAACAGTTGCCTTCAGCTTTGCAAAGTCATCTGTTGCATCAGCAAAGGCATGGGCTTCCAGCGTGCAGCCGGGGGTAAAGGCTGCCGGAAAGAAATACAGCACTACAGGCCCTTTCTTGAGGGCCTCCTGTAATGAAAACGAAATAGCTTTACCGTCCAGCGCACCATGCGCCGTAAAGGCCGGGGCCTGCGCGTTCTCCGCCAACGCGGCCAGCGCGGGGTGAGCCATAAAGCCGGATAACGGCATAACGGCACATGCTGCTGCAAAGCCAATCGCATACACGCTTTGCTTTTTGGGTGTGAAACGCCTGTTCTTCATGGTCTACCTCTATGTCTTTCGTGGTCTAGAGCCATCATGCACGGACCTGCGTGGTCTCGACACTAAATTTCTACAAAGCACACTCAGCGCTGCCGCAATCTCACACCATGAGTATGAAATGATTTTTCAATAAAGCTGATTATCATACGGGCATCCACTAGCCATTCTGCCTCATACATTATGGCAGTGCCCTCTTAAGCTGCCATTCCACGCTTCTATGGAGAAAAAGCCATGGCTGATATTGTTGTTGTTTACCATTCAGGCTTTGGCCACACCCGCAAAGTGGCAGAGCATGTTGCTCAAGGCGCAAATGCAGACCTTATTGCCATTTCAGAAACAGGTGACCTGACTGAAGCAGAGTGGGAAAAGCTTAATGCCGCCAAAGCCATTATTTTTGGCACACCAACCTATATGGGCAATGTAAGCTGGCAGTTTAAGAAATTTACGGATGCCACGTCCCGTATCTGGTACAATCGCGGCTGGCAGGACAAAATTTTTGGCGGCTTTACCAATAGCGCCAGCCCGGTTGGGGATAAGGGCACAACGCTTGCTGCCCTCCAAACTCTGGCCTCCCAGCATGGCGGTATCTGGGTCAGTCTCGGCCAGCTACCCAGCAACACCAAAGCGGCTCAGCCGACTGACCCCAACACTCTGGGTGGCTCGGTGGGCCTGATTGTACAAAGCCCGGCAGATGCCAGCGTGGATGAAATTCCACAAGGCCATCTGGATACCGCAGTCGCTTATGGGCAGCGGATAGCTGGCATTACAGGCCGCTTCTCCGCCTAAAACGCCCCAGCCTCTCGACCAAGAAACGAAAAAACTCCGGCTGTCGCCAACCCGACAGCCGGAGTTTTGCTATTGTGCAACCGGGTGCACCGCATCAAGCACATCCGGCTGTGTAACGGGAACCGGTGGCACAGCAGTAATCCGATCTATAGCCGCCTTACCCATCGCCTGAAGCGCCTGATGGCTCAAGTTATTCAATTCATCTGCTGTACTCTTAAGGGTAGGTACCACTGGCGTAGATGTCTGCGCCCCAGTCACCACCCCTGTTGCAGACACTGGTTCAGACGTTCCCGCTGGTTTTGTAACAGGGGCGGCAACCTGACCGGGAATGTCAGCAGCTTTACTATTTTGAGTAGCTCCGGTCGGCGCAACAAGAGAAGCTGCGTAGAGTTGTGCATTCACAATGCGATGTTCAGCCAACGAGAGACTGGTAGGGTTTTTATCATATATATCAACAAGCTGTTCATTTTTGGCGTAGCAAAACAGCACTGTGTGCAAGTTGGGGTTCATCCCTGCCTTAACGGGTGCCCATAGAGCCTCTGATAAGCCAAAGGTGCTCATACCTGTCAGCATTTCCGCAGCAGCTACAGCAGCTTTCCCACCAACGCCAAAACCCGATGTATAAAGCTTATAAATATCGCATTGTCGGTTGTCATGCTGCACCTGTCCCTCCGGTTGGCCAACCGTGCTCATGACGGCAAAACGGTCCGCACCCGTTGTGAACTGCTCAAGATTGACCGGCTGGGCCTTTCCCTCACTCCCTGTGTTTGTGCAGCCAGACAACAGAGCGAGAGTTGCACACCCTACCGTGGACAGGACATTATTAATCCGGAACAATTTAAAAACCATGTGGGAAACGATGCCTTGCGAGAATGCATATTCTGAAAACCTCTCTTCCGCTTCAAGAGAGCCATCTGTCTATGCCACAAAACACGATAACACCACGAGATGTCCCACGTTAAATTTTCGCTTATTTCGACTGGAGTATTGTTGTGACGCCATACAGATTACTACCGACTGGATGATCACGCGCAGCCCTCTACGCCATTATGAAGACTTTATAGACATTCCAAACATAGATGCTGTTACTGAGCGATACAGCCAGTTACAGGACCGACCTCCATTACCCATTTCTGCAAAACATAAGGGTCAAGATGTTTACGCGCTCATTTGGCTGTCAAAAGTTCGCTTAGATCTTTTTTTCAAATTAGAAATATTGTCACATGTGTCAATTATTTCATTCTGCGTTAGAGCATGCTAAACTCAATCCTCCTAAAAGGCTAAGTGGGTGTCTTTTTCAAGCGCGTCTAAAGACACATCAACGTCCAGCCAGAAACCATAATGCTATTGATTGTGCCTGTGCCCCCAAAATCTCTCTTCCCACGCAAAATCTTTCTTTGTTCAGGCATTTTGGTTTTTCTGTCTGGATGTGCAGCGCCTATCACGGTAACGGAGCGCTCCCTTACGCAGGCTTACAAGGCACGCAACCAGAGTGCATTGATGAGCAATACGCTGAGCACAACCAGCCAGACAAAGCTACGGCGGCAAAATCTACTGGGCACATGGCGGCAGAGCCCGCCGGACGCCATAAACCGTCTGCGTAGTATGACACAGCGCCAGTTTTACGCACAAAATCTGGCAGATCAGCTTTTTACATTGTCCGAGCTTAGTTATCTGTACGCCCGCAAAACGCACGACAAAGCTTACTTTATGGCGGCGGCGCTTTACGCCTATGCTTACCTTAACCCGCAAGCTCCGGCTAATGAGCGCCCTAGCCCCTTCAGCCAACACTTCCGGCAAGCGTGCGACATTTACATGCTAAGCCTGACAGAGGCTTTAGGCTCTCCTGTTCATGTTTCGTCACAACATTGGACGCTGCCTTTTGGTACGTTAAACCTAGACGGCGTTCCTAGCTCTTACCAGTGGCACGGGCATAACCTGACTGATTTACGCCCCTTGGCGCGTTTATCTATTACAGGAATTGAAAATATCTATTCTCAAGCAGGTCTGGGCGAACCCGTGGGTGGCCTGCCCCGTCTAAGCAATGCGGAAGACCACTCCTTCACAATTTCAGACAAGCTCCGGGTACCCCTCAATCTACAAGTGCTCCTGCCTTCTCCACGCACGCAAATTCTCTCAAATACGCTTCAGGGTCATCTTGCGCTAACAGCTATGGACGAGGCAAAGCCACCCAACGCACCGAACCCGCTGCAATATGATCAGACAGCTGCGCGGGCTGTCAGTCTGGACGAAACCATGGACTGGTCTTTAGAATATAAAGGCTTTCTGGATGGCCGTTTATTTGATCAAACAAACGCAGCGCAGCTTTTTGCCATTGAACCCCACCAATATGGGCACAGACCGGTTATTCTCGTACACGGCACAGCCTCCAGTGCGGCACGCTGGGCCAGTATGGTCAATGACTTGATGGAAGACCCGATTATTCGACAAAATTACGAATTCTGGTTTTTTTCTTATGCAACAGGAAACCCTATTCCCTACTCTGCACTACAGTTACGGCAGTCCCTTTTGCATACCATCCAACAGCTTGGCGGCACACAAGCAGACCCCGCCTTGGGAGAGATGACCCTGATTGGTCATAGTCAGGGGGGATTACTCATAAAACTTTTAGCTATCCAAGCCGAAGACAAATTATGGAACAGCATGGTGCCAAAGCCTTTAAATTCTCTAAAAATATCTGATAAATACAAACAATTTCTTCATGAAACTCTTTTCCCCTCACCGCTACCGCAGATTAAAAGCGTTGTATTTATCTCCACCCCGCAGCGCGGCAGTTATCTGGCTGGCTTTTCTCTTGCACACATGGTGGGACGCATGGTGTCCTTCCCCCTGACAGTGACAGAAGCAACTCGGGCCGTGCTTGCCAGTGACCCCGCACTACGCCGGTTAAACATGCGCCCATGGCGAGTTGGTAGCGTGTACGGCATGTCACCCCGCAGTGCCTTTATTCGCTCCTTATCTCCCATTCCGGTCACGCCCGACATTACAGCCCACTCCATTATTCCTGTTACGGGCGCCGGCCAGAACCTTGAAAAAGCTGATGATGGCGTTGTGACTTATAAAAGCGCACATGTGCCGTATGTTAAGTCTGAACTTGTGGTGCCACATTCCGGTCACTCAACGCAGTCAAATCCAATCACCATTGCAGAAGTTCGTCGTATTTTACTTGAAAATTTACAGAACAACTCCACCACAGAAACCTTAACAAAGCAGGATATCAGCACGATGGGCGGCCTGTACCAGCAGCCTGAACACACACAACAGGCAGAGGCTGCACAATGAGTATGAAACGTCTCCTGCATGGCATCGGTTGGTTTTTTCTTGTCCTCATGACAGCTTTTGCCACGGCCGCCCTATTTTATTCTACAGTGGAGCCAGCGGCCCTACGCATTTCACTTACTGTTTTATGTCCAACAAGTATTTTAGCTGCATTTTTAGGACGTCGTTACATCCTTGCTCCAGCATCTCTTGCAACGATATTTATTATTTTCTGGGGTTGGTATTTAACAGATCCACCACGCAATGACCGCGATTGGGCAGGCGAATATGCTCTACCCGCCAACGCAACACTCAATGGACGCGTGGCGCATATCGAGCACGTCAGAAATTTTACCTACCGTACCACCGAAGATTACACGCCCCATTATTATGATGCAGATTATAATCTGGATGATCTCAGTTCACTAGATTTAGTCACATCCTATTGGGCTGGAGAAACGATCGCGCATGTCTTTCTGAGCTTTGGCTTCAAAGATGGTAGGCATTTAGCCCTTTCCATAGAAACGCGCAGACAAAAAACGTTTGCCTATTCTGCCATTGCCGGTTTTTTCCACCATTATGAGACATTTTATGTCGCTGCTGATGAGCGGGATTTGATTGGTGTCCGAACCGATATTCGTAAAGAGCGTGTTTACCTCTACACCCTTACTTTGTCTCCTCAGGCTCGTGAGCGGTTGCTCCTGAGCTATCTGGCAGAAATCCATCGTCTGACTCTTCAGCCAGCATGGTACAATACGCTTACAGACAACTGCACCACGGGCATTCTTACCCGTGCGCAAGCCAAATGGCGTTACCGGCTAGACTGGCGGGTTCTGCTGAGTGGTTACACGGCTTCTCTTGCTTATGATCTTGGGTTGCTCCAGACACATGGCCTGAGCTTCCCGGCTCTCAAGCAGGCAAGTCGTCTTTACCGCCCTGCAAATGCCGTGCCGGGAAATAGTTTTTCTAAAGATATTCGCACCAAAACCATTCCATAAACCCAAAAGAGCCTATTTGGCTTCCTTTTATTTAACAAACGCATTGATCTCACTTCATTTTGACCATCTGCTCTCTATGCCGGGTTACATACCATGATAAGGGTGGAAGACGTTGCTGTTCGTACAGTGTCGTGCAGTAAAAGCTTCATGCAAAAAGAAGTAAGAATAATACGCCATGATAAACAGCAGCAGAAATACTATCAGCCCCGAGGTTAGCGCGTTGAGAGAAAATGTAGAGACACATGCACCAACTGGCTCTCCGCAGACAACGGGCCAGCGTATGAAAGCAGCCATGCAGGTTGCCAGCGGTAATATGCTGGAAATGTATGACTTTATGGTATTTGGCTACTACGCCTCTGCCATTGGGCATGCATTTTTCCCATCATCAGATCCTTATGCAGAACTCTTGCTGTCTTTTGCTACCTTTGGCGCCGGTTTCCTCATGCGTCCCCTTGGGGCTTTAATCCTTGGCGCATATGTAGACCGTATTGGTCGCCGCAAAGGGTTAATTCTAACCCTCTCTCTCATGGCGCTCGGCACGCTGGCTCTTACCCTGACACCCAGCTACGCAACGATAGGCATTCTGGCACCGCTTATGGTCCTTGCCGGTAGGTTGCTACAGGGTTTTTCCGCAGGGGTGGAGCTCGGTTCAACCTCTGTGTATCTGGCAGAAATTGCTAAACCTCATAACAAGGGGTTTATCGTCTCCTTCCAGTCAGCCTCACAACAGGTCGCTGTGATGGGCGCCGCGGCACTTGGCGTTTTTATGGCGTCTATGCTGTCTCCCGAGCAAATGGTCGCCTGGGGGTGGCGTATTCCTTTGCTGATTGGCTGTCTTATTGTGCCAGTTCTGTTTTTTCTGCGCCGCAACCTGCAAGAAACAGAAGCTTTTGAAAAGCAGCACACCCCGCCAAAGTTCCGGGAAATTCTTCAAACTGTTTGTAAAGAATGGCGGATTATTTCCACTGGGCTGTGCATGGTTATCATGACCACAACATCCTTTTATGTCATTACCGCCTATACGCCGTCATTCGGCAGTTCTGTTCTTCATCTTTCAAAAATAAGCAGCCTTGTTGTTACGTTATGCGTGGGGATGTGCAACTTTCTGCTCATTCCTGTTTTTGGCGCACTCTCAGATAAAGTTGGCCGCAAAAAACTGCTTGTTTCAGCAACAGTATTGGCAATTTTAACCGCCTATCCCGCCATGCTGTGGCTGGTAACCGAACCCTCTTTCCTGCGCCTGCTCGTGGTAGAATTGTGGTTGGCTATAATTTACAGCCTCTATAATGGTGCTGCGGTGGTTTACCTGACTGAAATTGTACCGCCACGTATCCGCACAACAGGTTTTGCGCTTGCCTATAGTTTGGCAACCTGTGTTGGGGGCTTCACCCCCACACTCTGCACATGGTTGATCCATACAACCGGGAATAATGCCATTCCCGGCGCGTGGCTTGCTGTTGCGGCAGTTTTTGGCCTGAGTGCAAGCCTGATAGCCCGTCCCTATGATCAAGCAAAAATTAATTAACACACCATCGCTATTAAAGAACAAACAAAACGGCTGCATTGCGTAAAAACGCAGGCAGCCTTTTTAGGTATTTCTGGTTCAGTTTTTTTCTACCGCCTTTTTATAATGCTTTTTGTGCCACAGTTTGAAAGTAAAAATAACTACGCACCGTTGCTTTAATTGACGAGCAGCCTTACGCATGGCTTATATGCCTAACCGGCACCACCGGCTATCTGGGTGTTCTCACTGTACTTGTACTGTTTTGGCACCAGCATAATTGCTCAAACAATAAAGATAATAAGTTGCAATCATGACTCTTCGGTGTTTTTCTGGTGTAGCTCAAACCAACGTAGTGCGGTCGGCCATACTTATAGTGCCCTTGAGCACTCTAGGGTTTTTACTGCACAGTGCGACTGCTCTTGCGTCAACATCCGATCCGGCAGTGCAAGAGCTGATACGCCTTGTCAAAGCGCAATCGCAGCAAATTCACGAACTTCAGTCCCGGTTGGCTAAAGTTGAGAAACATACAATCCATTCCACAATCACAGCACAAAACACGGTCAAACCACCCTCTGTGGCCCGAACGCAACCTGTTCAGCACACTCTGAAGTCAGGCCCGGTAGAACCGGTCAAATTTTCCGGAGATACACCATCACCCCAGTTCGCAATTAATAGTGCTGCATACCCTCTACTTCCCGCTGCTCCCGGCTCATTCGCAGCCGTATCCAACATGCCGTCCGGGTCTGCACCTGTTATGGGGGTTGCATCGCAAATTCCGTCATCCAGTCACAGCACGACAATAGGCGGACTTGTTCTGAAATGGGGCAAGGGCCTCCCCCAGATTACCACGCCTGATAATGCCTACTCATTCAGGCCACGAGGTCGTATTCTTGTTGACTATGGCTCAGGCTTTGGCAGCCGCTTTCCTCAGCACAACGTCTCCCGTACGGTCATGCGAGCGGCCCGTTTAGGCTTTGAGGGCAACGTACATCAACTATCCTGGGTTCTGGAAGGTGACTACGCTGATAACCAGCTTTCTGTCATGAGTGCTTTCATGACCTGGAGCGACAAAATGGGTGGGCATCTGGTAGAATATTCTCTTGGTAACAAATTTAATGAACGCGGTTTTGACGGCTCAACCGGTTCGGACCAGACCGTTTTTCTGGACCGCGATATTGTGGCCAATGCCATACTGCCTGTTAAAGGTTGGTACGGCATTGGGGGCGCCTTCAAAATTTTTGGTGATAACTGGCACGTTGCAGCACAGATCACAGGAAACGATGTCAACACTGCAAACCTGACCAACAATGTGCGCGATGACCTGACCTACATGCTGCGCTCCCATTACATTCCATGGCGCAATAAGCATGGCCTCGTACACTTGGGCGCTTGGGGATTTTACGAAGACGTAAAACCAAGCAGCAGTTTTTCACAAAAAATACGCCTACTTGCCCGTACGGATGATGCTTTTAATCTTCAGTTCGGGCCAGTTATGCCTATTGCAAACTCAATGGCTGGCGGGCTGGAAGCTTTTGGCATCTGGCGGTCTGCCTGGGCATTAAGTGAGTTTGGTGTAAGGCATATCCAGATGCGCGATACGGCCGTTGGTCTTCCATCCAATACGCCATTCCGCGGAGCCGCAGGCACGGAAGAAGCCTTCAGCGCACAGGCCGGTATTTTCCTGACCGGAGAAACACCAAATTACTTTGCCCATACCGGGCAGTGGGCCACGCCCCGTATTCTCAACCCACTCACAGATGGTGGATGGGGTGGTTGGGAGGTTGCTGCACGGTGGGATTGGATTGATGCCACACATATTCCAACGGGTGGACGAGCCTGGACGGCTACCATTGGTGTAAACTGGTATCTGCTCAGCTTTGCTCGCCTTATGCTTAACTACACCCATGCACAGGTTACGAACAAAACCGGCAATTATCTGGGTGCCAATAGTGGCAATATCGTAGGGCTAAGGTCTGCTGTTACGTTTTGATATGCGTGCAGGAATGTAGAAACATTTGAGGCGAACAGTTTCTACACTCCTGTCTTATTCTGCCCCGCTAGGTATTTCTTTTTGCCCTTAAGGCCTTTTTTTAACAGAACAGGCAAAATCATGCGCCATACGCGCGGCATCATCAGCATCATTTGTGCGAGGATACCATCTGAACTGGGGCAAAAAATTTCTGACTTTGGCCGCTTGAGCAAGCGCTCAACAATAGCGGCAATATCATCAGGAGTAGATGGCTGTGTCAGAAAATTCAGAACTGACCCGCCATTATCAATTTCTCTCCGAAGCATGGGCGTATCCACAGCGCCTGGGAATACGGACGACACAGCAATACCACGCGGTTGTAGGTCCTGTGCGAGTGACAGCGCGAACCCACGCAAACCAAACTTGCTGGCCGTATAAATGCTACTGCCTTCAAGCGGCACCAGAGCAGCCATGGAATTAACAAAGACAATCCTGCCCCCCTTGGGCACGAGCGGCAATGCCAGCATGGTCAGAAGTATGGGGGCTTCAAGATTGACGGCGAGCTGTGCGGAAACGCCCAGCGTATCGCACGTTCCCATACGCTGGGGGGTTATGACACCGGCACAATGTACAACTGCATACAAAGGCACAGATGCTTTGCGCAGGCCTTCCATTGTGTTTTGAATTTCTGCAGGTTTAGACAGGTCACACGCTACCGGCGTGACATGCTGTTGTGGCGGCGTGTCACCCCTCCGGCTGAACGCCAGAACATGAAGCCCCGCCGCCACAAGCCGGTGGATCAGCTTCTCCCCTATGCCGCCTGCTGCACCGGTCAGCAACACGACGGGGCGAACTGGATGAGAGGTTAAATGAGAAAAAGGCATAAGGAGAATAAAACCACCATTCTAAGTGCCCCTAGCAAACACACCTTTTTCTCTCTGTGCAAGGGTCAGGCGTGTATTAAGCGCCCAACACCCGCCCTGCCACGGTTTGCAGTTTAGCAATCAAAGCAGGGTCACGTGCTTCTGGCGCAGTGATAATGGCGTGCTCAAGGGCACGGTCACATCCAGCCTCACACAGGCCACGCTTTTGGCCCAACACGGGAATAACAGCTTTGACCAGAGCTTTGGCGTTGGCGGAGTTGGCCTGCATGGTTTTTACCACGCCTTCTACGGTAACGTTGTCATGCTCTTCGTGCCAGCAGTCATAGTCTGTCACCATGGCAACGGTTGCGTAACAAATCTCGGCTTCCCGTGCCAAAGAGGCTTCGGGCATGTTGGTCATGCCAATAACCGAGCATCCCCATGAGCGATACAACTCGCTTTCCGCGCGGGTTGAGAATTGCGGGCCTTCCATCACCAGATACGTGCCGCCACGCGTTGCCTTAAGCCCCAGCGCCTTTGTCTGGGCTTCCAGCACATCCCCAATGCGGGAGCACAGCGGGTCTGCCATGGAAATATGAGCCACACACCCAGTGTCAAAAAAGCTTTTGTCACGCCAGATCGTGCGGTCAATAAATTGGTCAATAATCACGAAATGGCCGGGTGGCAGTTCTTCCTTCAAAGACCCCACAGCGGAGAGGGACACAATGTCTGTCACGCCGGAAATTTTGAGGGCTGCAATATTGGCTTTGTAGTTCAGCCGGGAAGGAGGAATAGGGTGCCCGCGCCCATGCCGTGGCAGGAATACACAACGCACCCCGTCCAGACGCCCAAACAGCAACTGGTCGGAAGGGGCACCCCAAGGGGTGTCAACATGCCGCCATTCCTTGTCTTCCAGTCCATCAATATCATACAGGCCTGATCCGCCTATCAAGCCGATAACAGGTTCAATACTTTCATTTTGCGACATGGGACCAGATTCTCCGCTTCAGGATCACAAGTAGAATGGCGAGAAAACACAGATAGAGCGCCACGCCAACACCCAAGCGGCGTTTGCTGTCTACATGGGGGGAAGAAACCCATGCCAGAAACGTCGTAACGTCTCGTGCTTCCTGCGCGACTGTGGCAGGTGTGCCATCCGCATACACCACAGCATTATCACGTAACGGCGGGGGCATAGCGGTCCTGTGCCCTATGGCATAAGGGTTATAAAACCCGGCAGCATGTATGCCTTGCCTGCCATGAGTGTCCGTTGCTCCATACCCTGTCAGGAGCGCCAGTATGCGGTTTGGCCCACCGGGGTAGACTAACGCCACACGGGAGAGATCTGGCGGTACAGCTCCATTATTGGCCGCCCGCGCTACATCTGGCGAAGCATAGGGGACGGGAAATGCATCCTCGGGTCGCCCTTTCCGCTGGGTACTTTGCCCTTGCCCGCCCGGACCTGCGGGAACCTTCCATGTTGCAGCCAGCGCCATGATCTGTTCCGAAGAGAGGCCTGCCCCTGCAAGGTCTGAAAAATGTACTGCCCCCACACTATGGCAGGCTGCACACACACCAGCAAAGACGGCATACCCTCGTTGGACTGCTGCAAGATCAAAATGCCCGAGAGGGCCATTAAATGACCAGTGCTGTGCTGGCGCACTCTCCGGTGCCAACGATTGCGCCATACCCAGCACGGGAGCACAGGCTAATATTCCACACCCAACAAAGCGGAAAACAGTCTGCGTGAGATCTTGCAGACACGTCATGATGTCAGCCTTTATAAACCGGGTCATAGCTGCGCCTCACGCCGTGCGTGCCACGGCAAGAACCCGAAAAAATAGGCATAGAACCCTAGGGTCGCGAGACGCCCCACCGTAAGCCAGACACCCGCCACGTGATGACGCCCTGCAAGGCCGACCAGAATAAAAGACAGCACCAGCACGCTCAAAGCTGCCCCGGCCACAAAACGGCTTACCCACCACGGGGATGTGGCTGCATGGGGTTTCGGGTCAAGCCGCGGCACCAGAAACAGAACCAGTACAGCCCCGGCTGATACGACAAGCCCGCCAAACTTGGATGGCACAACCTGCAACATGCCGTAAAACGGCAAAAAATACCATGCTGGCTCAATATCCGCCGGAGTATGAAGCGGGTTTGCCGGACGATAATTTTCCGCTTCACTGACCAAACCCGGCCAGAAACACATAACCAGTGTAAAAGCGAGTGCCATAAGCACAACACCCAAAGTGTCCTTCACCGTAAAATAAGGATGAAACGACAGCATGCGTTTTGGATTTTGCCCGCTTACGCCTGAAGGACTGCCGCTCCCACGGCCATGCAAAACAGCAACATGCAGCACCACAGCCCCAACAAGAGTGAAGGCCATGGTAAAATGGAGCACAAACATGCGGTGTAGTGTTGGCGTGCCCGGAGCGTCCCCTCCCAGAAACATAGCCTCCAGAGTGGGCCCGACAAAAGGCACGGCGCCAACGGCCTTCCCTGCCACATCGGCACCCCAGTAAGACATCTGCCCCCATGGTAGCACGTAGCCCGCAAAAGCTGTCACCATCACCATGACCAGCACCGTGACACCAACGCCCCATACACCCCGGCGCGGTGGCGCATAGGACCGATAGATCAGCCCCCGCAAAAGATGAAAATACAGGGCGAGCATAAAAAAGCTGGCACCTGTCATATGCAAACTACGTAAGAGCCAACCAGAAGGGGCTCTCCGTTCCAAGGCTTCGACAGAACTGAATGCCAGTGTGGCATCCGGCGTGTAGGACAGAGCAAGGCTGAGACCGCTGGCAACCATGAGCGCCAGAACAGCAACCAGCATGGCCCCTACTGTCCACAGAAAGGTAAGATCTCTCGGCAGCGGAAAATGCGCCATGTGGGTAGCAAGCCGCGCTGCGCTTCCTACATCTGCCTGCTGCGGCACCTTGGCCTGCTGTTGCTCTAGCACCGTATCAGACATCCGCTTTCTCACTCTCACTGGCCTTGTCTCTGTGGGGGTGTTGGGCGCTTCCCCGCAGATGTCCTGTATAGCATGTCTGTGCCGTCCCACATGCAGCCCGGCCATGCATACGGCTACCGCCCTTGCCATTCTTTGTGTCAACACGCCTTTACAAAATCTGCCCAGCCCGCGATGAACAAGCAAATAGTGCACGCATTGCTCACAAAAAGCACCCCTTGAAGGCAGAATGAGTACCGGCCTTGCCTGTACCCCAGAACAGAGAACCCCGGCATGATCCCTACCAAAGTTCACTCCGTTCCCGACCACGTTGCCCTGAAAACTGAAGCCCGCAGTTGGTTTGAATCCCTCCGGGACAAAATTTGTGCCGCTTTTGAGCAGATTGAACAGGAAGCCGCACAGCAAGGCAGCCCGGTTCTGGCAGGTCATGAGCAACCAAGCCGTTTCGAACGCAAAAGCTGGGACCGTGAGAACGACGATGGAACAGCCGGTGGCGGCGGTGTCATGAGCCTGATGCGCGGGCGCGTGTTTGAAAAAGTGGGCGTCAACGTCTCCACCGTTGAAGGCACCTTCAGCCCCGCCTTTGCTGCCACTATTCCCGGCGCGTCAGAAGATCCCCGTTTTTTTGCAACCGGCATCAGTCTTGTTGCGCATATGTGCAGCCCGCTTGTGCCTGCTGCCCATTTCAACACCCGCATGATCATTACCACGCAGGGCTGGTTTGGTGGTGGGGGAGACATTACCCCCATGTTTCCTGAATCAGCCGAAGCTATTGACGATGCCGCCGCATTCCATGCCGGATTTGAACAGGCCTGCGCGCGCCACAACCCGGAATATTACCCGCGCTTCAAAGCATGGTGTGACAAGTATTTCTATCTTCCCCATCGCAATGAGCCGCGTGGTCTTGGCGGTATCTTCTATGACCGGTTGGACAGTGGCAACATTGCTCAGGACTTTGCCTTCACAAAGGATGTGGGCCTTGCCTTTCTGGAAACCTACCCGAACATTATACGCCGCCGCATGATGGAACCGTGGAGTGCGGAGCAGCGCGATGCACAACTTATCCGCCGTGGCCGTTATGTGGAGTTTAACCTTTTGCATGATCGTGGCACACTGTTCGGGCTGAAGACCGGTGGCCATACAGAAGCAATTCTGATGAGCATGCCGCCCGAAGTAAAATGGCCATAATTCTGGCCGTGATTTTGCCGTGAACGAGACCTATTTTGTCTTGCTGGCCCGTGTGCCCTTTTGTGGCTGACACATGGGCTGGCTTTTGAAGGACAGACCTGAAAAGACCTTTGAGAAGGGCCACACTGTGCCGCGCCGAGAGCCTATGAACCAGAACAACCGACCGACCCTCTTTTCCCGCCGCAAGGTTTTGGGAGGCGCTGTGGCAGGTGTATGCGCAGTCGTGGGCAAAACGGCACAGGCTCATCAGGACCTTACAGACGAAAGTGGACGCCTTATTGTAGCCGGGGTTGCTGACAGCCAATGCGGCCGCTGGGCAGACATTCTGGCACCAGCCTTGGCAGAGGCCTTGCATGTGCCCCCCTTTACCCTGACAACCACTACGGGATGGGATGGCGTAACAGGGGCCAACCTGTTTGATATTCAGCAAGAACAGGCCGTACCGCCAGCAGGCCTTATTGTCCCCGGTCGCGCCGTACTGGCCGCTATGTGTGGGGACAGCCGCGTTCATTACGATTATCAACGCTGGATTCCCACCTTCATAAGCCATCAACCCATGGTTGCAGTCGGGCGGGCTAGCCTACACCGCTCCCTATCCAGCATTATCAAAGGCCAACCGTTACGTGTGGCCGTTTCAACCTACGCAGGAGCTGAACTCCCTACCCTGCTGGCCTTGGATATTCTGGCCTTACGCCCTTTGCCCATTCCGGGTTTTGGTACCCCCTCCGCTGCAATAGACGCACTGAGAGCAGGCACGGTGGAAGTCATTCAGCTTCCGTTTGATGCCGATTATGCTGGTGTCATGGCTTCCCTTCAGGAAGATGGGTTTGAGCCTCTTTTTGCCAATGCTCTACCCAAGGATGTTTTCCAGCACCGAGGCCTGCCACCGGACTTTACCTCCATTTATATGCAGGAACGCAGGCGCCTCCCCTCCAGTCTGGAATATGATGTGTGGAGTGCCACCACGGCCGCTTGTGCGATGAAGGCAGGCGTTATGTTGCCTAACCTTTCTACCCCCGCTCAGGTCGCACTATGGCGCCATGCCTGTCAGGCTGTGGCCAGCCAGCAAGACTTGCGCTCCCACGCGCGGGACGAAAACGAGGTCATGTTCACAGGAAACGCGTGTGCGGCAGCCTATAATTTGATGACGCCAGATGTCAGCGTTCTGCTGGCCTTGCGCCGTTGGCTTTCTCTCAACATACCAAAATGGCGGGATACCCTTGCGCGCCGCTCAAGCTCGCCTGCGCCGCAGCAAAACCCGAACTGACCCCTTATTCCCTGCATGGGGGTAAGTTAACCCTAAAACGCGGTTGCGTATTTCCGGTCGCCCCAACCAGTGTGGCAACTCCCGCCGCAGGATGCCACCTTCTGCCCCTGTGCCAAGGCCGGTCACAATTTCCACGCATCGCAGGCCCCGCATGTGGGCGACATCCATAAATTCCATCAACCTGCGAAACGCATCCTGGGCCACCATACCGTGCAGGTCCAGACGGCGTTGCACCCGCATGCCGCCATCAGAAAACGTACGCCAACTATAGTTATCGACACCCGGATACCGCTTCCCGATAGCATCGGTCGGGTGAGGTTTATGGTTTATCTCAACCATAGGTTTAGGGGGTATAAAAAGCCCCATATCCACTTCCGGCAAGGCACGCGCCTTGCGGGCTGCTACGCGTGTAGCCTTGAGTTTGCGTGGTACCGCAGCGAGCGTGCCAACGGGGTCTTCCACTGGGGTGGGTGGCGCAGTCGCCTCACTTATCTGGTCATGCAGCGGGGCCACATCACGCATGACGTGGTGCCAAAGCGCCTTTTCTTCTTCCCGTAGCTGACGCCGCCTGACCACCTGCCTGTATCCCCATAAAAAAAAGCCCACCCGCTGGTTATACACCTACGAATGGGCTTAGTTTCAAGGCTCAATAAAAACTTACTTGGCCATGTCTGCCAGAGAGCGACCCTGATATTTGCCTGTCAGCGTTTTCAGGAACGCCACAATATCGTTTACGTCCTGATCAGAAATTGCATGATCTGGCGTCTGGTAACGCGCCATTTTCCGTACAGCATCTTCCAACGTGGCGACACTACCATCATGGAAATACGGGCCGGTCTGGTCAATGTTACGCAGGGTAGGCACAACAAAGCGCTCACGGTCTTCATCTTTGTGGGTCACGTCATAGCGGCCTGTGTCTGCTGGTGTCAGCTTGCCACCCCGGTCCTTGAAGTAGTCTGCCTCAAGACCCATCGCTTCATACGCACCGCCACCCAGAGCAATACCGCTATGGCAGCCAGAGCAGCCGATGCTCTTGAACTGCTCATAACCACGCTTGGCCTGGTCACTAATGGCAGAGGCATTGCCTTTCAGGTAGTCATCAAACGGGCTGTCGGGTGTCAGCAGCGTTTTTTCAAACTCCGCAATTGCCGTTGTAATGGTGTTCTGGTCCACGCTGGCATTTGGCCCAAAAGCAGCCTGGAACAAGGGTGTATATTCTGGGTTGGCTTGCAATTTCTCTGCAACGGCTGCCCAGTCATGTGACCCCATTTCAACAGGGTTCATCACAGGGCCGGCGGCCTGTGCTGCCAGATCATCCGCGCGACCGTTCCAGAACTGTGCCATTTTAAAGTAGGCATCATACACGGTGGGCACGTTGATCGGGCCTTTCTGCCCCCCAATGCCTGTAGCCGTAACCAGATGGTCAACGCCGCCGTGGTTCAGGTCGTGACAGCTGGCGCAATTGAGTGCACCATCGCCTGACAGGGTTTTATCAAAAAACAATTGGCGACCCAGCGCAACTTTGGCGGCATCCACCGGCACGCTTGCTGGTACTGGACGCACAGGTTCCGCTGCAAATTTTTCGGCAGCCCCTGTATTCGCGTAATATTTACGCCGTGTTTCCTCAACCCAATGCAGTACGGACTGGCGCTCACCATCAGACAGATGCGCATGCCAGTGCATGAGCAGATACATGGTGGGCGGCATACGGTTTTGGGTAATAACTTCCTCAATACGGGACAGTTGTTCTTCCGTAGGCGGCTTACCCTGATCAAACGCAGCCAGTACCGGCTCAACCCGGAAATGGCGCAAACCTTCGTGCAGGTCTTTTTCCATCAACTGGTTTGCCAGCGGGAGCTTGAAGTAAAATGGCAGGTCACGGCCAACAGCATGACAGTAGTCACACCGTGCTTCAGCCAACACATTATAGGCCGCCAGCGCTACTGGGTCCTGTTTTGTAGGAGATGTGGCAGGTAGTTGAGGTGCTGTGCTGTGCTGTGATCAAAATGCGTCAAAAACGCAACTGTTCCACCATAAGCCAGAACACCTGCCCCTATTAAAGAGGCTATAACTCTACGCACTACACACACTCCCAGTCATTATTGAAAAGCTCTTGTAAGCTTTTATTCGCTCTGGTCTGGGTTGTGTTTGATACACGTCAAACTGTCAAATAGATTATTTTCGTTAAAACCATTAATAAAATCGATTACTGATCGGTTTTATCCAACCAATCCTCTACAAGACGCCTGCGCGCTATGGCCACATAGTCCTCATCAATATCAATACCAACCCCGGAGCAGCCCATGCGCTGCGCCGCCAGCAAGGTCGTGCCTGTGCCCATAAACGGGTCCAGAACCTTAGCTTTTTTCCTGCCATGCAGCCGGATGCACTGTTCAGGCAGAGCAACTGGAAACGTGCCCGGATGATCGAATTTTTCAGAACGCCCGCGCACAGTTTCGTAGGGTATAAACCAGGTATCCCCCCGGCAGCGCCGGTCCTGCCTATGCCCTCGCCGGGCGATATTTGATTTGTCCTGATACGGCACACCTGCGTTCAGCCGATCCAGCAGCACATCACCTTCCAGCGTGAAATGGAGAAGGTGCTCATGCCCACGGTGCAAGTAACGCTGGCTGTTCATGGGTTTGAAGTGCCCAAAGCTCTCCTCACCCACAGAAATGGATTTGACCCATGTAATGTGATTTTGCAGCACAAACAGTTCCCGCATCCGAACAACGAGTTCAAACGGCAACCACGGCTGGGCGGACGAGCCGGAAATATTCAGGAAAAAGGAACCGTCTGGCCGCAGGACGCGCCGCAGGCTTGCGGCTACCTCCATCATCCAGTCCAGATAATCCTCTTCCTCACGCCGGTCTGCATAAGTGCGGTAAGAAAGACCGATGTTGTAAGGCGGAGACGTAACAATAACATCTATCGTCTCAGCAGGCATACGCTGCAAAACGCGCAGGCAGTCGCCCCGTACCAGATGTTGCTGCCCGACTTTATACCGTCGGGACTGCTTTGGTAGAACAGAGGCTTTTGAAACGCCGGCAGATGTCACGCACTACGCGCCGATGCCAGACGCCAGATGCTGCCAGATGCGCCCAGCAGGCGTTCAAAAATCCAGAGGTCGGAAAACTCAGTAACCGCATCCATGCCAGTAACGGGCTGGTTTTCAGCATTCAGCACCAGACTGATCTGGTCAGAGACAATCCGCACCTCAATGGTGGCACCCACGCCCACAGCCAAAGGTGTGAGGTGAACATCTTCAATGCTTAACGACCGAATCGCCTTAATATCCGTGCGCTGCGTTTCTCCCGCGGCATTGCGGGCTGCAATGGCCGCTTCAAAGGAGTCGTACACAGCAGGGGTCAGGCGTGCCTTCAGCGTGACAAGGTCACCCTCTGCATAGGCTTTGACAACCTGAGCAAAAACACTCTGTGCTCCGGTCAAAAACTGCTGCGGCGTAAAGCTGGCATCATTTTCACGCACTTGCAGGAGCAACTGCCCGACACGCGTGCCGGGTGCTGGAATATTGAAATCAACATTCTGCTCTGCTGCTTCGATTTTGGCATCACTGCCCTTTCCCATCCCGGCAGCTTTTGCGGGCACAGGCATAGGGAGCGGCTGAATGCCAACACGGCGCCCCAGAACACTGCGTAAACGCAGCACCAGAAAGGCGGCCACCAGAGCAAAGAGAATAAGATCGACCGGGAAGTGGCCGAAAGAAAAATCCATAGTTCACACGTCCATTGTTTATGCGCCCGCCCGCAGGCAGAGAACACTCAGGAACTGGGCTTCCCTTAACACATAGAGAAGCCACCCGCCCGATACAATGACCGGACCCCTTTTGGCAGGCCTATTAACAGCAATAGCCTTGCGGAAAAGCCCTTCTTTTTCCTATCTGCTAAACCATGATCATTTTGCGACACTGCGAGAGCGAATTCAACCGGCTCTATAATCAGACCGGCCGGGACCCTAATCTGGCAGACCCCGGTCTGTCTGCCGCAGGAAAAACCCATGCGGACCAACTGGTTTATGCTCTTGGGCATCTGCCCATAACGCGTATTCTGGTCTCCCCTTTTACACGTGCGTTGCAAACCGCCACCCCTCTGGCACGTGCCCTGAATATCACGCCGGAAATCTCACCCCTTCTGCGGGAGCGGGGCCTTTATTCCTGTGATATTGGTACAGAGCCCAGCACGCTTGCCTGTGATTGGCCTCACCTTGATTTTGCTGGACTAGACGGCACTTGGTGGTCCCCGCAGCCGGAAAGTGACCAGCATATGCAAAAACGCGTTCAGCTTTTCCGGCAGTTCATGGCGACACAACCCGATGCGGACCAAACCCTTGTGGTCTCCCACTGGTGGTTTTTACTGGGCCTCTGTGGCGATAGCTTGGAGAATGGTGACTGGCTCCGTTACGACTTGTAAACATTTATTTTGGTTCGTGCAGCCTCCTCAAAAAGCAAACTTTTTTTAACGCGGCCCCCTTGCGGATCCACACCGGACGTGTCCTGTATTGCGGCACGCTCAAGCCTTGCTGTATGCAGGAGGCCAGAGCATAAAATAACGTGCCGCCTAAATTTTCAGTACGACCTGACAAGAAAGCTGTTTTTTCCATGTCCGAAACTGACCAGTCCACCCTGCCGCCAGCTCTTCCGCTTGCTGTAAACCTGCAATACACACGGGATCTGTCTTTTGAAGTACCAGGTGGGGCAGAAATTTTTGCAACCCTGCGCTCTCAGCCGACAATCTCTGTCAATATTGATGTGCAGGCCAGCCGCTTGCAGGATGATCAGTCCGTGTATGAAGTGACACTGGCTATCAAGGCAGAAGCTAAAGAAGCCCCTGAAACAGAAGGTGGCACACCTGGCCGGACCGTGTTTATTGCTGAGCTGGCTTACGGTGCAGTGGTGACACTGACCAACCCGCCGCAGGAACTGATTGAACCGATGCTGCTGGTTGAAGTCCCGCGTCTGATTTTCCCTTATGCACGTAACATCATCAGTGATGTGACACGCGATGGTGGCTTCCCGCCCATCGTATTGCAGCCGATTGACTTTGTGGCTCTGTGGCAGGCTAAACGCGCTGAATTTCCGCAGACGGCTGGCAACGCTTGATTTCATAAACCTGAACAGGGTGCTTTGTTCACCCTGCTCGCGGTTTTTAAACGGCCCATCTGGCACAAGCCAGAGGGGCGTTTTTTTATGAAGAAGGCCTCAGTAGAGACAACAGGGATGCGGCATTTGGTTCCGGTGCGACCAGCACGGTATGCCAGCCCGCCTTGCAGAGAACCTCTTTGGCTGCGTCAGACATCACAACCCCCACTGTACTGGCGGCAGCAGGCCACATTGCCCGTGGCAATGCACTTAACCAGCCTTTGGCACTTTCAGCAGAGAAAAACAGGCTATACCCAATTCTGCCCTCTCGTAGAGCCTGTTGGATAGTCGGGCTTATTTTTTTGACAGGTTGGGCAGCGTAGGCAACGCGCCTGAATACTGTGAAACCTTTTGTACGCAAATGATGCGCAAAAGACTGGCCCTGACCGGAACCAGACAGCAACAATAATGCCCCCTGCTCGGGCCGACACTGCTGCGCCAGCAGGTCAGCCAACGCAGAGGCATCGCCTTGGGCGCTATAAACTGCCCTAAATCCTGCGGCATGGGCTCGGCGGGCTGTACGGTCCCCCACGGCAAAAACCGGCACAGAATGGTCCACACTGGTGCTGGCACACGGCACGGCCTGCCCACTGGTCAGGACAACAGCACGTAGCCCTGTTGGCACTTCAGATAACGAGTATGGCCTGACCACCAGAGCCGGAGAGGCAAAAGGCTGCCACCCCGCATCAAGAAGCTCAGCGACTGTTTCTGACAAGCCCGGTTCCGGGCGTGTCACCAACACGCCGGTGGCATGTGGCAGAACGTCCTGTTGCTGGTGACTGTGACCGCCGCTCTGGTGCTGATCAGCCAGTGAGCCCTCCATTTTGCCCGTCTTCAGTCGCCTTCAAAAATATCGGCAGGACTATCCGTACGCAGGCTTTTGCCAAGTTCATGACCAAGGCGATGTGCATCCGCAGGTGCACCACTAATGGCACGCTTCAGCAGGAAAGACCCATCCTCACGCGCAACAAGCCCGGTCAGATGAAGCTCCGGCTCTTCCCCTGCAACAACAGGAATAAGCTGGGCATACCCACCAATTGGCGTTCTGCAGGAGCCATCCAGTTCCGCCAGAAGTGCGCGTTCTGCTGTTGCCACGGCGCGGGCTTCATAATCTTCAATGGCGGAGAGCAGCTCGCGCAGTTCCACATCGTCCTCACGGACAGTAACGCCCACAATCCCCTGCCCTGCTGCTGGCACCATAAGCGTAGGGTCGAGCACAATATCCGCCCGCTCTGCCATGCCTAGCCGCTTGAGCCCTGCCAATGCCAGCAATGTTGCATCACACTGCCGCCCAGCCAGTTTATCGATTCGGGTTTGAACGTTCCCACGCAAAAGGCCAAATTGCAGATCAGGCCGCACGTGCAGCATCTGAGCCTGACGGCGCACAGACGAACACCCGACAACGGCACCATGTGGCAACGCTGAATAGGGGTCATCCGGGTCAGTCATGGCCAAATCGGGTCCCAATATCAGGGCATCCCGTGCATCTTCACGCTTCAGGGTGCAGGCAAGCACAAGGCCGGGCGGTAGATCGGTCTCAAGGTCTTTTAGGCTGTGGACGGCAAAATCTATCCGGCCGTCAGCCAGAGCCTCATGAATTTCCTTGGCGAACAGTCCCTTCCCGCCAATATCTGCCAGACGTCTATCCTGCACCTGATCACCGGTAGTATTGATCTGGTGCTCCTGAAATGCCCCCATATCGCGCAAAACCGGGCAAAAGCGCGTCAGCATCGTCAGGAAGGCGCGTGTCTGAACCAACGCAAGCGGAGAACCGCGCGTTCCGACACGAAGGGGCAGATGACGGCGGGTAGAATGCCCGGCTGTCTTTTTCTGGCGGGCCGCCGCCTCTGCCGCAATTTTTTGCAGCGCAGGAGAGATGGCGGGTGAGGAAGGGTAGGCTGAGTCCATAAGGTGTGTCTATTACCGGGAATGATGAAAGGACAAGCAGCCATGATGCCCGGCAGGTCTGAAAACTTTGCGCCCCCGGTGGCCACGCCGCCCCGCTGCGCGCCATTTCGTACCCGCAACACTTCGGCAGGGTCTTATACGGCAGATTTACAAAGTGCGGGAGAGCGCTTGACGCAATACCACGCCATTCTCCCATTTTCAGATTTCCCTCCGGCTTGATATGCCACCCATTAAACCCTTACAAACCGCAGAAAAACGCGCTTCAACCACAGGTATTCGCTCTATGTCGTCCACGCCTCTCTCCGTTCTGCCCGGCCCCGTTCTGGCCATAGAGTCATCCTGTGATGAAACCGCCTGTGCGATTCTCTCCTCCGATGGCACCTGCTTGGCTCAACGTGTCGTCTCTCAGGACGGCCATGCAGATTTTGGAGGGGTGGTGCCAGAAATTGCCGCCCGTGCCCATTTGGCATTATTGCCGGGACTCGTGCAGGCCACCCTTGCAGACGCGCGCTTGACAGCCAACGATATCGGGTTTGTTGCATCCGCCACCGGGCCCGGCCTTATAGGTGGACTGATTGTTGGCAGCGGCTTTGGGAAAGGTCTGGCGCTAGCGCTTGGCAAACCCTTTGTGGCGGTTAACCACGTAGAGGCACATGCTCTGACAGCGCGCATTCCGGGTCTGGTGCCGGGCGGAGCCCCTTTCCCGTACCTGTTGCTGCTGGTATCTGGCGGGCATTGCCAGTGTATTGCTGTGGAAGGGGTCGGCCAGTACCGCAAGCTTGGCGGAACCATTGATGATGCGGCAGGCGAGGCCTTTGACAAGGTCGCCAAAATGCTGGGCCTTGGTTGGCCGGGTGGCCCTGCGCTGGAAAAACTGGCGCAGGAGGGCAACCCGAAGACGATTCCCCTCCCTCGCCCTCTGTTGGGCCGGGAGGGATGTGACTTTTCTTTTTCAGGCCTGAAAACCGCTCTGTCTCAAAAGCTGGCACCCTTTGGGCAAAGCCCTTTACCAAGACAGTTTGCAGCTGATCTGGCGGCATCGTTCCAACAGGCTGTGGCCGATGTTGTAGCAGACCGTATCACCCATGCCTTACGCATGATGCCCAATGCAGGCCTGTTGGTCTGTGCTGGCGGTGTTGCCGCAAACTCCGTACTCCGTGCACGGCTAGAAGCTGTAGCAGAACAGCATGGCATACGGTTTGCAGCTCCTCCCTTAAAGCTCTGCACGGACAACGCCGTCATGATCGGCTGGGCCGCGCTGGAAACCTGTCAGGAAGCCGCCAGACGCGGCTTGCCTCAGCCAGATGACAGTACCACACGCCCACGTCCGCGTTGGCCGCTTGAGGAGATGGCGCAGCGCTTTGCAGCCCCCCTTTAACACTCCTCTCTGATACATCCCCTTTTCCTAACCATAACGAGGCCTCTCACTTGAATTACCGCCACGCCTACCATGCAGGTAACTTTGCTGATTGCATGAAACACGCCCTGCTAGTCTCCCTTCTGAGCAGCTTTTTACGCAAGCCCTCCCCCTTTGTGGTGCTGGATACCCACGCGGGTGTTGGTCGTTATGATCTGGAAGGAACAGAAGCCGAGAAAACGCAGGAATGGCGGAGCGGTATTGGCCTGTTGGAACAGGAAGGCCCCGAAAGCCCTCTGGCACCATGGCTGGATCTGGTTAAAAAAGCAGGCCTGCCCCACCGCTACCCCGGTTCTCCCATGCTGGCCTCTTTCATGCTCCGCCCGCAGGACCAACTGATATGCTGTGAGAAGCACCCTGAAGATAAACGTGTTCTTTATGGGCTGTTTACCCGCACACCCAACGTTTTTGTGCATGAGCGTGATGGCTACGAAGCGCTCCGCGCTCTCCTGCCCCCTAAAGACGCAAAACGTGGCCTTGTGCTGATTGATCCGCCATTTGAACAGACAGACGAATTCAAACGCCTTGTGGAAGCCGTGCAAACCATTCGTACCCGTTTTCCAACCGGAGTTATCGCAATCTGGTACCCCATCAAGCATAGAACGCCGGTACGTACGTTTCTCACCGCGCTTCAGGACGCCGGGGTGCGCGACATGCTGACAGCAGAACTACTTATAACGCCCCCAACCGACCCTGACCGCCTCAATGGGTCAGGCCTGCTGGTTATCAAGCCGCCATTCGGTTTTGCAGACCAAGCCGAAGCGCAACTGGCCCGATTAAAAACTGTGCTTGGAGCGCACGATTATAGCGTGACGCAGATCAGCCCGGAATAAACACCTCTCCCGCTGATGGCGGGAGAACCATCAAACAGCCTTCATGGCCAACCAGATCTGGACAGCGAAGCCCTGCACCCCCGCTGCCAGAATTTGTACGCCAATGCACAGCAGAACAAGGGCAGCCATACGGCTTACAATCCGCGTGCCTGTGACCCCAAGCAGAGACACCAGCTTTTCTGACCAGGAATAGGCAGCCCACACCACCAGCACGACAGCAACCGCCGCCAGCGTGACACCAAATTCGTAGGGAAGAAAAGGCTGCCCCGGCGGGCAGCCTGACCCCAGCGCAATAGCCACTGCAATGGTACCCGGCCCCACGGTAAATGGCATTGCAAGCGGGAAAAATGCCGAGTCCGACCAGTTGGGGGACATAACGGTCTTACCGCCCTGCAAAGCCTGCTTTTCCTTTTTGGCTTCCATGGTTTCCGGGCTTTGAAGCAGGTTCCAAGCTCTTACCGCCACAACCAGACCACCCGCCACACGCAGGGCACTGACCGTAATACCAAAAAAGACCAGAACCTTGCCGCCCAGCCAGATAGAGATCAGCACGATCATAAAAGAATAAAAGGCGACCAGCTTGCTGAGCGCCATAATTTCGCGCTGGGAGCGGCCTGTGGTGGCCTGCGCAAAAATAAGCGATGCCCCAAACGGGTTTACAATGGAAAACAAAGCCGGAAAGGCCAGCAGGAACGCGGTTGTTGCTGCGGGCACAGCTCCCCCTTGCAAAAACGGAACCGTAAGAGCTGCTGACATAGCCTAACCCGACACTCAAGGCCCACGCAGGAGGCCTGATTTAAAGGAATTTATGATGCAGACAGGGGTGGCTCTGCATCCGCGCCCTTATAGGAGGCCACGAAGCGAGAGGCGAGTGCAATATCATCTGCCGGATAACAGAACTGCAAACCGTTGCTATTTTCCAACGGCCAGACGTTTAGGCCTATATCATCATAAATTCGCAAAAAAGGTGTTCCCACTTTCCAGAAAGCGGGTTTAACGCCTTCCTGCAAAGCAAGATCCCGCAAACGCCAGATAGCAGACACACTATCATCCTCCGCTCCGGCGGGATCACCCAGCCCGACCAGAAAGCCTTCCCGGCGGAAAACCGGAATCACTGCCTCGCCGCCCTCACCTGTCACATAGCCATCCGGTGCCATGGACGCGATATCCGGCAGGGCATGGTCCAATGTCAGGTAGTGCGTTTGTGCGGCTGCATCCCAAGGTTTTACCCGTACTCGGCCTGGCAGCATAAGCCTGCTCACAACCAGCAGAAAAAACGCCACGGATAACGCAACCGTCCATCTGGCTGCGCCGGATGCAGGCAGAATGAACACCATCTCCCACCAACTTCCTGCTCCATGGCGGGACGCCAGTGCAAAAATACACCCGAACAGGAGAAGCAAACACAGCAGCGTAGAGGTTGAGAGCGGCTCACTCAGCAAGCGAGCGCGCCGGTAATAGCAGGAGCGGAACGGTGCTATAAGAAAAGCGGATAGAGCCAGCACGACAGGCACCAGAACAGTGTTGCCGCGTACAAACGTAATAATGGCCGCAATAACCAGCAGGCCCAGCGTCGCACGCCATGCCAGCGTAACACGCTGCGAAAGACCAATGGCGAGACCGATCAGCCCAACACCCATAACTGAAAGCAGATAAGTGCCTATGGTGCCCAGCCATGTCGCGTTTGCTGTATTCACCACCCCATATTTAGCAACAGGGTCCAGCAACACCAGACAGATGAGCATGATGCCACACAGCGCGACCGTACCTGTGGCAACAGCTACGGAGAATCCCGCTTCGCTATCTCGCACAAGCTGGCTGGGGCGTACCCGTCGCGGTGCCGCAGGCTGGGCCATGCGGCTTTCTTTTTTGGCAGCAAGGGCATCATCCCCGCGCAGGAACAACTCATGCCCCGCAAACATGATACCCGCCATGAACAGCGGAATAATATAGTAAAACAGGCGGAAAATGAGCACCACACCCATGATCTGCGGTGCGGGCATATAAGGGCCGAGCGCCAGCAGCATGGCACCATCAAACACACCAAGGCCACCGGGTACGCTTGCCACAAGCCCGGCTGTGTAGGAGGCAATATAAATTGCCAGAAACGAACCGTAATCAATCTGCACCCCTGAGGGGAGCAGCACATACGCAATGGCCGCTGTGGCCGCCACATCTGCCGCAGCAACACCTGTCTGCAAGACAGCCATGAGGGGGGATGGCAGGTCAATGGTATGCTGCCGCACCGTCAGGTGCCGCATTTTGAAGGTCAGGCCAATATAGGCCAGCACAGCAAGCCACAACGCTATGCCTATTCCCGCAAGCACGCTGGCTGGCACATGCGCCCCCGCCATGGGGATAACCGAAGGCTCCCACACCAACACGCCGCCAATAAGAACAGCCGCGCCAAGCAGATAAGTGGCAGAGCAAAACGCTATAATCTGGGCAATACAGAAAGAACTGACCCCCCAGTTCCGGTAAAGCCTGTACCGCACAGCAGCACCGGAAACTGCCGAAAACCCAAGATTGTGGGACAGCACGTAGGAGCAAAAAGCCGCAAAGGCCGTACGCCCAAAGGACAGATGCCCATAACCAACCTGCACAACGGCAAGGCGGTCATAAAACGACAGAATAAAGTAGGACAGAAAGGTACACGCCACCCCAAGCCCGAGCTTCCAGCCTGGTATGGCTTCCATGGCCATACGGATATCCGCAAGGCGCAGGTGCCGTAATTCATGTTGAACTACGGCTATGGCCGCCACCATCAGCAGCAAGCCAAGCAAATGCGGCAGGTGCTTGAGCCAACGCTTCCACCCCTGTGGCTTAGGCTTGGCTCCCTGCGGAGCAGATGGCGTGTTATCTACCATTCAACCCGTGGTCCGCTCAGGCCTGCTGGTCACGCAGGAGGGCGGCTTCAATCAGGGCAACCGTCTCTGCCACCCCATACAGAGCAACAAACCCACCAAAACGCGGGCCTTCTTTCTGGCCTAACAGCACTTCATACAAGCAGCCAAACCAGCTTCTCAGTGGCTCAAACTCGTGCCGCTTACCAATCTCGAAGACAAGGTTCTGAAGTGTTGAAGCGTCAGCAGCCTCTCCTTCATAGCCGCGCAGAGCGTCAGCCAGATCAACCAGTGCCGCACGTTCCTTCTCACTGGGAGAGCGGAATGTTTTGGCCGGGCGTACAAAATCTGCATAGTAGGCAATGGCGTGTCGGGCCAACCCTGCAAGCATGGGGTGTGTTTCAGGTGAAACATCCGCATCGTACCGACGAATGAAGCCCCAGAGCACTTCTGGCGTTTCCGCATTGGCCACGCTGGCAAGATTTAACAGCATACCAAAGGATATAGGTGAGCCTGCGTTCTCTGCAATCTCGCCCTTGGTGATGAACCATGCCGGATTAGCCCGCAGATCCGCGCCCTTGGGGTCTGCCGCCTGAAGAGGCTTGGCTTTTTCAAAGTGGGTCAGGTAGTCATCCGCTGTTTTTGGAATGACATCAAAATACAGCCGTTTAGCCCGCTGCGGCTGGTTGAACATAAACTGCCCTAGGCTTTCCTGCGGGGCATAGCGGAGCCATTCTTCAACAGACAGACCATTCCCTTTGGACTTGGAAATTTTTTGGCCCTGTTCATCCAGAAACAGTTCATATGTCAGACCAGCAGGCGGCTCTCCGCCCAGAATGCGGCAAATTTTTCCTGAGAGACGCACACTGTCAATCAGGTCCTTGCCGGACATTTCGTAGTCGACACCTAGAGCATACCAGCGCATGGCCCAGTCGGCCTTCCACTGCATTTTGGCATGGCCACCCGTTACCGGTGTTTCAAACACTTCGCCGGTGGCAGGATCTGTCCAACGCACGGTTCCGGCTTCCGCATCCACGGCATCCATCTTCACCTGCATGACCTCACCCGTGCGGGGGTGAAGCGGCAAAACAGGTGAGTACGTAGCACGCCGGTCCGGCCCAAGCGTAGGCGCTATAACGCCCACAACTTCTTCATGCACTTCCAGCACACGTTTCAGGGCAGCATCAAAACGGCCACCCGTATAATATGTGGTGGAGGACGCGAACTCGTAATCAAAGCCAAAACTATCGAGAAAGCTGCACAGGCGGGCATTGTTGTGGGCGGCAAAGGAGTCGTGAGTGCCAAATGGGTCCGGCACACGGGAGAGTGGCTGGCCAATAAATTTTTCCAGCATGTCCCGGTTGGGCACGTTGTCTGGCACTTTGCGCAGAGCGTCCATGTCATCCGAAAACGCCAGCAACCGGGAGGGGCGGCCTGTCAGCGCCGTATAGGCCTGACGCACCCAGGATGTCCGTGCAACCTCGCCAAACGTGCCAATATGCGGCAGGCCGGATGGACCGTAACCTGTCTCAAGCAACGCTGGGCGTGCATCCTCATCGGCCCCGGCTTTGGCCGTACGGGCATCAACATGGGTGGCTAATTTGCGCGCCTCCTCAAAAGGCCAGGCGCGCGGAAGGGTGGGTTCGGGTGCTGTACGGCTATCTGACATGCGCGGAAGCTATGAACTGGACCGCGCTTGGTCAATCTAAAAACAAGAGCCAAGCGCGTAAGGCGCGTTTTTTCCACCCATTGACCCGCCACCAAGGCCGCCCCATCCTACAAAAATACTTTGCGCCTTTGCGCTGCTGAAAGGAGCCTTTTCCATGCGTCGCACCGCCGCACTTATCTTGATTGGCAATGAAATCCTCTCCGGGCGCACCCGGGATGATAACATCCAGTTTCTGGCAACACGTCTGGGTGAACTTGGTATTCCGCTGCGTGAAATCCGGGTCATTCCTGATGTGCGTGAAACGATCATCCTGACTGTCACGGAACTGCGTGCGAAATTTGATGAAGTTTTTACAACTGGCGGCATTGGCCCAACGCATGATGACATTACTGCCCCGTGCGTTGCAGAAGCCTTTGGTGTGCCGTGGGAATTTCATCCCGCAACATACGACATGCTGAAAGCCCAGTTTGGGGAAGACTTCAACTCCGCCCGCCAGCGCATGGCCAAGCTGCCACGTGGCGCCACGCCCATTCCCAACCCAGTGTCCCGCGCGCCGGGTTTTTCTATCGGGAATGTGCATGTGATGGCCGGAGTACCCCGCATTATGCGGGCTATGTTTGATGAACTCGCACCAAGCCTTACACCCGGCGCACCCGTGCAATCCCGCACATGGTACACAACAAACCTGTTTGAGGGCACGATTGCTGACGGACTGGAATCAATCCAGAACAGCTACCCGCAGCTCGATCTTGGCTCCTACCCGTTCCACCGCGATGATGGACGGCGTGGCGTGGCGCTGGTTGCCAAAGGCCAGGACCATGATGCCCTGACCAAGGCCGCGCAGGCCATTTATACCCTTCTCAAAGAAAAAGGCGGTGCCCCCGTTGAAGGAGAGCCACCGCCCTGAAACGCTTTATGAGGTGTTGGCAGCCTGACCTGTAGCTCAGGTCAAACTGTCACGCCCCATGGCCAGAAATTTTTCCCGCCGTAGTTCTTTAAGACGAGCGGGAACAAGCCCCACCAGTTCTTTCAGTTCTTCGGCTATCACAGTGTGAACAGACTGGAGCGCTGCCTGTGGGTCACGCTGAGCACCGCCAACCGGTTCCTGAATAATCCGATCCACCAACCCAAGACGATGCAGATCCTGTGCCGTCAGGCGCAGTGTCTCTGCCGCTGTGCTGGCCTGCTTAGGGTCACGCCACAAAATAGACGCGCAGGCTTCGGGCGAGATTACGGAGTAGATGGCGTGTTCAAGCATCAGAACCCGGTCACCGGCCCCCAACGCAACGGCACCGCCTGACCCGCCCTCACCAATCACCGTAGCAATCAGGGGAACAGGAGCGTCCAGACAGACTTCAATGGACCGGGCGATAGCTTCAGCCTGACCACGTTCTTCCGCATCAATACCCGGCCATGCGCCAGCAGTATCAATAAATGTGAGAATCGGCAGGTTAAAGCGCCCAGCAAGCTTAACCAGCCGCTGTGCCTTCCGGTAGCCTTCCGGCCGCGCCATGCCAAAGTTATGGGCCAAGCGGGTTTCAAGGTCAGAACCACGCTCTGTCCCAATGACAACCACAGGCGCACCATCAAAGCGGCCGATGCCGCCTATAATGGCTTTGTCATCCGCGTACAGCCTGTCCCCGGCAAGGGGGGTAAAGTCTGTCAGCAGGGCCTTGATGTACTCCTGCGTGTGCGGGCGCTGAGCATGACGGGCAACCTGCACCTTCTGCCAAGGGCTGAGCTTGGCATAAATGGTGCGCAGATGCTTGTCCGCCTTATCCTGAAGGCGAGCCGTCTCTTCTGCAATATTGACCCCGTTCGGGTCGGTCATTTGCCGCAGTTCGTCGATCTTGTTCTCAAGTTCGGCGACGGGCTTTTCGAAATCCAGGAACTGACGCATGGGCAAAGCGGATAGCACAGTCACGCGTAAAACCAAGTCACTTCGTGCATCACAGCACGCATAGTATGCATTTAACCGGCTTTTTCTGCTCTTTCACCTGTTTGTGTGGCAAGCGGATGATAGGTCTCAACCACTTTTTTCAACCGCTCTGTTTGCACATGGGTGTAAATTTGCGTGGTCGCGATATCCGCATGGCCCAGCAAGAGTTGCAGCGCACGAAGATCCGCGCCATGCGCCAGAAGGTGGGTTGCAAAAGAATGCCGCAAGACGTGTGGAGAAAGCCGCGCCGGGTCTATACCCGCACGTGAGCCTATCTCATGTAGTATTTTGTCAAACGCCTGCCGGGTCAGCGCACGGCTTGGGTCACGCCCAGGGAACAGCCATGGGCTTTCACGCCATGCGTCGCAGGCATGAAGCTCCAGAGCCGCGTCACGCCCACTTTCGGAAATAGGCACAAGCCGTTCCCGTCCCCCTTTACCGCGGATAAGCAACATGGGCTTCTCCCCCCTCAGGGCTTCACGCGGGAGGGAGAGTAGTTCGGAAATACGCAAACCCGACGCGTAAAGCAGCTCCAATGCCGCTTTTGCCACCAGAGCGCGCCGCTTTTGGGCAACGCTAGCCCCTTCCGCTGGCACACAAGCCTCCAGAAGCGCCACCACCTCCGATTCGGAGAGGAAATGCGGCAGGGACGCACTTAAGCGTGGCGAATCCAGCAGGCTGGCCGGATTGTCTGTTCTGATCCCTTCTCTCAGCAAGAAAAGGTAGAACTGTTTGATGCACGATACTCTGCGCGCAACAGTCCTACGGCTCTGGCCGTCAAGGCTCAGGTCAGCCATCCAAGCAGCAAGCTCTTCTGTCTTGGCATAGACCAACAACACACCCTGAGCCGCCAGAAAGGCGGAGCAGGACTCCAGATCAGCACGGTAAGCGGAAATCGTGTTTGGAGATGCAGCACGTTCGGCAGCCAACATCTCCAGAAACGGTTCCACTTCGTGGCCAACCGCCATTAGTGGGCTGGTGCTGCTACAGGCGCAGAGGCGGCTGGAGCCGGAGCTGCCGCCGGTGCGGCATCCTGCTGTGCTGGTACAAGAGGTGTTACCAACGGCGCGGGAGGGGGCGGAGGTGGCGCAATAACAGCAGGGGCAGCAGCCTGTGGCGCAGCCAGAGGAATATCACGGTGGACAGGCTGGGGTACCGGCGCATGGGCAGACAGACCAAGTGCTGCAAAACCACCCAAAAGTGCGACGCAAACCACGGCCGCAACAACAAGAACCATACGGTTCATACTTTTGCTCTCCGACAACAGAGGTTAGATGTGTTCTTTCTGCTCTATGGTAAGCTGCGTTCCATGTCATCACGTATCTCGTCTTCCCCATCTGATACGGCGGATCCCCCGCCGATCCCCCTTGACCTGGAAAGGGTGAGCCATCGGTCTGGTGCCGGGCTTCTTCCGTCCGGGCGCAGCATTGTGCTTGTTGGCCTGATGGGCGCGGGCAAAACAACCATAGGGCGCAGGCTGGCCACACGTCTGGGCCTGCCTTTTGTTGATGCAGATGTAGAAATTGAGCGCGCCGCCGGCTGCTCCATTGCTGATGTCTTCCGCCTGTACGGAGAACCGGCTTTCCGGGACGGAGAGCGCCGAGTTATCCGCCGCCTGCTTGAAGGGCCACCCATGGTCCTTGCGACCGGGGGCGGCGCCTTCATGAATGCCCAGACACGGGCATTTGTACGGGAACGCGCCATTTCCGTGTGGTTACGCTGCCCGCTCCCCATCCTGCTTCGCCGCGTGCAAGGGCGCTCTCACCGGCCCCTGCTCAACGATACATCCCCTCGTGATGTGCTGGCGCGCCTGATTACCGAGCGCCACCCTGTTTATGCCGAAGCTGATATCGTTGTTGATTGCGGAGAATATAACGTGGACCACAGCACCACCCGTGTGATCGAGGCACTCGCCCTCTCCCGTAGGCCCGTACGGCTCCCTATTGAGTTGGCCCATACAGCATATGATATTGTTATCGGTACAGACGTTGTGTCCCGTGCAGGGGCATTATTGGCACCGCTGCTGCCGCAAAAGCGCGTCATCATCATCACGGATGAACACGTAGCGGGGTATCACCTCCCCAAACTCCATGCAGCTTTGCGGGAGACGGATATACAGTTTCGCACCCTCACCGTTAAACCGGGCGAGCACTCCAAAAGCTTTGCAACCTATGAACGCCTGATAGACAGTATTCTGGAAGAAGGAGTGGAGCGCAAAACAACCATTATCGCCTTTGGCGGCGGTGTGGTGGGCGACTTGGCCGGGTTTGTTGCCGCATCCACGCTCAGGGGCCTGCCATTTGTGCAAATTCCCACGACTCTGCTCTCACTGGTCGATTCTTCTGTTGGTGGCAAAACGGGCATCAATACCCGCTGGGGGAAGAACCTTGTGGGAGCCTTCCACCAACCCCTGTGTGTGCTGGCAGACGTTTCTACGCTCAGCACCCTCCCCCACCGTGAACTGGTTGCTGGCTATGCCGAAATTGTGAAGTCCGGCCTGATAGCAGACCCCGCCCTTTTTGAATGGTGTGAAAAAAATGGGGAATCCCTGCTGAATGGTGACCCGGAAACTCAGGCAGAAGCCATTCGCAGAGCCTGCGCCTTTAAAGCAAGGGTTGTGGCTGAAGATGAACGGGAACAGCACAGCAGCGGTGGCCGTGCCCTTCTGAATCTGGGGCACACTTTCGGGCACGCTCTTGAAGCCGAACTGGGATACGACGGCCGCCTGCTTCATGGGGAAGGAGTCTCCATAGGGCTACGGCTGGCCTTCATGCTGTCGGTAAAGCTTGGCTATTGCACCTCACAGGATCTTGAGCGCGTAACCGCCCATCTGAAGCGCTTGAAAATGCCTGCACAAATCAGAGATCTGCCATACAGCTTCCGCGCATCCGACCTCATGGCACATATGCAACGGGATAAGAAAATGCAGGACGGACAGCTCTCCTTCGTGCTGGTTCGTGGAATCGGTCAGGCCTTCACCAGCCGAAATGTTCCGGCTGAAACCGTCCGTCAGGTGCTGTTGGATGATGGCTGCACACCTTAGAAAACCGCCATTCTTCCTATATGTTTCTTGTATTTAGCGCACCACGCCGCAATTCCGCCTTATTCTGAAAGGAGACAAGCGCGGCATTGGTGAATTCACCATGTTCAAAGCAAGACGTTAAAAGCTGAATACTACTATGCAGCAGCTACATCTTGGGAAACCGAAATGAACTGTTGCAAAGAAAACACGGTTATGGCTTCTAATTGCACTAAGCATGAAGCTGCGGGTTTCTATTTTGGAACCTATCGTTTTATACGGCTTTAGGCATCTTGCTGGGTCTGACTGCTAAATGGTTAGCGGCAGAGTCGAACAGATGAAATATTGAGGACGAAAAAATGCGTCTCCGCACGGCGTTACTTGCAACGACACTAATGGCAGCGGCTCCGGCGGCCGCATCTGCCACCACGATTACAGGCCCGTACATCGACCTGGGCGGTGGTTATAACCTGGTGCAGAATCAGCACGCACACACTTCCGGTTTCGGCGGTGGCGCTGATAACGACGCACACGGCAACAGCTCTTCCCAGTTCCGCCACCATGACGGCTTCACCGGTTTCGGTGCATTCGGCTGGGGCTTCGGTAACGGTCTCCGCGCTGAAGTTGAAGGGGTGTACAACTACTCCCAGATCAACCACCGCGGTGGTACGTCTATCCCGGGTTCTACCCGTGGTTCCGACCAGTCCTACGGCGGCCTGATCAACGTGCTGTACGACATCGACCTGAAACAGTTCGGTATCGACGCACCTGTTACACCGTTTGTTGGTGTTGGCGCTGGCTACCTGTGGCAGCACTACAACCCAACCCAGACCAACTTCAGAAACGGTAACACCAGCCGACTCGGTGGCACCAATGGTGGCTTCGCCTACCAGGGTATCGTCGGTGCTGCTTATGATGTTGGCGTACCTGGCCTGCAGGTTACCACGGAATACCGTATGATCGGTCAGCCTGGTTCCTTCACGGACGGTGCATTCACATCCACCGCTACCTATGCCAACGGTCAGCGTGGTCGTGGCAACACGAACTTCGACCACCGCTTCAACCACCAGTTCATCCTGGGTCTGCGCTACGCATTCGACACGGCTCCTCCTCCTCCGCCGCCAGCTCCGGTTGTTGCTGCTCCAGCTCCGCTGCCAGCACGTTCCTACCTGGTGTTCTTCGACTGGGATAAGTCTGTCCTGAGCTCACGCGCTCGCCAGATCGTTGCTGAAGCTGCACAGGCTTCCACGCACGTTCAGACGACCCGCATCGAAGTTAACGGTTACACCGATAACTCCGCTGCTCACCCTGGTCCTCGTGGTGAAAAGTACAACCTGGGTCTTTCCAACCGTCGCGCAGACAGCGTGAAGGCTGAACTGATCCGTGACGGTGTTCCGGCTTCTGCCATCGACATCCACGGTTACGGTGAAGCTCACCCGCTGGTTCCGACCGGCCCGAACACCCGCGAACCTCAGAACCGTCGCGTGGAAATCATCCTCCACTAATTCGGTCTGATCTTCGTGATCAAAGAAAGGGGCACCTTCGGGTGTCCCTTTTTTTATGTTGAACTTCTGCCGTGCTTTCGCGTAGGTCACCTGAACAATGACCCTACATCCCCAGCCCTCGTCGGCCGGGCATACTCTGCTTTCCAGACTATGCCCCCCAGCAGTGATGCGCCTTTTCAAGTTTGGCGTTGTGGGCACTCTTGGTTTTCTATGGGATTCGAGCACTCTTTATGGGTTAAGGCCTTTCATTGGCCTAACCGCAGCAACACTTGTTGCGTATTTTGTTGCTGCCACACTGAACTGGCTCCTCAACCGCCTCTGGACTTTTAAGGGTGCCGGGTCACATGATCACCCCATCCTGCAATGGCTCAAATTCCTGCTGGCCAATAGTTGTGGGTTTTTTCTTAATCGCGGCACGGTCTATATTCTCTTTTACACAGTACCACTGTGCCTAGCTCATCCCATTATTGCGCTGGCAGCGGGCTCATTTGCAGGCATGTTTGCAAATTTCAACCTTAGCCAGAAACTGGTTTTTCGGGAAAAAGCACCACAGTCTGCACTCGAACTTGCAGAATATGCTGTGGAACTTTCCCACCATGAGGCACCTCAGCCCCCCACCACCACAGACGCAAAATAACGCATTTCCAAAGCCCCCTCTCCTACCCCCTTCCGATAAAGCGTCGGGTGCGCTACAGCAGGGGTGGGTAAAGGAAGCTTCCCGGCTTTCCACCTGGCCGTGAGGAGTCTTTCCTGAACACAGGATGCCAACGGAAAAATCCGTCTGTCATGCTCTTGGGAAAAATCACGCGCCCAACCAGATTCAGGACCGTCTGCCTCACGCCATGCTGACCACAAACGATATCCGTACCACCTTTCTGGAGTATTTCGCCGGGAAAGAGCACCAAATCGTGCCCTCTTCTTCTCTGGTGCCACGCAACGACCCTACCCTGCTGTTTACAAACGCAGGCATGGTACAGTTCAAAAACGTGTTTACCGGCCAGGAAACCCGCTCCTACTCCCGCGCCACAACAGCGCAGAAGGTTGTGCGTGCCGGTGGTAAGCATAATGACCTGGATAACGTAGGCTATACGGCCCGCCACCACACTTTCTTTGAAATGATGGGTAATTTCTCGTTTGGAGACTACTTCAAACCAGAAGCCATTGAGTTAGCTTGGAACCTTGTGACCAAAAACTTTGGTCTTCCAAAAGACAAGCTGCTTGTTACCGTCTATTCAGAAGATGAAGAGGCCGCTGGCCTATGGCGCAGCATAGCCGGACTGGATGACAGCCGGATTATCCGCATCCCCACCAGCGATAACTTCTGGCGTATGGGTGACACCGGCCCCTGCGGCCCCTGCTCTGAAATCTTCTATGATCACGGCCCGGATGTATTTGGCGGCCCTCCCGGCTCTCCTGATGAAGACGGTGACCGCTTTGTTGAAATCTGGAATCTGGTCTTCATGCAGTTCTTTGAAGACCCACCGGGCGTACGCTCGCCGCTTCCCCGCCCGTCTATTGATACAGGGCTTGGCCTGGAACGCTTTGCGGCCATTCTGCAAGGGAAGCGTGACAACTATGACACAGATACATTTCAGGCTCTGATTCAGGCGTCAGCAGACGTCACGCATCAGGCAACGGATGGAGCATTCAAGTCCAGCCACCGCGTTGTTGCTGACCATCTGCGCTCAACAGCCTTCCTGATTGCTGACGGTGTTCTGCCCTCAAAAGATGGTCGTGGCTATGTTCTGCGCCGCATTATGCGCCGCGCCATGCGCCATCTGCACATGATGGGCACCCACGACCCCGTTTTCTACAAGCTGCTCCCTGCCCTTATTCAGCAGATGGGTCAGGCTTACCCGGAACTGGTACAGAGTGAAGCCCTCATTCGTGAAACTATGCGTGGTGAGGAAGAGCGCTTTAAAGCCATGCTGGACCGCGGCCTTGGGCTGCTGGCTGAAGAAACGGACAAACTCTCTGCCGGTGCCGCACTACCGGGTGACGTTGCCTTCCGCCTGTACGACACTTTTGGCTTTCCGCTTGACCTGACGCAGGACGCCCTGCGCGGCAGTGGCCATACAGTTGATGTGGATGGCTTTGACGCCGCCATGACCATACAGCGTGAGCGCGCCCGTGCCTCTTGGGTAGGATCTGGCGATACAGCGCTGGAGACCGTGTGGTTTGAAGGCCGCGACAAATTCGGCGCGTCAGAGTTTCTTGGTTACTCCACTGAACAGGCTGATGGTGAAGTTCAGGCTGTTGTTGTTGGTAATGGCTTCGTACAAGAAGCCCCAGTGGGTACTCAAGTGGCTGTTCTGCTCAACCAGACCCCGTTTTACGGAGAAAGCGGTGGGCAGGCTGGTGATACCGGCACCCTGACCGCCAAAGGCCTGCATGTTGCGATCACGGATACCCAGAAAAAAGCTGGCGATCTGATTGTTCATTACGGCACCGTGACCGAGGGCACATTGCGCCCTGGCATGGCTGTAACGGCAACTGTGGCACATGACCGCCGCTCCGCCATACGGGCTCATCACTCCGCCACTCACCTGTTGCATGAAGCGCTGCGCCGCAAACTAGGTGAGCATGTTGCCCAGAAAGGCAGTTTGAATACGCCAGACCGCCTGCGTTTTGACGTCAGCCAACCGCGCCCCATCACGCAGGAAGAGCTTGCTGAAGTTGAAGCTGAGGTGAATCGCCTTATTAGAGAAAACTCTCAGGTCGTCACCCGCTCCATGACACCGGAAGAAGCCGTGGCCGAAGGGGCCATGGCTCTGTTTGGTGAGAAATATGGTGATGAGGTGCGTGTTGTCTCTATGGGTGGGGCCGATGGCAACAAGAGCGCATGGTCCATCGAATTGTGCGGCGGTACCCACGTCAACCGTACCGGTGATATAGGGCTGTTCCGCATTACGTCAGAAAATGGCGTTTCAGCGGGTGTACGCCGTATTGAGGCCGTTGCGGGCAAAGCCGCCGAAGCCCTTTCCATTGCCAATGAACAGCGCCTGAACCAGATGGCAGCCCAGCTCAAGGTCAGCGTTGCGGATGCACCGGAACGTCTGGCTTTGCTGCTGGAAGAACGCCGCACCATGGAGCGCCAGATTTCCGCTCTGCAACGGCAGTTGGCCGCAGGCAATGTTGCCTCTGCTGGCGTGGAAGACGTAGGGGGCCTAAGGCTGGCCACCCGTAATCTGGGTGACACTGCGCCGCGTGAACTCAAAGGGCTGGCAGAAACCATTCTTAAGCAGGGCAATGCAGATGTTGTCGTCCTGATTTCAACAGCCGGTGACAAAGGCAGCGTTGTAGCTGCTGTTGGTGCGGATAAAGTTGAAAGCGTGGATGCTGTGGCACTTGTGCGCGCTGCAAGTGTTGCCATGGGTGGCAAAGGCGGCGGCGGCCGCCGTGACATGGCGCAGGCCGGTGGCCCGGATGCTGGTGCTGTGGATGCTGCCTTCGCTGCTGTGCGCGAGGCCCTGACGGCCTGAGTTCTGGCATAAACAGGGGGTGCGTCCTGCGTCCCTCTGTTCTGCTGTCTCTGCCCCGCCTTTTATGTTAGGATTGAGCTTATGTCTCTTCTCGGATCTCTGAAAATGGTGATGGCGCCTCCGCACCCGGAAGCCAAACCCTTTCTCCTCGCCTCTGGCGCAGCTACTCTCGCCACACGCTATCTTGGCAAAAAACTGTCTTGCCCCAAGCTGAAACTGCTTGGCACGGCCAGCGGCCTGTTTTTTGGGTTCTGTCTGTATTTTTTCCGTGACCCGGAACGCAAGACACCTGCCCGCAACGATGTTGCCGTGGCTCCCGCTGATGGGCGCATTGTCTCTATTGAGAAAATTGCACCCCCGGCAGAACTGGGCATGGGCACTGCGCCTGTCTGGCGCATTGCCACGTTCCTGTCTGTGCTGGATGTTCATGTAAACCGTATGCCAGCAGCAGGGACAGTAACCCGCATTGCCTACCATCCTGGCTTGTTCCTGAATGCCAGCCTGGACAAGGCTTCTGAACAGAACGAGCGCAATGCACTCAGCCTGACCCTGCCAGATGGTCGCATGATGGCAGTCGTCCAGATTGCTGGCCTTATTGCCCGCCGCATTGTGTGCAGCGTGACAGAAGGCATGCAGGTTGAAGCTGGCGAGCGTTTCGGCCTGATCCGCTTTGGCTCCCGAACCGACTTGTACCTGCCACCCGGTGTCGAGCCGCTGGTTGCCGTGGGCCAAACCATGATTGGTGGCGAAACCGTGATGGCGCGCCTCTAATCCCCGTGGTCATGCAGCAGCCTCCTCCGTCCGTACCAGAGTCCTCTCCTCCTACGCCTTCATCAGCAGGCAGAGAGGAAAGGACGTCGTTGCCTGAAGCGCCGCTTGCTCCAACCAGCTCGCACCGCTCTGCGGGTGGTTATGCTCCGTCCGACAAAGGGCAACGCCGTAGGCGGCTACGGCGGCGGGTGCGCACAAAGATCAAGGGAACATCGTTCAATCGGCTCATTCCCAACATTTTGACAATGCTGGGACTATGCGCCGGGTTAACGGGGATGCGCTTTGCCGTAGATGGGCGTTTTCAGGCCGCTGCCATTGCCTTGGTTATTGCCGCCTGTATAGACGGGCTGGATGGACGCATTGCCCGACTGCTGCGCGGATCGACCCGTTTTGGGGCCGAGTTCGATAGCTTGTCAGACTTTGTCTGCTTTGGTGTTGCCCCCTCTTTCATGCTGTATTTCTGGGCTTTACGGGAAGGCGGCCGATACGCCTTTCTACCATGCCTTATTTTTACAGTCTGTATGGCGCTCCGCCTTGCACGGTTCAACGCCATGCTGGATGGGGAAGAAGACAAACCCAAATATGCCAGTAACTTCTTCACAGGAGTACCTGCCCCTGCTGGAGCTGGATTGGCACTTTTCCCGCTATTTTTAGGGCTGGAAGCTGAAAAGCTGAATATAGACTGGCTTTATAACCTGACACGCCTTCCCTACATGCCCAGTTTTACCCTGATCAGCACTGCTCTTCTGCTAGTTTCTACACTGCCTGTCTGGTCATTTAAAAACTTCAAGGTTCCGGCAAAATATGTTCTGCCGGTTATGCTGAGCACCGGTGTTTACACGGTTATTCTGGTAGCAGACCCTTGGGCTGCACTGGCTGCGGCCGGTGTTATTTATATGCTGCTGCTGCCCCTGAGCCGCCTAAGCTTCAGTCGTTTGAAAAAAGCCGCTGAAGACCTTCAAGAAGATGTAGAAGACGAAGACGCACCGGCATAAGCTGCTGCTGGCGCACGCTGCCCAAACAGGGAATATAGTCCGTCCAGCACCTCTTGCGGTGTGGGCGGGCATCCCTTAATGCGCAGATGAACATGAACCTTACGGTTCAGCCCCCCCATAATGGTATAATTTTCAGGGAAAAGTCCGCCATCTATGGCGCAGTTCCCGACACAGATCACACCTTTGGGCGTGGGCATGGCTTTCCACGCAGCTTCCAGTACCGGGGCCATGGCGTATGTCAGCGCGCCGGTAATCAGCAGAACATCCGCCCCTTGCGGAGCAGATGCAAAACCAAACCCCGCCCCCTGCATGTCGTAGCCACCCGCAGCCAGAGCTTCCAGTTCCATCCCGCAGCCGCCACAGCCGCCTGTATCCACGTGAAACAAGAGAAGCGGCCAGCGTGGCCCAACGGGCTTTAACCGCGCGTTGCCCTGCCGAAAGCTGGCGTCAAATACGGCCCGTATAAGCCCCATAACTACTGCCTTCTCTTTCTGCTTTTAGCCATCCAGCGCGGATGCTGTCACACCCAACGATGCCCGGATAAGCCCGAGGTCCGCCACGTTTTGCCCTGGCAGAACGGCTTCTAGCGCTAACAGGGCTGAATAGGCCGGATCCCGAACAAAAGCGTGCTCAACCCGACCATCTTTTAGCCTGACCCAATAGAGAACCGCACCCCACGGCCCTTCAGCCATGCCAATGCCTCCTCCATCTTCGTAATACAAGTCTATGCGACCACCAGCTGACAAGCCTAGCTTTGGCCCTGCCATATTAAGCATACGCAGGCTCTCACCTACTTCCTCCAGCAACACAATCGCGCGGTCTTCTACTGTGCCGTCATGCCGCCCGGACGTAAAACGCCACAAGCCATCATAAGCCCGCATATCACGACGGTAATCGCAGTCTCCTCCGCCAGCACGGGCTACCGGGCCATCCAGCCCCACTTGCTCCAGTAGGGCGCTTTCCACAACACCCAATCCAACAAGGCGGCTGGAAAGCCCCGGATAGCTTTGCCACAGAGTGACCAAATCAGGGTAAATTTCCTCTCCCAATTCAGCCAACTTGCTACAAAGTTCGCCCATAGCGGCTGTTGTGCGCAGGGTAACACCGCCCGGCACGCAATGGTCCATCATCAAACGCGAGCCAATAATCGGCGCGGCTTCTGTCAGCAGTTTTTCCCGAAACCACATGCACCGTGACGCCACCAGCACTGCTCCTGCCTGCCGGGCGATACCAGCGAGTGTAAACAGGTGCGTGCTAACGCGTTCAAGCTCCAGCACAACAACCCGCAGCAGGCTGACCTCCGGCCCTATGGTCTCACCGCAAGCGGCCTCAACAGCCCGGCAAAAAGCAGCCTGATGCGCAGCACAGGCCCCGGCCACATAACGGCCACTTAGGCGATTAGCATCCTCCACGCGACATGTCTGTAATCGCTGCGCCATGCCTCTGTGTGCATATCCCGTTACTGTCTCAGCGCAACGAATAACGTCACCATCCAGAGCCAGTGCAATATGTAGGGGAGCCTCTCGCCCGCCAGACGCTGGCCCACTTCCCGCAGTCACTCCCCCCACTTCCAGCATGGCCTCAGACGGCTGAAATGTCAGCATGCCTTTATTGCTACCAGCCCCGCCAGGCACTGCTGCCAGAGGCATAGTATCTGCCCAGATATCATGGTCCACCAAGGGGCGCACATCCGTTGCCCACATGGCTTCCACCCCATACAGGTCAAAAATCATACGCTCATACAGGCTGGAAACTGGACGTGCCGGTGACAGTGCCGGATAACGTCTATCTTCCAACACGAGAGACGCTGCCAGAGGTTGGGTCCCGTGTGGCATGAAGAGGGCATGCACGGCCGCTCCATCACACCACAGTCCGACAAATGGCAGGCTGTCGTGCTTCAGACCCTCTACAAGGTCACGCCATGCCATTTCATCCAGTTGAAAGCGCCATGGGGTTTCTGTTGGCTGACCGGCGTGAATATGCGCTACAACGTCCATCAGAATGCCCCCAACATCATGGCAAGAGGCACCAGAAAACCGGTAACAACCAACACCACACAGGCTACACGGCCCGCCGCGTCCTGCGGCCATACTGCATGCCCTTCACCCTGTGCGGGCACAGCGCGCACCACAGCGCATAAAATACCGGCAAGAGTCAGCACTGTAAAAACCCATGACCAGTCGCTCATCATGGACAGCAGAAGCAGACAACCGACAAACGGTGCACCGGGTGGAAAACACGCCAGTGTTCGCGCAGCCCAAGAACGCTCTGACCGGCTCCCCCCCGCTAAACACCATCCGGACAAAAACAGCAGAGCGGCGACATCTGCCTTTGCTCCCACAGCAATAAGCGCAAGGGCTGACGGAAAGGTACGAAACATCCGCAGCCCGTCATGAGACCGACCCGCACACGCTGTTAGCCAGACAGAAGCCAACCCTGCTGCGATCAGCGCCGTATCAAAAGCCTCTCCACCATGGGGCCTGAGGCGCATGGACAAAAGGAGCGCTGCCCCGGCAAAAGGCAGAAACAGAAGTGTGTCATTCTCCTCACGCCAGGGTTGGCCAAACGGTGTGAGACCAGCCAGCATGACAACGCCGCACGCCAGCAAAAGGCCGGACGCGGCCTGACCGGCAGGCAGCAGCAACCCGGCCAGCACCAGAAACATTCCCACAGACCCCGTGCGCAGCAACGCCCAGCCTGCCATAGCCTGCCCAGCAGGACGGCTGACAACAAACACCCCATACGCCAGCGATGCCTCAAGAATTCCCAGCCCAACAATAGGGTCCGGCGTTACACAGGCCAGACCAGCCAACGCCGTGGAAATATGGGGCAACCCACGCAGAAAGCGGTTTGGGATGGTATTGGCCTCAAGCACCGTCAGCAGCAAGCCGAAGGCGAGCATGACGCGCCCGGCGCGTTGCACCGGGTCATCATCCCATCCGGTGGCGGCCGCTCCTGTGGCAGGAAACAGAAAAACAGCGGCGGCCAGTAAGCAGCCCCCGCCAGCCATCCATACCGCAACCTCCCTGCTCCGGGGAGTATTCAGGCTCATCACCACGGCTGCACCAAGCAAAGGCCATGCAAAAGCCAATGCGGCCAGAAAAACAGGAAATGTCATGGTGTATCGGCCCCATCATAGCGAGGCGGCTTGGGTACGTAATCAGGATGAGGCGCGGCATCGGCAGCACCAAGAGCGCTCCCTTGCTCTTTTTTGCCTTTTTTACGTTTGGAACCCTGACGGCGACCAGAAGCCCGGACCACAGCCAAACGAGGCAGAACACGATGAACGCACAGGCCGCCCAATGCTGCAATCAGCACCCCTGCCAAAACGGTCACGCCTACAACCATAAGGTGTTTCTGTATGATGCCGGATAACAGCACACCTTCAACACATGTCAGCAACCCGGCCCATTGCCAGACCATAGACTGCCGACATGTCACCGCTACCAGCCCTGCAAGAACGATGCAGAGGCCTGAGGGAAACACCATCACGCCGGGGCGCGACCCAGCCAACATCAACACAACCATAAGACCAAGAGCCAGAAAAGGTACGGCTGGGCCGCTCCGTTCCGGCTGGCTATCCTGCTGATAATAGCTGAGAAACCAGACCGGGCCGATGGCAAAAAGCAGGGCAAATGCTGCCCCTGCCTGATGCAGTGGGTCCGTGCCATCCACAAGCATTGCTATTGCGCTCACAACGCCTAACGCTGACAAAAACCCTATGCCACGCGCCACAACGCACAGCGCCAACAGGGGGGCTAATATTGCGGCGAGTGTCATGGCTGCATTCCCCCGTCATCACCATAAATCGGGTTTTGCAGGGCGGCTGCGGCTGTTGTGCTGGAAGGTTCTTGCTGTGGGGTAAGCACTGGGTAGGCAACCTGCCACGCCAGAAGGCCCAGCAAAAAAACCGTAGCCAGCCGTACCCGCCCCTGTTTGGGCAAAGGCAATACCATAAGATATGTCAGCGCCAGCAAGACGGCAGCGATAGCCACCTTCACCACCCAGACACCGGTGCCCTCCAGGCAGCCGATACTCCATGCTTCCATCCCTGCCGTGGTAGGCAGAGACAGCGTACCAGACCAAGCGATATCCCCTGCCAGAGTGACCCAGCATAACCGCACACAATCCCGCGCCAGTAACCAGAGGCCACGGTCCGGGCCGGAAAGTGCGCAAGCCCCTTCCTCATCCCCCTGCTGGCTACGCCATGCAACCGCAAAAACGGCAACGCCCATCAGCACAAAGGGGGCACCATTTCCTAAAGGAGAAAGGCTCCGTATCTGCGTCAGAAAAGCAGCAAGATCCTGCCCACCAACCATGACAAGAACAGGTATCAAGGCGGGCAGTAACAACGCGTCTGCTATCAGCACCATATAACCGTTCAGCGCATACCGGCCTGGTTGCGCCACCAACGGCAAAGACAGAAGCAGAGACGCCAGAATCAGCACGGCGGAGATCAACAATAGCCCTGGGGCAGGAAAACCCGCTGGCAATAGCATGAACACCGGCACCATACTGCAACCAAGCACAGCAAGCACGAAACCCGCCCGTACAACCCCTGCGCCAGCTTTCTGATCCGGCTCAGCAAGGCCAGGACGGGTAAACTGGTGCCGTATTTCCTGCCAACGGCCGCTCACCCTATACCGGCATTCGCCAGCCATTCGGCCTCCCAGCCGATCAACCCAGCCGGTAAAAAATGGAGCGGCCACCAGCATCAGCACAGTCTGGCACCCTAATGCGGCAAGGCATAGTAGGCTCCAGCCCCAAGTCAGCACGAAGGGAGATGTAGGCACCGTCATTGCCCGACCAACAGTCCAAACAGAAGACCCGCAGCCATAAAAAACAGGATCAACACAAGGCCCTGCGCTTCACACCACGCCACACTTCTGAACAGAACAGCCTGCACGTAGCGCCCGCCTGCAGCCGTTTTCCCAACAATTGGCCAGTCAGAGGGCCTCTGGTTCTGCAAGCCTAGGAAAACCAGAAGCATGGTCCACACCGCAGCCTCTTGCTCCGTGGGTTCCGCTTCTGCCGCTTTGTCCTGCTGTATAAGAGGCGCCCCCTCCTGCCAGCGTTGTCGTGCAGCCTGCAACCGTGGGAAGGGATAAAATTTACACACACGGCCCAGCGCAATCACTCCCCCCACACAGACTGTCAGTGCAGCCACACTATAAAGGGGCGTAAAGCTGACGGGAGTATCCGTAAACCAGACGGATAAAATTTTTGACCACAGGAAGTCTCGTGCATCTACGCCGACGAAAAGGTGGTCTTGTAGCGCCAGCCATGCACCCGGCAACACAGAAACAAGACACGCGGCAACAAGACAGACTACGGCAGGCAGAAGCGGAAAAAAACCTCTCCGTAAACTTTGCCCAGCCGAAAGAGCGGACACGTTCTGCCCCCCACGAAAAGCTGCATATCCCAACCGTACCAGCCCAAGAATACCCAGCGCCATGAAGGCAGCGGCCCCCACAAGCACAAGAATTGTACCCAAAGCTTGTATGGGCGGCGCAGCGCGCGTGGCCAACTCGCCCGCACTAACAAGACACCACAGAACAGAAAACCCACCTAATGGTGGTAAACCGGAAAGCAGAAGCAGAGCCACGCTCAACACGGTAAGACCTGCGACACTACACATAAGAGGTGGAAGGCGGGTGGATTCAGAACTTTCCTCTGCACCCTGTGGTGGCTGACAAAGCCACAGCAACGCCAACATGCCCAGCAATGGTGCTCCTAAACCGAGTTGAGCCGCTGTTCTAAACTGGTCCATGCCCTCCAGCGTGGTTGCCAACGCCAAGGCCAATAGCACGACCAAAGCGCCAAAACCGGCACACGCCAACCCTGCGGCAATACGATGAACCTGCCGTGCCCGCAGTGCCTGAACGCAACCACCCAATGCAACGCAACAGCCACTCAGGATGAGCAGGACCTGAAATACAGGATGCAACACACCTGTTTCAGAGAGCAGACGGCCCAACAGAAAAACCCCGATACCAACGGGCACAGTCGCTTCTGGGCCTTTCTGGGCGGAGACGGACCAGCCCAGCAACAAGACCATAAGGCATAGCAAAGGTGGGCAAAGCGGGCTGTCTGCGGGAATGCAAGCTGGCACAACAGCCGCAGGTAACCAGACACCCTGCCGCCCCTTGCCTGCAAGCAGCACCAGAGCCGTACCGGCTAATAACCCAAACACCAGTGGCGAGAGCGCCAAAAACGCCAACCCTGCCAGAACGCACGCCATACCCCGGCGGCCTTGGCTCATGATACCGCCCGCAAAGGCCAGCAGAACAAGCATGGGGAGTGTGGGGCCATCCAATCCAAAAACGGGGCACCAACCCACAGCACCTTCTATCCGCAAGGCGGCTCCTGTTACAGCCAGCAAGCCAATAGCGGACCACGCGGCTGCCTGCATTTCCGACCGCCACGCCTCGGCCTGCCGAAGCAGGCCTTCTGGCAAAATTGCCAGCACAGCCGCCACCACAAACAGCACCAACAACCCGCAAAGAAGAAAAGAGATGAGAATGGAACCGGCCTCAACACCAAAAAAGACTTGCTGCCTTTAGCAGGAAAAACTCCCGGATAACACCACGTCCGGCGCTCTGAAAATCAGCACTTTCACTTTTACGACCGTGATAGCCTCAGGACTGGGGCGGCTGCACCTTGCCGCAGCCCTCTGGCACACTGGCAAAACGTTTGCGCCAGACCCTGCGGCGTGCCTGAACTGGCATGGACAGCATGGAATAACTATTTTTAACAACCTCTATCAAACTCAAACTCCCCAGACCGGGGGCAAGAACCTTGCCGGCAATATCCGTCACCTGCCCAAATTGCAGACTGCGGCATCCCCATTGAGCTGGCAGAAACAAGACCTCGTCCCTCCGTTCCGTATGCAGCATGGTTTGGTCAAAAATACGGCCCAGTGCCCGTGCACCAAAGGCTGGCTCCTGCGCAAAAGGTGTGCGCCTTTGCCGCAAGCGGCCACACCACAGGCTGGGCATAATAAGCAGCATACGCCCATCATCTCGCAGCACACGGCTGGCACCGCGCAGCACTGTCATGGCTTGCGCCTCATTCCTAAAGGCATGCAGCAGCACAATCCGGTCAAACGTGTCCTCCTGAAAAGGCAGTAAGGCCGGGTCCGCACAGAGTGTGTTTTCGTAATCCTGATGAGGGCGTTTCTCTCGGCCCTCCTCCAGAGCGTAGTCTGGCTGAAGTGCAGACACACATAACGCTCCCCGCCCTCGCCACGCCTCCAGACAGGGCGTTGCATAGCCTATGCCCAGTATTTTCTGTTGCCTTAGGTCCGGCCAGAACCATTGCAGCCGTTCGCGCAACAGGGCCGCACAGGTGGCACCCGTGTGCGTGCGATAAAAGTCAGGAACCATGGAGGGCATGACATCATTCATAGCTCTGCCTATCATGATCTGGACCCGCTACGCCATGACCACACACCTGTGGCCGCCCCATGCCTGCTAAGGAAGCCCCTGCCATGCCCCTGTCTCTTCGTGCCATTCCCATTTTGTCAGACAACTATGCGTGGCTACTGCAAGATCAGGCAACAGGGCAAACCGCCATTGTTGACCCCGGAGAAGCCGCCCCCATACAGGAAACCTTAAAAAAACTGGGGCTTGGTCTGGACCTCATTTTACTGACGCATCACCACTCGGACCATATTGAGGGTGCCCAAACCCTGCGGGACACTTACAAAGCCCGCATTATCGGCCCAAAAGCAGATGCACACCGCCTCCCCCCTTTGGACCAAGCCGTGTCAGATGGAGACACGGTGACTCTTGGCGACAGTACAGCGCAGATCCTTGCTGTCCCCGGTCATACCAGTGGACATATTGCCTACTTCTTCACAGCTCCGCCCGCTCTGTTCTGTGGTGACACTCTGTTTAGTCTTGGGTGTGGTCGCCTGTTTGAAGGCACGCCTGAGCAGATGTTCACAAGCCTTCACCGCTTTGACACTCTACCTGACGAAACGCTTGTCTGCTGTGGACATGAATATACCCTTGGCAATGCCGCCTTTGCTTTGCATTCAGACCCGCATAATGCCGCCCTGCAAGCCCGCGTGAAAGACGTAAAAGCCCTGCGCGCTGCGCACTTACCAACACTCCCCTCCACTTTAGGGCTTGAGCGACAGACAAACCCCTTCCTGCGTGCAAAAACCAGCGCAGAGTTTGCAAAACTACGCCGGGAAAAAGACACCTTCTGAAGCCTTCGAACCAGCAGGCACACCATGCTGTGCACCGTGATAACAGATTATCCTGAGGTTAAGGGCTGTTAGCCAGAGAGCTTCTGGTTATTCCCACGCACATATTATAAGCTTTCCGAAACAATTTTTCAGAATAGACTGAGCTTACTGTAATGTCTGACCTACCCCGATTTTCTGTCACAAGCTCTTTGCCTGCTGTTCTGGCCGTGGATGGTGGTGGCACTAAGACAGCCGCCATTCGGGTTGGACAAGACGGAAGCATACAGGACTTCAGGGTAACAGGCGGCAGCAACCCGTTTGACCAACCCGCCTGGCGCGACGTGCTGGCTGAACTGGTCACGCCCATGCGCTCCGGCATTCAAGCCTCAGCATTCGGGCTTGCTGGCTATGGTGAAAACCGGGCCATGGGCCAGCACATTCAAACTCATCTCCAAAGCCTGTGCCCCAATGCCCCTTTAAGCATCAGTAACGATGTAGATATGGCCTGCGCTGGTGCGTTTGCTGGAGGTGCGGGAGTTCTGCTGCTTTCTGGCACGGGGTCAATTGCCTGGGCTCAAAATGCGGAGGGACACTCCCAACGGGTTGGGGGATGGGGCAGTGTTTTTGGTGATGAAGGCAGTGCTTACTGGTTGGGCCGCATGGCTCTGGAACATCTGTGCCAGGCGCTGGATGGCCGCCGACCAGAAGCCACCGAATTTGCCCAAAGGCTCTGCACCCATATGGACTGGCCGACCACCAACCCCGAAGCGATGGACGCGTTGCTAGGATGGCATGCAGGCCAGAAGCACCCCCGTTCTGCCGTTGCCCAGTGCGCCCGCCTTGTTGACAGCATGGCGGAGGAAGGTTGCCAGCATGCACGTTTTCTTCTGACGCAAGCCGCCACGGAACTTGCACGGTCCATACAAACCGCACGCGCATTCTTTCCTACAGAAACACTTCCATGGAGCTACGCAGGCAGCGTATTCAACAGCCGCAGCGTTCTTACTGACCTAACGGCTGTATGCGGCGCACCACAGGCTCCGGTTCTTCCTCCGTTGGGCGGCGGTATTCTGCGTGCAGCCCGCTCGGCTGGATGGGCGGTGACAACAGACTGGATTGCCACACTGGCACAACAGTTTGCGCTCCTTGCATCCCCTTCTTCGACGCAGGGACCGGCCTAAATGGAACGCTCACCGCCCCCGCAAGCAGCTTATTCAAAACCTGATTTATGTCCGGCAGGGTCCTATGGTTGGACACCTTTGGCTCTAACCGCTCTTCTATTTTTTGTAATCGGTTTTGTAACCTGGCTGAACGGCCCCCTTATCTCCTTCGTGAGGGTCTCGTTTTCTCTCGATGATAAAGCGGCCTTTCTTATTCCCCTTGTTTTTTATTTCTCATATTTTCTGTTTGCCATCCCATCATCATGGATCGTGCAACGCATCGGGTTAAAACGAAGCCTCTCGGTTGCTCTGGGCATCATGGCTCTGGGCATGGCGTGCACGGGGCAATTCATGGCTACCGGATTGTATCACGGTGCACTTGTGGGCCTACTAAGCGTAGGCAGTGGCCTTGCTCTGCTTCAAACTGCGGTTAACCCCTATGTCAGTTTTCTAGGCCCCCTGCATAAAGCCGCCCAACGCATTGCCATTATGGGCATTTGCAACAAATTTGCAGGTATTCTAGCCCCTATCACTCTTGCTTTTTTTGTTATGGGTTCCATTCAGGATGTTGCTGCTCACGCCAGCCAGATGACAGACCCGATAGCTCGCGAAGCACTCCTCCATCAATTTGTTCAAAGCATTTATTGGCCTTATCTGACCATGGCGCTGTTTATGGTACTCACCGCCATCGCAGTCAGCCTTTCCAGCTTGCCAGATATTCATGCGCCTGAAAAATCTGACACGTCCACGCGGGAGAAGACCCGCTCAAAGTTTATAACTATCATAACCTCGCCTCGCATTTTGTGCGGTATCATCGCCATGTTTTTATATGTCGGTGTAGAGGTTCTGGCCGGAGACGCTATTGGAACCTACGCGCAGGACCTTGGCCTCTCCCTGAACCAGACACGATTTTTCACAGCACTGACCCTAACAGGTATGCTCGTGGGCTATTGTTTAGGAATGCTGTGCACACCCCGCTTCTGCTCGCAGGAGCGCTACACCCTGTATTGCTGTATAGCCGGTGGGTTTTTAAGCTTGATGGCTTTTGTGGCACATGGATATGGGGCCGTTTTGTGCCTTGCCCTGCTGGGCGTTGCGAATGCCATGATCTTCCCAGGCTTGTTCCCTACGGTGCTGAAAAATACAGGAGCTCTTGCGCCCCTCGTCTCAGCACTTCTGGTCATGGCCTATTGTGGTGGCGGTGTGCTGCCGCAGCTTTTTGTCTGGCTTAAAACCATATTTGGTTTTCAAGGTGTTTTCACAAGCCTGACTTTATGTGGCTACGGGTTTATAGCGCTTTATATGCGCAGCAATCCTGCCCGATAACGTTTAAAACCAGTAAAGACCTTTGACCATGCATACTCTTAGCGGCCATCTTGTCCTCCCTGACCGTATCCTGTCTGGTTCTCTTACATTTTCCAGCACTATTCACACTGTTGCTGAAGGTCGGGATGTGCCAGACCGTTATATTCTGCCCGGCTTTATTGATGGCCATGTGCATGGTGGCAACGGAGCGGATACCATGGATGGTGTTGAGGCCATTCATACCCTTTCCAAATTTCATGCTTCGCACGGCACCACAACCATTCTCCCCACCACCATTACGCGCCCGTGGGCAGATGTTATGGAGACATTACGGGCTGTGGCCGAGGTAGTGCGCACCCAAATTCCGAATGGCCCCGTGGTGCATGGCGCTCATCTGGAAGGGCCATTTGTTAGCCCGCACAAGCTGGGTGCCCAACCCCCGTATGCTATTGCCCCCACCCCAGACCGCGTTGCAGAAGCTTTGTCTACAGGCTGCGTTAAAGTTGTGACGCTGGCTCCTGAACTCCCTTATGCTGAAGACGCCATAAACCAGTTTGTCGCTGCCAACGTGCGTGTCAGTATGGGCCATACTGTCGCAAGCTATGAACAGACAGAAAAAGCCGTCTGCCAGGTCTGTGCGGCAGGCGGCATTGCCGGAGCTACACATCTGTTCAACGCCATGGCCCCCATCAGTAGCCGCAAACCCGGTCCCGTGACGGCCCTGATGTGCAGCGATGCTTATGCTGAAATGATTTTTGACACACACCATGTGCACCCGGCCACATTCCGGCTTGCGCACAAGGTTATGGAAAACAGGCTTCTGTTTGTAACAGACGCCATGCGTGCGACTGGCATGCCAGAAGGCCCAAGCCAGTTAGGCGGTCAGGACGTTATTGTAAAAGATGGAGCAGTCCGCCTGCCGGATGGCAGCCTTGCGGGCAGTGTACTGACCTTGGATGTTGCGCTCCGCAACGCCCTACAGGCAGGCACGCCGCTGACACAAGCCGCCGCCTTGCTCAGCCAGAACCCTGCCCGCTACCTTGGCCTGACGGACAGAGGCACACTGGAAGTGGGTAAACGCGCTGACTATGTGGTGATGGATAGCGCATTCATGGTGCAGGAAGTATGGGTTGGCGGGCAGCGCATTCACTAAACGCCACCCGCATTCCATTAGTGGCTGCTTGTCGCTAAGGTTTTGCCAAAAAACTGGTTCATCCATGTATAGGCCATCAGCCAGTCCTGCATACGCAAAAAGGCATGGCGCTCATTAGGGAAAGCGTGCTCTTCATAAGGCACGCCCTGCTCCGATAGCAGACGTGCCAGCAGTGTGGATTCCGTAAATTCCACATTATAGTCGTCATCTCCATGTACCAGCAGTACAGGAGAGCGCCATTGTGCAACATTTGCTGCGGGCGAGGACTGCCACTCCAGATCATGCATGGCTTTGTTCTGCTCCGGTGAAAGGCCGGGTTTGTCAGACTGTTGCATGTCATGCACCCCGTGAAAATCCGCGCCAGCACGGAAAACATCGCTATTCCGTGCAAGGGCCAAAGCGGTCAGATATCCACCCCAACTGCCACCCCATATACCAATACGCGCAGGATCAACATCCGGGCGGGTTTTCAGGTAAGTGGCTGCTGCCAATACGTCCTGATATTCGCTGGCCCCTTCTCTTCCAATACCTGCAGCATTGCGGAACGCTTCACCATAACCGGTACCACTACGATAATTGACGGAAACAACAATATATCCTTGTGCCGCCAAAATCTGGTTCATGCCATAAGCATTGGAATAATACCCCATGCTGTTAAACGCGGGCAGCATTTGACGGTGCGGGCCGCCATGCACAAAAACAAGAGCCGGATGTAACGCAGTAGTGTGGGTCTGGGGCATAAAAAGCTGGGCATGAACATCCATGCCATCTTTGCTTTTGAGTATGAGCGTTTGTGGGCTTACAAACGGTATTTCCGTTGAAACCTCAGCATTTAGAACAATTGGTTCTTTCTTTCCCGGGGCAAGAATAACCGGGTGAGTCGTTTCTCTCTCCCCTGCACTCATAAGCCCTACGGCACGACCCGCCAGAACAACATCTGTCTCCATTTCATTGCTCTGCGTCAGGCGCTGCGGCTCAGGCCGGTCAAGCGCAACCTTCCAAGCATGCCACTCATCCAGATTGCCGACATTGCTTGTATAGAAAAGGGTTTTTCCATCATCTGACAAACGATAAGAAGAAACTTCTGCCTTGTCCGGTGTCAGGCAAAGGGGAGATGTTGGCTGCTGACTATCCACACGGCAAACCCGCATCCATCCACTCCCTTCCCACGGAAAGAGGATGTGCACGTTATCAGACCACAGCACTCCGGCACCTTCAGGCGCAAAAAAACGTGCGCCAGCACCGGCATGCGGTGCCCAGACACTATGATCCTCCCTGCTTTGCAGGTCATAAACATGCAGGCTCCAGAAAGAGGCTTTTGCGCTTTTACCACGGGTAACCGGAGCGTGTTCTCTTACAAACGCAATACGCTGCCCATCTGGCGAAAAGCTGGGCAGGCTATCCTGCGCCAAAGCCGGGCTCAAAAACTCCATGGCCGACTGCTGGGTATGCCACAGCCCAATAAAAGCGTGAGACCCACGATCAAGCGTAAAGGCGAGAGTTTTGCCATCGGGTGACCATAGCAGCGCTGTTAGACTACCGCGCGTAGCCATAACGGCTTTGGCCTCTCCTCCCACTGGTGCAAGAAACAGCGTGCCTTTCTGACTGAATGCAAGAGTTTTGCCATCCGGAGAAAAAACGGGGTTCCAGCCTTCCCCCAACACCATTTGTTTCCCATTTTCCAGAACAACATGCACGGTCTGTTGTGTACCAGCCACGGCCAGATCTGGGTTGGGGGACGGGTCATCAGGATATTCCGCGTCGCCTCCTTCCACATACGCCACTGTTTTTCCATCCGGTGACAAAGCCAGCCCCCATAGGTCTGTTCCGTCATCTTTGGTGTAGTGTGTCAGCGCACGTGGGCCTGCCCCTGCATCTGAGGTAAAAATATTGCGTACCCCGGCCCGTCTTTCCACCCATGCAAAACGCTCGCTATGGCGTGCGCCAACAAGGTTTGTCGCAAATGGTAGAGACAACATAGCCTTGATCTGGCGTTGTGATTGCGTTTCGGCCAGCGGCGCTGCCACAGCGGAAGAGAAACCGGAAATTGCACCTGCCAACAGAAGTAGGGTCAGAGGAAAATGACGCATTGCAGAGGCGCTCCTGATAAAACTTTAAACAATATTCCAGCAACAAAGACACAAAAATATCTTTTCTGAGCAGTATTTTTAAAGACAGATAAAGTCTGAAAAAGTGCCAGAAACTATATTCTGCCTTGTTTTTTAAGGCGCAGCTTGCCCCGGATAGAGCACCTGATGGTGGCGTGCTGCTGCCTGTACTGCATGGGGTGAAAACACGAGCGGCTGCATCGCCCCCTTCAGCCATGGCGCCAGAAAATCATCATAATGTCTGTTTTGCGGCTGTGCTGCCTGACCGGGGAAATTGAGGAAGACAGACTGGTCCCATGCGCCAACATCACAGACCATCAGATAGCTTGCTCCCCCTGTCACCGCATACGGGTTACGGCCCTGCGCGAGGGCTTTTGCTGAAAGGTCCGGATTATACCACCGCGCCATAACCGTATAAGCATCCCCCCCGCTCTGCGCAGTTTCTCCTCCAACGGGTGGAAAAGCCTTGGCGACAGCGTAAGACGCATGAAGCGGATGCCGCATCTGAACGGTATGCAGTGCGCCCCATCTCCAAGCCGCCATAACCGGCCCCAAACGGTCCCGCACCTCTTCAACAGCCTGCTGGAAGGCTGTCACCAGCAACGCATTCCGTGCGCTCTCGGGGTGTGGGCCTATTCGGCTATCTGGTGCCTGCAAGAATGCCAGCAGGACAGAAGCATTCAGCGGCTGAGGTAAAATCCCACGCAAGTCTTCTGGCACCAGAGCCTGATAGAACAGAACATTCAGCTTGGACCACCAGACCTCATACAAAGCAGCCGCGGCGCTGCTGGCGTCAACATGCCCATCCCACTGTTTTAACAAGGCAACTTCCGCCACCAGACTGGCAGGCTGATCTGGCAGGCAGGCTACGACAGCAAGCGCCAAATGGGAGAGTGTATCATGCTGCAAGGCAACGCTCTGCGCGAGTGTTGCCCGGTTGGTTTCCTGCAAAACTTCAGCAACACGCTGATATCGGTAAGGGTCTTTCCATTCATAACTGACGCAGCGTTCTTCGTAAGGATAGTCTGCTGGCAGGTTCAGTTCATTAGATGTCCCGAACCATCCGACCGCAGGGTTAAAACTGGATGGCAGAGCATCCAAAGGTTGCAGGCCTTGCCAGTCATACTGACCATCCCCCGGAGCGGGCAACAGACCGTCATGGCCGCCGGAACGGTGCGGCAACCCACCTGCCGCCTGCCAGCCAATATTGCCTGCCGTATCAGCATAGGTGAAATTTGTTGGGCTGGTATGAAGTTTTAAAGCCTGACGAAAGCTGCTCCAGTCTTGTGCCAGATTAATACCAATATTGGCCAACATACCGTTAGCACCGGGATATAACCACGTAGCTGCCACACTCACCGCCCGCTGGCGCGCAGGGTCTGTTGAGACAACAGGGCCTTGTGCGGCATAACGCAGCGTTACCGTACGAGTGGCCTCCCCGCGTACGGCAATGGTGGTGGTCTCCTGCTCCATCTCCACCCATTGGCCTTTATGAAAATAACGGTCCGGATGGTGTGGGTGCGTCCGCAGAACAAACAGATCTTCCTGATCGATATGAAAGTTTGTCCGGCCAAAGGCAAAATGTTCATTATGCCCTTGCATGACACCGGGCATACCGGGGGTGCCACCACCAATAACATTCAGCCCCGGTGCCGTGAGATGGATAACATGGCGCGGCCCCGGAGAGCCAAAACCAAGGTGCGGGTCATTCGCCAGAATAGGCCTGCCGGTTGCTGTGCGGGAAGGCGCAATAACCCAAGCGTTACTGCCTTCATTGGCGCGTCTATGGTCTTCCTCATGATTAGCTTTTACGTCGTGTACGCCCGCAAGCGGCAACGCTGCCTGCAACACACCAAACCACCCCAAATCCTGCTCTGATACAGCATGAACATCCAACCCATCTGGCACTTTCAGAGTGTGGGCAGGGCGTAGCGGCTGAATGAGCGCATCATATGCCAGCGCATTCTTTGCCGCCAACTGTGCGCGGCGAACTTCCCCTTTGGTGTTACCCGTTGCCTCCGCCCGCATCCGCACAAGATCAAGCACATCCCAACGGAGTGGATTGTAGGCAAATATTCTGAATTCTTCAGAAAGTTTTTCTGGTGTTTGTTCAATCTCTTTAAGATAAGCATTAATGCCCGCGACATAGGCTGTTGCACAGGTCTGGACGGTTTGTGGCAAGGCTGCAAATTCCGCCCCGGCATCACCACGAAATAAAAATAGCCGGTTGGCCGTGTCGGACGGCACAAATTTGGCACCGTACACTTCTGCTAAACGCCCGATAGCCCGACGATACTCAAAATCCAGTTGCCACAGTCGGTCACGCGCTACCAGATAGCCGTTGGCAAAAAATGCATCTGCTATAGAACCTGCCTGTACATGCGGCACACCCCAACGATCTTCAAAAATATCAACCGGAGCCTGAAGTCCTTCCAGCCCAGTCATACGTGCTGACGGTCCAGCATGTGCAGGCTTGCGGGACAAGTTTGCAAACAGGCAAGCCGCAACCCCACCCAAAAGCGCATGACGACGGGAAAAGGCTGTCGCGTGATGTGTCATTTAAGGAGCCATTCCTTCAACAATATCCCGAATTGTCAGCGCAGAGCCGCCGGAAAGAGTAAAACCAAGCGCACCATGCCCTACATTTAACAGCATATTACGCCAGCGCGTCCGCCCGACTATCGGCACGCCAGTCGGGGTAGCTGGCCGCATACCGGCCCACGGCGTAGCAGAGGAACTCCCGTGCAGAACAGGCAGGGTTTCAAGAGCCAATTGTTTCAGGGCCGCAATACGTTCAGGGTCAATGCGGGCATCCAGCGCACCAATATCTACCATGGCAGCAATACGCAGATGGTCACCCAATCGGGCATAGACCACCCTGTTGTCATAATCTGTCACACTTACGCTGGGAAGCGCTGCCACAGGCGCATCCATGGTCAGGCTGTAACCTTTCAAACCATACAGCGGTAGGTCCAACCCAAGTGGGCGCAGCAAAGACCGGGATGCCAGACCAGCAGCCAACACAACAAGGTCCGTCTCCTGCACAATACCATTGACCCTTACCCGACACTGCCCGGTTTTTGTTTCCTCCAACTGTGCTGCGCCATGCACGAGGCAGAATTCAGGGCTTGCCTGAAGTGCGGCCAAAAGAACCTGACAAAACAGATTACAATCGGCCACCTCATCATCAGGAGAAAAAATACCTCCGGCCAACGCAGGTGTCAGGCCTCCAAAAGCAGGTTCCACTCGTGCACAATCAGCGGGGGTTAAAACCTGTTCCTGTTGCGGGTTTATAACGGCGCGAGCCGCTTTGGCGAATTTACGCGCATCCCGATACACAACCAGCTTTCCGGGTTTGCGCCATAAAAAATCACCTAAACCGTCCTGCCTCCATTGTTGCAGAACACTTTGACTCCGCAACGCTATTTCGAGAATTTTTGCAGTGTTTTTCTGGTTTGTCTGCGCGTTACATGCCGCCAGAAATGCCATAAGCCAGCGCCATTGGTGCCAGTCCAGCCGTAATTTAAGCGAGATGGGAGAATGGGGCTGAAACAGCCATGACACGGCATCCAGCGGCACACCTGCGTCCGCCAACGGACGCACATATCGGTAACTCAGTTGGCCGCCATTCCCAAAGCTTGCCTGGCTGCCAACCTGATCTTCCCGCTCAACCAATGTGACGGTATGCCCAGCCTGTATAAGCGCATAAGCGGTTGTCAGGCCTATAACGCCCCCACCCACAACCGTAATTGTCCGTCTAGCTGACATAAAAAGACCAAACCCTTATTGCATGAGTGCGTCTGGCATGGTCTCTCCACAAAAGAAAACATACCTGTTTGTCAGTAGAAATTTAAAAACAGATACTGCACGACACCATTTGAAAAAAGCCTGACCCCCTTAACTTGAAGTTAACCCCAAAGCGTGCCCCACAGCCGTTGCAACATCGTGCCGCAAGCGCACAATGCTACGCCCCCCACTGGGGTGCACTCGGTTGGTCAAGATAAAAACATAACAGTCATTATCTGGGTCTATCCACAGAGACGTTCCGGTAAACCCGGTATGGCCAAACGACTGGCTGGAGAAAACATCTCCTCTTGGTGAGGCATAAGGAGAGGCTATATCCCACCCAAAACCACGCAGGCTTTTTTGCCCTGCCGGTTGTTGCGGAGTTGTCATAGCAAGCAGTGTTGCCTGCTTAAGAGGGAAAGAGCTTGGCTGTCCCGCACGTCTGGCCAGCAAAGCCTGCGCGTACAACACAACATCCTGCGCGGTTGAGAATAGCCCTGCATTCCCCGCGACCCCCTCCATACGGCGGGCTGTAGGGTCATGCACCACACCGCGTAGCATTTGGCCCTGCTCATCATATTGGGTGGGAGCAATACGCCCCAACTGGCTGGCTGGTGGCAGAAAACCGGACTGTGTCATTCCCAGCGGCTCAAGAATGTTACGCTTGGCATAAACATCCAGTGACAAACCAGATATCTTTTCAACAATCAGACCGAGCGTAATAAAATTTATGTCGCTATAGATAAAACCGCTGCCCGGCGTAATTTTGGGCACAGAACTCATAATACGTTCAATGGCACCGCTGCGCCCCCACCAATCCGGTGTGCGCGGCAAATCTGGCTGCAACCCGGAAAAATGGGTCAGCAGTAGCCTGAGTGTAATGTCTGCCTTACCCGCCGCAGCAAAGTCTGGCAGGTAGCGTGCAACAGGCGCATTGACATCCAACAGCCCCTTTTCTGCAAGCTGCATGACCGCCAAAGCTGTAATCATGGGTTTGGTAAGAGAGGCCATGTCAAACACGGTATCCGTGGTCATGGTCTCATAATCAGGCTTCAAACTACGTGCGCCGAAAGCCGCCAGATGCAACACCTGCCCGTGCTGGCCAACACCCCAAACAGCACCGGGGCACTCACCATCCCGAATAGCCTGCTTTATCAGTGCATCAGCTTCTGCAAAGCGCTGCGGGGTACGGGCGGACTGGCAACCTGCCAAAGCTCCTGTGCCTACCAGAAGACAGCTCCCCTGCAGAAAGGACCTGCGCGACAGCAATGCTACAGATATGCTCATGGAGAAGAAACCTTAACGGGGTGCAAATCCTGCACGTCAAAACTGAAGTCAGAACCTATAACTTCCATATGAAAGCCGGTTACTTTTCCTTCAGTATTCCGCTCAAACTGCACATAACTGTCATCACCAGCATCGTTTGCACGGTCCTGCCACTTAGCAACAAATAGGTCGTGGGGCAGCGCCTGCAAGGTGCCAGTCAAACCATTTGCCTTGCTGAAACTAAGCGTCAAAGCGCCTTGTGTAAGTGAAAGTCGTATGTCGCCCCGCCATGCATCATGATACACGCCCACATAATCCTGCAAAGCCGCAGCAGGAAGAGAGATGAATGGACGCGCCGGTGAACCGGGACCCACCGTAGCGGCTTTCTCTGCCTTTTTACTGGCAGCCTGCTCAGCTTCCTTCTGCCAGTAGCCTACCCAGTCCTCGCTTTTACCTGTCGCAATCAAGGCGCTCAGGGTTGTTGCTATCGCGTAAGTTGCATGGTGGTCATCCCGGTTTGTCAGCACGACCAGACCAGTCTTTTTTTCTGGCAGGATTGAAACATAGCTCACCATGCCGCTTACTGTTCCAGTATGCCATACGCGTTTGAGGCCGAGAAAATCCTCCATGAACCAGCCATACCCATAGGCCCTGAAATGGGTTTGCGTTTTCTCGGCAGTATCTGGCAGGGGCAATAATGCGGAAGGTGCCCACAACGCATCCCGCTGCGTCTGGCTAATAATTGTTTTGCCCTCCGCCGTTTTCCCGCCATTCATTAAGGTCTGTACCCAACGGTTCATGCCATTGACGCTGCACCATATTCCCCCAGCAGGGGCCATAGCGCTTGGTGTGAGTGCTGAGCGGTCTGGCAGAATGCCGCTATCGCCTTCACCCGTTGCAACATCGGTCTGCCCCGCTACCGGATGTGTGCTCTGACAGGCAGACAGACCGGCAGCATCAATCAGATGTGTCTGAACATACTGCTCCCACGTCTGACCCGAGATTTTTTCAACAAGAGCGCCAGCCACAACATATAACAGGTTATTATAGGCATAATCTGCCCGGTAACGCCCGGTAAACGGCATGTAAGGGAGTGCTGCCACAACATCCTGACGGCTGAATGTGCTGTGGGAAAAGAGCATGAGGTCACCCGCACCCAACCCCATGCCGCTATGGTGGGTCAACAGATCACTGACCCGGAAATCCCGTGTTATCCACGGGTCTGACACCCGAAATTCCGGCATGACATCCGTAACACGGTCAGTCCATTTCAGTTTGTCCGCATCAACAAGCGTCGCAAGGGCCGTTGCCGTAAACTCCTTGCTGTTGGAGCCGATGGCAAACAGCGTTGCAGCATCAGCTTTACCGCTTTTGCCGTCCTCCGCTTTTTGCCCATAGCCTTTTGCAAAAACTATCTTTCCGTCATGCACTACACCTATGGCCAGACCCGGCACATGAAAGGCGGCCTGCACTCTGCTTGCAACATCATCAATCTGCTGTTCTGTCAGACCGTGTGGAAGCTGGGGGGCGGCATAAACGGGCAAAGCCAGAAACGCCAGCACAGCAGCGCTGTTTATGCTGCGCCACACTGCTTTTTTGCAGGTTTTCCCTATAAAAAACCGTTGCTGCATCATAAAAATCGCGTCCTTAAACTGCTATGCACCAGCGCATGAACTCAGTGAGCAACCTGTCAGGAAACTCACATGGCACATAAATACGACAACGCAATGTTCTGAGCAAAAGAGCGCCCCTGTCCATGTCAAAATTATTCGCGCACGTTAGCTCTTGGTTAAGAGGAACACTGAGTGCCCATCAGCCGCTACACTGCGGGAAGAGACGCAAGAGCCTGTTTTATTTCCTGTTGCAGGAGGGCCAGAATATCTTTTGAAATATGGGAAAGCGCATGGTCTGCCCGGAACAGTACAGTGCACGCCATACCCAATGGTGGTTTGAGCGGTAGTGGCACAGGTGAGCCCGGATGATGCAGCGCTGTCAGGCCATCAACAATGGCACATCCGCCACCCAATCGTACAAGTTCGGCCGCCATATAATGCGTTCTTACCCGCACCAAAGGTACGGCAGCATGGTCTGCATCTTCCCACGCCATATCTAGCAGACGCGCAGTCGGGTCATTTTCGCTCAGACCAATATAGCGGGCATGGTCAATATCTTCCAAAGCCACAGGGCCTTCTGTTCTCTGCTTATCAATCAACACAAGCGGGATATCTGCAATATGGCAGGCTGTAAGCCCCTGCTGCTCATAAGTGCCGAATACAATACCCAAATCGAGGTCATGATTCAGGATACGGGAAACAATTTCCGGCCCATGTAGGGTATCAATTGTCAGTTCGTTCCCCGGATGTTTGGCATGGTAACCTTGGATAACACGCGGCACGATGCTGAGCCCAAGGCTTGGCACACACCCGATACTGATAGCATGCCCATTGCGTGCATAGCGCAGATTTTCCGTCAGCCTTTTCAGGTCTGAAATTTTCTCAAATATGGTGTTAACGTGCGGCAACATAATCCGCGCCTCACGCGTAGGAACAAGCCTGCCACCGGTACGCTCAAACAGGGCAAAGCCTAACGACTGCTCTGCGTAACGCAGCACTTTACTGGCTGCTGGCTGGGAGACATGCAACACCTCTGCCGCGCGCCGGAGAGAGCCGGTGGACATGATGGCGTAGAACACTTCTATCTGGCGTAAACGCATAACCAGCGTTTCATCCTTCCCGTTTCATGGTGATGCAAGACACACGGTTCAGGCCCGGCATGGTACGCGCAGCAAAGGGAATCTGCTGACGCTACACCCTTGATAGCGCATTTTTTCCATAACAGAACGTTAACATGCCATAACAAATTTGAAATACACAAAAGCTTCTGCCGTGTTGTCCCTTCCTGCCCCAAGCCGCATACTCTGCTAGCACACTCAACAGGAAGGCTTCCCATCATGAGATACCGGCATTCATGACCCTGCTTGATCTTGCCGTGATGGCTGCCTATCTGGCCGGTATGCCGCTTTTGGCGGTGCTCCTGTCTGGCCGCCAAGCCTCCACCGCCGCGTATCTGGAAGGCGGGCATGACCTGCCTTGGTGGGCCTTATGCCTGTCCATGGTCGCAACCGAGACGTCAACCCTCACCGTCATCAGCGTTCCGGGGGTCGCTTTTGGAAACGGGATGGTGTTCGTCGGGCTGGCACTAGGGTATCTGCTTGGGCGTACCATCGTGGCATGGAAATTCCTCCCACTTTACACCAGCGGTCAGATGCTCAGTGCTTACGACTATTTAGGCCAGCGTTTTGGTGGCCCAATGCAGCGGGCTGTATCTGCCACATTTCTCGGCACACGTGTTCTGGCAGAAGCCGTGAGGCTTTTTGCCGGTATGCTTCCGCTTACGGCCATGTTGGCAGCAACACATGTTGCAATTCCACGCTCTCTGTTGCTCATTGGTATTGTTGGGGTCACGCTTTTTTACACACTCTGCGGTGGCCTGCGTGCCGTTGTGTGGTCAGATGCCATTCAGTTCTGCCTCTATTTGGGCGGGGCTGCACTGTGCTTCGGGCTGCTATGGCAAGGCATGCCGCCCCACGTTGTGAGTGTTTTGCACCAAGCAGGCAAGTTCGCCCTGTTTTCCCACGGCACCTACCCTTTTAGCAGCGCCTTTACTCCTCTTGCCGCTGTTGGTGGTGGTGCATTGATGACATTGGCTTCCCACGGGACAGACCAGCTTATGGTGCAGCGCGTACTAGCCGCAAGAAGTTTGCGTGAAGCCCGACTGGCCCTGATGGGCAGTGCCCTTGGCGTAGCTGCCCTGTTTGCGTTGCTTTCTGGTGTAGGTGTTCTGCTTTGGGTGCACCACGGACAGGTTGCATTGCAGGATACAGGCCTGCCATCGCCCGACGCCGTATTTCCAGACTACATTGTGCATGACCTTCCCTCTGGGCTGCGTGGGCTTCTTGTCGCCGCCATTCTGGCCGCTACCATGGGGTCTCTGTCCTCCACACTCTCCGCCATGACAGCCGCCACGGTTGGGGATTTTCCGGCACTCTGTGCCCGTCTTGCGCGGATTTGCAAATTAGGCCCACTGGCTCTGGCCCGCACTCTTACAGTGTTGTGGGCACTTGCTCTGGTAGGGGGCTCGTTTCTATTTGCCCAAAGCAGCCAATCTGCCGTTTTGCTAGGGCTATCTATTGCAGCCTGTAGCTATGGCCCCATGCTAGGCACTTTTCTGGCCGGCATGGCGTTTCCTTCCGCACGCGCCACAGAACTTCTCCCTGCCTTCTGTGCCACAGTCCCGCTTGTACTGTGCGCCATGCTCATCCTCCATCCCGGCGGTCATGCGGTGGCCTTCCCGTGGCTCATCCTGCTGGGCATGGTTCTGCTATGTGCCTTCACACTCACTCTCCGTGGGGCACGAAAAGTGTTTTCAGGGCAGCCTCGCTAACCCGGCCTCATAACTCCAGTCTTCTTCTTGAATCATTCAGGACATCGCTTTCATGACCTCCACAATATCGTACTCTCAAGCAGCCACAGCAAAAACAGAAATGTTTGATACACGCTATGAATCTCTGGACTTATGGCCAACCGGGCCACTGCTGGAAGCGTTGCTTGAGAGCCAGTTGGGGGCTGTCTCCTCTGTTAAGGCGGCTCTGCCGGACATGGAAGGCGCCATAGCGGCAGCCCTCCCCCGTTTGCAGCGGGGTGGCCGCCTGTTTTATGTGGGTGCAGGCACGTCTGGCCGCATTGGTTTGCAGGACGGTGTTGAGCTTATCCCCACCTATGGCTGGCCTGAAGATCGGCTTGTCTTGCTTTTGGCAGGCGGAGACGCCGCACTTTTTCAGCCTGTAGAGGGCGCTGAAGATGATGAAGAGGCAGCACGCGCTGCCATAACCACACATATGGCTGGGCCTGATGATGTGGTTATTGGCGTAGCTGCCAGTGGAGGCACACCCTATACCTGCACCGCACTCGCTTGCGCCCGTGCTGCAGGTAGCCTGACCATAGGCCTGTCCTGTAGCCCTAACACACGACTTCTGCGTGAAGCAGAACTCGGGCTGTTGCTTGAAACCGGCCCGGAGGTCGTGGCGGGCTCTACCCGGATGAAGGCAGGCACAGCACAGAAAGTGGCATTGAACATGCTCTCCACCGCTCTGATGATCCGCCTTGGCCATACATGGCGGGGGCAGATGGTGGATATGCGTATTGTTAACGCCAAGCTGGTCAAACGCGCCCACCGCATGGTGCAACACTTGACAGACTGCACAGAGGCCGAGGCACAGGCCGCCCTTGCACAGGCGGAAGGCAACATAAAGCTGGCGGTGCTGGTCTGCTTTGGCTTTACCCCCGCCACGGGCAAAGCTGCATTAGCCAAGCACGGCGGCCACCTGCGCGCAGTTCTTGCAGCAGCACAGAGTTGATTTTGAAGAACGCTGACATTTTCCAAAAAAGGACGTTGTATTCTGCATGAAAGTTTTTTTGTGCCCGAACAGGGAAAAACTTGCGGCTTTAACCGCAGCTTTGCTTGCCGCGCAGATACGCACCAAGCCGGAAAGTGTGCTTGGTCTGGCAACAGGTCGCACGATGGAAGCGGTTTACGCCCGGCTGGCGCTGGCTCACACCACACAGCAGCTCGATTTTTCCCGCTGCACCACCTTCAACCTAGATGAATATGCAGGGCTAGCACCAACAGACCCCCGCTCCTATCACACATACATGCACCAGCATCTGTTCCAGCATGTTAACCTGACCGCAGATAAAACACATCTACCCAACGGCATGGCAGAAGACCTTTCTGCCGAAGGCACACGTTACGATGCCCTCATTCAACAGGCTGGCGGCATAGACCTGCAACTTCTGGGGTTGGGAGAAAACGGCCACATAGGGTTTAATGAACCCTTGGCGTCTCTTTCCTCCCGCTCCCGGCCTGTTGTGCTTGCTCCGGAAACCCGCCAGCAGAATGCCGAGCTTTTTGATGGCAACCCGGACTCAGTGCCACCAAGAGCACTCACCATGGGAACCGGAACCATTCTGGAAAGTAAAAGGATTATTCTGACAGTATCCGGAGCAGCTAAAGCCCGAACTTTACAGGCTGTTTTGGAAGGTCCCGTCACGGCACAAAAAAGTGCCTCGGCACTGCATTTTCACAATGACTGTCTGGTTCTGGCGGATCAGGAGGCTGCAAGCTGCCTGACAATCCATAGTGCTATTGACCACGCCACGCAGCATGACCCAGAGTTACGCGCCCTGCAAACGCTCCTGAACGCACACTAACAAACGGATTTTTACTATGTCATACAGGACCAGCCCCCTGCGTTTTTACCTGACGACCGCACTCGGACTGGTCTTGTCTTTAGCGCCTGCCGTATGTGCTATGGCTGCTGACACGACCGGCATACCTTTTGCACAAGCACCTGTTATTCTGCCCGCCCCTTCCAGCGTGCAGACGGACGGTTCAGCTTTCGCTCTCCCACAGACCTTTGCCGTAGTTTGGCACGGGAAAAAGACTGCGCTGCTGGAAAAAGCTGTAGAGCGCTTTCGGTTACGGCTTGAAAAAATATCCGGACAGAAAATCTCTTTTACAGCGCCGTCATCTGACCCAAACCTTTTTACCCTGACGATTACCTGTGATGAGGCAGGCAACCCTCTGCCTTCCCTAACCATGCAGGAAGACTACACACTGGCTACATCTGCAAGCGGCATAACCCTGAGTGCCACACAGCCCTTTGGCATTCTGCATGGCCTTGCCTCTACCTTACAGCTTGTTACGCGCACCCAGACTGGGGCGGTCATAACGCAAGCCACACTTAGTGATGCCCCACGTTTCCGGTGGCGGGGCCTGATGATTGATGTCAGCCGACATTTCATGACACTGCCCACACTCCTGCGGCAAATTGATGCCATGGAACTGACCAAGCTCAACGCCCTGCATTTACATTTGGCAGATGGGCAGGGCTTCCGGGTGGAAAGCAAGCTTTTCCCACGCTTGCATACCGTTGCCTCCCACGGGCAATACTATACGCAGAACCAGATACGCACTCTGGTCTCTTATGCTGCGGACCGTGGGATCCGTGTTGTTCCGGAATTTGACACACCGGGCCACAGCTTTGCGTTGCTGGAAGCCTACCCCCGCTATGCAGCACAGGCACCGTTAAATTTGACCGACCGAGCTGAAAGAAACCGGGCCGCCCTAGACCCGACCAACCCTGCCACCTATCGGTTTGTAAACGCTTTATATGGCGAAATGGCCTCCCTGTTCCCTGATGCGTATTTCCATATCGGGGGCGATGAGGTTGTTGCCAAACAATGGAAAAATGCGCCCCGCATTATGGCCTACATGAAAGCCCATAATCTTGCCACGCCCGCAGAAATGCAGGCTGAATTTACACGACGCGTCGCTCAATCCCTGACCAGACGCCATAAGATTGTTATGGGATGGGATGAAATAACTGCTGCAGAAATTCCGCAGGATACTGTTGTTGAGGTATGGCGTGGGGCCGCACATACAGCCTCCGCCACTGCGGCTGGCCATCCGGTTGTTGTGTCTGACGGCTATTATCTGGACAGGTTACAGCCCTCTGCCACCTTTTATGAACACGACCCGTTAGACATAACGGCCAACATGGCAGAAGCAAAAGCCGCCGCACAGGTCACTGGCCCCGGCGGCACTATTGATGCACCAGCCGTGCAGCAAGCCACCCCGCTATCCGATGCCCAGAAAGCGCTGGTTCTTGGAGCGGAAGGGGCATTGTGGACGGAAATTGTCACGGAAGAGATGTTGGACAGCCGTCTGTGGCCACGTATGGCCGCGCTGGCCGAGCGGTTTTGGTCTGCTCCCACCCAGTGTGACGCCTCAACACTTTCCGGCCGCCTTGCCATCACACAGGACCGGCTGGAACTGCTCGGGCTGGAAAGCCGCACAAATAGCCACCGAATGCTGACTCGCCTTGCACCGGGCGATACATACGCGGCAACCACCTTACTTAGTGTCACCAGTCCTATAAGAAATTACGCGCATAACCATGAACTTTTACAAATTCGGCACAAACAGACGGCAACAGAACAAGATCTGACGGCTCCTGCTGACATTGCAACCCCGGATAGTTTTGTAGCGGACCGTTTCAATCAGCAGGCTTTAGCCTATGCCGGTGGCCAGAAAGAGCTGAAACACAGCTTACGTGTGCAACTGACAGCATGGATTGAAAATGATGCTGCTTTTCAGGCTGCGGCTCTCCGCCATCCGGGCTTGCAGGTGGCTTTGCCCGCTTCCACCAGCCTAAAAAATCTGGCACAGGCAGGATTAATGGCCTTAGGGTATGACCGATCATCTGGCTGGAAACACCGCGTACGCGAGGCTATTTATACCGCGCAAGCTGAATTTGCAGCGTCCGCCACAACCAAAGTTGTGACAAACACGCCGCAACCTTCCTCTGACCTGTTGCAGGATATCCTACCGGGCGTTGAAACTCTTGCTGCCAGTATTCTGCACTGACCTGAAGATTTTAGAGAAAGTAGGTCAAATATAACAAAAAAGCTAAAACAGAACCATACTGGCCCCACGCCGTTGAGGGCACTGCGTCATACGTGATAGGAAAAACGGAGTGTCTGGTGCATGGCAAGGTAGAAATGCACCATGCTCTCGACTGTATATAGGATCACTCTTGAACGTGCTCTCCTGGTCTTTCCGGCTTGCATTTTTTACCGCCTGTTTGGGCAGCCTTCCTGCGTGGCTACTCAGCCCGTGCGCCAGTGCGGCATCTCTCCCTCTTGCAACCGATATTTTGCCCTCAGGGGTCCCTCTGCCCTCTCCTGCACCCGATTTTTCTATTCCGCCTGAAGATTACAGCACCGAACTACTGGGCAATATGCACGGTTTACGCACGTGGCTAACCCGGCAGGGCGTACGCATTACCCTTCAGGATGTAGAGGAAGTGTGGGGGCTGACCTCCGGTGGCCTTCAACCCGGAGCAACTTATGATGGCATGACTGCTATTGCTGCGTCTCTCAACACACAACAGGCTTTTGGGTGGCCGGGCGGCTTGTTCAATGTCAGTGCGCTCCAGATCAGGGGGCGCTCCTTCACAGCGGAACGACTGGGGGCACTTAATACCGTCAGCGGGTATGATGCCGGGCGTTCAACTCGATTGTTTGAACTTTGGTACAGCCAGAGCTTCTTTAACAATCATCTGGATATTCGTGGCGGCTCCATAGACCTTGATACCGAATTTCTGGTAAGCCAAAACGCCTCCTTTTTCCTCAACTCCAGCTTTGGTTGGCCCCTTTCCACGTCCAGTAACCTGTATTCTGGTGGACCGTCATGGCCTTTGTCTGCTGTTGGTGTACGCGCAAAATGGACCCCCGCCGCCCCACTTGTGCTCATGGGAGCCATCACAAACGATAACCCGACCCGCGGCCCTTTCTACAGTTCGGTCAGCGCAACGGAACGTGACCCTTCTGGCACATTTTTTTCCACCCATGGTGGCACCTTGGTCATGGGAGAAGCACAGCTTTACCTTGATCTTGCCAAGCGTCTTGCTGGCAACGATGCTCCAGCCCTTCCCGGCACATGGAAAATTGGGGGCCTTTACGATAGCGGGCGTTTTCCCAGCCAGCGCTACGATAACAAAGGCACCCTGCTGGCAAGCCCGGACAGCACCGGCACAGCACGCTACCACCCCGGAAACTGGATGGCCTATGCCGTGCTGGATCAGATGATATGGCGTAAAGAGAAAAACTCTGGAAAGACAATAAATTTTTTCTTCAGGGCGTCTGCTGCCAACCAGAAACGCAGCTATTTTTCTCTTGAATTACAAAGTGGCCTAACCTTCGACGAGCTTATTCCCGGTCGCCCGGATGACACCATAGGCATTGCATGGGGTACCAGCCTTTACAGCAAGTCTGCTTTGAAAAATGCTAGGGATTCCGTGCGTTTGGGCACCAAAGCGCCTTATGTGCTCAAACCTGAACACCATATTGAACTAACATATCAGGCAGCCGTAACACCCTACCTTATTGTGCAACCTGATTTTCAATATTTCTTCAATACAGGCGGCACGATTGCCCCCGCAAATACCACCCTTCCCCACCGCACGAGTGCGGTGCTAGGCGTCAATATGACCACCACATTTTAACAAACCAAAATATTTGCTTCCATCCGTTTATAAGACTTCGACGCGGAAATCTCACAGAAGGGTTGTACATCGGGTTAGATTATGAAAAA
>NZ_JBQDXI010000009.1:0-113958 GCF_052102375.1 Acetobacter sp.
GATGACTGAATTCTACAAAATGAACCGAAATTGCCTCAACTGTGAGAAATCCGCGACGACAGTTTAACCTTCTGCATGGGAATATCGGTTTTTAAACTGCGCACCCCTTTAACACGTGCAAGATGTTCCGCCTGAAACTGGCGGTAGGCCTCAATGTTTTTTGCAACTACGCGCAACAGAAAATCACAGTCGCCGGCCATCAAATGGCATTCTACAACCTCAGGTGAGGCCTGAATGGCTTTAACAAAGTGGCTGACGGTATCTTCATCCTGCCCTTCAAGCCAGACGCGTACAAAGACGGTGGTTGTCACACCCAGTTTTGTTGGGTTGAGCAAGGCAACATAGCGGTCGATTATACCAGCGTCTTCCAACATCCGGACACGCCTTAGGCATGGGGTAGGGGATAGCCCAACCTCTTTTGCCAGTTCCACATTACTCATACGGCCGTTTCGCTGTAACGCAGCCAAAATACGTTTATCTATTCTGTCTAAAGCAGGTGGCATAAAATTTCCTTCTGGAAAAATTTTTTAGCATATTACTCTAATAATTCAGAATTTTGGAGATGATTTTGCACACACCTGCTTTGGGGTGTTTGCTATAAACGGGCTTCCTTTTTTCTCCTGTCTGGAAACCCTATCGTGCAGGTTGCCTCTGCTTCTCGCTGTCCTCCGTCTACGCGTATGGAGGTTTTACGCGGTCTGCGTTCTGCTTTTCCCATTATGCTGGGCTTTATTCCGTTTGGTCTTGTGCTTGGTGCGCAAGCCCGGATGCGTGGTTTTGCCCTATTTGAAGTGCCTATGATGACAGGGCTGAATTTTGGGGGTGGCTCTGAATTTGCCGCTGTGGGGTTGTGGACATCTCCCCCACATATCCTGCTCATTGTAGGTGTCACATTTCTTGTTAACAGCCGTCATCTGCTTATGGGCGCCGCACTGGCACCGCATTTGCGCGCTGTTCCACGCAATAAAATGCTCTTCTGCCTGTTTTTCATGTGTGATGAAACATGGGCCTTAAGCCTGACAGATGCCCGCAAAACAGGGTTTAGCCTGCCTTATTATATGAGTGTTTCCCTCTGCTTGTATATGAGTTGGGTTATTGGCACTGCGATAGGGGCTGTTGCCGGACCTATTATGGGGGATGTGAGTCGGTACGGTTTTGACATGGCGTTTCCGGCAGTGTTCTTTGTATTGCTGCGCGGTATGTGGAAAGGCATGGCTTCTGCTCTGCCGTGGGGTGTCAGTCTTGGCGTGGCCGTTGCCGCTTATATGGTTTTGCCTAAGGGCTGGTATGTTCCCCTAGGAGCATTGTCAGGCGCAGCAGTGGCATGGGTGCAGGCACGGTCATGACTGTTCTCACCCTGTTGTTGATGGCTCTTGCCACATATTGCACACGTATTGGCGGCTATCTCTTGTTAAACCGGCAGCATATTGCGCCTCGAACAGCCAAAGTTATGGAAGCAGCGCCCGGCTGTGTCTTGATAGCCGTGCTTGCACCTGATTTTGCCGCAGGTCGAATGGCAGATTTACTGGCGCTCACCGTCACAATCGTAGCGGCTATGCGCTGTTCGTTGCTGGTTACCGTTTTGGTGGGGATTGGGAGCGGTTGGTTCTTCCGCATGATGCTGCCGGGTTAAGGGAGGCAGCAACGCAAAGAAAAAGGCCGGACACCATGCGGTGGTCCGGCCTTTTTCTTGATCCCTGAAGGGAAGGCTTAGAAGCCTTCGCGTTCCAGGCGCTTGCGTTCCATCTTGCGAGCGCGACGAACTGCCTCAGCAGACTCACGAGCTTTACGCTCAGACGGCTTTTCAAAGTGGCGGCGCAGCTTCATTTCGCGGAAAATGCCTTCGCGCTGCATTTTCTTTTTGAGTGCCTTTAGAGCCTGATCGACATTGTTGTCACGGACGAGAACGTGCACTTGGTCACTAACCCCTGTTTCAGAAAACCCGGTTACCCCGGTTTTGAAGTGATATAAAAAAAGGAGCAGGCAGCACGCAGGGCACATACCGATTCCTCTATTGGCGGCCTCTATAACACGGGCTTGCAGAAAGACACAATTCGTTCTTGCTTCTTATCAACAAACTCTTGTGACAGAGTGCAGATGTGAGAAGGAGAGAAACATGGCCATTCTTAAAATTGCGCGTATGGGTCACCCGGTTCTGCTCCAACGGGCGGCGGAAATTGAGGATGTTACGGCACCGGAAATCCAGCGCCTTATCTCTGACATGAGAGAGACATTGGCGGATGCAGGCGGTGTGGGGCTGGCTGGACCACAAGTGCATGTTTCGAAAAGGCTTTTTCTCTACTCCGTGCCCCAGGTCCGTAGTGAGGGAGAAGATGATCCAGCCCTTGATGTTCAGGTTATTCTGAACCCGGAGCTTGAACCGGTAGATGATGAGATGATTCCACGGGTGGAGGGGTGCCTGTCTATTCCCGGTTTGCGTGGGCAAGTGCCGCGTTACAAGCGGGTCCGCTATGCGGGATATGACGAGACTGGCAAACGGATTAACGGTGTGGCGTCTGGTTTCCGCGCACACGTCATGCAGCATGAAATGGACCATTTGGATGGGATTCTCTATCCCATGCGCATGACAGATCTAGGCCGCCTTGGTTTTGAGGCGGAAATGGTACGGTACGGGGTAAGGGCATGAATGTTTCGGCTGGGCTGAAAATACAGCAGGCAATTTCTTTTGCAGTCGCAGGTCTGGCAGCAAGCAGTATGCCAGCCCCACTGGAGCGGGATGCAGTACGGGATGAAGCCTTGCGTAAAGTGGCTGCTGTTGCTGGGGAGCGCGGGTGGCGTATGGCCACATTGCGGGATGTTGCGGGGCCTGAGGCTGACCTGCTGTTTCCCGGTGGCCCGGTAGAAATGGTTGAATCCTGGTCAGACCTATGTGACCGCGACATGCTTTCCGCCATGCTGAGTTGTGAGGAAGAACGCTTGAGCCAGCGTGTTAAACAGGCGCTCCTGCTGCGTCTGCCCGTTGAGAGAGCTATGCGTACTGGTGCCAGAAGTGGCTTTGGTGTGCTGGCTGCACCCTGCGCTGGAGGGGCTTTGCGGCGCAGCATGTTACGGACGGTTAATGCCATCTGGCAGGCCGCGCAGGATGAGTCTTCTGGCGTTACTTACGTGACCAAGCGCCTGACGTTGGGAAGCATATATGGCGCAACCCTTCTGTTCTGGCTGGCGCGGGGACAAAACGAGGCTGATATGGCGCGATTTATTGAGCACCGGCTTGCTGGCGTCCGGCAAATTGGCAAACTTAAAACGCGCCTGTTGGGCGTGTTTATGCGCCCTAAGCCCGGCTCCGTTCATGCCGTCACGCCTGCTGAACCAGCCTGAAAAAAGAAAACCGGATCTGAGCATGAGCGGGTATCGCCCAACGGATGAAGCTGGTGCAGGGTTACTCTTTTTACGGGAAGAGCAGATCCGTCTTGCTCAAACTATGATGTTTCTGGCCGGGCGCGATATGGCGGAGGCCGTGTCCCCGATTCTGGAAGATCATGGCATTGGCCGGGCTCATTACAGGGTGTTGCAGGTGCTGGCCTTCAGCCCCCGCATTCCAGTCAGCCGCCTGCAGGATATTTTAGGCGTAACCAAGCAAAGCCTTGGCCGTACCTTGGGGGAGATGCAGGAGCGCGGCTACCTTGAGAGCGAGTCCTGCCTCCGTGACCGAAGGCAAAAGCTTTTACGTTTAAGCAAAGCGGGTCAGACTGTTGAGGCTGAGCTTTTTGCTGCAGCAAAGCACCGTTTGATGGGCGCTTACCGGGAAGCAGGGGGCGCTGCTGTTGAGGGGTTCCGTCGCGTCATGTGGGGCATGCTCTCGGAAAGCAGTCGTGCTCTGGTGGCCGATGAAGGTACAGCGCGAAAGAAGGGACGTCATGGCGCATAATCCGCACGATTTTACATACGAAGAAGGTACAGCCCCTCACGTTATCGTTGTGGATGATGATGCACGGCTTAGGCGGCTGTTACAGCGCTACCTTTCCGAGAACGGGCTGAGAGTCAGTGTTGCAGCTAATGCAGCGGAAGCCCGGAAAGCCTTGGGCGGTATTCAGCCAGACGCCATGGTGCTGGACGTGACCATGCCGGGAGAGGACGGATTGGAACTGACCCGTGCCCTGCGTGAAGCACGGCAGGAATTTCCAGTTATTCTGCTAACAGCCCGTGGTGAACCAGCAGACCGGATTTCTGGTCTGGAAGCAGGGGCGGATGACTATCTGGGCAAACCATTTGAGCCGCGAGAACTTCTGCTACGGTTGAAAGCGCATCTGCGGCGGCTGGCTCCCGCTCCCGCAGCCGATAATCTGCGTATTATCCGTTTGGGAGACAAAGAGTTTGACCCGGTGAGAGCCCTTTTATCCGGCCCGGACGGCAATATTCATCTTACTGGCGGGGAGGCGGCTCTTTTGTCTGTGCTTGCCCGCAGACCTAATGATGTTTTTACACGCGATGAAATTGCCCGCGCCCTTGATATGGCGGAAATTGGAGAACGCGCCGTAGACGTACAGGTCACACGGCTCCGCCGTCGTATTGAACCTGATCCGCGCGAGCCGCGCTTTCTTCACACCATTCGGGGGCGGGGCTATGTGCTCAAGCCTGGTGTGCAGTAAACTATTATGGGCTGGCAGGCGCTCCACTATTTTCCTCGGCGGGTGCTCCAGTCCCGTAGGGTTGAAAAATCCGTACGGCGGGTATTACCGCGCTCTCTGCTGGGGCGGTCGCTGCTGATCGTTTTTATACCCCTGCTCATTACACAGGCAATTTCGCTAGAACTTTTTTACGGTAATTTTCTTAAGGTTGTGTCCCGCCGTCTTTCCAGTGCTGTGGCGGCAGAAGTCGTTCTCTCCCTTAATGCGCTCGAAAAACTACAAAAACAGAGTGACAAACAATGGTTTGTGGCGCAGGCGCGGGATCATCTGCTTCTAGTTGAAACATGGAAGCCCAACGCACGCCTGCGGCGCACCGGCTTCAACCATGTCCTTGGGCCAATGGATGAAGATCTGGCACATGCTCTGCAAGAAACCATCGACAAGCCATTTTTCATAAACTGGCATAGTGACCCGCATACGGTGCTGATTTCCATTCAGCTTAGTGACGGTGTGTTGGAGGTAGAGGCTCCTCGTAAACGACTGGATATGGGGCAAATCTGGCTTTTTGTGGCGTGGGCACTCGGGAGCTCTTTGCTCCTTTTTACCATTGCGAGCCTGTTTATGCGTAATCAGGTGCGGGCTATCCGGCGGCTGGCCCATGCTGCAGAACAATTTGGGTTGGGGCGGGATATAGGACCCATCAAGCCCGAGGGTGCGCAGGAGGTTCGGAAAGCAGCGATCGCCTTTAACCGCATGCAGGACCGGATTTTCCGCTTTGTGTCGCAGCGTACAGGGGTGCTTGCCGGTGTCTCACATGATCTGAGAACACCTTTGACCCGCATTCGTCTTTCTTTGGCTATGATGCCGCAGCGCGGAACCATTCAGGCGGAGACCCTCAAGGAAGACGTGGAGGACATGATTGGTGACGTGGTCGAGATGGAGCACATGATCGACAGTTACCTGTCGTTTGCACGAGGTGAAGGGGCTGAAACCCCCATGCAGGTCGAGGTAACCCCCTTCCTGCATGATGTCGTGCTTGCAGCGCAGCGCGCAGGGGCGACTATTTATGCCGTGAGTGTCCAGAAGAATTTACAGGTTACCATGCGACCGGACGCCATGCGCCGTGCCTTGATGAACTTGCTGGATAACGCCCGCAGGCATGGAGGAGGCATTACCCTCAAAGCGCGCGCTGTCTCTGAGGGTGTATGTTTGCTGGTTGATGATGATGGGCCAGGTATACAGCCGGAGCATCATGCTGCCGTTTTCAGGGCTTTTGAGAGCGGCGGCAGAAGTGGTGGAACAGGGTTGGGTCTGACCATTGCACGTGACATCGTGCGCGCCCATGGCGGGGAGATGGAACTCTCAACCTCGCCGCAAGGTGGTTTGCGTGTAAAGATTATTTTGCCGTAAACGCAAACTGCGTTGCGTTTACGGTATCAGGATACTTTAGAGAGAGTTACCCGAGCCAAAGTGACCAGGGCCGGAGTTCTGCCCCATCATGCCTGTGCCGGTTGTGCTGCCTGCGCCCATAAGGTTCTGCATGGGGTTGTAGCGGCCAACGTTACCCAGAATTTGCTGAAGGATATTGATGCTCGTGCCTGGTGTGGGTGTAACCTGGCTAATCATGGCAACTGGGCGGGCATCTTTCCGGCTCAGGGTGCGCAGGCTGTCCAGCGTACCTGCCTGATTGAATTTAAGCACAACAACCTGCTGCTTCTTCACGCCCGGAAAATCAATGGGACGGAGATAGGTTGTCATGGAAATATAAATCCATGTGTTGTCATCAAACGCGCCACGCGTTGTGGATGACCCCAGAAGATCCACTGCGTCCGCGCGGGTGCTGGTACCCGGAATAAGCTGATTATAGTCATCCGCTTCAATGAGTGAGCCGCGTGGAATGGGGGTGGGACGGAAGACCGCACAGCCAGACAGAACGCCAAGGGCAGCCAAAAGGCTACCAGCTTTGCGAAGACGCGCCATTGTGTGTGAGCGTTGCTGCATCATGGTCTGTCGGGCACCCCGGGTTGTGCGGTCATTGGTCATTAAACGCATGGCTGTGCCGTTTTGTAAAAAGGCATGGCTCCCTTGTCGGATGCCCCAACGGGCGCGGTGCGTCAATTACTGAATACCACATGCCCCCGTTTTTGCCGGAAAAATACACATCAAGCTCTTACGGCACCTGTAGTTTATGATACGGCATAGACCGTGCCTTACCCGTTCGTGAGGTATGACGTATGCCGCGCCGTCTCTCATGCTGGTGTTTTTTCAGGAGGTTTACATGGCTCCTAAGTCCGAATTTTCCCGTCCTACCCCGGTACGCCGAATCGGGGTTGGCGGCCTTTCTGTTACAGTGGAAGCCACGCCTGAAGAGTGCGTGCATATTGCCGCCCGTTTAAATCTGGCTGAAGTCAGCATGTTGCGCTGCAAATACCAGTTGCAGGTCGGCAGGCGGAATGTGGTGACAGCTCAGGGCGCTCTGGCTGCGCGTTTTAAGCAGAACTGCGTTGTGACCCTGGAACCGTTTGAGGACGTTCTGGCAGGCTCCTTTACGGTAGAGTTTGTGCCTGAAGAACATTTTGACGAAAGCGGAGAGCCTGATCTGGAGGCTATTGACCAGATCCCTTACGAGGGAGACTCCGTCGATCTCGGTGAGGCCGCCATTGAGCAGTTTGCACTGGATTTGCCTCTTTATCCGCATGCGCCCAATGCCCAACTTCCCAAAGGGCTTGTCATGAAGGAAGAAGAAGTAGAGAAAAGAGCACGTGAAGAAGCGCAGGCCGAGCGCGTTAATCCGTTTGCTCAACTTGAGCGGTTGCGCCGTAAAGATAGCTAGTGTGCAAACACGGGTTTTCTTGAGCTGTTGCTTGCGAAAGCAACAGCTCTCTGCTACAGCCCGCGCTCAATCTGGTTAATAAACCTGTTTTGTTTGTCTGTTGCACGGCATTCTGTGCTGTGTGCAGTCGCTAAAGAATTGTTTTGGAGGGGCTCGGGCCCATGGCTGTACCTAAAAGAAAAACCTCGCCTTCACGCCGTGGCATGCGTCGCAGCCATCAGGCTCTGACGGCTGAAGCTTTTGCTGAATGCTCAAACTGCGGTGAACTGAAGCGCCCGCACAACATCTGCAGCCACTGCGGCCACTATGATGGTCGTGAAGTGATTGCCGCAGGCAAAGCACTGAAAGTTGCTGTTCGCGCCTGATTTCAGGTGAGTGCCCTTGATCTGTTGTTATGACTGTTAAGGGCACACAGCACGTATAGGAGTGGGCATCTGCGGCATGGCAGAGAAGCAGGCATGAGCAATAGAGAGATTCCAGAAACTTCCCCTTCAGAGCAAAGCGAGACGTTTAGTCTTGCCGTAGACGGAATGGGTGGGGACGGGGCTCCAGATGTGGTCGTTGCCGGACTCGCCATTGCTGCTGATCGTCACCCCGGTATGCGTGTGCTTCTGACGGGCGATGAAGCAAAGCTTCGCCCGCTGCTTGCCAGGCACCCGAAAGCAGAAGCCATCTGCACCATCTGGCATACAGATGAGTCCATCCCCATGGACATGAAGCCAACTGCGGCCCTTCGGGTCCGGAAGTCTTCCATGCGTCTGGGGATGGATGCTGTTGCAAGCGGTAAGGCCCGTGGCGTTGTTTCTGCCGGCAATAGTGGTGCCATGCTTGCCTTGGCCAAAATAGTGGTCAAAACCCTGCCTGGCATTTCACGCCCTGCCATGGCAGCTATCAGTCCTACCATTAAAGGTGACGTGGTCATGCTCGACCTCGGGGCCAATGTGGTGTGTGACTGGCGTAATCTCGTAGAATTTGCGGTTATGGGAGAGGCGTTTGCAAAAGCCGTACTAGGCTTGCCCGCCCCCCGTATCGGCCTTCTTAACATCGGTTCTGAAGAACTGAAGGGCGACGAGAAGCTGCGCATTGCTTCCGAAGTCCTGCGTGAAAGCCCTCTGGCATCTCAGTTTCATGGGTTTGTTGAAGGGCATGATATTACCGCAGGCACCACCGATGTGGTGGTGACAGACGGTTTTACAGGCAATGTTGCACTCAAGACGGGTGAGGGGGCACTGAAAATGGCCACTACCCTCCTGCGTCAGGTGTTTAGCCGCAGTCTGGTTGCCAAGCTCGGCTACCTTCTGGTTCGCCCCGGTTTGGAGCGGATGAAGGAGTGGCTGGACCCGCGCCGCTATAACGGTGCTGTGTTTGTCGGTTTGAACGGCGTGGTTGTAAAATCTCACGGTGGCACAGATGCCGAAGGTTTTGCTGCTGCCGTTGATGTCGCCATGGACATGGTAACCCATGGTTTCAACGATGGTATTCGTGAGCGTCTGTCCCACATGGGGGCGCTTCTTTCCCATCAGCAGAGTGTTGCAGAACGCGAACCAGCAGTTATAGCGTCCTGAGGCACAAGTACGCAGAGCTTCGCCCACAAATGGTGTTGGCGTGAGCTGCTGGATAATGAAAGAACAGAGATGGCGAGACGTTCGCTCCTGGTAGGGTTTGGCAGCTTTCTGCCGGATCGGGTCGTAACTAACGATGAACTGGCAGCCCGGCTTGAGACCTCTGACGAATGGATAAAATCCCGTACCGGAATCACCCGCCGTCATATTGCTGGTCCTGACGATACGGCGGCCAGCATGGGGGCAAAAGCTGCCAGCCGCGCGCTGGAGTATGCTGGTCTGGCTGCGACTGACATTGATGCGGTTATTGTTGGTACCTCCACGCCGGATCAGGCTTTTCCGGCCACTGCTGTCCGTATTCAGGCTGAGCTGGGTATGACGCAGGGCTTTGGTTTCGATATTGCAGCCGCATGTTCTGGCTTTATCTTTGCGCTTTCAACAGCAGATTCTTTTATTCGCTCCGGTTTGGCCCGTAACGTATTGGTTATTGGTAGCGAGGTTTATTCTCGTATTGTTGACTGGTCAGACCGCGGTACTTGTGTGCTCTTTGGTGATGGCGCAGGTGCGGTTGTTGTGTCTGGCTCAGATCAGGCTGGTGACTCCGGTATTCTGTCAACACATCTCCATTCTGACGGTACGGCAGGGGATCTGTTGTATGTTGACGGAGCTGTTGGCCGCCCAGAAATGAGTGGTCACTTAAAAATGAACGGGCGTGACGTGTTTCGTCATGCTGTAGCCAAGCTTTCTTCCTCAGTTGATGAAGCACTAGAGGCTGAAGGCCTATCCTACAGTGACGTTTCTTGGCTGGTGCCACATCAGGCCAATATCCGTATCATTGAAGGTGTTGGTAAAAAGCTTGGTTTGCCGCCAGAACAGGTGGTGGTGACGGTTGATCGTCATGCCAATACCTCTGCCGCTTCGATTCCCTTGGCGCTTGATGAAGCGGTGCGTGATGGCCGCATCAAAAAGGGCGATTTGGTGCTAATGGAGGCATTGGGTGGCGGCTTAACGTGGGGCTCAGCCCTCGCGCGGATGTAATTTTTGTAGCCTGAAAGCCTACTTGTCACACGGAGTGAATTGACGGCCCTTTTTTACATGCTAGGCTCAGGGCTATGGAAACTGTCACGCGTGCGTCTCTGGTAGAAACTATCTACCAGCAGGTTGGGCTGTCCCGGAAAGATTCAGCCGCTTTTCTGGAAGATATTCTGGAAACGGTGATGCTCGCCCTTGAAGAAGGGGAGAGTGTAAAAATCAGTGGTTTCGGGACGTTCTCTGTTCGCCAGAAAGGCCAACGGAGTGGGCGTAATCCCAAAACGGGGGAGGAAGTCCCTATATTACCCCGTTCTGTACTGGTCTTCCGACCCAGTCAGCTTCTCCGTGCACAAGTAAACCATGAGTCTGTCGATGCAGACTTTGAAGATGATAATGACTGATCCTAATTTACAGCCGATTGAAGCCGAGACTGTGCCTTCGGTCGAAGAAGATTTTCTGTACTCTGAAAAAGGCCCGAACGCTTTTCGGACGATTAGCGAAGTAGCCGATGAGTTGCATGTCCCTCAGCACGTCTTGCGGTTTTGGGAAACGCGGTTTGAACAGGTCCGCCCCCTTAAACGGGGGGGAGGGCGGCGTTACTATCGTCCGTCTGATATTGATCTCCTGAAATACATAGCCGATCTTTTGTATCAGAAAGGCTACACCGTAAAAGGTGTTCAGCGACTGCTGCGAGAGGGCGATCAACCGGTTGCCAATGCTGAGCCACAGACTGTTGATGCGACGGTTGAACATTCTACTTCTTCAGGTGGCGAGTCAGAGGATTTCCCTGTCGGTGAAGTAGTGGATGGCGGCCGTGTTGCGCAGCCGGAAGATGATAGTACAGAAGAAGCATCTATCCCCGCTTGGGATGTGACGGACAGTCAGGCAGAGCAGAGCGATGTGGCGGTGAGCGAAGATACGCTCGTTTATGCAGGCGCTCATTATGTTGAAGATATCGCTGCCGAACATACGCTCGAGCAATACGGGGATGTTGCAGACGTAACCGATGAAGCTTCGACATTAGAACAGGGCGATATTTCATCTTCAGTAGAAGACTCTTTGTCCGTTTTGTCTGAGGCAACGATTGAGTCCGCGCAGGTTGAAGTGAACTCGTCTGTCGAGGAATTACAGGCAGAACCTCACACTGTTTCTTCGCCTGTTGATGAAATACAGGCCGTAAAAGTTGCGGAACTGGTGCAGGTTAATCAGCGTTTGCGCGAGGACCTTGAGGATATTCTGGTTGAGTTGCAGTCGTTACGGCAGCGTCTTTCTGCATAAAAAAGAGAAAGGGTGGCTTGTGCCTTTCTGGAGAGACTGCTAAAGACCTCTTCACCAAGCAAACGGGCAGTAGCGCAGTCTGGTAGCGCATCAGTCTGGGGGACTGGGGGTCGTGGGTTCGAATCCCGCCTGCCCGATATCTTGTTTGCTTGAGACTTTCCTTACAATAAGAAAGTGCTGCGGGTGTTCTTAGTGAACACCCTTTTTTGTTTTTCAGGACTCTATCTGGTTTTGGCGGCGGGAACTCGCAACAGTCCAGCGACGCCACACAAGGTCCAGTGCAGCCATGGCAGCGGGGCCAACAAATAGCCCCAACAACCCCCATGTTTCGGCTCCGCCCAAAATACCCAAAAGTACCCATAGGAAAGGCAGTTTCGTGCTGCCGCCAATCAGGACGGGGCGTATAAAGTGGTCTGCCACAAAAATGACAATCGCACCGATACAGAACGCAATAATGCCTGCCATTGACGCGCCTTGCGCCAGAATGAGCAGAGACACAAACCCTATGGCGATCATGGCACAAAATGGAATCATGGCCGCAACGCCAGTAATCACCCCAAACAAGGCAGGGTGCGGGGCACCGCACAGAAAATAGACAAAGCCCATGAGTACGCCTTCGGCTATACCCACCAGAACCAGGCCTTGCACGGTGCCATGTATGGACGCAACAATCTGGCGTGCAACAATTTCACCCCGGCGACCAAAAGCACGACGGGAGGCAATGCGGCATTGGTGCACAACTGAAGAACCGTCCTTGTACAGGAAAAACAGAGTCACAATAGAAAAGCAGAACAGGGTGCCTCTGTGAGCAACCTGTGCGCCAACGGCTTTGGTGACAGCCATCCCCTTGCTATCCAGAGCACCCACCAAGCCCGAAACATCTTTAGGGTTGGCAAGATGAGCCTGCCACCATTGCGTCAAAGTCTGGCGACCAAAGGGCAGATGGGAGATGGCTTCAGGTACCGGTACACCGGACTGGCGCGCTTTCTCTAACCAGTTCAGGGCGCTCTGGGCCTCCCCGACTGCTTCAAGTGTAATAAGCAGAAGCGGAATGACAAAAATGAGAGTCATGGCTGCTGTAAAGAGAAAAGGAAGCAATAATCCTTTTGCCGCTTTCGGCCAGAAGAGCTGCGCCCGTGTGTAAAGCGGCCACGTTGCAACCGCAAAAACGCATCCCCACATGAGCGCCGGCATAAAGCCGCGAATGGTGTAGAGAGCAATGGCCAGGATGAAAAACGCCAGAACATTGCGTGCAATCTCTTGCCCTCTGCGAGAGCGGTGGCTGGCTTTGACAAGAGTGCAGCGCGGCGGCCCGGAAATCTTGGCCTGTGGCGTGGTGTCTTGCATTCCTGATGAAACTCCCTTTGGCCTGAACGATGACTTATTTTGTGTCAGTGTTTCGTGCTTTTCCAGAGTGGGGGACGAGCACGAATAGAGATAGGCATTCTGTATTAGATAGCATAGTTACTTCCTGATGCAGGCATAAGAAGCAGAACAAAGGTTTTGCGTATCCGCCTCTCCCCTTCCATGCGGGCTTTGGCTCTTTTTCTATACAGGTCTCATGTTCAGAAGTTTCCTTACTGTTGGCGGTTGGACCATGCTCAGCCGTATTCTCGGGTTAGTGCGTGACCAGCTTCTTGCAGCATTTATGGGGGCAGGGGCACTCCAGGATGCGTACCTGGTAGCGTTCAGACTCCCCAACATGTTCCGCAGGTTATTTGGGGAAGGGGCATTTAACGCTGCCTTCGTGCCGCTTTTTTCTTCTATCCTTGCCAAGGAAGGTGAAAGCGAGGCACGTCTTTTTGCCCGCCGTGCCTTGGGAATTATGCTCGTCTGGCTGACCGGTCTCTGCGTGCTGGGTGAAGTTTTCATGCCGCAGATTTTGCCGGTTATTGCCCCAGGCTTCCTGAGGGAGGGCCAGCAATATGCTCTTGCCGTTAGCCTGAGCCGTATTACTTTTCCGTATCTGGTCCTTATTTGTGCAGCAGCTCTGGTGGCGGGTGTGCTCAATGGCCTGCATAAATTCAGTATGGCAGCCGCTGCCTATCTGGCTTTCAATATTGTGGGCATTATCGCCATTCTGTTTGTGTCGCCCTATATGCCCAATGTGGCTTACGCTGCAGCATGGGGAGTGACAGCGTCAGGGGTGGTTCAGTTAGGGCTGTTACTCTGGTCATGTCACAAGGCCGGTTTTGGTCTGATGCCTTTGGTTCCCAAATTTACGCCGCGTATACACTTGCTGCTTAAACGCATGGTGCCAGGTCTGATCGGGAGTGGTGTAGGGCAGATTAACCTGACCATCGATACGATTATTGCAACATTACTGCCTTCGGGCAGTGTTTCACTCATGTATTTTGCTGATCGTATTAACCAACTACCGCTCGGTGTTCTCGGGGCTGCTGCCGGAACAACACTTCTTCCCGTTCTGACACGTCATTTGGCCGCAGGAGAGCATGAGGCTGCTCGTGCTGCCCAGAACAGATCCATCGACTATGTTTTGCTTCTGACTTTGCCAGCCGTTGCCGGTTTGCTGGTTTTGGCCGGGCCTATCATGATTGTTCTGTTTGGCCACGGTTCCTTTACCGAGCAGGACGCCTTGCTCTCAGCGCGTGCGTTATGTGCCTATGCTCTGGGTCTTCCCGCTTTTGTCATGGTGAAAGTGCTTTCTCCTGCATTTTTTGCGCGGGGAGATACACGCACGCCTGTGTATGTGGGCGTAGGTATTCTGGTTTTAAATCTGGTTTTGAACCTGCTGCTTATGAAACCGTTGGTTTATGTGGGGCCTCCACTGGCCAGTAGTCTGGCAGCCTGTCTCAATGTCGCATGTCTGGCGTTTTTGCTGAACAGACGGAATGCGCTGGAGCTTGAAGCACAGACAAAACGGCGGTTGACGTTAACTTGTGTGGCGTCTGGCTTGATGGGGGCTGGGTTGTGGGCTCTTACGGCTGTAATTGCCTTCCCTCATGGTTTGTTGCTGCGGGGTTTATGGTTAGGGGCCATGGTGCTGGCTGGCGGTATGCTTTACGCCGTGCTGTTGCACCTTTTTGGGTTGACGGATTTTGCTAGTGTGGTGGCGCGTATCCGGCGGAAATTACGGAAATAAGGTAAGGTGATGGAGCGTGAAGAAGGTGGCACACACATCGTTCTGGCGCATGAGGTGGATTTTGCCACATGGCGGCAGGCGGTGCGCTATCACGTTGCCAGAGGCACTAAGCCAGAAGAGCTGTCATGGTCCGTTCTGAAATCTGCCGATGTTTTTGGTCAGAATGTTTCCCAACCTGTCTGGACCATACCTGAGGCGGGTGGTGCACTGACCCTGCCGCGAAGTCTGGTAGAGCGTTTGGTTCTTGCTATTCAAGTCAATGACCCAGACCGTTTTTCACGGCTTTACAGGCTTGTTTATCGGGTTGTTCATGGCGGGCTAGACCTCCAACAGAGCAACGGAGACCCTGACAGGCTCCAAGTTGACCAGTGGGTCGCGCGTGTAAAGCAGGAGACTGCGGCGTTTCGCCAGGCATTTGCTGCGTACTACAGGAATGGTGGCCGAGGCGCTTGGTATTGCGAAACCCATAATTACATTCTGGAAGCTAATGCCGCGTTTTGTCGTGCTCGCGTCGCGGAAACGTGGATGGTTCACACGCCGTATCGCAGCATGAAATGGGATGGGCATGCTCTCTTGTTTGGAGAGGGAGGTCAGACACCATCCGTATGGCAGCCTGACGCTACTTGGCCGTGGGATGGCTATCCCAATACCGTCCTCATTCCAACGGAAGTAGAGCGCCAGCAGGCGAAAACGCTCGATCAGCTTGGTGCTGAGGCAATGGATTGTCGTTCTTGTGCGCTGTGGAAACCGGCTCAACGCACAGTCTTTGGTGAAGGCCCTGTAACGGCCCAAATTATGTTGGTAGGCGAACAACCGGGAGATCAGGAGGATAAGGCCGGTCATCCCTTTGTTGGGCCTGCAGGGCAAGTTTTAGATAGTGCTTTAAAAGATGCTGGGTTAATCCGCTCAGATGTTTATGTGACCAATGCAGTCAAACATTTCCGTTTTACATGGCGCGGTTCACATAGGCTGCATCAGAAGCCTGAACAAGACAATATTACAGCCTGTCGTGCTTGGCTGGATGCTGAGCGACGCCTTGTTAAGCCAGCACTTATTGTCATGATGGGGGTAACAGCTGCACAAAGTCTGCTGGGCCGACCGGTCACCATCTCGCGAGAAAGATCACGGACTTTTGATCTCGCCCCAAACGTACAGGGCTTAGTAACTGTGCACCCTTCTTATCTGTTACGTCTTCCTAACCCGTCAGACAAGCAACGAGAATATGCCAGATTCGTTGAAGACTTAAAGCTGGCACAGCAGTGCATGACGGTTAAGCTTTAAAACAACTTATGGAATATCGCGCTCTTTATTGAGGCGTGCGTGAAGCTCTTTGCCTGTTTTAAAGAAGGGAATGAACTTCTTTGAGACTTCAACCTGTTCACCAGTTTTTGGATTGCGGCCAATGCGTGGGTCACGCTCCTTAACCGAAAAAGCGCCAAAGCCCCGTAGTTCAACGCGGTTTGCATCGGTCAGACTATCGGAAATAGCACCAAAAACCGTATTCACGATTAACGTGACATCTTTGATCTGTAGGTGAGGGTGCTTTCTCATTAAAGCGGCGATGAGTTCAGATTTGGTCATGTTTACCTTCCAGGCTCGTACAATCTGACACAATAAGACAGAGAAAACGGGCGCGCAGGAAAAGTGGAAAGACGCGCTTTGCAAGAAAACTGTGTAACTTACCGCTATGCGAGAGATAGCGTGATCTGACTTTCGCTATACATGTGGGTTTCGTCAATATGTAAGATGCCGGTGTGCGGGAACCAGAGCAATACACACCGGCTTTTTCAGAAAATTTTAGCCAGCCTGCTTCTTGCTGCGGCGGCCACGGCCTACTGTTTCTTCGCCTTCTGTGGTGGCGTGAATTTTACGGCCAAGGCCAATTTCACGTGCAAGTGTGGAGCGGCGTTCAGCGTAGTTCGGTGCAACCATCGGGTAGTCGGTCGGCAGGCTCCAGCGTTCACGGTACTGTTCTGGGGTCATACCATATGCGCTTTGCAGGTGGCGTTTGAGCATTTTCAGCTTTTTGCCGTCTTCAAGGCAGACAATGTAGTCAGGAAAAACCGAACGCTTTACGGGAACAGCAGGCTGAAGCTTTTCCGGTTCGCTCTGTGGCTGATCCGCTGTTTTAAGGGCCTGGTAAACATCCTTAATCAACGCAGGAATTGTTGCCGGATCCGTCTGGTTGTTAGAAACGTGTGCGGAAACAATCTCGGCAACCAAATCAAGAATGATGGGGTAGCTCTGGTTCTCAGTCATGGTGCATCCATTATATTTTGTTTTCTGAATGTTTCGTTCATATATGTTCTATTCTTTCTTGTGAATAGAGAATGTTCAATTTTGACTGAACAACTTACATTTTTATCTACCCCAGTGGTCTTTTTTTACGGATAAGATGAGCTGAGCAAGTAAAAAAATAAAACTCTCGTAATGTTTTCTTTTCCATTTTTCAGAAAACAGCGCGAGCCTAGTCGTTCTGCTTATGGTTTCGTGAGCGGGATGATCGCTTGTTCTGCTAGTATAAGCTTCTTTCTTGTAGAAATTGCACACGCGACGAGAGCCCATAAAGATGGCATAAGAGAGCAAACATTCTACAAGATGACTTTTGAAAAAATTAGAAAGCTTTTAGTATGAGAGAAAGCCACTCCTCACGCCCCCCTATCATCCCCGTCGTCTTGTCTGGCGGCACGGGAAGTAGATTATGGCCTATGTCCCGCGCCAGTTTCCCTAAGCAATTGTGGCCTCTAATCAGCCATCGCAGCATGTTGCAAGAGACGTTGCTACGTGCGCAGCGATATGCCGCTCCTATTATTGTTTGTAATGAAGAGCATCGGTTTCTTATAGCTGAGCAGGTTAGAGAAGTTCTTGCTGACAAAGCTCAAATTGTTCTGGAGCCTGTTGGTCGTAACTCAGCGCCCGCTATTACCGCAGCAGCATTACTGGCAACGCAAACAAATCCACAGGCCATTTTATGGATGATGCCTGCGGATGCTGAGATTACGGAGCAGCAGGTTTTGATGCAGGTAATGGGAAAAGCCATTAAAGCAGCAGAATTGGGGCGAATTGTAACATTTGGCATGACACCAACGCAGGCCCACACGGGATATGGATACATAGAGCAGGGGCAGCCTCTTTCTGATGTCGAGGGGGCTTATGTTATTCGGTCCTTCCATGAAAAGCCTGATGAAAAAACAGCTGAGTTTTTCTTGAAAGAAGGAAATTATTTCTGGAATTCAGGGATGTTTGTGTTCCGGGCGGACGTGTTGCTGGCGGAGATGCAGCGTCACGCTCCCACAGTAATTGCCTCTGTTCAGAAAGCATTTGAGCAAAGAAAGGACGATCTGGATTTTATACGCTTGCAGCGGGAGGCTTTTGAGCAGGCTCCAGATATCTCTATCGACTATGCTATTGCAGAAAAAACGACATTGTCAGCTGTTATCCCGGCCAATCTTGGTTGGTCAGATGTTGGAAGCTGGGATGCGCTGTGGGAGATAAGCTCAAAGGATGACCGTAACAATGTTCTGGTTGGGGACGTTATGGTTGAGGATGTGCAAGGATGCTACGTGCGGTCCGAAGGGACTTTAACCGCTGTATCCGGGCTGGAAGACGTTATCGTGGTAGTGACTTTGGACGCTGTTTTGGTAACCCATAAAAGTCAGGCGCAAAACGTAAAAAAAATTGTTGAGCGTCTAAAGGGGGACGAACGTGTAGAGGCCTCATCGCATCGTAAATGTCATCGGCCTTGGGGTTTTTACGAAGCATTGATTTGCAGTGAACGTTTTCAAGTAAAGCGTATTGTCGTTAACCCAGGAGGGAAGCTTTCTCTGCAAAAGCATTTTCATCGCTCAGAACATTGGGTTGTGGTAGATGGTGTTGCTCTTGTAACGCGAGGTGAAGACGAAATACTGGTGCGAGAAAATGAGAGTGTCTATCTGCCCCAAGGATGTAAACACCGTTTGGAAAATCCGGGAAAAATTCCACTGACCCTAATAGAGGTGCAATCTGGAGCTTATTTGGGAGAAGACGATATTATAAGATTAGAAGACAGTTATAATAGAAATTGATAAATAAAACGCACTTAATACCAAAAAAGCTCCCCGATATGGGGAGCTTTTTTGTAAGAGTAACCGAGTCTGGTAGTTTGTATTACCGTATGCCCAGTTCGCTCATCAGGAAGTCACGGAATACAGCTACGCGCTTTGAGCTGCGTAGTTCTTCCGGGTAAACAAAGTAGGCATCTACTGTCGGAGTTGTAATTTCCGGCAGAACTTGCACCAGATCAGGAAATTCCTTGGCGGCGTAAGTTGGGATAGAACCGATGCCAAGACCTGAAGAAATAGCATATGCCATGGCAGCCATGCTGTTTACTTCCAGCCGTGCAGCCTGTTTTACACCGCTTGCGCGTGTAGCGTCGGCCAGCCAGTTGATGTGAGCAACCGGTGGGTGATGCTCCCCAAACAGCACGAGCTGATGCGTGGAAAGATCTTCCAGCGTCTTAGGTGTGCCGTATTTTTCAATATAAAGCGGCGCTGCAAAAATTGGCAGGTGGAAGTCCGCCAGATGCCGCTGGATAAGGTCTGGCTGCCGCGGAGCGTGCATACGCACAGCAACATCCGCTTCCCGCATTCCCAGATCAAGATCGTTATCTTCGAGAATGAGGCAGATATCGATGTCAGGGTTCGCTGACATAAACTTATGCAGTCTGGGCATAAGCCAGCAATTGCCAAAACCTGTTGTGGTTGTAACCCGTAGCCGTCCTGCGGCCTTTTCCTTGCTTTCGGTTAAAAGCGTTTGTGTCATTTCAAGTTTTGAAAAGACCTCACGCACCGTCTTATGCAACGTCTCGCCCTGTTCTGTGAGAATAAGCCCACGGGCATGGCGATGAAAAAGAGGAACCTGCAGAACGTCCTCAAGAGCTGAAATCTGGCGGGAAACCGCAGATTGGCTAAGATTGAGAACGTCCCCAGCGTGGGTAAAGGAACCCGCTTCGGCTACAGCATGGAAAACCCGGAGTTTGTCCCAGTCCACGCACGCCTCCTGCAATGATTGAATGAAGTGTTGTCAGAGTATCACTATGTAACTCTGAAATCATTACGTGCAGTAATTGTAACTCCGGGTCAAGGGACTACGCGTTACGGAGAAGCTCACTCCGCCAGATAGCGTTCTGCATCGAGTGCAGCCATGCATCCGCTCCCAGCAGCCGTTACTGCCTGACGATAGATCTTGTCTTGCACATCACCTGCCGCAAAAACTCCGGGTACGGACGTATGGGTGGAACCGGGTTTGGTCACAATATAATTGTCAGCATCCAGCGTGAGCTGATTTTTGAAAATAGCCGTGTTGGGAGCGTGGCCAATTGCAACAAACACGCCATCTGTCGGCAGAGTGGTGAGGGTGCCATCCTGCGTGTTACGCAGCCGGATGGCAGATACCACAGCGGGCTCACCTTCGGCTAGAATTTCGTCAACAGCAGTGTTCCAAAGAATAGATGTTTTGGGATGATTGAAGAAACGATCCTGAAGAATTTTTTCAGCCCGTAAGCTGTCTCTGCGGTGGATCAGGGTTACGTGTGCTGCATGGTGGGTCAGGTAAAGGGCTTCTTCCACAGCAGTATTGCCACCACCGACAACGACAACATTTTTCCCTCGGTAGAAAAATCCGTCACAGGTGGCGCAGGCGGACACACCAGCGCCTTGCAGTTTCTGCTCGCTTGGCAGGCCAAGCCACTTAGCCTGAGCACCAGTCGCAATAATGACTGAGCGCGCGACATACTGTGTGCCGGAATCTCCCACCAGGCGGAAAGGTGCGCCAGACTGAAAATCAACAGAAGTGATGATGTCGTGCTCAATTCTGGTGCCAACATGAGCAGCTTGCGCGGCCATCTGTTCCATCAACCACGGGCCTTGCACAGCTTCAGCAAAGCCGGGGTAGTTTTCAACGTCGGTTGTAATCATCAACTGCCCGCCAGGCTGAAGCCCTGCAACCAGCACGGGTTTGAGATTCGCACGGGCAGCGTAAATGGCAGCCGTGTAGCCCGCAGGACCCGCACCTATAACAAGCAGGTCTGTCGTGATGGTTTCGGTCATATATAGCTAGCCTTTCTTGACGTGGAGCCGCTCATGTTGGTGGGAGCGCGGACACTGATGACTTATAGGCGATATGGCGGGTGCGCCCCGATAGAGCAAGAGTGTAGCGTTTGCGGGCACAGGCTGTGCATGGCATATACAGGGCACATAATTTGTTAAAACAAGGCTGCGGCGCATAATGGAACAAACAAGGTGACGGAACTGGACGCTGTTGACCTACGAATTGTAGCAGAACTGCAAGAAGATGGGCGTATGACCAATGTTGAATTGGCGCGCCGGGTTGGTATTTCTGCCCCTCCGTGTCTCCGTCGTGTTAGGCGGTTGGAAGAGTTGGGGGTTATTCACGGCTATCATGCCCGCCCCGATGCCTCCACGCTGGGGTGGCCGATCACGTTTTTCGCGCTGATCGGGTTGGATAGCCAAAAAGAGGCGGTGCTTTCCGCGTTTGAACATCATCTTGCTGAATGGCCGGAAGTGCGGGAATGCCACATGATTCGCGGTGGTGGAGACTTTCTGGTGCGTTTGATCGCGAAAGATGCAGCGCATGAAAATCTTCTGACCCGCCACCTTACGGAAGCCCCGCACGTTATCCGGGTTCAAACACTACAGACCATTCGGACCAGCCTGGAGCGCAGTGGTGTGCCTTTGCCTGTGGATAGTGAGACACGCTCAAAGTGAGTCTGCTGCGCCCCTCCGCTACTGCCCAGTCATTTCCGGTTGGGTCACGACGAGATTTAACAGAAAAAGCACTTGATGCTCAGGGCAGCGGTTGCGCGATTCTAAAGTTATCTTGTACCCGGATTTTTGGTCAGTGAGTAAAGTGCCATATTGGGGCTGGTTATGTGCGCTGGCTGTACTGACAGTGCTGCGTATAGCTGCCACTGCATGGCTCCCGTTAACACCTGACGAAGCCTATTATCGGGTGTGGGCTCTCGCACCTGCGGCAGGGTATCTTGATCACCCTCCCATGGTTGCGGTGTTTATAAGGCTGGGCATGGCTTTGGCCGGTGACACTGCCTGTGGCGTAAGGCTTCTTGGTCCTGTTAGTGCGGCCTTGGGTAGTCTTTTTCTGGCTCTGGCAACACGGAGATGGGGGCTGTCCCGCGGGCTGGGTGCTTCACAGGCGACAAAGGCCGGTATTCAGGCTGCTGTCCTTTTAAATGGCACCCTTGCTCTGGGGGTGGGGACAATCCTGATAACCCCAGACACACCCCTTCTTTTTTTTATGGCGCTCTTTTTATGGAGTCTGACTGGCTTGCTACAATCACGGCAAGGGTGGTGGTGGCTCATAGTTGGTGGCAGTGCAGGTTTGGGTTTTTCCAGTAAATACACTGCCATATTGCCTGTTGCCGGGCTCTGTTTGTGGCTGTTGATTTTTGCTTCTGGCCGGATGTGGCTGAAAACGATCTGGCCGTGGCTAGGAGGATTGTGTGCCACCCTTTGTCTGGCGCCTGTCGTCTGGTGGAACGCTCATCATGGTTGGGCCAGCTTTTTAAAGCAGGGGGGGCGTGCAGGGGACTGGCACCCCAATAAGATAGTTACTTATTTTGGAGAGTTGCTCGGAGGGCAGATAGGCTTGGCAACACCGGGCATTTTTCTGTTCTTTGTTATGGGTGCTGTGGTGCTGTTTCGGCAGAAAGACGCCATTTCTCGGGTCTATACCTGCATGATTGCCGTGTCTGCGGCGGTTTTTATTCAGCATGCTTTTGGGGCGCGGGTGCAGGCAAATTGGCCTGTCGTTCTCTATCCTATCCTGTGCATGGCCGCGACACTGCCTGCATGGCGTTGGTGGAAAGCTGTTAGCGGCTTTGGTGTGGTGTTGGTGGTTCTGGTTATAGGGCAAGCACTTGCAGCACCTTTAAAGCTGTCTCCGCATTTTGACATGACCTTACGGCAGATGGGGGGCTGGGCAGAACTGGCCCCAATGCTTGATGTGCAGCTACCAGAACATCAGCCGCTGATTGCCGATGAATATGGGCTGGCAGCAGAACTTGCATTTTATGCTCCGACCTCCCGTCCTGTTGTAGCCGTTGAGCCGCGTTGGGCGCTGTTCGCGCTTCAGCCTTCTGCCTGCACAGAAGGGTATCTGATCAGGAGTCACCGGCGGCATGACGAGCCAGATCCCGCCATGTTCACTGTTTTGGAGCATCTACCAGATGTGGCGCGTGCCCGCCGGGGCGTCGTGGCTGATACTTATTCCGTTTATAAAGTGCGGTTGCAGTGTACTGCGTCAGGGCAGGGGCAAGATGCTGTCCTTCTTCCTCGCCATAGTTGAAAGTGTACAAGGCATACTGCTCGGGTTTGGACAGCAGCGCGGAAGAGAGATACGGTACCTCTTACTTATGCGATACTAAGGGAAAGCACAGGGCATGGCAGTGACACTCAACGTGGCCGTCCAGATGGATCCGCTGGAACATATTAATATTGACGGGGATTCAACTTTTGCCCTGATGCTGGAAGCACAGGCACGCGGGCACTCTCTTTTTGTCTATGAAGTGCCTTCTCTGGCACTCGGGGAAGGGGTTGTCACACCCGGTAAGGCGTCTGCAACACAGGTTACAGCGTGGTTACGCCCTGTGACGGTACAGCGCAAAAAAGGTGACCACGCTACATTTGGTGAGGGATCCCGGCGCTCTCTCCGGGATATGGATGTCGTCCTGATGCGTCAGGATCCGCCGTTTGACATGGCTTATATCACTGCCACGCATGTGCTGGACCATGTGCACGGCATAGGGCCAGACAAGGCTCTGGTCGTGAACGACCCGCGTTGGGTACGGGATTCGCCCGAAAAGCTGCTGGTAACGCATTTTCCACACTTGATGCCACCAACATTGGTGACGTGGGACGCTGAGCAGATCCGCGCTTTTCGTGCTAAATGGCGTGATATTATTGTGAAGCCGCTTTTCGGGAATGGCGGTAGTGGCATTTTTCGGATCAAGGAAGATGACCAGAACCTTAACGCCCTCCTTGAAATGCATTTTGCCCGCTCCCGTGAACCTTTGATGATTCAGCGTTACGAGCCAGCCGTGAAGGCAGGTGATAAGCGTATTATTCTTGTGGACGGGGAACCCGTTGGGGCCATCAACCGTGTTCCTTCAGAGGGCGATCATCGGTCCAACATGCATGTCGGTGGGGTGGCCCATAAAGTTGCCCTTACCCCAAGGGACGAGGAAATCTGCGCAGCAATTGGGCCATTCCTGAAAGAACATGGTCTGATTTTTGTGGGAATTGACGTGATCGGGGATTATCTGACCGAGATTAATGTGACATCTCCCACAGGTTTGCAGGAACTGGAACGGTTTGATGGCGTCAATGCAGCAGCCACAATATGGGATTGCATTGAAACTAAACTGAGAGGCTGAAAAGACTTACTGTGGTGTGCTGTTTTTGCGCGCCGCAGTATCATCTTGCTTTGCAGCATCTTCTTTCGGCTTTTTGGGGGGCGCAAAAAGTTCTGCAGCGTGATCCGTCGTGCCTTCGTCTTCATCATCGGGATATTTCAATGCTGTGTCTTTTCCAAAACGGTTATCTAGCCAGCGAAAGAGTTCAGCGCGCCAGAAGTAGGTAAAAATGGAAACCCAGATGATAAGGGAAAACAGGATAAGGAAGAATTGCAGCATGTTTCCCTACTTGTAGAATAACGACGTTGCGGGTGAAGGTAAGGGCATTATGGGGCCTGAGACAAGGGCGCTTTTGTGGCGCGTTTTATTTAAAGTAAAGGAAGAAGCGTAGTGGCTCTTGAAGAAATCAGCGCCAGCGGGCAGAGAGAGAGCATGAGTGAAGTTTTGCACAAATGCGCACCCGGCGGTCAGGGTGAAGATCCGGCACCTTCTCGGTCTGCCTTGGATGCTGAAGCCGTAAAGGCTGCTTATCGCAGGTGGGCAGGTGTGTATGACACCGTGTTCGGCAGTGTTTCCGGCTTTGGCCGCCGTAGAGCGGTTGAGGCTGTAAACCGTCTTTCTGGTACGAAAGTGCTGGAAGTGGGCGTGGGAACAGGGTTGGCCCTTCCGTTCTATACCAAAGATAAACAGATCACGGGTATTGATCTGTCGGGTGACATGCTGGCCCGTGCACGGGAGCGCGTGCAGCGTGAAAAGTTGGGTAACGTTGATGCCCTGCTGGAAATGGACGCCGAAGAAACCTGCTTTGATGATGCGTCTTTCGACATCGCTGTGGCCATGTTTGTGGCGTCTGTTGTGCCGCATCCGCGTAAGTTGCTTCGTGAGCTTAAACGCGTTGTTAAGCCGGGCGGTCATATCCTGTTTGTAAACCATTTTCTGGCCCCCAATGGCGTGCGCGGTGCAGTTGAGCGCGGTATGGCGCGGGCATCACGCTCACTAGGCTGGCATCCTGACTTTGCCATGGAATCCCTGCTACCACCGGATGATCTGGTACGGGCACGTATCCAGCCAGTGCCTCCGGCTGGGTTGTTTACACTGGTGACACTAGACAATATTTAACCCGCTCCACGTTCTGTCGCCCTGTCTGCACACAGCAGGGGCGACCGGCGTGCGCGGCTGAAACGCTCGTTTCCTGATAAAAAATCCGTTATAGGGATGGCATCTTAAGGTGCAGGTGGACGCCGTGCACGAAACTGGAAGTATGTGGGGTGCACAGCATGGCCTCTGCTCAAGCGGACCAAAGCCAGAATAAAAGGCAAGACACTATGGAACAGCGCACTTTATCCATAAACGGGGTAGGGATGGGTTATCTGGTGTTGGCAGTCATTGCAGCCCTGCTTGGCGGCGGTAGTTCAGCGCTACAGAGTGCAGGCTTGGTTCCTGCAACAGGTTTCTGGGTGGCGCTGGAACAGAATCACGCATCACTCATGCTTCTGTTTGTTGTTTTTCCCGCCTTTATTGGTGGTTTCGGAACACTCTGGCTTCCTGCCGCTCTTGGGCGCGGTGCTATGGTTATGCCTCGTCTCAACGCTGTGGCGCTCGGCTGTCTGGCGGTGGCTGGCGGGCTTATGGTTGGTGCGCCAGCGCACCAGTACGCAGCACTTTTCTTGTGGTGCGCCGGTGCACTGCTCGCGGCCATGATAGTGCTGGCAACATTATTTGACAGTCGTGCAGATGGTGCAGAGCGGACTGCTTTCTCTCCCTTCGTGTGGGGGGAAATGCTGTCTTCTGCTGTTCTTTTACTGACTGTCCCTGTACTGGCCGCTTTGGCTACACATCAGCAAAGTGCTGGTGTGCCCTTTAGTGCCGCTTTGGTGGAACTTTTTGCTAAGCCCGTTACTTTGGTCACGTTGCTGATCGGGTTTGGTATTGTGTTTGAGACAGTTGCCACCACTGTACGTTTCCCCATGCGGTGGGTTGTCGGCCTCATGACAGGCGCAGCAGCCGTCTGCACGGTATTGTGGGTCAAAGCCGCTTTTGCACAGGGTTCTGAGGGTGACATTGTCGGTCTGTCGCCCTTAGTCGCGGAGTCTTGGGTGCTGGGTGCCGCAACACTGGCATCTGTTCTTCTGGCGCTTGTCTGGATGATTGGGACATGGCGGACCTATTTATCTGTCCGCGTACCGGTTCTGTGGGGGCTGGGCTTTCTTCTGGTCGTTTCCACAGGCTGGGTCAGCCAATTTACGCAGGGCGGCGGGCTTCATTCCGCACTTCAATTCGGCATGCTGTACGCTGTGTTCTGCGGGGTTTATTTCTGGCGCGGAGAACTTTGCGGCCGCTGGTACTCCTCCACACTCGCCACCGTGCAGTTTGGCATGATGTGTGTCGCCACGGTTCTGGCTCTTCCCGGCCTGTCTGCTACCACTCAGGTTGTGAGTGGGGCGTTGTTTGTGCTCTCTGGCTTGTGCTTTCTCCTGACAATGGGGCTGAGTTTCTTAAAAGACAGCCCTATGCCGCAGAAACGGAGCAAGAAGCATGCCGTACTGCAGAATAACGCTGGGATGGTACGCTCATGAGTGACACGGTAGCCAGTTCCACTGGAACTTCAACACGTATGCGCTTCAAGGCGGACCGGGTTGGTACAACGGCAAAGGACTGGATTCAGCTTCTCAAGCCCAGAGTTATTTCCCTTGTTGTTTTTACAGGGGCTGCTGGCATGGTTGTTGCTCCTGGTCATATTTCGCTTTTTGAATCTGTCGTTGCTATCATTTGTATCTGTCTTGCCTCCGGTGCCGCGGGTGCAATCAATATGTGGTATGACCGCGATATTGATGCCGTCATGCAGCGTACGATTACACGGCCTATTCCCGGCGGTCGTATTCCAGAGCAAGAGGCGCTTGCTTATGGTGTTGGCCTGTCCTGCTTGTCTGTTTGCCTCATGTGGATGGCAACGAACGCGCTTGCCGCGGGTATTTTGGCGTTTTCCATTTTTTTCTATGCTGTCATTTACACGATGTGGCTCAAGCGCTCGACACCGCAGAATATTGTGATTGGTGGTGCGGCAGGGGCCTTTCCGCCCATGATAGGCTGGGCCGCGGCAACCGGGCATATGGCCGTTCTGCCGCTTGTTATGTTCGGTATTGTCTTTTTCTGGACCCCACCGCACTTCTGGTCCCTGTCTCTTTACGCCTGTAAGGATTATGGGCGCGCCGGTATTCCCATGTTGCCAGTTGTCAAAGGGGCACGGCACACACGGTGGCAAATTCTCGCCTATACGTTCGTCTTGCTGGCTGTGTCTCTGGTGCCTTCCGTTATGCATTTGTGTGGCTGGCTCTATACAGCAACAGCGCTCATTCTGGGGCTTGGGTTTATTGCCTGCGCGGTTGCGGTCCTGCGTGAGCCGCAGGACGCAAACGGTGTCAGCCTTAAAGGTGATAAAGCGGCAAGAATATCGTTTCGGTTTTCTCTGGCGTATCTGTTTTTGCTGTTCTGCGGGCTTCTGGCAGATCATGCATTGCAAAGTTTTCTGGGGAGCTAATGAATGAGCACTCTTCTCACACAGCAGGAAAATGCGGAAAAACAGAAACGGCAGAAAGGCCGCCTGGCAGTTATGTTCGCTTTCATGCTGCTTTTGGCCGGGATCATGTATGGGCTCACGTTAGGCCATTTATGATCTAACACTCAGACAGCCAAACGTAAAAAGCCCTGCTTTTTATGCAGGGCTTTTTTTATGCTTGGGATCAGTGCTGTGGTTCCAAATTAGGCCCGTGATGCAGGACCAGACTTTTTACCGGATGCCGCCAGTACGTTATCCAGATCAATCGGCACACCGTGCGCCTGAAGCTTAACGACCTCCGCTTTCAGGTCAGCCATCTGCCGCTTGCCCCAATAATGCATAAACACGCCAAAAGCTGAGGCTGAACTGGCAAGAACGAGTGCTGCAATTTCAAGGTAGAGCATGGAAACAGCCTGTGTCGGATCATAAAAAACTCCCGACCACTAAAGGCCGGGAGTTTTCAAAAAGCAAGAGATGCGAGCTGTCAGGTGTTAAGAACCGGAAGCCTGCTGAATGGCAGACAACAGCCAGCGGCCACCACGGGATGGACGCGTGAAGGTCCACAACTCGGTAACCGTCACAGGGTCGGTGGAGCTACCTTCAATAACTTGACCTGTCGCGTTTGTGGTCAGGTCAATCAGGCTGTAGCGCATGGCAACAGTGGCATAATCCATGCCATTCTCGCGCCATGCCTCTGCCAGATCTCCCTGAATGAAGTGCACGTCAGACACGACATTGCGTGCCCCTTGTGCAGCCAGAGCAGAGAGCTGCTGGTTGAAGTAGGATACCATTTCCGGCGTTGCCATCTGCTGCATTGCCGTAATATTCTGCTGGTTCCAAGCGTTCTGAATATCAAGCAGGGTTTGCTGAAAGGCTTGGTAGTCACTGGCTACGATGGGCAATGCGCTCGATTGAGCAGCAGCCCCGGCTGATGGGGCGAAAGACCCTGTAGAACCCTGTGACAGGTTAAAGCCGTTAGCCCCTGCGCCACCCGTATTCTGGTTTTTAGAAAAGCGACGGACCAGCCACATCACAACCCACACAACCAGAATAATCTGGAGCATCAGACCAATCAGGCTGAAAAAGCTACCGATACCCCCAAAGAAACCATGCCCGCTCAGAAGGCCAAAGAGGCCAGCGCCCAGCAACCCACCAGCCAAGCCGGTCAGGAATGGATGCCGGGGCCGCATGCTCGGCATACCCATACCTTGCCGATAAGGGGCCTGTGCACCAAACCCACTATTAGGCATAGGAGCTGTGCGGGGCGTAATGGAGCGGTCCATAGGAGCCGCGCTATAAGGGGTTGTACGAGTAGCAGGGGGCGCGCTCCATGTCCGGCTGCCACGGCTGCCCATAGAGCTGCCTTGGCCGGGGCGGGCATCAGCCTGATAGGCCAAAGGTGCTCCCAGCAGGCTCACGGTCAGCAAGGCTGTGAGAGCAGAAGAAAGGTAGCGCTTTTTCACGGTAGCGGGTGTCTCCACAAAGTTAGGCCCCAGCAACACTTAGGGCATCTGACCTTAATGTGGGGGCGTCAGTGCCAAAACGGAACACTAAATCGTTGGCTACTACCAAAGACGCAAAAATATCAAGCAAGTTCCCGGCCAGCGTGAACTCGGCTACGGCTTCGGCAACCTGGCCATCACGGATCATGAAGCCAGAAGCACCCCGGCTGTAATCTCCTGTCAGGCCGTTAATGGAGGAACCCATCATTTCTGTAATGAACAGTCCTTCCTTGATGTCCGCCATCACTTCAGATGGGCTGAGATGGCCCGCAGCAAAAGCCAGGTTGGTGGCAGATGGGCCGGGAGGGCTGGATGCGCCACGGGCTGCACGGCCGTTGCTGGTTAGCCCAAGTTGGCGGGCGCTGCGGGTATCAAGCACCCAGCTTTTCAAAATCCCATTCTCGACCAGCGTGAGGGGGGCCGCTAATGTACCCTCTCCATCAAACGGGCGGGAGCGCAGGCCGCGGGGGCGGGTGGGGTCATCCGTAACGGTAATGCCATCAGCAAAAATCTTCTGGCCCATTTTGTCTTTTAAGAAAGACGTGCCCCGTGCAATGGCAGAACCATTAACGGCCCCAACAAAGTGCCGCAGAAAGCTGTTGGCAATGCGCGGGTGAAACACCACGGGATACCGGCCTGTACGCGGGCGTGTGGGGTTTAAACGGGCTACGGCATTTTCGCCTGCCTGTTTGCCCAGAGTGGTCGGGTTTGTTAGGTCAGAGAGATAGACGGCGCTGCTGTAGTCGTAGTCGCGCTGCATGGTCTCGCCCTGACCCGCCAGCACGCAGACAGAAGTTGAGTGGCTGGTACGCGCATAAGACCCCATAAATCCCTGCGATGTAGCAAGAATTACTTCCGTCCGACCAAAGGAGGCACTGCTGCCCGCGCTATTGGTCACACCTTTGATGGCCAGAGCAGCTTGTTCGCCCTCAGTCGCACGAGCCAACAGAGCGTTGGCATCTGGCTCGGCCGTGTCTGCCAGATCAAGCGTGTTGGTGGTGTGGGTGCCGGTCAGGCTATGCTCAGCCAAGCCTGCAAACAGGTCATCTGGCAGAACCTGCGCCATGGCCAGTGCCTGCTCAACAAGCCCATCAAATCGTGCCGGGTCCAGAGTTGTGGTGGACACGATAGCGGATTTCTTGCCGGAAAATACACGCAAGCCGAGGTCTGTTGTCTCAGATCGTTCAAGCTCTTCCGTCACACCATTTCGTACACCAGCACCAATGGCTGTACTGGAAACAAAAACGGCATCAGCCGCATCCGCGCCAGCAGAGCGGGCGCGGCGCAGAAGGTCAGAGATTTTATCGAGCGTGTTTTCACTCATGCGACAAGTTTCTCCGTAATATCGCTCAGGGATGGCACATGGCTGATGGGGCCAAGGGCTGCCAGTGTTGGCTGCTGCCGGAAAATGCGCGCTGCAACACGGCAAATATCAGCCTGCGTAACAGCTTCTACACGCGCAACTGTTTCAGCAACCGGCACAATGCGGCCAAAAAGCTGAAGCTGGCGGGCAATCTGTTCACACCGGCTTCCCGTGCTCTCCAGTGACATCAAAAGCGAGGCCTTGAGCTGTGCATGGGCACGGTTCAATTCCTCCTGCCCAACGGACAGCTGAACCTTGCGCAGTTCTTCCAGTGTTACAGGCACCAGTTCAGCACATTGTTTTTCACCTGTGCCTGCGTAAATGCCAAACAGTCCACCATCCATGAAAGGCGCGTTAAAGGAATAGACGGAATAGACCAACCCGCGCTTTTCCCGGATTTCCTGAAACAGCCGGGAAGACATGCCCCCACCCAGCAGCATGGAAAGCAGCAGAGCAGCATAATAGTCTGGGTCGTTAAACCCTACGGACGGAAATCCCATAACCACATGGGCCTGATCCAAATCTTTTTCCTGACGGAATTCACTACCTGCATAGAGGGCAGGTGGCGTGGGGATTTGGGGTGTGGTGGGCAGGTCAGCAAAATGTTGCTGCACGCGCTGCACCACATCATCATGGTGCAGGTTGCCTGCAGCGGCCACAACCATGTTGCTGGTGGTGTAATGGGTGCGCATGTAACGCATGAGCGTGTCGCGGCTCATGGTTTCAATCAGCGCTTCCGTGCCTAGTGTGGGGCGGCCCATAGGCTGGTTTGGGAAGGCGGCAGCCTGAAAATGGTCAAACACCACATCGTCAGGTGTATCATTGGCCTGCCCGATTTCCTGAAGAATGACACCGCGCTCGCGCTCGATTTCAGCAGGGTCAAAAGTGGAGTGGGTGAGGATATCACCAATGATATCAACGCCCAGATCCAGATTTTCCTTGAGGAGTTTGACGTAAAAAGCAGTCTGTTCACGCGCGGTATAGGCGTTGATGTGACCGCCTACATTTTCGATTTCCTCAGCAATCTGAAGGGCTGAACGGCTTTCTGTGCCTTTGAAGGCCATATGTTCCAGAAAATGGGACACACCGTTTTCTTCAGCAGTCTCGTCTCGTGTGCCTGTGGCCACATAGGCCCCGAAGGAGACGGTTTCAACACGCTCCATACGCTCGGTTACAACGGTCAGGCCGGAGGGAAGGCGGGTCAGATTGATGGGGTCGGTCGTCATTCTTGTCCTGAAAGAAAAGGCCGCACAGGGCGGCCTGAAAAAAGAAAAATAAAGCTTAGTGTGTGTTTGATAAGACTGCGGCGCGTACCGCGTCTTTTATGGCATCTGGCGTGGCGGGCACGGTGCGGTATCGTTCCTCACGAGAGAACAGGTCTTCCAAATGCACGGGCAGCGCAGGATGAATACCTGTTGCCGCCACCATGGCATCCGGGAACTTGGCCGGGTGTGCGGTTGCCATGGCAACCATGGGCACACCTGCCTCACGGAACTTTCGTCCTGCGGCAATGCCGATAGCGCTGTGCGGGTCTGCCAGATAATTGGAGTTCTGGTGCAGTGCTTTGATTTCGGCTTCCGTCTCACCATCGTCAAGGGCCAGACCAGAAAAGACAGTACGTGCCTTTTCCCATGTATGTGCAGGCACATCCATGTGGCCGGTACTGCGGAAACCGGTCATGATACGGGCACAGGCTTCTGCATCGCGGTCGAGCAACTCAAACAGCAGCCGCTCGAAGTTTGATGAGACCTGAATATCCATGGACGGAGAGAGGCTGGGGATAACCTCTTTCATGGTCATGTCATTAGCATTCAGGAAGCGGGTCAGAATGTCATTGCGGTTGGAGCCAACGCATAGGCGGCGGATGGGCAGCCCCATCTTGCGGGCGGCCCATGCCGCCAGAATATTCCCGAAATTGCCGGTTGGAACGGCAAAAGAAACCTCGCGGTCTGGCGCGCCGAAATTCAGGGCAGCATACACATAGTAGGGGATCTGGGCGGCAATACGCGCCCAGTTGATGGAGTTGACGGCGGACAGGTGCATATCCGTACGGAACGGCATGTCAGCAAAGCAAGCTTTCACTAGATCCTGACAGTCATCAAACGTGCCTTCAACAGCCAAGTTGGTGACGTTGGGTTCCAGCACTGTGGTCATCTGCCGGCGCTGCACTTCAGAGGTGCGGCCTTTGGGGTGCAGAATAACAACCGACAGGCGGTCACGGCCACGGCAGGCTTCAATAGCGGCGGACCCGGTGTCTCCAGATGTCGCGCCAACAATGGTAACGTGGCTGTTGCGCTCAGCCAGAACATGCTCAAACAACTGACCAAGCACCTGCATGGCCATGTCTTTGAAGGCCAATGTGGGGCCGTGGAACAGTTCCTGCACAAACAGGCCATCTTCAACCTGCGTTAGCGGGACGATGGCAGGGTGGTCAAAGCCTGTATAGGCCTGTGCGCACAGGCGGCGCAGGGTAGCGCCCTCAATATCACTGCCCACAAAAGGCGCGAGCACGCGGGCCGCGAGTTCCGGGTAAGGGAGGCCACGCAGGGCTTTCCACTCATCTTTGGAAAAAGAGGGCCATGTTTCCGGCAGGTACAGGCCGCCATCTTCGGCCAGACCAGTCAGCAGGACATCGGAAAACGAGAGAGCGGGAGCCTTCCCCCGGGTCGAGATATAGCGCATGTGCGGGTTATACCCTGAATAGAGAGTGGCGCGAAGTAGGCTTGTGCACCGTTTATGGCCAGATGGCCAAGACCAGTCCACGCCGCTCGTGAAAACTACTGTGAGAGAGGGAAAATAGCCGCACCCTAGGGGGCGAGCGGTGCCGCAGGCAGTGTCAGTTTATACACCGTAACCGGCCAGGACACTGTAGGTGCTGCGTGCGTAAACGCTGCCGTATGGTCAAGCTGGGCTGCTGGAACATATAGATGCCCGGCGTTATCCAGCCCCGGCGTGGCAGGCCATTGCAGGCGTGGGTCGGTAATCAGGCGGCGGGGAACGCGCCCGACCGTGTAACTAAGAATACTGCCCGTTGTAATATCGGACCAGTAAAGCGTGCCGTCCGGCGCAATGGTCATGCCACCCAGAGAAGGCGTTTTGAACCATTGGGTTACACTTTCTTCAAAGGCTGCGGCCGTGACGTCAGGATCTGTGAAAATGCTGGTTTCAACGCGTGACAGATAACCACCGGGTGGTTGCACCACAATCCATTTGCCATCGGGGCTCACGGCAATCATGCTTGCATCAATGGCCAGCAAGTGCCCTTCAGCGGTTTTGACCGGGCCAGATGGCGTGACAATGGGGCGGGTTGCCATGAGCGATGGGTGTCGATCAAGGAAGCGGCGTGTGGTGCCGTTTTTCAGGTCAATAACCAGAATGCCCGCCACACCGGAATCTGCCACATAGGCCGTATTGTCATGTACGGCCACGCCGGACAGAATGCTCTCTTTGTGGAGCGCCGCACTGTCTATAAGAACTGTGCGTACAACTTTATTCTCTTTGGTATCAATCTGTATCAGTTTGGCGGGGGCTATTGCTGAGGCCTTATGATCGGGCACGCCACTATCCAGCACCCACAATGCGCCATCTTCCCGCAGGAACATACCGGCAGCGGAAACAATGCGCTGGCTTGCATCACCATTAAGCGCGTTCCAGCTTTCTGACGGGTAAGGGCTAAACGTGCCGTCCTGTGCCCGCACGGACAGTTGGGGAGGGGTGTTACCAACCCAGACTGGCGCTTCAAAAATAAATCGGCCATCGGGTAAGGGAACGATAGCATCCCATACCTGTTTGTCTGATTGTATCGCAGGCGTTAGGGCAGACGCAGAAAGTTCTGGCACCTTTGGCATGTGCAACGCAAAGGCTGGCTGGGTGCCAGCCAGCAGGCAAATGCCCGCAGTTGCAAGAGTAACCCGCAGTGCGGCTTGGTTGCTAAATACAGAAGGACGGAAAAGCATAGGGCAAAGGGCCTTATGGCGGAGCAGCGGAAACATGGACTGTAGTTTCCGCCGCTTTGGAAAAGGAGACAAACGCATTCTGCGCATGGCGGGCTGGTAAGACCCATCCGCCCGTCTTAAGCGCCCGCCGAGCGGCTCAGATAACGGTTGCGAATACGGGAGAGGTACGCATCCGCTTTAAGGGGTGAACCTGTGGCGGTCTGTAAAATTTCTGGCATTGAGGCGCTGCTCGCACGGCTATGCACGTTGGTACGCAGCCAATGCATAAGGGGTAAAAAATCACCCTGTGCGACGGCGGGTGCAATATCAGGCGACTGTTCATAGGCAGCGGTACGAAGTTGTGCAGCAGCCATTGCCCCCAACGCATAACAGGGGAAGTAGCCAAACAGCCCCTCCGGCCAATGGATATCCTGCAGGCAACCGCGCCGATCGTCCGGTACGTCCAGCCCCAGCAACGCTTTTATGCCTTCGTTAAAAGCACCCGGCAGGTCCGCTAAAGACAGGTCGCCGTTCACCATTGCTTTTTCCAGCTTATAGCGCACCAGAATATGCGCCGGGTAAGTGACCTCATCAGCGTCAACACGAATAAAGCCGGGCTGGACATGAATAAGGTGGCGATGCAGGTTTTCTGCCTGCCATGCGGGGTTTTGGGGCGCTCCAAAGGCCTCCCGCACGTGCGGGGTTACCCAGTCCACAAAGGCGCGGGAGCGACAAACCTGCATTTCCACCATAAGGGACTGGCTTTCATGCAGCGTCATGCCGCCAGCTTTGCCTACGGGCTGTGAGAGCCATTCTGCTGGCAGCCCCTGCTCATATAAGGCGTGGCCTGTTTCATGTAAAACACCCATCATGGCAGGAATAAAATCATCCTCTACATAACGGGTTGTCAGGCGTACATCATAGGTGGCCCCGCCGCAGAAAGGATGCGTGCTGACGTCCAGTCTGCCCCGGCTCATGTCAAAGCCCAGTTGTTGCATAAGCCTGCGGCCCAGAGCTTCCTGCTGCGGGACGGAAAACGGGCCGGGCAGAGGCAGTGCGGGCGGCAAACTGGCCTGTTTTTCCAGCACAGCCCCTATCAGGTCGGGTAGGTCTGCTTCCAGTTTGGTAAAAATGGGGTCGATATCGCTTTGGCGGGTACCGGGGTCGAACGAATCCAGCAGCGCGTCATAGGGAGAAAGGCCCAAGGCCTGCCCTTTGGCAGTTGCGGTCTGGCGTGTCAGGTTGAGCACCTCAGTCAGGTGCGGCAAAAAGCCCGCGTAATCGCTCTGTGCCCGGGCCTCGCGCCATGCCATCTCACTGCGGGTTGTGGCCTGTGTCAGCGCTTCCACCAGATCTCCCGGAAGGGCCGTGGCATGAGCATGGCTACGGCGCATTTCTGCCAGATTGGCCTTTTGCCACGCTGTCAGGGTGGTGCCTGCTTCTGCATCGGCCAGAAGGTCCGCCATTGCCGGGGCTGTCAGAATATCGTGGCGCAGTCCTGCAAGGGTCGCCAAGGTATCGGCCCGCCGGTCAGCAGCACCGTGCGGCATGATAACTTCCTTGTCCCAAGACAAAATGCCTAAGGCATCGTTCAGCGAGGAAAGGCGGGCGAAGTGGCGCTCTAGCGTCTGATAGGCTTTGGTCATGCCGCCACCATAATGCAGGATATCAGCCAACGGAATGTGCAGAACTGGCATAAAGAGCCCTAAAGAGGGATAAATATCGTAGAGGGCTTGGCCATTGGATGCACGGACCTCCCCGGCCATAAAACTTAGGACGTGACGATGCAGCAGGTTCCAACAGACTCCGAGCACGCATCGGTCAACGCAGCGCTGGAGTTGCTGGCACACGGCAATGCGGAACTGGCAGCCGAGTGGCTGACCGCGCTTGTGCGGGCCGCACCTGACAATGCCGAAGCGTGGCACGGTCTGGCCTGTGTTGCGCGCGCTAACGGCAGCGCGGAATCTGCGCTAAAGCTTGCCTCAAAGGCTCTTACACTCAGCCCACAGGCCCATTTTCATATCACCATGGGTCTGGCGCTCCTTATGCTTGGCCATACGGAACCAGCGCGGGCGGCTGTCAATGTGGCCGTCATGCAAACACCGCGTGACCCGCGAGCGCATCAGGCTATGGCAGATGTGCTGGAGGCACAGGGACGGGTGGAGGATGCAGCACAGGCGCTGAAAAACGCAGTACGGCTGCGACCGTTGGAAACAGAACGCCACTTGGCACTCGCCGCTTTTCTGGCGCGGCATGGGCTGGTGGCGGAGAGTATTGGTGCCTCCCAGAAGGCTTTGGCGCTGGAGCCAAATAATATTTTTGTCCAAAATCAGCACGCGCTGTTACTAGAGCGTGCTGGGAAAATACGCGATGCAGCACCGCATTTTGCACAAGTGGCTGCTGCTTTGCCGGAGAACGCCGCAGCTCTTGCAAACTATGGGGCCGCTTTGTTTGCTCAAGGTGCTTTTGAGGAGGCACGGCAGGTCTTGACCCAATCGGTGCACAAACAGCCTAACGCAGCAGAAACACATAACAATCTGGGGCTGGTGCAAATGGCGCTTGGTATCCTGCCCTCGGCGGTAGAGCATTTAGAGACTGCATGCGCCCAGTGTCCGGAAGATGCCCGTCTGGCGACAAATTACGGCACAGCGTTGGCGGAGAGTGGGCGGACGGCAGAAGCCGAAGCGTTGTTCCGCCGTGCAATGGCCCTTCCCGGTGCGTCAGCGCAGGATAGGGCACGCGCACGTTTTAATCTGGGGCCACTTTTGTTGGGAGAGGGGCGGTTTGAGGACGGCTGGCGGTATTTTGAGTCGCGCAAAGAACTCTTGCCCAACCGGCACACCCAAGACCTGCCAGACTGGAGCGGTCAGGCACAAACTCCCCCTGTGCTGGTGTATGCTGAACAGGGGTTGGGGGACATACTCCAGTTTTCAAGATACATCACTCATGCTGCGTCACGCGCTCCGGTGGTGCTGGCCGTGCCCTCCACCGTTCGGGGTTTAATGACACGCCTCGATTTGGGGGATGTGGTGACTGTGCTGCCCGATGGGGCACAAGCAGCGGAGTATGGGGCTACGGCTGCCTGCTCTCTGTTAAGTCTGCCGCATGTTTTGGGCATGGCTGAACCGTTTGCATGGCAACCGCAGGTTGATCTGCCTTATCATGCTCGCGCTTCAACACAGCCGATACGGGTAGGGCTGTGTTGGGCTGGTAATCCTACCTATCGTTTTGACCGCAGGCGCTCTCTGGATCCTGTGTGCCTTGGCTCTCTAGCACGGGTTGAAGGAGTGTCTTTTCACTCACTGCAACAAAACCCGGAAAAGCTCCCACCCTTTGCTCTGGAGCCACTACCAGAGGGCGATTTGGTGCAGACTGCCAGCATCATACAGGGTTTGGATGCTGTGGTGACGGTTGATACCGGCATGGCGCATCTTGCTGGTCTGCTGGGAAAACCAACATGGCTGCTTAACCGCTTCGGCGGAGACTGGCGGTGGGGGCAGGGGGCTATCACGCCTCAGTCCACAGGGGAAGCGCGCAGCCTCTGGTACCCAAGCGTCAGAGTTGTCACCCAGCCGCAGGCCGGTGAGGGAATGGCCCCATGGCATGAGCCGGTGGCGCGGGTTGTGGCCGCTTTACAGGCTTTGGTGCAAAAGCCTGCCTGAAGGCGGTTGCCCCCGCCACGCAGGCCCTTATGATAAGCGGTATGACGCGTTATTCTCCCGAGGGTGCCACCCCTGCTATGGCGCAATGGTTTGCGCTGAAAGCAGAAAATCCAGAAGCCTTGCTGTTTTTCCGCATGGGCGACTTCTACGAACTGTTTTTTGACGATGCCACAGCCGCAGCAGCGGCGCTGGACATCGCCCTGACAGCGCGCGGTAACCATGCTGGGGAGCCCATACCCATGTGCGGTGTGCCTGTGGCCGCGGCCTCAGCCTATCTGGCACGGTTAATCCGGCGTGGATTCCGTGTCGCTGTGGCTGAACAGACAGAGGCGCCACGTAAGGGAAAAGGGGCCAGCAAAGGGCCTTTGGCCCGTGCCGTGGTGCGGGTTATTACCCCCGGCACGCTGACAGAGGATGAATTGTTGGAGCCCGGACGCTCCAACCTGCTGCTGGCCTTGGTAGAAGCAGCGGCTTCCACAGGGCGCGGCCGCAAGGGCAAAAGTGCCGAAGCTGCACAGCCGGAGGCTCCTCTTGGTGCAGCGTGGATTGATGTGTCCACTGGCCTGTTTGAGACAGCGCACATTACGCAAAAAAATCTGGCTGGGCTGCTCGGGCGTCTTGATCCTGCCGAAATTCTTGTGCCTCCGGGCTTTCCGTTAGGGGATTTTGAGAGCTGCCGTGCGCCAGATGTGCTGGTGCCCGGTGTAGAGGCAGCCCGCCAGCGGCTGGCCTCCGCTTTCAGTGTTGCCAGTGTAGATGCGTTTGGCACATTTTCGGATGAGGAAGCGGTAGCCGCAGCCTTGGCGGTTGAATATGTGCAGCGTAGTCAGGCCGGAAAGCTGCCCCGTCTGGCACACCCCAGCCCACAGACCGATGGCGGTATTCTGGGCATAGATCCTGCTACGCGGGCTAGTCTGGATATTTTGCGGGCGCGTGATGGTGGGATGGAGCATACGCTTTTTTCTGCTGTTAATCGGGCAGTTACCGCTGCCGGTGCCCGCCTTCTGGCTGAATGGCTGGCCGCACCCCTGACCGATACAGGGCGTATTGCAGCACGGCAGGAAGGATGGGTGTGGCTGCGGGATGCCGGAACCTGCCGTGACAGCCTACGTGATGCGCTTAAAAAAGCGCCGGACATTGCCCGCGCCCTCGGGCGTCTTTCATTAGGACGGGGCCAACCACGAGACCTTGCAAGCATCCGGGACGGCTTGGCCGCTGCCAGAGAGGCCGCAGCAGCCTTAGGCGGTAGCAAGGCGGACCTTCCGCCTTATCTGGACAAGGCTGTGAGTCGCCTTGGTGTGGCCACGGACCTTCAGGCTGAGCTAACGCGTGCATTGGCTGAAAACTTACCAGCCCGACTGGAAGATGGCGGCGTTATTGCGCCAGGCTATGACGGTGAGTTGGATGGTTACAGGGGGCTGCGGGATAATTCCCGGCGCATTGTGGCCGGGTTACAGACCGACTATGCCGCCCGATTCGGTGTGGCTAGCCTGAAGATCAAACATCACGCCCAGCTTGGGTATGTGATTGAGGTTCCAGTTTCTGCCAGTAGCCGCATGAAAGATCAGGACGGGCTGATGTTCCGGCAGGGCACGGCCAGTAATGCCCGTTTCTCCACAGAAGAACTCTCCGGTCTGGATGCCAAGATTGCGGAAGCCGGTGAGCGTGCGGCTGCGCGGGAAAAAGGCTTGTTCACGGCTCTGGCGGAGGCGGTGCTGGCGGAGCAGGACGTACCCGTTCTGGCCAAGGCACTGGCTGTACTGGATGTCTTGCAGTCTTGTGCCACCCTTGCCGCAGGTGGGAGCTGGTGCAGACCAGTGGTGACGGACGACGGCGCATTTGACCTGCATGGTTGCCGCCACCCGGTTGTTGAAGCCGCTCTGCCAAAAGGCACACGTTTTACCCCCAACGGCTGTGACCTTTCGCCAAAACGGCGCGTCATGTTGCTGACGGGGCCTAATATGGCGGGTAAATCGACCTTCCTGCGTCAAACTGCTCTTGCCATTATTCTGGCTCAGGGCGGTTTTCCTGTTGCGGCTGACAAAGCGCATATTGGCGTGGTTGATCAGCTCTTCTCCCGCGTTGGTGCGTCGGACGATCTGGCGCGTGGCCGATCCACCTTCATGGTGGAAATGACCGAGACAGCCGCGATTCTCAATCAGGCTGGCCCGCGTTCTCTGGTTGTGGTGGATGAAATTGGGCGCGGGACAGCCACATTGGACGGTCTGGCTATTGCATGGTCTGTTCTGGAAGCCTTGCATTCAACGGTAAGATGCCGTGCAATTTTTGCAACGCACTTCCATGAACTCTCGGGCTTGGTTGATACTCTGCCCAGACTTTCCCCACACACAATGGCGGTGCGGGAATGGCGTGGGCAAATTGTGTTCCTGCATGAAGTTTTGGCCGGTTCAGCTAAAAAAAGCTGGGGTGTGCATGTTGCGCGGCTGGCGGGCGTACCTACGTCAGTTGTAGAGCGAGCAGGGCGTTTACTGCGGGAGCTGGAAAAAGACCACGCAACAGGCCCCAAGCCTCTGCCACTGTTCGACACGCAGAAGACTATACCGCAAGAGGATGAAACTACGTTAAGGAAGCGCCTGGTGGATCTGGACGTAGATGCCCTGACACCCCGTGCAGCACTGGATATGCTCTATGAGCTTCACAAGGAAGCCATGCAGGATACCAAGCTCGCTTAGGCGTGCTAGACTACCCTCACTTATCTCAATACCTGTCTTTTGGAGCAGAACTCGACCGCAATGCCGCACGCCCCTGTAAATGCCGCCCCCGGGCAGCCTGATGTCGCCGCATTGGCCCTTCTTACTCCGGAAGGGCTGGCGGTCTGCCTTGCCCGGGAACTGAGGGATGCAACCCCGCCTAACGCTACCATCCCGCCGCGTGATGAAGCTGTGGCTATCTTTCGGCGCTATCTGGGCCGTTATCAGGCAGATGTGCGTGCACGGTTCGAGCGGCACGACCTCAAGGGGGCTGCTGCCGCAAAGCTCATTGCCGCGTTTACCGATGTGTTGCTGCGCGGCATTGTTGACCTTGCTCTGCGTGCTACCGGCTCTGCCAGTGGTGTAGAAGAAATTGGCGCGGAAGGGCGCTCCCGCGGGCGGTTGGTTGTGGCTGCTACCGGTGGTTATGGCCGTGGGCTGCTTGCACCGTTCAGTGACATTGACCTCCTGTTTCTAACAGAAGAGGGTAATGTGAGTGATGCCCACCGTCTGGTGGAATATGTCCTCTATTTCCTGTGGGATTTGGGTGTGAAGGTAGGTCACGCCACCCGCACCATTACCGAATGTATTGAAGAAGCCCGCAAGGATACCACTGTTCGCACAGCGTTGCTTGATGCCCGCCTTCTGGCTGGCGATGCAGCGTTGTTCGCCATGCTGGAAGCCCGCTACATTGTTGCGTGTGTGGAAGCTGGAGCCTCTGGTTTTATTCATGACAAGCGGCGTGAACGGCTGGAGCGGCATCGCCGTTTTGGAGATAGTCCCTATCTGGTTGAGCCCAATATAAAAGAAGGCCGGGGCGGTCTGCGTGACCTGCAAACCTTGTACTGGATGTGCCGGAACACCTTTGGCACCCGACATGTTACGGACCTGCTGGCACCAGATTTTATCTGGATGGGCATACTCACCGCGCAGGAAGCGGCCCGTGCCCGCCGCTCGTGGGATTTTTTATGGACAGTCCGGCTACACCTTCACTACGTGGCAGGCCGTGCGGAAGAGCGCCTGACATTTGACATGCAGCCCGTTATTGGTGCGCGGATGGGGTACACCCGTCATGGCCGCCAGAATGGTGTTGAGCGCTTCATGCGGCACTATTTCCTGACAGCGCGTGAAGTTATGCGCCTGACCCACGTGCTGGAACCCGCCGTACTCAGGCAGGCGCAGGGACCTGTGGCCACGGCCGCCAAACCGGACGAGGCCATGCGGGAGGCGGGCTTTACCTTACTTGATGGGCAAATTCTGCCAGAGCGGGGTATCTCGTTCGACCACGAACCTATCAAGATGATGCAGTTGCTGGACTGGGCGCGTAACCGCCGCAGGCCGCTGCACCCCATGGCGCGGCATCAGCTTATCCGGTGGGAACGGCGCGCTATAGCCTTGCGTGAAGACCCGGAAGCAGCCCGTATTTTTCTGGACCTGCTGTGTGGGGACTCGCCCAACCCTGAGCCATCGGGCCGCCGCCGCCGGGAAGTAGCCATGCCGTCCGATTCCGAAGCGCAGGTTATGACCAGCTATGAGCAGCATGCGCCTCCGGGTCATGCCCACTGGCTGCATATTCTGAACGAGACAGGTATTTTTGGTCGGCTTATTCCCGACTGGGCGCGCATTGTCGGCCAGATGCAGTTTGATACCTATCATGTGTTCACAGTGGATGAGCATACGATAGAGGCCGTCCGTATTATGGACGAAGTGGCCGCAGGCCGTATGGCAGACGAAATTCCGGTCGCATACGAACTGGTCAAAGGCCTGCATTCCCGCAGGGCGCTGTATATGGCCGTTTTGCTTCATGACGTTGCAAAAGGCCGTGGGGGTGACCACTCAGAAATTGGGTCGGAAATTGCTGCCGAACTGTGCCCGAAGCTTGGTATGTCTGGGGAAGAAACAGAGACAGTTTCCTGGCTGGTTCTACATCATCTGCTGCTGAGCCACACCGCCTTCCAGCGGGATATTGATGACCCCAAGACCATTCTGGATGTGGCAGATATTGTGCAGTCGCCGGAGCGTCTGCGTTTGCTCCTGCTCCTGACTATTGTGGATATGCGTGCCGTCAGTTCCCGCGTCTGGAACGCCTGGAAAGCCACCTTGCTGCGCGAGCTTTACGTGCGCGTGGCGGAAGTTCTGGCCGGTGGTCTGGCAACGACCGAGCGCGATGTGCGTGTACGTCATGCCAAAGATATAACAGCCGAAATTTTGGCAGAAGATGGTGTGGCTCAACCGGATATTGAGCGGTTTCTGGACCTTGGTTACGCGGGTTACTGGCTGTCGTTCGACCACGAAACCCATAAGCGCCATGCCCGTCTGATCCGGGAAGCAGATGCGCGAGAAGCCCCATTGACGGTGGAAGTTCTGCCTCTGCCAGCCCGTGGCGTCACGGAAGTGACAGTGTATTCTATCGACGTGCCGGGGCTATTCTCAAAAATTGCAGGGGCTCTTGCTTTGGCTGGTGCGTCCATTGTGGATGCGCGCATTCATACCATGATGCATGGCATGGCGCTGGATACCTTCTGGATTCAGGATACGGCAGGCAGCGCGTATGAGGAAACACACCGGTTGGTGCGTCTCTCCTCCCTGATAGAGCAGGCATTGAGTGGCCAAATTGATATTAAGGCGGATATTGCGCGGGCGGGTTTTGGCCATATGCCACTGCGTATGCGGGCCATTCATGTGCCACCGCGTGTGGTGATTGATAACGGGGCGTCCAATACCTACACGGTTATCGAAATTAACGGGCGTGACCGGCCCGGCTTGCTGCATGATGTTACCGCCACCATGAGCGACGAAAGTCTGCAAATCGCCTCAGCTCATATTACGACTTATGGTGTGCGGGCTGTGGACGTTTTCTATGTGAAAGATTTGTTCGGCCTGAAAATTACCGACAAAAAGCGGCTGGATGAAATACGTGAAAGTCTTCTCGCTTGCATGAAGGCGGCTGAAGCAGAAGCCAAAGCCTTGCTGGATGCCAAGATGTCTGCCTGATAGGCAGCAGAGGCGGTTAAACGCAGACAATAAAAGCGGCATGCCGGGGTAACCCGACTGCCGCTTTTTTTTATCCTACTGTTTGCCTGGGCTTGCCGGGGAGAGGCCTTTGTCCAGCCCCTGACGGAGCGCTACGCCAACATCTGAGTGTGGGTCTATCAAGTTGTGCCGCAGGAAAAGGTCAATCAGCACAAGGTTGACGTTAAACTTGAATTCATCCGTATCCCGCACGAGCGTAAAGGCTTCGGTCAGAGGCATGAGGGTAAAGGATTCAACCTCACCGTCAGCAGCAACTGGCTCAAAACTTTCCGGTAACAGCAGATCGTAGCAATACAGAATATCGCGCCGTAACCCTTCAGGTCTGTTCAGGGCGTATAAAATACGCCCTTTGCTTTGTGCCTGACCGGCCAAGTCAGACCCAATACTGGCTTCTTCTTCTGCTTCCTTTAGCAAGGCGGCGTGGGGGGCGTAGCCAGCGGGTACGCCGCCAGCCACCAGATGGTCCAGTTTGCCGGGGTCCAGCCGCTTGTTACGGGCACGGCGGCCTGTCCACAAATGCAGGCCCTTTGCTTTGTGCACCAACCCGTTCATATGCACGCCAATGGCTACAAACCCGAATAAGGGCAACGCACCACGGTCAATCCTGCCAACAACCGGTGTATCCAGATCAGGCATGACATCAAAAAGTTCATGGTGGGAGCGGTAAAAGCCTTCCTGTGCCAAGGTCTCGCCCAACGCTTCCAGTTCGGCTGGGTTCGGTAGGGCAAAGCCTTGTGTGCGGGAGCCAAGGCCTGCCTGTTCCAGCCGGTCAGCAATGGCAGGATCTATCCAGCCTGCCTGTTTGCCTGCCAGCAGGAAGGGGAAGCGTGCGCCGGGTATCTCCGCTGTGTTGCATTCCCTGAGGTGGCGTAGAAAAGGCGTATCGTCTGACGGCATGAAAAATCCTGTCATGCTGATGCTAAAAATGAAGTGTCAGCCTTTTATCTGGCTTGTGCAGGGCGGAGGCAAGGTTTGGCGGGGTTGCAAAATGTAAAAGGCGTGGCACATCCGTCTGTATGTCCCCACGTCAACGGCGGGTTTCCGGTCCGCCTAAACAACCGGCTTCCGTTACCCTGTCCCGTCTGCTCCCCTACCTTTGGCCGCGTGAAAACAGCAGCCTGCGGTGGCGGGTGGTGCTGGTGCTGTGCGTTATGGTCGGCGGAGAGTTGGCAACGCTGGCTGTGCCATTGGTTTACAGCCAAGTCGTTGACCGGCTTTCACACCCCCTGAGTATCGCTCTGGCTCCGGCAGCAATTATTATCGGTTATGGTGCGGTACGTCTTCTGTCTGCCGGGCTCACCAACCTGCGGGACGCACTTTTTGCGCCGGTGCGGTTCAGGGTGGCCCGTCAGGCCGCCTTCCGCAGTTTCCAGCATATGCATCAGCTTTCTCTGCGCTTTCACCTTGACCGGAATACGGGCGGTGTAACCCGCGCTATTGAGCGGGGAACGGAGGGCGTTGAAACTCTTTTGCGTATGGGTATGTCTCTGTCTCCCACCATATTGCAGGCAGTTTTGGTCGCCGTTGTGATCTGGCGGGTGTTCGACTGGAAATATGTTGCCCTGATTGCTTTGATGATCGCGGCGTATATTGGCTTCACCATGAAGTTCACCTCATGGCGGTTGGGGATCCGCCGTCAGATGAACGAAACCAATACCGAGGCTACGGGCAAAGCGCTGGATAGCCTGCTGAATTATGAAACAGTCAAATATTTTGGCAATGAGGGGCATGAGGCCCAGCGGTACGATAACGCACAGGCCCGGTATGAGACTGCGGCCCGTAAAACCCAGTATTCTCTGGGGGTGCTCAACTTCGGGCAGGCAGCCATTATTGCCATAGCACTCACGCTTATCATGCTGCTAGCAGGGCGGGATGTTGAGCTGGGCCGGATAAGCGTGGGCCAGTTTGTCATGGTTAACACCTATCTGTTGCAGCTTTATGGACCACTTAACTTTTTAGGGTCAGTCTACTCCGCCATTCGCACCGCTATGGTTGATTTGGAGCACATGTTCGGTCTGATGGAGGAGGATATTGAGGTGGCAGATCCTGCCAGCCCTCTTCCCATAGAAGCGCATCTGCAAGGGCATGAGGCTGCGGAAGTAGCATTTCAGGATGTCCGGTTTGGCTACACCCCGGAGCGCGAAATTCTGCATGGAGTAAGCTTTACGGCCAAACCCGGCATGAAGGTGGCTATTGTTGGTTCAACAGGCGCTGGGAAATCGACCATAAGCCGGTTGCTGTTCAGGTTTTACGATACATGGTCTGGCACTGTGCTGGTGGATGGCCATGATGTGCGGAGTTACCGTCAGGCTGACCTGAGGGCGGCTATAGGCGTGGTGCCGCAGGATACCGTGCTGTTTAACGATACAATAGGCTACAACATCGCCTATGGCCGTCTGGGGGCTACTCCAGCGGAGGTAGAGCAGGTAGCCCGTCTAGCCCAGATACACGACTTTATTGCATCCTTGCCTGATGGCTATGACACGCAGGTAGGGGAGCGAGGCCTAAAGCTTTCTGGCGGTGAAAAACAGCGCGTGGCCATTGCGCGTACAATTTTGAAAGACCCACGCGTTCTTGTGCTTGACGAGGCGACAAGCGCGTTGGACACCCATACCGAACAGGAGATTCAGGCAGCCCTTAAAACTGTGTCGGCACAGCGCACGACGCTTGTTATCGCACATCGCCTCTCCACTGTTGTGGATGCAGACGAAATTCTGGTGATGGGGCAGGGGCGTGTGCTGGAACGGGGTACCCATGAGGCTTTGCTGGCGGATGGTGGTACCTATGCAGGAATGTGGGCGGCGCAAAGTGCCGAGACCATCACGCCGCACCCGACAGGTGAAAAAACAGGCGTACAGGTTTAGGCTGGTATCGTAGCGAATCGCGCAGGCATGGGTGCCTTAACCGCCTGTGTTGAAAAGAAAGAGGACAAGATTTTATGACGGACACAGCAGCTACTCCTTCCGTTGCAGAGCATGCTCAGGACGTGCCGGAAGATCTGGCACGGTGCGCCATGGTGATAGAAAGTGCAGTAGACCACCTGCTTAAGGAAAAGCACCCGCCATTGGCTGTAGCCTCGGCTCTGCTGGGTGGCTCACTGAGCCTTCTTGCGCGCACAATGGATAAGGAAACCATTTTGCGTATTCTCGACTCAGCTGCCAATAGTGTGCGCTCAGGCGAAGTTCATGAGTCCATGACAGCAGAAAACGGCGCTGAAAACGAGAAAGCCTGAGGTCAACCCTTGACGGAAGGTGGTTGCTAAGCCATAAGCCGCGCCAATCCTGAATGTGGTCGCCGGGCGCTCGTCTCGGCCCTCTGTTTCTAATTTAGACAAGGATGAGACAATGTCCCGTCGCTGCCAAATCACCGGCAAAGGCGTGCTGACCGGCAATAACGTCAGCCATGCCAACAATAAGTCCCGCCGTCGTTTCCTGCCTAACCTGCAGGAAGCGTCCCTGATCTCTGAAACGCTGAACGCACCTGTGCGTATGCGTGTCACAGCTCGCGGTCTGCGTACCATTGAACACAATGGTGGTCTGGATTCCTTCCTGACAAGCACGCCTAACCGCAAGCTGCCTGAAGAAGCCCAGGTCATTAAGCGCCGCGTTCTGCGCGCTCAGGCCAAAAAGCAGGCAGCTGCTGGCGCCTGATTCAGGGGTTCTGCCTTAATACCGCCAGTTCCGGACCTGCTATTATCTAGCTGGCCCGGTTTCTGCGGTTCTGGTGCCCAACAAGGTGTTGGGCATCTTTACGTCTATCGGCCGGTTTCCGGCAGCCGGGCTACCTGACACACTCAGGTGCCAGCACGGTGTTGGCGGCCACAGGCGCGAAGGTTGTTCCATCGCGCCTGACCTGTTTTCTGGAGGTTTTCGTGTCCGCCAAATCCGAACTCTCAAAGATCCGCAATATCGGGATCACCGCGCATATTGACGCGGGCAAGACAACCACGACTGAGCGTATTCTGTACTACACCGGTGTGTCTCACAAAATTGGTGAAGTGCACGAAGGTAACACCACCACTGACTACATGGCGCAGGAACGTGAACGCGGTATCACGATTACCTCCGCTGCCGTGACCTGTGAGTGGAACGACCACCGCATCAACATTATCGACACCCCCGGACACATTGACTTCAACATTGAAGTTAACCGCTCCCTGCGCGTGCTCGATGGTGCCGTGTTCATCATTGAAGGTGTTGCTGGTGTTCAGCCGCAGTCTGAAACCAACTGGCGTCTGGCTGACCGCTACAAGGTTCCACGCATCATCTTCATCAACAAGCTGGACCGTACCGGCGCTGACTTTTACCGTGCATTCGACACGCTGAAAGAAAAGCTGGATATCGTTGCTATCCCGCTGCAGCTGCCAATTGGTGCAGAAGACCAGTTCCTTGGTGTGGTCGATCTCGTTGAGATGAAGGCCATCATCTGGGAAGGTGGTGAACTGGGTGCGAAATTCCACGACGAAGAAATTCCGGCAGACCTGAAAGAAAAAGCTGCTGAAGCACGCCAGAACCTGATCGACACGGCTCTGTCCGTTGATGAAAAGGCAATGGAAGAATACTTCGAGAACGGTGACGTCTCCAAAGAAACACTGAAGCGCTGCATCAAAAAAGGTGCGCTCACCGGTGAATTCCGTCCGGTTCTGTGTGGTACGGCCTTCAAGAACAAAGGCGTTCAGCCTCTGCTCGATGCCATTATCGATTACCTGCCAGCTCCTGATGACGTTGAAGGCATTCGTTGCGCTCCTCCGGAAGGTCAGGAAGACGACGAAACAGCACAGCCCATCATTCCGGTTGACCCGAATGGCAAGTTTGCTGGTCTGGCATTCAAAATCATCAACGACAAATACGGTACGCTTACCTTTGTGCGTGTCTACCGTGGCGTTCTGAAAACGGGTGATACCGTTCTCAACACCACAAAAGGCCACAAAGAACGTATTGGCCGTATCTACCAGATGCATGCTGACAAGCGTGAAGAACTGAGCGAAGTTCATGCTGGTGATATTGCTGCATTCGTTGGCCTGAAAGACAGCCAGACGGGTGATACGCTGGCTGATGCGTCCGATCCGGTTGTTCTGGAACGTATGACCTTCCCGGTTCCGGTTATCGACATTTCTGTTGAACCGAAAACCAAAGACGCTGTGGAAAAAATGACACTGGCTCTGCAGAAGCTCGCTTCTGAAGATCCTTCCCTGCAGCTGAAAACCGATCAGGAAACAGGTCAGACCATTCTGTCCGGCATGGGCGAACTGCACCTCGACATCATCATCGACCGTCTGCGTCGTGAATATGGCGTGGATGCAAATGTTGGTGCTCCGCAGGTTGCTTACCGTGAAACAATCACGAAGCCACACACGGAAATCTACACCCACAAAAAGCAGTCTGGTGGGTCTGGTCAGTACGCTGAAGTCAAGATCTGCTTTGAACCGCTTGAGCGGAACGAAGACATCCAGTTCGAAAACAAGATTGTTGGTGGTACCGTTCCGAAGGAATATATTCCTGCGGTTGAAAAGGGTATTCGCGTTCAGTCTTCTACCGGTGTTCTCGCTGGCTTCCAGACCGTGGACTTCAAGTTCACACTGCTCGACGGTAAGTACCATGACGTTGACTCGTCCGCTCTGGCGTTCGAAATCGCGGCAAAGGCTTGCTTCCGTGAAGGTATGAAGCAGGCTGGCCCTGTTATTCTGGAACCGATCATGGATGTGGAAGTCACCACCCCGAACGATCACGTTGGTGACGTTGTGGGTGACCTTAACCGCCGCCGTGGTATGATCCAGAGCCAGGAAACATCCGGTTCTACGGTTATGGTTCGCGCTCATGTTCCGCTGAAAGAAATGTTCGGTTACATTTCTCACCTGCGTTCCATGACGAAGGGTCGTGCATCCTTCACCATGCAGTTCCATCACTACGATCCGGTGCCACGCAACGTGGCTGAAGAAATTGTGTCTCAGTCCAAATAATTTCTTCCCAGTTCGCTGGGCCAAAAAGAAGCCGCTCCATTTTGGGGCGGCTTTTTTTATGCTTGCATAAAAGGAATAGTGACCCTCAGTGCTCAGTGTGGGAGGCTGCTTTTTACGGCAGCCTCATCTTAGTTTTTCTTTTTCAGCTTCGCATTCCAAGCAGCCCGGATTTCCGCTGGCGTCATTTGTTTTTGTGCGGCTTTGCTTTTCTGCGTGTTGGCGTTTGCTTTGGGTTTTGATTTTGCAGGGGCTGTTTGAGGCACCACGTTGCCTTTTGTGCCACGCGCATGGGACAAGCTGCCGGGAGCTATTCCAGCAGCCGGATGAGCATTCACTTCCTGCACAGCACGGCTGCATATGGATTTGTCACCCACGCCAAACTGAATGGTGGGCAGAAGCGCTAGTGGCGGGAAAACAAAGCCCAGCCCTGTAGCAGCGGCTGCACGGCCCAGAATTTCTGCACCGGGCAACACTGTGGGAGACTTAATATGCCCCGTAATGTGGAAAGCACCGGGAAGGGACGCAATGGTCACGCCTTGCGACCGTGTGGTGAGGGCGTAATTCAGCGTGTTATCCCGAAAATTAATGGTTCCACTGCCAAGAGTTCTGGCCTCACCCGTTTCGAGTAGAAGCGTATTGGTGGATACAATACCATTGCGTAATGGCATGTCAGCAATGAAGCATTTAATGTCGGTATGAGATGGCAAGCCAAGGGCGCTTAGCACGGCATTGCCAAGTTGAAGGCCAAGTACGTTTGGCAGAATGGCGGTAATATCCCCACCTTGGTCCAGCACCAACGTCAAGCCGCCGTTGCCTGCTGCCATCAGGCTGGCCACGGAGTTCCCCTTTGCCTTCAGGGTCATATGGCCGCCAATAATCCCTTTGGCCTTTGAGTCGGTTGTCGCTTGCATGATACGTGACAGGTCAATGCGGGAAAAATCGACCTTTGCGGTGGTATCAAACAATTTGCCATCCGGCTTCAGCGTTGCAGAGCTGGCAAGAGTGCCGCTGCCTACCGCGAAATTCAGTCGTTTGAGGTCAATGGCTCCATCTGTCACAAAAAACTCTGTGTCGATATTATCGAGCGGCAACTGCTTATTTTGAATATGCGTACCGTGGTAGGTCACGTGTGCATTAACGGCATTCAGTTTGGGAATGTTGATAGGTGTATCTGGCAGAACGGTATTGCTTTTTGTTTCTGCTTTTTTCTCTCCATCTGTTTTGTTGGGTTTCGCGCCAATAAAACCACCCAAGTCCACAAGATCTACGTTCTTTGATGTGAGGTTAGCCTCAATAAAAGGCGGCTTTTTATGCGGGTCTACCGCAATACTGCCGCCTATATCGCTCTGCCCCATTTTGCCTTCAAAGTTTTTGAACAAAATGTGGGTAGGTGTGTAGTCCAGATTACCTGTCACGCTGTAAGCGGGGGTCTGGGGGATTGGCACTCCCGTCAGCGGGTAGAGCAGGGACATATCAGGTCCGGCAAAGTGCAGCTTAAGCTGTGCGCCCCCTAATACTAACGGATGCTCTATGCGTCCCTGCAAGGTTGCTGTTGTTGGGCCGTTCTGTATGTGCAGATCAACAGGGTAGGGGGTTTTGTCCGTCACAAAAGACAAGATGGCACCACCAATAAAGCGTGCCGTAATAGGCTGCTGTGCATATCGGCCTTTTGCATCAACACGAAGAGTGCCGCGACTGTCCCCCTCCGGTGGGGTTGTGTTGACGGCCATGGTCATGTCGGCCCGCATAGGTGCATGCAGAACGTGTAAGGCTCCAGAGGAAATACGAAGCTCACCAATATCCGGCAGAGAAATGGAATTTGTATCAGACTGTTTTTTATCACCGGGAGCGGGTTTTCCGTCTTCGGTAAAGGTGTAGTTATTCACGCCATCTTTGCGTGCAAGAATGTCGAGTTTAGGTTCATCCAGTGCGATAAGTGGAATATGAACCGAGCGATGCCAGAGATAGGACCAGATATCAAAAGACGCGGTGACATTTTTAGCTTCTGCAAACAGGCTTTTTTCCTGAGCAAAAGTCTTGGGTTGCTCAACTTTCAGGCCATCAACACTGACAGTGATAACCCTGCCTAGGCCAACATGCAGATGCTCAATGCTTGTTTTGCGGTGCAAGGCCGCCGTAGCCCGAGAGTTGACCATTGGAACAAACCAGTCCCACGACCAGAAAACAATCAGCAGCACAACGGCCAGTCCAAAGCAGGCCAACCCTGTTAGCACGGGATGTCTTCTGGCGACCGAAGGGGATGTCTGGGTCATGATAGCCCCCCACCTTGAGAGGAAAGAGGTTTTGGGGGGCTGGCATTATGGGTTCTTTTGTTCATGGCCTGACCATATTGGATTAAGGGATTCAGGTCATAAAAACGTGTGACAGTAAAAATTGGTTCCAGAGATGACGGTGTTGCATCAAAAGGTTAGGTGCGATGGCACCTTGAACTACGTGAAATAAGGTGCGGGCTACCCTTCTGATACGCCATTATCCAAAAGCGCCAATTTCATGCATGATAGCTACGCTGATTTCGTGCATCAGGTCGTAACAGTGTTTCATGGGAATGAAGATTTGCTGACGTTCCCGCCCATAAAGGTTCTCATCCCGCAGGCCTGCGGGTTCATGAAAGTCCAATGTCGATACGGCTGTTCCGGCAGAAAAAATGTGGTCCAGTTCCTCCAGTACGCCCGGAATATCAAGGCATAGGATCTGTTGCATCATGGCTTCGCGGTTAAAGCCTCCGCGCGGCATAAAAAACGGAATGTCGCAGGCCAGAAGCCAGATACGTTCAATCAACGCTATGCGTATGGCATGGAGAGCACGGAGGCGTTCAGAACCGTGGGGTGCGTCTTCCCAAGCTTCACGCAGTGCCAGATGGTCTGCCTGAACCCGGCGGAACAGGGCATGAAGGTCGGATGAGAAGTCGAGTTTCTCGAGGTCTCGCATTAGGGACAGGAAAGCAGCTCTGCGCTGGCGCTGAGGGTCCCGTGTCGCACGTTCCAGCCAGAAGCCGGGGTCCAGCAAATGGATAACGGATTTCAGGACCCGGTCATCTGAGCAGGCGAGGGCATGGCGCGCAAAGTCCAGCGCACAATGAAAACGAGGGCTGGACGTGTTGAAGGTTTCAAATGTTTCGGGGTGGCGCAGTACGGCGGTACCCAGCCCCTGAAGCGTGTTGGCACACCAGCCTAACTGCTGGAGAATGGCATTGTTGGGAATGGCACGAAGCTGGCTGGGGTGGCTGATACGGGTACGATTAGCCGATTCAGCGCTTTGTCGTGCCGGAGGCCGTGAGCCTGTACGGTCAATCAGGGCGGGCCCAAAGGCCCCCAGTAAAGCAGCGTAACCAGGGTCTTCCACCAACCGGGTCATGCCCTCCGCAATGCTGGAGAAGAAGTCGGCAGAGAAATCAGGTTGATCGTAAACAGGGTCAGACTCGGCCTGAAGGGGGGTGAACAGGTAGTCAGCAATTGTTGCTATTGTGGCTCCGGCAAGCAAAGGCGTACCGAAGAGCAGATAGCCGTCTCCACCCTGAAAAGCAGTTTCTTCCCGGCAGATAATGCCAGAGGACGCAAATTTGGACCGGGCATGATGCGGTGACAGATAGTTGAAGCGGTCTGCAAGCCGGAAAGGGTGCGCCCCACGCCCAATGCTTTCCCCGTGGGTATCAAAGAAAATTACCGTAACGTCTGTCAGGCCCCAATGGGCCAACAGATCGTGAATTTTAAGGCGTAGGCGTTCAATCAGGTTTGTTGCAGCCAACTGGCCCACATAGCGCCCGGAATCGGAGTATCCAAACTGGAAGCAGATGCGCCCCGTGCGCTGCACATACGCCCGCCAGGCAGGCGAGCGGAGTGCCTCTTCCACAATCCGGTCACCGTTAGTCAGTGCCTCTTCTGTTTCAAAAAGAGGTGAAATTTCCAGTTTGTCGGCAACACCAAAATATGTGGCGGCCCATAAGGCAGCCAGCAAGGTATAGCCGCTTTCCGTTTCGGCAATCAGGAAGCGGACAGGTGTGTCTGCATCAATATGTTTAAGGATTTGCGCCACGGTCATCATCAGGCGCCCAGCCGTAGAGGGGTCACCCATCAGCGACCCGAAATCGACCGGCACGGGCTGCACCTGTTCCAGAGCCTCATTAATACGGGCCAACAGGGTGCGCCGATGAGCCGGGTTGCCCGGCATATCCAGAATATCCAGCTTCTGCCGGACAAAATTATGAACCTGTGCGGCATTAAGACGCACATGTGTGTGCGCCAAGGCCAATCCGTGCGCCAGAAAACCTGCGCGGGCTACGGCAAGCTGTTCCTGTTGCTCTACGGACGCGTTCTGGATTGCATCCAGAAGATCCTGATCCAGCTCCTGAGCTGAGGTCAGGGCCTGAGTATTGCTATTAACCATTTTATCAGCAAAAGCGGCTACTGTGTGCGGGTCCGGCTGTGTTGGGGTGGCGGCTAATTGCTGTTCAACAGCGCTTATGGCTTTTGCAATGCGGGTCGACAAATGGGGTATGGCGTCACGAGAGTCGGCCAGTTGATCCTGCAGGCGCTCAAGTTGAAGCAGTTTCATACGGAGCCGTAAGCGTAGCGTATCCCACCACCCAATGTCCGTCCGTCCGTCGGTGTCATACCCCACCCAACTGGTCGCAATAACAGGATGGGGGGCAAGCAGATGCCACTTGTCTGGCCATGCTTTTCGGGCTGTACGAATGAGCGTGGCGTTCAGGCTATCCATCGCATCACGAGCGCGGGCAATAGCCTGCGTCGCAAGGGTAAATTCTTCGTTCAGAGTAGGAGGTGCGGCCCGACGGTGCGTTTCAAAAAAGGGTGCAGTATCAGGTAAAACCGGATGGGACGCGCAGTCAGCCAACGCCGCATACACAGTGTTGTTCAAGGCAAAGGTAGGGTGTGCGGTAAAGACAGCGGCAAACCGCGTAGGGGCTACTGCTTGCATGAAAGCTTCTGGCGTCTGTTCTGGCAAAGTCGCAAAAAGCTGGTTCACACTCTCTTGTAGTCGTCGCTGTGTATCATGCGTGTTCGCCCCACCAACGTAGCGGTGCAGGCGGCCCGCGCGGCGCAAAAAGGCACTGTCTCTCACAGCCTGAATTTGTAAGGACACATCTTCTACCGACAGCGTGCCATCAGCCAAGGCACTGGCAATAACCTGTGCGACTGCCGTTACAGGGTTAGAGGTATCGGTCGCGCGCGGGCCATAAGGCGCAGTAAGAAGCGGCGCTAGGAAAGACTGGAACTCTTCAGGAAAAGAGGAAAGGTCCATGATGTGTCGTACCCGCAAGTTGTCATTTTTATTGTTAGGCTAATGTCGGGCAAACAGTTTCATGTCTTGGCGCGGGCGGCAACAACCTTCACGCACTCTTGGGAACGGAAGCATGCAGTGCTATCCATTGGCCTATGACATTGTACCCTGAAAGTGACGCAGACAAAGCGGCCCGCAAAACCCTTAAACGTTATCAACGCGCAGCAACGGGACTGCTCGTTTTTATGGGGGGACTGACTGTTGCAGGGTATGCTGCACCCGCTGCAGGCTGGGTAACGGATGGCTTTGGGCTTGAGATGCTGCGGGCCGGGGCGCGCGCCGGTGTGGTGGGTGGTTTGGCAGACTGGTTTGCCGTTGTGGCCCTGTTCCGCCACCCCATGGGACTGCCAATCCCGCACACCGCGATTCTCCCTGCGCAAAAAGAAAAACTGGGGCGTGCTTTAGGGCGCTTTGTGTCCGGACAGGTTTTTACGGAAAAAGAGGTTACACGCGTTTTGGAACGTGTGGATATTCCCAATTTTCTGGCCAACATGCTGGATGAGCCAGGTACGCGTGAGACAATAACGCGGTCGTTACTCTCCTCCATGCCGCAGATGCTCGACCGGTTGGAAGATGGGCGTGCCAGCGCAGCTATTAGCAAGGCGTTACCGCATTTGGTGGGCGGGAACAGTCTAGCCCCCATCGTGGCGAAGGCGCTGCGCAGCCTTGTGGATGATGACCGGCATCAGGAAGTGCTCTCTTATTTCCTCAGTCAGATCAAAGATGGATTGCAAGCCAAGGAAGGTGCCTTACGCGGCATTATTGAAGATCGCGTGCGGGAGCAGGGGGGGCGGTTGCTGGGCTGGGCAATTGGGGGATCTATCGCTACCCGCGTGCTGCTGGCTGCCAGCAAGGAGCTTGAGCGTGTGGACCCCCAAAACTCCACGTTGCGGGAAGGGTTTACCGCGTGGGTGCGCGGTCAGATTGACCGCATAGAAACGGACCCTGAACGTGGGTCGGAAATTTCCCAGACCATCATGAGCGTTCTGTCGCATGAAAGTGTCGTGGTGTGGTGGGGTGATATTTGGCAGCGTTTCCGCCGTTTGGTGGAAGAAGATATTGAAGACCCCAATGGTCGCATAGCGTCTGTTATTCAGGACGCTGTGGACCGGATGGCCATGCAGGCCAGACAGGACCCCGCCTTGCGTCAGAAAATTATGGATGGTGTCAGCAAGGCAACCTTCAAGGCTCTTCCTTTTGTTCGTGAACAGATGGCCGACTTCATTGCCAAGGTTGTCGCCGGGTGGGACGCCGTACAAATTGCTGAAAAACTGGAACTGCGCGTCGGGAAAGAACTGCAGTTTGTAAGGTTTAACGGCACACTTGTCGGATTCGGAGTGGGGGCCGCGTTGTTTGCAGTGTTACGGCTGCTCTTTGGCGTTAACGCACAATAGGGTCTGGTATGCCCTTCCAGCCGGGCAGATCACGTTTGCGCGGCATGCGGGAAAGGTGTCGTTTTCGGTTGACGTTTGGCCCGCTTGGTCTCATGTGTCTGAAACAGGACCTCTCAGGTCTCCAATCAGGTAATGCAGGATAATGCTGAAACTTTCCCGGCTGGCTGACTACGCGGTCGTTATTCTTGTTAATCTTGGCGAGCAGGACGGCGTGGTGACATCACCCGCTCTGGCCACGGAAACAGGTGTGCCAGAACCCACTGTCGCTAAAATTCTTAAAGTGCTCTCTGCCAATAAATTCGTGCTGTCCCAGCGCGGGGCCAAAGGCGGTTACCGTCTGGCGCGTCCGTTGGCGGAGATTTCGGTTGCCAGCGTTATCTCCGCAATGGATGGCCGGATTGCCCTTACAGCCTGCGTGGATGGCGGAGAGTGTGATGCCGGCGTATCCTGCGGCATGTGCGGCAGTTGGGACACAATCAACAAGGCCATACGGGATACGCTTGAAGCGATCTCACTGGAGACCATGCGGCAGAACAGTACCTGCGGTTCTGCCTTCATGAAGAAAAACGTCCTGACCAGTGGCAACACACAATGTGAAGGGGCTTGAGCCATGCCAGCAGTGACAGAAACCCGTGAAGCGGTCGAAAAACTGGGTCAATCTTCCTACAAATGGGGGTTTGAAACCGAAATTGACATGGATCTTGCCCCCAAAGGGCTGAACGAAGATACCATCCGCCTGATCTCGGCCAGGAAGGAAGAGCCTGAATGGTTGCTGGAATGGCGGCTGAGTGCCTATCGGGCTTGGTTGACCATGGCAGAACCGCAATGGGCCAAGGTGTCTTACCCTCCCATTGATTATCAAGACCTCCACTACTACGCGGCTCCTAAAAAGAAGCCCGGCCCTAAGTCCCTTGAAGAAGTGGACCCTGAACTGCTGCGGACCTATGAAAAACTGGGTATCCCTCTGCATGAGCAGGCTTTGCTGGCCGGAGTGGAGTTGCCGGAGGGCGAAGTCGCGCGCACTCCCGTTGCTGTTGATGCAGTGTTTGACAGTGTGTCGGTTGTCACCACCTTCCGCAAAACGCTGGAAGAAGCTGGCGTTATTTTCTGCCCGATTTCCGAAGCAGTAAAAGACCATCCAGAACTGGTGCGGAAGTATCTGGGCACCGTTGTACCTGCCGGAGATAACTTCTACGCAGCCCTGAACTCTGCCGTGTTTACGGATGGCTCCTTTGTTTACGTGCCCAAGGGTGTGCGTTGCCCCATGGAGCTTTCCACCTACTTCCGCATCAACGCCCGCAATACCGGGCAGTTTGAACGCACGCTGATTGTGGTGGAAGACGGCGCGTATGTATCCTATCTCGAGGGCTGTACAGCGCCCATGCGGGACGAAAACCAGCTTCACGCAGCAGTGGTTGAGTTGGTGGCGATGGACGATGCGTCTATCAAATATTCTACGGTCCAGAACTGGTATCCCGGCGATGAAAATGGCCGCGGGGGTATTTATAACTTTGTGACCAAGCGTGGCGCCTGCCGTGGTGCCCGCTCCAAAATTTCATGGACACAGGTTGAGACCGGTTCGGCCATTACGTGGAAGTACCCATCCTGCATATTGCAGGGAGAAGGATCAGTAGGGGAATTCTATTCGGTTGCTGTGACCAACAACCATCAGCAGGCGGATACCGGCACCAAGATGATCCACATTGGGCGCAATACGCGCTCAACCATCATTGCCAAAACAATTAGTGCGGGTAAGTCAGACAGCACATATCGAGGGTTGGTGCGCGTACTGCCCAAAGCATCCGGCGCACGTAACTTTACGCAGTGTGATAGCCTTCTGATTGGCGATCAGTGTGGGGCGCATACCGTGCCTTACATTGAAAACCGCAATATGGCCGCCCGTATTGAACATGAAGCTACCACGTCCAAAATATCAGAAGACCAGCTTTTCTATTGCCGTCAGCGTGGTCTGTCGGAAGAAGATGCTGTGGGTCTGATAGTCAACGGCTTCTGCCGAGACGTGTTGAAGGAGCTGCCCATGGAGTTTGCCGTGGAAGCTCAGAAATTGTTGCAGATCAGCCTTGAAGGCAGCGTAGGGTAAGGAAGGGCAGAACATGACCCAGTTTTTGGAAATTTCCGGTCTGTGCGCCCGGATTGATGCGGACGGACAGGAAAAAGAAATCCTGCGTGGAGTGGATCTGACCATTCCGCCGGGTGAGGTCCATGCCATCATGGGGCCGAATGGCTGCGGTAAGTCTACGCTGTCTTACGTTCTGGCTGGACGGGAAGAGTATGAGGTAACTGCCGGATCCGTGCAGTTTCATGGTCAGGACCTGTTGGCCATGGAACCAGAAGAACGCGCTGCAGCAGGCTTGTTTCTGGCCTTCCAGTCTCCAATTGAGTTGCCCGGCGTCAATAATGCCAACTTCCTGCGTACGGCCGTCAATGCGGTCCGGCGCGCCCGTGGGCAGGAGGAGCTTGATGCTGTTGCCTTCCTGAAAGCTGCGCGTGAGGCTGCAAAGTCCCTCTCCATGGCGCCAGATATGCTCAAGCGTAACGTCAATGTCGGTTTTTCCGGTGGGGAGAAGAAGCGGAATGAAGTGCTGCAGATGACTCTGCTTCAGCCTTCTTTTGCTATTCTGGACGAAACAGATAGCGGCTTGGATGTGGACGCCCTGCGGATTGTTGCCGAAGGTGTGAACCGCATGCGCTCACCTGAGTTTTCTGCGCTGGTTATCACCCATCACAAACGTCTGCTTGATTACCTGAAGCCAGACCGTATTCACGTTATGGCAAAAGGGCGCATCATTCATTCTGGTGGGCCAGAACTGGCTGAGCAGATTGATACAGAAGGTTACACCCGCTTTCTTGCGGAGGCCGCGTGAACGCCATAGCAAAAAATCCAAAAGCAACCTTACAGTCGTTTGAGGCCCGTTTTGACACGATAACGGACCAGACACGCAAGGCTGCTCTAGGGGCTCTGCACAGGGTGGGTCTGCCTGACCGCCGCGTGGAAGAGTGGAAATACACTGGCCTGCGTTTTCTTACGGAAACGCCGTTTGCTGCTCCTGCACAAGCGTATGATGCTGCACAGGTGCGGGCTGAACTGGATCGGCTTGGTGTCACAAAAGGTCCGGCTGAGGCTCTGCCTCGTCTGGTGTTTGTGAACGGTCTTTATGCTGAGGAATTTTCTCAGAAGCCCACATCTGCTGACGTTTCCTTCTTTGCACAGACCAAGTCTTTTGGTGTGCAGGCTTGCCCGGATCGGGACCCACTGACAGCGCTGAATACTGCCTTGGCGCAGGACGGTGTGAGCTTGTCTGTGCCAGAAAATGGGGATGCAGGGCATGTGCTGCTTATCTCCATAGGGCAGGCTGACGCTCCTGTATCTTTCCATCCTCGTCATGCCGTTGTTTTGGCAGCAGGGGCCAAGCTTTCCCTTACTTGTATTCAGGCAGGGCAGGGCAGGTATCTGCATAATCCCGTTTTGGAGGTTTCCGTTGCCGCCCGTGCAGAGTTGCAGCATGTAACGGTGCAGGCGGAAGGTGATGATGCCGCCAGCCTGGCAACACTCTATGCACAGGTGGATGAGCACGGCAGCTATAACAGCTTTGTTCTTGGCTTGGGCGCTGCGCTGGCCCGGCACGAGGTTCATGCCACGCTCGCAGCATCCCACGCACAGGTTCATGTAAATGGTGCGCAACGCCTTCGTGCGCGTCAGCATGGTGACCTGACAAGTGTCATCACCCATGCTGCGCCGGACTGTATCTCCCGTCAGACCGTTCGCAACGTGTTGGATGGTCAGTCTCGCGGCGTGTTTCAGGGCAAGGTTCTGGTCGAACGTATTGCCCAGAAGACCGATGGCTACCAGATGAATCAGGCTCTGCTTTTGTCCGAGCAGGCTGAGATTGATGCCAAGCCCGAGCTGGAAATCTACGCGGATGACGTCAAATGCAGCCACGGGGCAACCGTAGGCGCGTTGGATGAAGACCAGATGTTTTATCTGCGTAGCCGCGGCGTACCGTATGCGGAAGCCCGGCAAATCCTCATACATGCCTTTTTGGAAGAGGCACTAGCGCTGATTCCGGATGAGACGGCGCGGGCTCTTTGCAGCCACATTATGGCCCAGCGGTTTCCCGTAAGTGGAGAGGAGGCATAATGTCCGTTTTGCAGCACAAAAATACACTGGATAGTGCCGCAATTCGTGCCCAGTTCCCTATTCTTGGGGAGAAGGTGCATGACAGGCCTCTGGTTTTTCTAGATAGCGCGGCTTCAGCACAGAAGCCCGTTGCGGTTATTGATGCCATGGCCAATACCATGCGCACACAATATGCCAACATCCATCGCGGTCTGCACTGGATGAGCGAACGCACGACCGAGGCCTATGAAGGCGTGCGTGATCTGGTGGCTGCATTTCTGAATGCACCGTCCCGCAATGAAATCGTGTTCACGCGGAACAGCACAGAAGCCATTAATCTGGTTGCGCATTCTTTTGGTGCACTGCTCAAGCCGGGGCAGGCTGTGGTTATTTCCGAAATGGAACACCATGCCAACCTGGTGCCGTGGCAAATGTTGCGTGACCGCGCAGGCATAGAACTTCGCATTGCCCCGATTACAGACGCGGGTGATCTGGATCTGGATGCTCTGCAAACTTTGCTGGCTGACGGCACGGTCGGGTTAGTCGCTGTTACGCACATGTCCAACGTGCTCGGGACGGTCACGCCGGCGAAGGCCATAGCGGATATGGCCCATGCGGCTGGAGCGCAGGTTCTGTTTGATGGCAGCCAGTCTGTTGTGCATCGTAAAACCGATGTGCAGGCACTGGGGGCGGATTTTTATACTTTTACCGGGCACAAGCTGTACGGGCCGACAGGCATTGGTGTGTTGTGGGCGCGTAAAGAGCTGCTTGACGCCATGCCACCCTTTATGGGGGGCGGAGATATGATCTCCACCGTCACGTTTGAGCGGTCAACATGGGCTAACGTGCCGCATAAGTTTGAAGCCGGGACGCCTGCCATTATCGAGACCATAGCTCTCGGGGCTGCCATTACATGGGTGGAAAGCATTGGCATGGATGCCATTGCGGCGCATGAGGCAGACCTGACGGCGTATGCCTTGACCCGCCTGCAGGATGTACCGGGGCTAAAAGTTGTTGGTCAGCCGCGGGATCGTGGTGGCGTTATTTCTTTCACAATGGCTGACGTGCATCCGCACGATATTGCAACCCTGCTGGACCGCAACGGGATTGCAATACGCGCAGGACACCACTGTGCGGAGCCCCTCATGCGTAGGTTGGGCCTGACTGCTACCGCTAGGGCCAGTTTTGGGCTCTACACGGTTAAGGAAGAAATTGATGTGCTGGCAGATACGCTGGTTCGCATCAGAGATTTCTTTGTGTGACGCAGGTGCTTGAAGGTTCAGCACTCTATGACCAACTGATTGTTGCGCGCTCTCGTGCCCCTCTTTTTGCAGGGCGGCTGGAGCAGGCGGAAAAAGTTGGAAACGGTAAAAATCCGCTCTGTGGTGATAAAACACGGGTGGAACTTGCGCTGGACCACAACCATATCAGTCAGGTGCGCCATCAGACACGAGGATGTGCCATCTGTCTGGCTGCAGCGGACCTGATGGCCGAGCGTATTCTGGGCCTTAGTCCGGCTCAGGCGTTACAAGTCGGGCAACGTTTTTCTGCCTTGCTGGTGGAAGATACGGCTCCCGCCACCGTTGAGGGTGAGTTTGAAGAAATTGCTGCATTGGGGCCGCTTAAGGCGTTTGCCCCGTTGCGTGCGCACCGCTCCCGTATTCGGTGCGCAGAACTGCCGTGGGCCGCTTTAAAGGAGGCGCTTTCTCATGACGACGTTTGAAAAGGTGCACGCTCCTGACACTCAGCAGGAAAATGCACAGAATGATCATCCGGTTCTGAATACAGACGGACCAGAGGGTCATCCAGAGCAGGCTAAGGTAGAGAGCTGGCAGCCTGATGAGGCTGAGGGTAGCACTATGCCTGTGGCAACAGGCCCTGTTGATGAAGATGCCATTATCGCAGCCATTGCTACGGTACATGACCCTGAAATACCGGTTAATATCTACGAACTTGGGCTGATTTACGCGATCGACCTGTACGATGATGGCCGTGTAAAAATTGAGATGACTCTGACGGCCCCAAACTGCCCCAGTGCGCAGGAATTGCCTTTGCAGGTTAAAGAGGCGGTTGAAAAAGTGCCGGGTGTGGTTGCTGCAACCGTTGATGTCGTGTGGGACCCACCGTGGGATATGTCCCGTATGAGCGATGAAGCCTGCCTTGCACTGAACATGTTTTAACGGGAAAGGACGGAACAATGTCACAGACCATAGTTGCGCCGCCTGCAAAGAGAGAATTGCCCCCCCTTATGCGTCTAACAGACGCAGCAGCGCACCAGTTGGAACAGCTTTATAAAACGGCACATGCCGGGCAGACGCTCCGCATTGCCGTGACCACCAAAGGCTGCTCCGGCAAGGCGTATGACATGCAGTTTGTTGAAGCGGCATCTGTCGGTGATGAAATTGTAAAAGATAAAGGCCTGACCCTGTTTGTGGACAGCAAAGCCGTACTGTTTCTTATTGGGTCAGAAATGGATTTTCAGCAGACAGACCTCTCGGAAGGGTTTGTATTTATAAACCCAAACGAGAAGGGCCGCTGCGGCTGCGGCGAGAGCTTTCATGTGTGAAGCCACAAACGGCTTCCACTTCTGCTGACCACAGGAACTGGTCAATAACCTGCACGCTCGTCAGGCTGTATCCGGCAGTGTGCAGGGCCTCCGCGTCTTTTGCCAGCGCGGCCGGATTACAGCTGACATAAACAACGTGTTTTGGTTTACCCAATGTCAGTTGCTTCATCTGTAATTTTGCACCGGCGTGGGGAGGGTCCAGCACAACGGCTGCGGCCTCTCCCAGTTCACGAGCCATAATGGGCTGACGGTTCAGGTCCCGGAGGGAGACATCCAGTTTGTAGCCGCTTGCAGCCGTTTTCAGGCATGTTGCTGCTGGCTGATAGCCCTCATACGCCACGACTCTGGCTAAGGTGCTGAGCGGGAAGCTTAACGTTCCGCACCCTGCATAGAGCTCAATAATGGAGTCTCGTTTGGCCAGTTTGGCAGGTAAGGCAGCCAGTACGGCATCCTGAATCCAGCGCTCACTTTCTTGCGTTGCCTGCAAAAAGGCACCCGGCGGCGGGGCTACAGTAGCAGTGGCTAAGCTATGAAACACTGAGCCCCTTTGGGCAACGGTCTCATACGCATCAGAACCACGCTGATACCAGTTGATACGCGGAATAGATAACGAATCGGCAAAAGCCGCCAGACGGATTCTGTCTGCAGCGGTTAATGGCCCGTCAGTGCTGAAAAGAATATCCAGCCCTGAATCCAGCAGATTAATCTGTATCTCTCCCGCCTGCCGCAAGCCTTCGAGGCTCCGGAGTACCTGCCGGAGTGGCTGGAGGGCGGCGAACAGACTCGGGTGCATGATCTGGCAGGTTGTTAAATCAACAATCTGCGCACTCCCTCGGGCGTGCAGGCCTAAAAGCAGTTCTTTGCCGTTCCGACGAATGGCAAGATCTGCACGTCTGCGGGAATGCGGTGGAACCTGATGCTGCACAACGTCCGGTAGAGTTTTAAAGCCCGCTTTTTTTAGAGCAAAAAGAACCCGGTCCGTTTTCCAGTTTAGCAGTGCGGCTGGTGCAACATGCTGTAATGAGCAGCCACCACATGTCTCAAAAAGAGAGCAAGGAGGGGTAACCCGATCTGGTGAAGGCGTATCAATACGCTCCACATGCCAGTCTTTTCCATTACGAGAGGCAATGGTGACTGTGTCGCCCGGTACTGTGTTGGGGAGATGGATGATAGTTCCATCATCCAGACGGGTCATTCCGTCGCCTTGTGCGCCCAGATACCCAATAGTAACGGTCCGCTCTGTAGGAGCGGACCGTATTACGTCATTTTGTGTCACAGTCAGGAGTGCTCTACCGTGCCATCGTCCGTGACCGACATATCAGATGTCGGAGTGGGGAGGTCTGCCAGAATGGTGGTGCGGCGTGGCAGAAGCATGAAAGAGGGTACATCCTTACCAAAGCCAACAAACTCTCCGGCTGGCATGGGCGGGGCTTCATCACGCATCCGCTCACGGTAGGGTTTCTGCTGGCCGTTCCGGGGGGCCGGGTAAGGAGCTTGTGCGCCCCTATTACGGCCACGTGTCTGCTGCTGCGTGTCCGGTGCCGCCTGTGGTGCTGCAACAGGTGCATCCTGCACAGGCGCAGCATCTTTAGGTTTGTTGTGCTGCGCAGGCTTGGCTTGCCCGTCCCGACGAGGCCGGTCGCGATTGGCAGCGTGACGGGAAGGCCGTTTTTCGTCTGTCCAATCAAGCTGGTTAACGCCCTCAATCGTCAGGCGATTGATCGGTTTGCCCGTCAGGGTCTCAATGGCGTCAGCCAAAGCTTTATCGTAGGGGGTTGCCAAACTGTAGGCGTGACCTGTCCGTCCTGCGCGCCCCGTGCGGCCAATGCGGTGCACATAATCTTCTGCATGGAATGGCAGATCAAAATTGAAAACGTGGGACAACCCACCAATATCAATTCCACGGGCGGCCACATCAGAGCACACCAGAACCTTAAGTTCACCATTCTTGAATTTTTCAAGTGTGGCGAAGCGCGCTGACTGAGGCAGGTCACCATGCAATGCGCCAACAGCAAAACCATGTTTGGTCAGGGAGCGTGTCAGAACGTCCACATCGCGTTTGCGGTTACAGAAGACAATGGCATTCTGCATGGCTGGGTCACGCAGCATGCGGCGCAACGTGTCACGTTTGTTAAACTCATCAACCACCACAAGGCCGGTTTCGATTGTCGTTGCAACAGACGATTCGCGGCTGACTGTAATTTCCTTGGGGGAATGTAGGAACGCATCAGCCAGCTTCCGGATAGGGGGAGCCATGGTCGCGGAGAAGAAGAGAGTTTGCCTGTTCGCAGGCAGGAAACTCACGATTTTTTCGATATCGGGGATGAAGCCCATATCGAGCATACGGTCAGCTTCATCAATAACCAGAATACGCGTCTGCGTCAGTAGCAGGCCACCGCGTTCAAAAAGATCAAGCAGGCGGCCGGGTGTGGCAATCAGGACGTCCACACCACGATTCAGAACCTCTTTCTGGTCCGCCATGCTTTCGCCGCCAATCAGCAGGGCATGGGTCAGTTTGAGATATTTGCCGTAATTTACAAAGTTTTCGGCAACCTGAAGAGCCAGTTCCCGTGTTGGTTCCAGAATGAGGGAGCGTGGCATACGGGCCCGAGCGCGAGAATCGGACAGAATTTCCAGCATCGGCAACGTGAAAGAGGCCGTTTTGCCAGTCCCTGTCTGAGCAACGCCCAGTACGTCTTTCGCCATCAGAATGGCAGGAATAGCCTGCGCCTGAATGGGGGTGGGGTGAACGTACCCCATGTCCTCAATGGCGCGCAAAATGGGTTCGGAAAGTTCCAGATCCTTGAAGAGGGGTTTGTCCTCTTTGGCTGGCTCCTGCGCCGTTTCTGTAACCGAGCGCTCAGTTGCAGCCTCTGTGTCTGCAACTGGCGTTTCTTCGGTGGCAGCTTCAACAACGTCCGGCTTGGCCTCCGGGGTTGGTGCTTCTACAGGAGCCGTAGCAGCTTCTTCTACTGGTTCTGGCGCTTCTTTTTTTGCTGCAGCGACAGGCTTTTTTCGGACTGCGGTTTTTCGCACAGGTGTTTTGCGTGCCCGCGTTGTTTTGGCTGCAGCTTTTGCAGGCGCAGCGTCAACTGCTTCAGCACTCTCTGCGGCAGGTAGGTCTACAGCCTCAACAACGGCTTCGGCAGCAGCGGCTTTCACTTTTGGTGCCGCGCGGCGGGTCCGTGTCGTTTTTTTGACAGGTTTGGCCTCTACACCACCGTCAACAGGCTCCACAGCCACACTTTCCGTATCGGCTTTTACCGAAACGTCAGAGGCGGCCACGTCCGTTTTTTTACGGGTGCGGGTTGTGGTTTTGCGGGGGCGTGCAGGTGTTTTGGCTGTCAATATACTCTCGGGAGTAGTCAGTCATTATGAAGCATGGACCGACAGGCCCTTGGTTTTCCCCCGCGCCAAAAAGTTGGCGCAAGGTCATAAACTGAAGCCGGTCAGGCGAATGTTCCGATAAAGGGAAACGCCATTGGAATCAAGTTTTCCAGTAAACTCTCTCCCGTTCTTATACGAATGGATGGCCCATGGCTGCGACCAGAACAGCAAGAACACCCATTGCTACAATTATAAGAATTTGAGAGCGGATGGAGTCGAAGGTCGCAGGCTGCGGGCGAATAGCCCGACGGGCTTTCTGGTAAGGACCGGTTAGAATACGTACGAAGAGCAGCGCCATGATAACGCCTAGGCCCTGCATTGCGTTTGTTGTCCATGGAACATGAGCAAACCCGCCTTCATGCAGGATAAGCAGCCAACCTGTGATGAGGGCTGTGGGGATAACGTGTGTCAGCATTTTGAAAAAACGACCAAGCGTTTGTAAATGCACAGAATTACGTTGCGTATTATCCAGCAAGCTCAGGCTGGGGCGTAAAATTGCCGTGGCATAAACAGCCCCACCAATCCAGACGACAATGCAAAGAATATGAAGTGCGAGAACAAGGCTCCACACAATGGAATGAGACATGCAGACTCCGCTTTAACAAGAAACCGAAAAGACCCTTAAAGGGTTAGAACTGCGCGCCACAGTTAGGGTTCAATAGGGGCGTAGCACACTTAAGCTGTCTGATTGCCAAGGCACGGCCTTGGGTGCAAGTCAGTTTGCTGGATGTCAGGAGAGAGAATTTGCCAGTATCCGCTAATTCCGCCCTTGCGCTCTACACCCCAGAAGAAATGGGGCGGATAGACCATCTGGCAGCGCAAAGCGTATCCGTTTCAGTGTTGATGGAGGCCGCAGGGCGGGCTGTTGCGCGCGCCATCTGTCAGCATTTCAGGTCATGTCGTGTGCTGGTTTTATGTGGTCCAGGCAATAATGGTGGCGATGGATATGTTGCCGCACGGTATCTGGCGCAGGCAGGCTGGCCCGTGAGTGTTGCCTGCTATGCTGACCCAAAGGCTGGTAGTGTTTCGGCTCAGGCTGCGGCCCGTTTTAAAGGGCCACGTCAGCCTTTTACACCGGAGGAAGCTCAGAGAGCGGACCTCGTGGTGGATGCGGTGTTCGGTGCCGGGTTAAGTCGCGACCTCAATGCGGTTGTGAGTGCAGTACTTAGTGCGGCTCACAAAATTGTTGCGGTTGATATCCCGTCAGGCATCGACGGTGCGACGGGTCAGCCGCGTGGTTTGGTGAGCAAAGCGCTCATGACCGTAACTTTTGTACGTCCCAAGTTAGGGCACCTGCTGTACCCCGGACGAGCTGATGTGGGGGAACTTGTGGTGGCCGATATCGGGATGCCGCCTGCAGCGTTGACCGGTGTTCCCCCGTGCGCATGGCATAATCACCCCGGCTTGTGGCGCCTCCCTGTATTGAGCGCTGAAAGCCATAAATATACGCGCGGTGTTGTGAGTATCTGTGCTGGTCAGTCCATGCCGGGAGCGGCTCGTTTGTGTGCTGGGGGTGCACGGTCGGCGGGGGCGGGGCTTGTGCGTATAGCGGCAGAGCAGGGGGCGGATCTGTACCGTGCAGGTGCGCCTGGGCTTGTGGTGGATGACGCGCCCCTTTCCAGTCTGCTGGAGGATGCACGGCGCAAAGTATGGGTGTGTGGCCCTGGTCTAACTGAACGCGAAGTTGAGGACACGCTTCCGCTACTCCTTACTGCACAAAAGACTGTTTTGGCGGATGCAGGCGCTCTGTCGGCTTATGCTGGTGTGCCAGAAAAACTGAGGGGTGTTGCTGTGATTACGCCTCATATGGGTGAGTTCGCCAAGCTATTCGGTCCTGTGGGTAAGGACTTGCCGAGCGCGGTCCGTAACGCTGCGCAGGATCTTAACGCCGTTGTGGTGCTCAAGGGGCCGACAACGCTTATTGCCGCACCCGATGGGCAGATGGCGGTGAATACGCATGCCAGTCCCGCTTTAGGCACAGCAGGGTCAGGTGATACTCTTTCGGGTGTTATTGCGGCGTTGCTGGCCGCCGGGATGTCTGCGTGGGGTGCTGCGGGTGCGGGCGTGTGGCTGCATGGAGAGGCTGGTCTTCAGGCTGGCGCATGGCCTTTGGCGGAAGACCTTGACCGTTATCTGGGGCCCGCACGGGAAAAAGCGACTAAAATGCAGGCTGGCGCAATAATCTGATAGATAATGCAAAAGAGTATCTTGCCCCCACCCCCACACTAGGCTACATGCTCCCACCTTGTGACGGGGCATTTTAACCGTGCGGGCGTGGTGGAATTGGTAGACACGCCAGATTTAGGTTCTGGTGACGCAAGTCGTGGGGGTTCAAGTCCCTCCGCCCGTACCAATTTTAGATTGGTAGCCCCGTCCTTCCGCAGCAGCCTTTCGGCACGATGCGGGTTTTTTAAGTTTGTACCGAAAGGAAGGCCTGGCCGATGCAGGTTACCGAGACCCTTTCCGAAGGGCTGAAGCGTGGTTTCACCATTACCATTCCGGCAGCAGATCTTCAGGCGAAGCAGGATGCTCGTCTCAAAGAAGTTGCCGCAGGTCTGACTCTTCCTGGGTTTCGTCCGGGCAAAGTGCCTGTTTCCGTAGCACGCCAGCGTTACAGCGCAGCCGTGCGCGCAGAAGTTCTTGAGCAGACCGTCTCCGAATCCCTGCAGTCAGCTCTTGAAGAGCGCGGTTTCCGCCCTGCTGGTCAGCCTCAGGTTGATCTGGTTTCCGGTCAGGAAGACGGTAGCGATCTTGTTTTCAAGGTTGAAACTGAAATTCTGCCAGAAATCACAGTCCCTGATCTGTCTGATCTGTCCCTGACGCGCCTTAAAGCTGTCGCCAGTGATGAAGCGGTCGACAAGGTTGTGGCTGATATCGCCAAGCGTCAGCGTAACTTCGAAAAAGTTGAAGAAGTTCGCCCCGCTGCAAAAGGTGACATCCTGACGGTTGATTTCGTTGGTAAGCGCGATGGCGTTCCCTTCGACGGCGGTACGGCTGATGATGTGAATGTGGAAATTGGTGGTGAAGGTTTCATCCCCGGTTTTGCAGAGCAGATCGAAGGCATGACACCTGGTGAAGAAAAAATCATCACGGTCACCTTCCCGGAAAACTACGGTGCAGAAGAGCTTGCTGGTAAAGAAGCAACCTTCGACATCAAGGCTAAAGAACTGAAAAAAGCCGTTGATGCGCCTGTGGATGACGAACTGGCTAAAAAGCTTGGTTTTGAAACCCTTGAACAGCTGCGTGACCTGGTCCGCAAGCAGGTTGAAGGTGAATACGAACAGCTGACACGCCTGCGTATCAAGCGCGATCTGCTGGACGCTCTGGCAGCTAAGACAGATTTTGCTGCACCCGAAGGTATGGTTGATGCTGAATTCGACCAGATTTGGGAGCGCGTCGAATCTGACCGTAAAGCTGATCAGCTTGACGAAGAAGACAAAGGTAAGGACGAAGAAACCCTTCGTGCTGATTACCGCAAAATTGCAGAACGCCGTGTAAAGCTGGGTCTGCTGCTTGCTGAAATCGGTCGTAAGAACGCCATTACCGTAACGCAGGACGAACTTGGCCGCGCTATGCGGGCGGAAGCGATGCGTTACCAAGGGCAGGAACAGCAGGTGTTCCAGTTCTTCCAGAACAATCCGCAGGCGGTTGAATCGCTCCGCGGGCCGATCTTTGAAAACAAGGTCGTGGACTATCTGATAGAACTGGCCAAGGTGGAGGACAAGGAAGTCACTCCCGAAGAGCTGTCGGACATACCGCCAGCTAACATCTGAGGCCTTAGTGTCCCGCCAGTGTGAACTGGCGGGACACTCTTTTTCAGCCTGTTTTTCTTTTCCGGGGTGGCATATTGCCACTTTATCTCTATCTTGAATGAGAGTGCCCAACCAACGCCCGTATGCTTAACGGGCGCGGGAGTGGGTTTGTGCAGGTTTTTTACGGGAATGACTAACATGAGGGATCGTGATCCCGTTGAGATTTTCAGCAACGCTATGGTACCCATGGTGGTCGAACAGACCTCAAGGGGTGAGCGGGCATTCGATATCTATTCCCGCCTGCTTCAGGAGCGAATCATTTTTCTCACAGGCCCGGTCTATGACCAAGTGGCTTCTCTGATCTCTGCTCAGCTTCTTTATCTTGAAAGCGTAAACCCCACGAAGGAAATTTCCTTCTACATCAACAGCCCTGGTGGCGTGGTGTCTGCGGGTCTGGCTATCTACGACACCATGCAATATATCCGCAGCCCGGTGAGCACTGTGTGTATCGGTCAGGCTGCTTCCATGGGGTCTCTGCTGCTTGCCGGTGGAGAGAAGGGACGGCGTTTTGCGTTGCCTAATGCTCGCGTTATGGTGCACCAGCCTTCTGGCGGCGCGCAGGGGCAGGCAAGTGATATTGAAATTCAGGCCAAAGAAATTCTTATCATTCGTCAGCGTCTGAATGAAATCTATCGTGAGCATACGGGACAGACTCTGGAAGATATTGAACAGAAGCTGGAACGCGATAGTTATATGTCAGCAGAGGAAGCTCAGGCTTTCGGTATTGTTGACACAGTCATCACGCACCATAAGGCGACTGAAGACACGGCAAAAAAGGATAAAGACCATCCTTAATCTGGTGTACAGCAACACTCCTGTTACAATGCAGGGGTGGTCCACCTTCTGGGTGGATAAGCCTAGCAACGCGGCCCTCGGTTATCTGAGGCCTGGGATGATCGAGGGAGTGGGCTCATGAACGCGAAGTCCGGTGATTCCAAGAACACGCTTTACTGCTCTTTCTGCGGTAAATCACAGCATGAAGTGCGGAAGCTGATCGCTGGTCCGACCGTGTTCATCTGTGACGAATGCGTCGAACTCTGCATGGATATTATCCGTGAAGAGCACAAGACGACATTGGTCAAATCCCGCGAAGGTGTGCCAACACCTAAAGAGATATGCAAGGTTCTGGATGACTATGTTATTGGTCAGTTTGAGGCCAAAAAGGTCCTCTCTGTCGCGGTGCATAATCATTACAAACGTCTGACACAGGCTACCAAAAGCAACGATGTCGAGATTGCAAAATCCAACATCATGCTTATTGGTCCTACGGGTTCGGGTAAGACGCTGCTTGCACAAACGCTGGCACGTATTCTTGATGTTCCCTTTACTATGGCAGACGCTACAACACTGACAGAAGCTGGCTATGTTGGGGAAGATGTTGAAAACATCATTCTCAAACTGCTTCAGGCGTCTGACTATAATGTTGAGCGGGCGCAGCGCGGCATTGTCTACATCGATGAAATCGACAAGATTTCACGTAAGGCAGAAAACCCGTCCATCACGCGTGATGTCAGCGGTGAGGGTGTGCAGCAGGCGCTGCTCAAACTGATGGAAGGCACGGTTGCCTCCGTTCCTCCACAGGGTGGGCGCAAGCATCCGCAGCAGGAATTCCTTCAGGTTGATACCACCAACATGTTGTTTATCTGTGGTGGTGCATTTGCCGGTCTGGACAAGATTATCTCCGCACGTGGCAAAGGGTCAGGTATTGGCTTTGGTGCTGATGTGCGTTCTTCCGATGAACGCCGGACAGGGGAAATTCTGCAGGACGTTGAACCAGAAGATCTGATGAAATTTGGTCTGATCCCCGAATTTATCGGTCGTCTACCGGTTCTGGCTACGTTGGGTGACCTTGACGAAGCAGCGCTGATCAAGATTTTGAGCGAACCTAAAAATGCTCTGATCAAACAGTACCAGCGTTTGTTCCAGATGGAAGATGTCAAGCTGACCTTCACGGATGACGCCATGAAGGCCATTGCAGATCGTGCCATTAAACGGAAAACGGGTGCACGTGGGTTGCGGTCCATTATGGAAAGCATCCTGATGTCTACCATGTTTGATCTGCCAGGATTGAACACGGTGGAAGAAGTGGTTGTAAACCGGGACGTGGCGGAAGAAAAAACCAGCCCTGTCTATGTTTACGGTAAAAACAAGGAAGCCCCTGCTGAGCAATCAGCCTGAGGGGAGAGGTACAAAAGCCAGTAGAGAGTAAATTTCTACTGGCTTGGTTTTTCTATAAGCCCATTGCTAAATGGGTCATTCGTAACGACATGTAGAGGCGGAGGCCTTTTTGGTGCCTCTACGGGCCTAGGGGCATGCCGCAAGCGGGTGCCTTGGCCTGGATCGTCCTTGAAGGAGGTCATGGTTATGGCTGAAGAAAAGAAACCAGCAGTCAAGCGCAAGCGTAAGGCTCCGGCCAAAGAGCAGGCCTCACACGTTGTGTCTGCCGCGCCCGTATCAGACGAATCTGTAGCAACAGCAGTTCCACCTAAAAACAATCGCGTGGCCGTTCTTCCTCTGCGCGATATCGTGGTTTTTCCTCACATGATTGTTCCGCTTTTTGTGGGGCGCGAAAAATCCGTCAAGGCGTTGGAATCTGTTACGCGTGAAGACCGCCAGATCCTTCTGGTCGCCCAGAAAGATGCTGCCCAGGATGATCCGGGTGTAGATGATGTGTATCGTTTTGGTACCGTATCCACCATTCTCCAGTTGCTGAAGCTGCCCGATGGCACCGTAAAAGTGCTGGTGGAGGGGGTGCGTCGTGCCAAGGTAAAAGAACTGCACGATATCGACGGGCATTTTGAAGCGGAAATTGAGGAAATTTCTGAACAACCGGCCGCCGGGCCGGAGGCGGAAGCCCTTGGGCGTTCCATTATTTCCCAGTTTGAAGACTACATTAAGCTTAACAAGAAAATTGCGTCTGAAGTTCTGGTCTCTCTCAACCAGATCACGGACCTTTCCAAACTTGTTGATACGGTTGCCAGTCATCTGAACCTCAAGATTTCTGAAAAGCAGGAAATTCTTGAAGCACCAACCGTCATGCAGCAGATGGAAAAAGTTTTCGCTCATATTGAGGCGGAAATTGGTGTTCTTCAGGTTGAGAAAAAAATCCGCAACCGCGTCAAACGCCAGATGGAGAAGACCCAGCGCGAGTACTATCTGAATGAGCAACTCAAAGCCATTCAGAAAGAGTTGGGTGAAGGCGAAGACGGCAAAGACGAAACCACCGAGATAGAAGAACGTATCGCTAAAACCAAGCTTTCCAAGGAAGCACGGGAAAAAGCGATTGCCGAACTGAAGAAGCTGCGTGGCATGAGCGCCATGTCTGCCGAATCAACGGTCGTACGGAACTATCTGGACTGGATTCTGGGTATCCCCTGGAAAAAGCGGACCAAAGTTCGGCACGATCTGGCTGAAGCTGAGACTATTCTGGATACTGACCACTACGCGCTGGATAAAGTGAAAGAGCGTATTCTCGAGTATCTGGCGGTCCAGAGCCGTTCTCAGAAACTCAAAGGCCCGATTCTCTGTCTGGTGGGGCCTCCCGGTGTGGGTAAGACGTCTCTGGCGCGGTCTATTGCTAAGGCTACGGGCCGCCAGTACGTGCGGATGTCACTGGGTGGCGTGCGTGATGAAGCCGAAATTCGGGGGCATCGTCGTACGTACATTGGCTCCATGCCCGGCAAAATTGTGCAGGGCATGAAAAAGGCCAAGGTGTCCAACCCGCTCTTCCTGCTGGACGAAATTGATAAACTGGGTGCCGACTGGCGCGGAGATCCGGCTTCCGCACTGTTGGAAGTACTGGATCCGGAGCAGAACAGCACCTTTGCCGATCATTATCTGGAAGTGGATTATGATCTGTCAGATGTGATGTTTGTCACAACGGCCAATAGCCTGAACATGCCACAGCCGCTGCTGGATCGTATGGAAATCATCCGGCTGTCTGGCTACACGGAAGACGAAAAGGTCGAAATCTGCCGTCGTCATCTTATTGCCAAGCAGGCAGAGGCTCATAACCTCAAGGCCAGTGAATGGTCGATCAGTGACGACGCTTTGCGTGACCTGATTCGCTACTACACGCGGGAAGCCGGGGTGCGTAGCCTAGAGCGTGAGATCGCTAATCTTGCCCGTAAGGTCGTGAAAGAGATTGTGACTGGTAAAGCCAAAAAAGTGGCTATCACCGTCCGTAATCTCGAAAAACTGGCTGGCGTTAAGCGTTTCCGTTACGGCGAGACCGAGGCCGAGGATATGGTGGGTATTGTCACCGGCTTGGCTTGGACCGAGGTGGGCGGCGAAATTCTGACTATTGAAAGCGTTATGGTTCCCGGCAAAGGCGGCATTGTCGAAACTGGGAAGCTGGGCGATGTGATGAAGGAGAGCGTGTCTGCCGCATTCTCTTATGTCCGCAGCCGGGCAACAACCTTTGGTATTGTTCCGACCCTCTTCGATAAGCGCAGTTTTCACGTTCATGTGCCTGAAGGTGCGACTCCTAAAGACGGGCCTTCAGCTGGCGTTGCCATGGCAACGTCTCTGGTTAGTGTCCTGACAGGTATACCTATTAGGCGTGATGTTGCCATGACAGGTGAGATCACACTGCGTGGGCGTGTTCTGGCAATTGGTGGATTGAAAGAGAAGCTTCTTGCTGCCGTAAGGGCAGGGATCAAGACGGTCTTTATTCCCAAGGATAACGAAAAAGACCTGACGGAAATTCCTGATTCTGTGAAGAAAGATCTGGAAGTTGTACCTGTCTCCCATGTGGATGAGGTTCTGGCACGTGCGTTAGTGCGGCAACCCAAACCCATTCACTGGGAAGAGGTGTCCGAACCTGTTCCGGGGGCGGAAGGAGTTAAGCCTGCTGCGGTGCTCCCGCACTGACAGGAAACAGCACTATGACGTCGATCTTTGCGCTTGATCGGTTGACGTAGCGAAAAACGGCTTCATAGTGCGACCGGGAAGCGGACAGGCGGAACCAAGCCGCCCGCCGCGCCAGCAATTGTGATACTTAAGAAAGGCGTAAAATGGATAAGCCGCTCAACAAGCAGGAACTCGTTGCGGCAGTAGCCGATGAGGCTGCTCTGCCAAAGGCGAAGGCTGGAGAAGTGGTCGACGCCGTATTCGGTGCTATCGAGAAAGCCCTTTCTGGTGGGCAGGAAGTTCGTCTTGTTGGTTTCGGTACGTTTGTGACCGCTACCCGTAAGGCAGCCAAAGGGCGTAACCCACGCACCGGCGAGGAAATTGATATTCCTGCTTCTACCTCTGTCCGTTTCAAGCCGGGCAAGGCACTGAAAGACGCCGTAAGCTAATTTCTTCAAAGAAAATAGTTTTTTTGGCGAACGGGCGGCAAAACCTTAAAAAAAGGGGTTGCCGCCCGTTTTCATTTGTGGCACATACTGCGGCGGGCGGTTAGCTCAGCGGTAGAGCGTCTCGTTTACACCGAGATGGCCGGGGGTTCGATCCCCTCACCGCCCACCATTTCACTTTTCAAGTGAAATTATGCAAGTAAGAGCTTCGGCTCTTACCTTCCATAAAAAAGTAAAAATCTGGTTATTAAGCTTTAATAATCAGAGTGATATCCCAAGTAATCACGGGAAAGTTCCCGCCAATACTGCGCTGAGGCATGGTTGTTCTGTGCGTCAGGGAGTAGTCTTGCCTGCAACACGTTTGGTTTCATAACCTTAACGAAAGCAGGAGCGCCCCCCAATGCAATCTGTTTTAGGTGACTACGCGCCAGTTCTCATATTTGGTGCCATTTCAGTAGTCATCGCAGCCGCCATGTTAGGTATGGCGTTGGTGAGTGGGCATCAGAAGCCTTATCCAGAAAAAACCACGGCATATGAATGCGGCTTTGAGGCTTTTGATGACGCCCGTCGCCGTTTTGATGTGCGGTTTTATCTGGTCGCTATTCTGTTCATTATTTTCGACCTTGAGGTCGCTTTCCTATTTCCTTGGGCGGTGAGCCTCTCTCGCATCGGGCTATTCGGCTTCTTGTCCATGCTGGGTTTCCTCAGCGTGCTGGGTATCGGCTTCCTGTATGAGTGGCGCAAAGGCGCGCTGGATTGGGATTGAAAGGGGAGACGCTGCCTATGTCTGAACAATCACATGATGATGTCGTGCTGTGGAACCGTGAAGCGCTGCCGCCGGGTCCGGAGCAGGATGCAGTGGTGCGCGGTATAACCGGCGCTATTGCCGAGAAGGGCTTTGTTGTTGCCAATCTCGACAAGCTGGTTAATTGGGGCCGTACAGGTAGCCTGTGGCCTATGTCGTTTGGTCTGGCTTGCTGCGCTGTGGAGATGATCCACGCTTACATGCCCCGCTATGACCTTGACCGTATGGGCATTATTCCGCGCGGCTCGCCTCGTCAGTCTGATGTCATGATTGTCGCAGGGACACTTACCAACAAGATGGCCCCGGTGCTGCGCCGGCTTTATGAGCAGATGGCAGAGCCCCGTTGGGTTATTTCTATGGGCTCTTGTGCCAATGGTGGTGGGTATTACCACTACTCTTATTCCGTTGTGCGAGGCTGTGACCGCATTGTGCCGGTTGACGTCTATGTGCCTGGCTGTCCGCCCACGGCGGAGGCGCTGATTTACGGTATCATGCTGCTTCAAAAGAAGATCCGTCGGACAGGGACAATCCTGCGTGGCTGAGCTTTCTCATACCCTGCAAGCTTCCCGCATGCAGGGGCAGATTGGTGCTATGGCGTTTACGCTAGCAACATCTTTGCCAGACATACACATGGCTGCGGTAGAAAAAGGCGAGCTGGTTGTAAAAACCACGCGGGAGCGGCTGCTTCCTCTCCTGACTTTGCTGCGGGATGACCCACGTTACCGCTTTGAGCAATTGATGGACCTATGCGGTGTAGATTACCCCAGCAGGCCCGAGCGGTTTGATGTGGTTTATAATCTGCTCTCGGTTACCCATAACCATCGTATTCGCGTTATCGTCACAACAGATGAAATTGCACCAGTGCCGTCAGTTCACCATTTGTGGCCGAGCGCCACCTGGTGGGAACGGGAATGCTATGATCTGTTCGGTGTGGTGTTTTCCGGGCAGCCGGATATGCGCCGCATTTTGACGGATGATGGTTTTGAGGATTTTCCTCTCAGGAAAGACTTTCCTCTGACTGGGTATGAGGAAGTGCGCTACGATGTTGAGAAGCGTCAGGTTGTAAAAGAACCTGTTTCTCTGACACAGGATTTCAGAGATTTTGATTTCGTGTCGCCGTGGGAAGGAATGCTTACACTCCCAGGTGATGAAAAAGCCCATGAGGTCAGGCAGGGTATCAAGAGGGCCCGTGGATGACAGAGTTTCAGAACACCCCTGATATGTCGGCTGAGACACTCCTCAAACAGGATATTCCTGAAACCCTTTTGCCTGATCAGCAGGTTGAAGGTGGCGCGCCTAGGCGTATTGTGGAGTTTGATTCTCACAAGCTCAACTTTGGTCCGCAACATCCGTCAGCGCATGGGGTGCTGCGGCTTGTGCTGGAACTGGAAGGGGAGGTGGTAGCGCGTGCAGATCCTCATATAGGACTGCTCCATCGTGGTACGGAAAAGCTGATAGAATATAAAAGCTATCAGAAAGCACTGCCATATTTTGACCGGCTGGATTATGCCTCCCCCATGTGTGAAGAGCAGGCTTTTGCTCTGGCTACAGAAAAGTTACTGGGGATTGATATTCCTGAGCGCGCCAAATGGTTGCGGGTGCTTTTTGCGGAAATCACCCGTATACTCAATCATATTCTCAATATTACCGCCATGGGGCTGGACTGTGGTGCCGTGACCCCGGCCTTGTGGGGATATGAAGAGCGTGAGAAGTTGCTGGAGTTTTATGAAGCCGCTTCAGGTGCCCGCTTTCATGCAAACTACTTCCGGCCTGGTGGCGTTGCGCGGGATATTCCGACGGAACTGGAAGACCGCATTGGCATCTGGTCCACAGAATTTCCGGCATGGATTGATGAGCTGGAAGGGCTGCTGACAGAAAACCGCATCTGGAAACAACGTACGGTTGGTATTGGTATTTTCACATCCGAACAGGCTTTGGCCTGGGGGTTTAGCGGCCCATGTTTGCGTGCTTCCGGTGTGCCATGGGACCTGCGGCGCAGTCAGCCTTATGACAATTACCACAAAGTTGATTTTAAAGTGCCAGTAACCCGGCAAGGTGATTGTTATGACCGCTACCTGGTTCGTATTCAGGAAATGCGAGAAAGCGTAAAGATTATTACGCAATGTCTTTCTTTTATGCGTCCGGGTGCCGTGAAGGTGCAAGACCCCAAATTCGCACCTCCGCCGCGTGCTGAAATGAAACGCTCTATGGAAGCGCTTATCCATCACTTCAAATTGTATAGTGAGGGCTATCACGTGCCGTCCGGAGCAACCTATACAGCAGTGGAAAGTCCTAAAGGCGAGTTTGGAGTGTATCTGGTGGCAGACGGCAGTAACAGGCCTTACCGCTGTAAAATACGTCCAACGGGCTTTGCTCATTTGCAAGCGCTGGATGAGCTGTCCCGTCGTGCCATGTTGGCAGATATGGTAGCTGTTCTTGGCTCGCTCGATCTTGTGTTCGGGGAGGTTGACCGTTGACATCATCTTGGAAACCGGCTGATCAGCCTGACGTTTTTTCTTTTGATGCGGCGTCAGAAACTGAAATTCAGACAGTTCTGGCTAAATATCCCCAAGCCCGCAAAGCCAGCGCTGTGATGCCTCTGCTTTATATCGCGCAAAGGCAGATGGCCCGTATGACCGGAAGCGCCTGGATACCACTCGTTGCGATGGACGAAATAGCACATAGGCTCGAGATGGCACCCATCCGTGTTTATGAAGTGGCTTCTTTTTACACTATGTTCAACACGCAACCGATTGGCCGCTATCATTTGCAGGTCTGCACGACTACACCCTGTTGGTTACGTGGTTCCGATGATGTGACGCATGCTTGCAAAAAGGCAACTGGTATTAACAGCTTTGGCGAAACCAGCCATGACGGCTTGTTTACTCTGACGCAGGTTGAGTGTCTGGGCGCGTGCTCAAATGCGCCGATTTTGCAAGTTGATGATGATTTCTATGAAGATATGGATGCCTCCAGCACGGAAGCTCTGATTGCTGCGTTAAGAGACGGTACCAGACCGCCCGCGGGACCGGCCATAAACCGTAAGGGTTCTGCGCCAGAAGGTGGGCGCAAGACCTTGCTGGAAACAGCAGACCCCACACCTTCAGTCACGCAGTAGGAGGGACGGGCATGTTGCAGGATAAAGACCGTATTTTCACAAATCTATATGGTCAGAATGACTGGAAACTGGCTGGCGCCCGCCAGCGTGGGGATTGGCACGACACCGCGGCCATTCTTGCTAAAGGGCGGGATGCCATTCTGGCGGAAATGAAAGCTTCTGGTTTGCGCGGGCGTGGTGGTGCAGGTTTTCCCACCGGGCTTAAATGGTCTTTCATGCCAAAGCAGGCAGATGGCCGGCCAAGCTATCTGGTCATTAATGGCGATGAGTCAGAGCCCGGCACCTGCAAAGACCGCGAGGTCATGCGGCACGAACCTCATAAGTTAATAGAAAGCGCTCTTATTGCGTCTTTCGCTATGGGGGCGCACGCCGCTTATATTTATATTCGTGGCGAGTTTTTCCGCGAGGCAGAGCATCTTCAATATGCGGTGGATGAAGCCTATGCAGCAGGACTTCTTGGTCCCAATGCTGCCGATACCGGCTGGGATTTTGATTTCTATATCCATCGTGGCGCCGGTGCGTATATTTGTGGCGAAGAGACAGCGTTGCTGGAAAGCCTTGAAGGTAAAAAAGGCCAGCCCCGCATGAAGCCACCGTTCCCGGCGGGTGTTGGGCTTTATGGGTGCCCAACCACAGTCAATAACGTGGAAAGTATTGCGGTTGCCTCAACCATTTTGCGGCGCGGTGGGGCGTGGTTTTCCAGTTTGGGGCGTCCCAATAACGCTGGAACCAAACTCATGGCTATTTCCGGGCACGTAAACACACCATGCGTGTTTGAGGAAGAGCTAGGCGTTCCGCTCAAAGAGATTATCCAAAAACACGGTGGCGGCGTGCGCGGTGGGTGGGACAATCTGCTGGCTGTTATTCCAGGCGGATGTTCCGTGCCAGTGCTTCCAAAATCGGTCTGTGAAACTGTTTTGATGGACTATGATAGCTTGCGGGCCGAACGCTCCGGTTTGGGCACTGCCTGCATGATTGTGATGGACCGTTCAACCGATATTATTGAAGCGATTGCCCGCTTCTCCCGCTTTTTCAAGCACGAAAGCTGTGGCCAGTGCACACCCTGCCGGGAAGGGACTGGGTGGATGATGCGCATGATGGACCGCATGGTGCAGGGCCGCGCAGAACTGGAGGAGATTGATCTGTTGGAGCAGGTCACCCGGCAGGTGGAAGGTAATACCATCTGTGCATTAGGGGATGCTGCGGCATGGCCTATTCAGGGACTTATCAGGCATTTCAGGCCGGAAATGGAAGCCCGTATCCAGCACTATAAGGCAGCTTTGGGCAGCACCGGACTTGTTCAGGTGCCAGCCCAGATTATGCCCGTAGCAGCGGAGTAAAATTATGGTCAGGGTCATTGTTGATGGCACGCCAGTAGATGTGCCGCCAGGTTCTAGCGCCCTTCAGGCCTGTGAAGCCGCGGGCAAGGAAATACCACGCTTCTGCTACCATGAACGGCTGTCTGTTGCGGGCAACTGCCGTATGTGTCTTGTGCAGGTAGTACGTGCCCCCAAGCCTGTTGCGTCCTGCGGTTTTCCAGTTGCGGATGGTATGGAAATCCTGACAGATACGGAGGTTGTACGCCGTGCCCGGCGGGCGGTTATGGAGTTCCTGCTTATCAATCACCCGCTGGATTGCCCCATCTGCGATCAGGGCGGCGAGTGTGACTTGCAGGATCAGGCTTATGGCTATGGCACTGGTGTTTCCCGGTATCAGGAAGCCAAGCGCGCCGTAACGGATAAAGATCTGGGGCCTTTGGTTAAAACGGTCATGACGCGCTGCATTCAATGCACACGTTGCGTTCGTTTTACGACCGAAGTTGCCGGTACACCAGAACTTGGCATGGTCTCTCGTGGGGAAAATGCCGAGATTACAACATATGTCGAAAAAGCCCTGACATCCGAACTTTCGGGCAACCTCATTGATATTTGCCCCGTGGGCGCACTGACAGCCAAGCCTTCGGCTTTTCGCGCTCGCTCATGGGAATATAAAAAGACAGATAGCATTGATGTCATGGATGCTGTGGGCACAAACATTCAGGTGCAGGCCCGCGGCGGGGAGGTAATGCGTATTGTCCCCCGTGTTAATGATGCTGTGAATGAAGAATGGCTGTCAGATAAAGGCCGTTTCTCCATTGATGGCCTTAAACGCAGGCGGCTGGATCAGCCTTGGGTGCGCGTGCATGGCAAGTTACACAAGGCTTCATGGCAGGAAGCTTTTGTGTCTCTCGCCCGCAGGCTTGAGGGTGTGCCGGGCGAGCGCATTGGTGCTCTTGCTGGAGACCTTTGTGATGCAGAAAGCTTGTGCGCTCTTAAAGACCTTATGACCGCACTTGGTTCAGCCAATATAGACTGCCGTCAGGATGGCGCATGGTACGATACGTCACAGCGCTCTGGTTACCTGTTTAATAGCGATATCAGTGGGATTGATGATGCGGATGCCCTTCTGCTGATCGGGACAAACCCACGGTATGAGGCACCCGTGCTTAATGCACGTATTCGCAAACGATTTTTACGAAGCGGGCGCGGTAACTTTCCAGTGGCTGCATTGGGCGTGCCGACATGTGACCTGACCTATCCTGTTGAAATGCTAGGTGAGGGGCCGGAGGGCCTTAAAGCCCTTCTGGATGGATCTCACGCTTTCACGGATATACTTAAAAACGCCAAACGGCCCATGATCATTGTAGGACACGGAGCTTTAACCCGTCCGGATGCAAAAGCGATTTATACAGCCGCTTACAGCTTGGCGCAGCAGGTGGGTGCCTGTGCGGAGGGGTGGAACGGTTTTAACATTCTGCATACAGCAGCATCACGTGTGGCTGGTTTAGACATTGGTTTTCTGCCCGGCCAACGTGGTCTGGCGAGCCCCAACATGCTTCGCGGTGGTGTGGAAGTGCTCTGGCTGCTCGGGGCTGATGATTTTCCGTTAGAGAAAATAGGGCCTGAGACTTTTGTGGTCTATCAAGGCCATCATGGTGATGCCGCTGCTGCGCGGGCGGATATTATCCTCCCCGGTGCCGCTTATACCGAAAAACCCGGCACATACGTTAACACGGCAGGACGTGTGCAGCGCGCCTTCAGGGCTATTTTCCCGCCTGGCCAAGCCAAGGAAGATTGGCGCATTATACGAGCCTTTTCTGAGGTGGTGGGGCACACATTGCCTTATGATACTCAGGACGGTGTACGGGCGCGAATGGCAGAGTTGAACCCGGTTTTTGCAACAGGGGGCATGGCAGCATCTGGCCGTCTGTCAGGGCAGGTCTGCGTGGAACATCCGGCATTGTCTGATCTGACAGGCTATCCCTTCCGGGAAGTTGTTACGGACTATTACCAGACAAACGCCATAAGCCGTGCCAGCCCAACCATGGCGGAATGTTCCCGCGTGTATGGCCCGGCACATGCTGCCGTGGCAGCGGAGTAGAGGCCATGGCGTATTTCTTTTATCACACGCTGGCTGGCCAGATTATCCTGATGGTGCTGGAAACGCTGGCGGTTCTGGTGCCCTTGCTTCTGGGGGTTGCGTACCTTACCCTTATGGAGCGTAAGGTTATGGCGGCCATGCAACGCCGCCGTGGCCCCAACGTGAATGGCCTGTTTGGTCTGTTGCAGGCCTTTGCAGACGCTATCAAGATGATTTTTAAGGAAACGGTTATTCCCGCCGGGGCCAACCGTGCCTTGTTTCTGTTTGCGCCATTCCTGACTTTCTCTCTGGCCATGGTGGCTTGGGCGGTTATCCCCACGGGTAACGGGTTGGCTGTTGCCAACATCAATGTGGGTATCCTGTACCTGCTGGCAATTTCGTCTCTCGGTGTTTACGGCATTATCATTGCTGGGTGGGCATCCAACTCCAAATACGCCTTCATGGGGGCCATGCGCTCGGCTGCGCAGATGGTCTCTTATGAAGTGTCCATAGGCCTAATTATCGTATCAGTGCTGTTGGCTGTTGGTAGCCTGAATCTGAACGATATTGTGCTGGCACAGCGCCATATCTGGTTCTGTCTGCCCATGTTTCCAATGTTTATTGTCTTCTTCATTTCAGCGTTGGCAGAAACAGGTCGTGCGCCATTTGACTTGCCAGAAGGCGAAAGCGAATTGGTGGCTGGGTTTTTTGTTGAGTATTCGTCGCTGGCTTTCGGCCTGTTCTTCTTAGGCGAATACGCAAACATGATCCTTATGTCCTCCATGGTCAGCATTCTGTTCCTTGGTGGCTGGCTTCCTCCTTTAGGACTTGCACCTTTTACATGGGTGCCGGGGCCGCTGTGGCTCATTTTCAAAATTCTGTTCTGTCTGTTCGTATTTATCTGGGTGCGCGCCACATTCCCGCGTTTTCGGTATGACCAGTTGATGCGTCTTGGCTGGAAGGTTTTCCTGCCTTTGTCTCTGGTGTGGATGATAGCAACAGCGGCCTTTCTCATGGCCACGGGTTTGCTGCCGCAGGTTGGGGGTGTTTGACCATGAAGACTCTTAAAAACACTTTGCGCTCCTTCCTGCTGGTGGAGCTTGCCGCCGGTATGGCAGCCACATTCAAAATGATGTTCCAGCCGAAAGCCACCATTAACTATCCTTATGAAAAAGGGCCTCTCTCGCCTCGCTTCAGGGGGGAGCACGCTTTGCGCCGCTACCCTAATGGAGAGGAGCGCTGCATTGCCTGTAAACTGTGCGAGGCAACATGCCCTGCCGAGGCCATAACCATCGACGCCGAAGAACGTGATGATGGTTCCCGCCGCACAACGCGCTACGACATTGATATGACCAAGTGCATTTACTGCGGTCTGTGTGAGGAAGCGTGCCCTGTGGATGCCATTGTAGAAGGCCCGAACTACGAATTTGCGACCGAAACACGGGAAGAGCTGTTGTACGACAAGGACAAACTGCTCGCGAATGGAGACCGCTGGGAAGCCTTGCTGGCCCGGCGTCTGGAACTTGACGCACCGTACCGCTGAACGGTGTGCAGGTTATAGCAGGGCAGGAGATAGATAGATGATACCGCAGCTTGTTTTTTACGTCTTTGCAACGGTGCTTCTGGTTTCAGCAATTATGGTCATAAGTGCGCGAAACCCTGTGCATTCGGTGCTTTTTCTTATTCTGGCTTTTTTTAACGCCGCAGGCCTTTTTCTTGTAGCAGGTGCCGAATTTCTGGCCATGCTGCTTGTCATTGTTTACGTGGGTGCGGTGGCGGTTCTCTTCCTGTTTGTCGTCATGATGCTGGACATAGACTTCACAAAAATGCGTGAAGGCTTGCAGCATTATGCGCCAATTGGCGCGTGCGTGGGTGGAGTTCTGTTTTTTGAACTCATCATGGCGTTCAGTGACTGGAAGATGGCGCCAGCTTCCACCATAGCACCGCTTACCGGTGCGCCCGGCCTTACCAACACGGCCGCTCTGGGCACACTGATCTATACGCATTATGTCCTGCTATTTCAGGCCTGCGGTCTGGTCTTGCTGGTCGCCATGATCGGCGCAATCGTGCTCACCCTGCGTGATACCGGTATGGGCCGACGCCAAATTATTGACCGGCAACATGCCCGCACCCCAGCGGACACTCTTGAACTGGTAGATGCTCCCCTCGGGGCAAGTGTCTCCGCTCAGGGTGGTTTTCTACGTCCGCATCACTCGTATCATGAAACATCAGTGCCCGGCTCTTACGCGTCAGGCGGGATGATAGAGGCAGAGAAAAGGGAGGAAGAGGCATGACCTCGGCAATCGCCCCCATTGGGCTTATGCCCTATCTTGTTGTGAGTGCTGCCCTGCTGGTGCTTGGCGTGTTCGGGATTTTTCTGAACCGTAAAAACGTCATCATCATTCTCATGTCCATGGAACTCATTCTTCTGGCGGCCAATCTCAATTTTGTCGCGTTTTCGTCCGCGCATGGAGATTTGTCAGGTCAGGTTATGGTGCTTTTCGTGCTGACTATTGCTGCGGCAGAAGCCGCCATTGGTCTGGCTATCGTTACTGTCTATTTCCGCAACCGTGGCTCCATTCAAGTTGAAGACGCCACGATGATGAAGGGGTGAGCACCACCATGCAAACCGATCTTCACCTGTTTGCCGCGGCAATTTTTCTACCTCTTGCGGGGGCAGGTATTGCAGGGCTGGGCGGTCGTCTCATTGGCGATAGTCTGGCAAAGCTTGTCACGTTGAGTTGCATGGCGGTTGCTACCTTGTGCGGCGTACTGGCCCTCTGCCAAGGCTGGAGCTCAGGTTTTGCACCCCATGCCCTGCTGGTCTCTGACTGGATCAACGCTGGTGGCTTTGAGGCACGCTGGATGCTGCGCTTTGACACATTATCCGTCACCATGACGGCGATGGTGCTGAGTGTCTCATTGCTCGTGCATTGCTACAGCCTGGGGTATATGAGCCATGAAACCATGCCGGTTTACCGGTTTTTCGCTTATCTTTCCCTGTTTACCTTTGCCATGCTCATGCTGGTATCGTCCAATGACCTTGTTCAGCTGTTTTTCGGTTGGGAAGGGGTGGGTTTGGCCAGTTATCTGCTGATTGGATACTGGTACGACCGGCCATCGGCCACGGCAGCCGCCATCAAGGCCTTTGTCGTCAACCGTGTGGCTGACCTGTTTTTTCTTGTCGGTATTGGCCTGATTTACGTGCTGTTCCACACAGTGCAGTACGATGCCATTTTCGCATCGGTGCCGCATGTTCTGGGCAGTGAGTATGCTGTGTTTGGCACGTCTTTCAGTATGGTTGAACTTATCTCTCTCCTGCTGTTTATCGGAGCTATGGGTAAATCGGCCCAGTTGTTTCTGCACACATGGTTGCCAGACGCTATGGAAGGGCCAACCCCCGTATCTGCCCTTATTCATGCAGCAACAATGGTGACCGCCGGGGTGTTCCTCATGGCGCGGGTCTCACCTTTGCTAGAGTTTGCGCCGGGTACGCGGAATTTCATTCTTTTTATTGGTGCAACAACCTGCTTTTTTGCCGCAACCGTGGGTATGGTACAGCCGGATATCAAACGCACCATTGCCTACTCCACCTGTTCGCAGCTTGGTTATATGTTTGCAGCTGTTGGCGTGGGAGCTTATCAGGCATCCGTTTTTCATCTGACAACACATGCCTTTTTCAAAGCCCTGCTGTTTCTGGGCGCGGGTTCGGTTATTCATGCCATGCATGATGAACAGAACATGTTCCGTATGGGCGGGCTGTGGAAAAAACTGCCTCTGACATACGGTGCCATGTGGGTTGGGAGCCTAGCATTGGCCGGGGTATTCCCATTTGCGGGCTACTGGTCAAAAGATGCCATTCTCAACGCTTTATGGGCTAACCAGACAGGGATGAGCCATTACGCTTGGGTGCTGGGTACCGTTACGGCGTTTATCACTGCTTTTTATAGCTGGCGTCTGCTTCTTCTGGTTTTCCACGGAAGCCCTGCCAACGTGGCAGCGCGAGATGCTGCGCATGAAAGCCCGATCAGCATGAGCCTGCCTCTGGTTGTGCTCTCTCTCGGTGCCGTCATTGCTGGTGTTGTTCTGGCGCCCTTCTATATTGGGCAGGGGCAGGACCTGTTCTGGCATGGTACAATTTTCAATGCGCCCGGTAACCGGATCATGGAAAATTTTGAGCATGTTCCGTCTATCATCAGCCTCATGCCGTCTCTGGCCGGGCTAGCTGGCATAGCTGTTGCTTATGTCTGCTACAGCATGGCACCGCGCCTACCTGCACAAATGGCTGGTGCGTTCCGTCCACTTTATGTGTTTCTGCTGAACAAATGGTATTTTGACGAGCTTTACGCATTTATTTTTGTCAAACCCTACAAAGCCATCGCCCGGACGCTCTGGAAAAATGGAGAGGAAGGCGCAGTGGAAGGTCTTCCTCGTGATCTGGTTCGGCTGACGTCTCAAAGTGCTGCACAGGCTGTACGGATGCAGACGGGCTCAATAGCCATTTATGCTTTTACCATGCTGGCTGGCCTCGTGGTGCTCCTTACTGTGGCGTTGTGCGGTTAGGGAGGAAAATCATGCCTTCACAGTTTTCCTCTCATATCGGTTACGGACGGAGCGCTGCTCAATGACCCCCAATGCAGTAAACTGGTCTCTGGCAATTCCGGAAATTGGCTTGGCCCTGTCCGGGCTGCTTATTCTTGTCATCGGTGTGTTGCAAAGACGCGGGGAAGGGTTTTTCCCCTGTGCCACGCTTACAATCGCGGCATTCATAGGGTGCGGGTTTCTGGTCGCACTCTCGCCCGATGGTGTGGCGTATGCGGGCACCTTTATTAACGACAGCTTTGCGCGTTTCATGAAGGAACTGGCCCTTATTGGCGGATTGCTGGCAACGGTAGTAACGGTTGGCTACCAAGGGGAGGCACGCGGCGAGCACGCTTCGCTTCCCTTTGAAACACCCATTCTTATGCTGTTCTCTACCTTGGGTGCCATGATCATGGCGTCTTCCGGTAACCTGATGACGCTATTTGTGGGTTTGGAGCTGTCTTCACTCTCCATTTATATTTTGTGTGCGTTGGAGCGGGATAACGTTAGGTCTTCTGAGGCCGGGTTAAAATATTTTGTACTCGGGTCTCTGGCTTCAGGCTTGCTGCTGTACGGTATGTCGCTCATTTATGGCTATGCTGGCACCATGGATTATGCTGGCCTGCTGACGGCTATTGGTAGTGAAGAGAGCCTCCCGCTTGGCCTGATGGTCGGGATAGTTTTTGTTGTTGTCGGGCTGTGCTTCAAATTATCCGCTGTGCCTTTTCATATGTGGACGCCTGATGTGTATCAGGGCGCACCAACGCCCGTTACGGCTTATATGGCCAGTGCCCCCAAGTTTGCTGCGTTTGCGCTGTTCCTGCGGGTTATGACAGGGCCATTCGGCACCATGGCCCCGCGCTGGCAAATTCTGGTAGAACTCGTCTCACTGCTGTCCATGGTTTATGGAGCGCTGGCGGCCATTCCTCAAACAGACATCAAGCGGCTTATGGCATACTCGTCCATCGGACATATGGGCTACGCCATGATGGGGCTTGCCTCGGCCTCAGCCGCTGGCGTGCGGGCTACGCTCATTTATCTGGCGGCCTATCTTGTCATGAACGCTGGCGTGTTTGCTGTTATTGCCACCATGCAGCGTAAAGGCCATGAAGTAACCACAATAGCTGATCTGGCAGGGCTGGGGCGTAGGGAGCCCGGGCTTGCCGCTGCTTTGGCTATTTTCATGTTCAGCATGATTGGTGTGCCGCCTCTTGCCGGGTTTTTTGGCAAGTTCATGGTGTTTGCCGCTGCTTGGCAGTCACATCTTTACGCACTGGTTGCCATTGGTGCTCTGTCCAGCATCGTGGGGGCTTATTACTACCTACGGGTTGTCAAAGTTTTGTACTTTGAAGAGAGCGCAGAGGCATTTGACCGACCGGCCACCACCTTATTGTTTGTAACCGGGGGTATGAGCGTAGCGACAGTGCTCTTTATTCTGGCGCTTGGTCCGCTTATGACTGTAGCCCAGCACGCAGCACAGGCATTGGTTGGGTAAGGACCGGGAATGAAGGCAGTTTGTCCGCCATGGCGGTTAGAATGTTACGATGAACTGACTTCAACCTCAGATGTCTGCATGGAGCGTGTGCGTGCTGGGGAGCCGCCGGGCTTGGCGCTTTTGGCCCTCCGCCAGACCAAGGGGCGGGGAAGCCGCGGGCGGAATTGGGTTGACCCCGGCCGAAGTCTGGCCCTTTCCATGACGCTGGATGCAGACTGTATTCCCCTGAAAGCGCTTGGCGGCTGGCCTTTTGTTGCGTCCCTCGCATTTTATGAGGGGCTGGCGGACGTTGTTCCCTCTGCCCGGACACATCTGAGCATCAAGTGGCCTAACGATATTTTGCTGAATGGGCAGAAGCTGGGCGGTATTCTGATAGAGCAGGATGGACAGTCCCTTATCATCGGGATGGGGGCCAATCTGGCACAAGCGCCGGATGCGCAAACAATCGGTCGGCAGGCAGCTTCTCTGGCGCACTACGGCACCCCAGAACCCTGCTTGGTAGCGGAGGCTATCTTACGTCAGATGTCTCGTTGGTGTGCAGTCTGGGCGGAGCAGGGCTTCTCTGTTTTGTGTTCAGAATGGCTTTCAAGGGCACATCCTGTTGGCACGCCTCTTGTGGTAAAGGGCGGGACTACTTATGAACAGGGTCTCTTTGCAGGATTGGCCCCCGATGGGCGGCTCCTGCTTGAAACGGAAAATGGAATGAAAATGATAGCGACAGGGGACATCCTGCTATCATCACAGGAGGTCGGCGGTGCTGCTCGTCATTGATGCTGGAAACACCAATGTTGTGTTTGCTGTGTATGATGGCGCTAAGTGGCAGGGCACATGGCGTATTACCATGCAGGCCCAGCGCACGTCTGACGAATATGCGGTCTGGCTTCTGGCCCTGCTGAAAATGCAGGGTATTTCTGCCGATGATATTGAGGGCGCGGTGATAGGAACCGTTGTGCCAGCCGCTCTCTATCATTTGCGTACACTATGCCGCCAGTGGTTTGCAGTTGAGCCTCTTCTGGCCTCAGCCCGGCTGGACTGGGGTTTTGCAATCAAGATGGACAATCCTGACGAAGTTGGGGTGGACCGTCTTTTAAATGGACTTGCGTCACACCATCTCTATGGTGGGCCGTTGACGGTTATAGATTTTGGGACAGCCACGACCTTTGATGTGGTCGATGCAGAAGGGAATTATTGCGGCGGCGTTATTGCACCAGGCATCAATCTGTCTGTTGAAGCCCTCCATCAGGCGGCAGCACGGCTGCCACGTATTGGTGTGGGGCGTCCAGTGGTTGATTCCGTTATTGGGCGTAACACTGTCACAGCCATGCGCTCAGGGGTTTTCTGGGGGTATGTCGGTTTGATTGAGGGGATCGTTGAGAGGATCAGGAAGGAGGTCGGGCAGGATATGAAAGTGCTCGCGACCGGTGGTCTGGCTCCGCTCTTCTCTGAAGGAACGACGGTCTTTGACCATGTGGATTCAATGCTGACCCTGAACGGGCTGCGGATATTGGCGGGGCGGAATCCCTTGCCGCGTCTCACACCAGAAAAAGATCTTTTGACAGAAGGATAGTTAAACGAATGACTGAACAGACCGGCGATTTCGCCTTTCTGCCTTTGGGTGGAACGGGCGAGATCGGCATGAATCTTAACCTCTATCGTCTTGGGGAAACCTGGCTGGCGATAGATTGTGGTATTGGTTTTAGCGGGAATGACACACCGGAAGCTGAAATTCTGGTGCCAGACCCCACCTTTATTGTTGAGCGCCGTGACCAGTTGGCCGGGTTGGTCATTACCCATGCGCATGAGGATCATATTGGGGCCGTAGCGCATATATGGCCGCTTCTTCAGTGCCCGGTTTATGTCACCCCGTTTGCAGGCTCCGTCCTACGGCGCAAGTTGGGTGAAGCCCGGTTGTTGAATGAAGTCCCCATTCATACCATCCCGTGTGGCGGGACGTTTGATGTCGGGCCTTTCAATCTTGAATTCATACCCGTTACCCATTCTGTGCCAGAAGCACAGGCTGTTGTATTGCGTACGCCCGCTGGTGTTGTGGTGCACACTGGTGACTGGAAGCTTGACCCTGACCCACTGGTAGGCCCGCCGACTGACACCAAACGCCTGAAAGAGGTGGGTGATGAAGGTGTGATCGCGTTGGTGTGTGACAGCACCAACGTCATGAAATCTGGTCCGTCCCAGTCGGAAGCTGAAGTGCGTCGGAGCATGACGGACCTCATCAGCAGCCTTAAAGGGCGTATTGCCGTAACATGCTTTGCGTCCAACGTGGCACGCGTGGAAAGCATTGCCATGGCGGCCCAGTCTGCTGGCCGTACAGTTGTGCTGGTCGGACGCTCCTTGCGGAATCTGGACGTTTCAGCGCGGGAATGTGGATATCTGTCCGGCGTACTGCCCTTCCTGACCGAGCAGGATGTGAATGACCTGCCAGACGATCAGATTGTAATGATCATCACCGGCAGTCAGGGTGAACCACGTTCTGCTCTGTCTCGTATCTCGCTCGATATTCACCCGAACATTTCTCTGGGTGAGGGTGATACCGTTATTTATTCTAGCCGCATGATTCCCGGTAATGAACGGGCTATCATGGCAGTGCAGGATAATCTGTCCCGCCGTGGCGTACGCGTTATTACCGATAAAGAGCATTTCGTGCATGTGTCCGGCCACGCGACCGGTGATGATGTGCAGGCCATGTATGATCTGGTGCGTCCGCAGTTTGCTGTGCCGGTTCATGGCGAGTGGCGTCACCTGACGGCTCATGCTGCACTGGCGCAAGACAAAGGCATTACCCCTATTCTTCTGGAAGATGGCGACATCCTTCGCCTTGCTCCCGGCAAGGCAGAAGTGGTGGATACCGCACCCAGTGGCCGTCTGGCTCTGGATGCAGGGCGTCTGCTCCCCATGAATGGTGGTGTGTTGGCTGCCCGCCGTAAAATGTTGTTCAATGGTGTGGTAATTGCCAGCTTTGCCGTGGATGACGAAGGCTTTGTGATTGGCGAGCCAAAAATCAGCGCCCCCGGCCTGCTTGAGCCAGATGATCTGGAAAGTGTGCGCGTGCGCGAAGAGTTTGCGAACGCCATTGATGTTATTCCCGACGAATTGCGGGGTGATGATCAATCTTTCCGCGATGCAGCAAAAACGGCATTGCGTCGTGCATTAGGGCGCAAACTGCAAAAACGCCCATTGGTGGATGTCCATGTGCTGCGTGTCTGACGCAGCCTCCACCTCATATAAGATGCTGTAAAAAAGGAAGCCCGCTTTGCGCGGGTTTTCTTTATGGCTACAGTGTTTTAGAGCAGAACGTTCCACATAGTGTTTTCTGCGGCTCCTTCTTGGGCCGCTTCCAGACAAGGCTGAGCATAACCATGCGTCTTTCGCGCAGTTTCCTCCCCACGCTTAAAGAAAATCCGGCAGAAGCCCAGATTGTCTCGCATCGTCTGATGTTGCGGGCTGGCCTTATTCGCCAGACAGCTTCTGGTATTTATGCGTGGTTGCCCGCAGGGCTCAAGGTTCTGCGCAATATCAGCCAGATCGTGCGCGAAGAGCAGGATCGGGTTGGCGCACAGGAAGTGCTTATGCCCACGCTTCAGTCTGCTGACCTCTGGAAACGCTCAGGCCGTTACGATGCCTACGGCCCGGAAATGCTGCGTATTCAGGACCGCCACAAGCGTGACCTGCTGTACGGGCCAACTAATGAGGAAATGATTACAGACCTGTTTGCACAGGGTGTGAAGTCCTACAAAGATCTGCCACAGGTTCTGTACCATATTCAGTGGAAATTTCGTGATGAAGTCCGCCCCCGTTTTGGTGTGATGCGTGGCCGCGAATTCCTGATGAAAGATGCCTACAGCTTTGATCTGGATTACCAGAGTGCTGTGGCAAGCTATCACCGCATGATGCTGGCATACCTGCGTACCTTCCAGCGTTTGGGTGTTCGAGCAGTGCCTATGCGTGCCGATACAGGCCCAATTGGTGGTGAACTGAGTCACGAATTCCTGATTCTGGCCCCGACCGGGGAAAGCGGCGTGTTTTACGATGCAGCGCTTGAAGATCAGGATTGGCTGGACGCCCCTGTGGATGTGAACAGCCAGCGTGAACTTGAAGCTTTTTATGAGCGTGTGACAACACCTTATGCCGCTACGGACGAAATGCACGATACCGCTGCATGGGATGCTGTACCTGAAGACCGCCGCCGGGAAGGGCGCGGGGTTGAAGTTGGGCATATTTTCCATTTTGGTACCAAATATACCAAGGCAATGGATGTCAGCGTCGTTGGCCCTGACGGCACACAAATTTATCCGGAAATGGGGTCTTACGGTATTGGGGTCTCCCGTCTGGCAGGCGCTATTATCGAAGCCAGCCATGACGAAAACGGGATTATCTGGCCGGACGCAGTAGCGCCTTTCAAAGCGGCTATCCTGAACCTGAAAGTTGGTGATGAAACCTGTGATGCCCTGTGCGAGCAGATTTATAACACCAATACGGAAGCGTTTCTGTACGATGATCGCACGGATCGTGCCGGTGCCAAGTTTGCTGATGCCGACCTGATGGGGCATCCGTGGCAAATTGTCGTTGGCCCACGTAGCGCAAAAGAAGGTCGTGTTGAACTGAAGCGCCGTGCCACAGGCGAGCGCCACGACCTGAGCGTGGATGATGCTCTGGCTCTGGTTCTGGCAGGCTGAACATGTTTGGCCCCTTTGAGCGCGCCATAGCAGGCCGCTACTTGCGGGCAAGGCGCGGAGAGCGCTTTGTTTCCGTTATTGCTATTTTCTCGCTGGTCGGGATTGCGCTCGGGGTGGCCACACTCATCATCGTCATGGCGGTGATGAACGGGTTTCAGGCAGACCTGATGGATCGCATCCTTGGTTTGAATGGAGACCTGAGCATTTACGGCGCGGGCCGGACCATCTCCCACTATGAGGAGGTGACAGACCGGGTAAAAAAAGTGCCGGGTGTCATAAGCGCTACGCCTCTGGTTGAAGGTCAGGTTCTGCTCAGCGCTGGGTCGTTCAATTCCGGTGGTGTTGTGCATGGCATGACCAAGCAGGGGCTGCTGGACCTTAAGTCTGTCAGTTCTTCCCTGATTGCAGGCTCTCTGGATGATTTTCAGGGCGATGATGCCGTTGCAGTAGGCGTCACGCTGGCATCCCGCGCAGGGTTAAGCATTGGCTCACGCATCACTCTGGTCTCACCGGAGGGCGCGGCAACGGCATTTGGTACGGTGCCGCGTGTGCGGGCCTATCATATCGTTGCTATTTTTGATGCGGGCGTGAATGACTACAACGCAAGTTACGTCTTTCTGCCCATGCATGCAGCCCAAGTCTATTTCCAGATGCCTGATAAAGTGACCCAAATTCAGGTCATGGTGCAGGATGCCCAGAATATTCGCCCTGTCACCATGCGGATTGTGAACGCAGTGGGAGATCCCGGCCTGCGGGTGCTGGATTGGACCAATGCCAATAATGCCCTGTTTGGCGCGGTGCAGGTGGAGCAGAACGTCATGTTCCTTATTCTTGCACTTATTATCCTTGTCGCAGCCTTTAACGTTATTTCCTCTCTCATCATGATGGTGAAGGACAAAACAGGCGACATAGCTGTCCTGCGGACCATTGGTGCCAGCCGTGGCGCCATTATGCGTATTTTTCTGATGTGCGGCGCATCCGTAGGGGTCACGGGCACAGTTGCAGGCACGTTGCTGGGCGTTGTTTTTTGTCTCAATATTGAGCGTATTCGTCAGGTGCTTCAGTCTCTTACAGGTACCAACCTGTTTAATCCGGAAGTGTATTATCTGACACATCTGCCCGCCAAACTGGTTTGGACGCAGGTGGGTGAAGTTATTGCTATGGCGCTTACGCTGTCACTTCTGGCAACCCTTTATCCATCCTGGCGTGCTGCCCGCACGGACCCAGTGGAGGCTCTGCGTCATGAGTGATGTGGTTCTGCGCCTTTCAGGCGTAAAAAAAACCTACCAAAGCGGGGAGGATGGGTCGCTTCCCATTCTACAAGGAGCAGATTTTACCCTGCATGCGGGAGAACTGGTTGCTCTGGTTGCCCCCTCTGGGACCGGGAAATCCACATTGCTACATCTGGCTGGTCTGCTCGATACGCCAGATGAGGGTACGGTGGAGATTTGCGGCCAGAATACGTACGGCATGGCCGATGCAGGCCGTACAGCGTTGCGGCGTGACCAGATAGGCTTTGTGTATCAGTTTCATCATCTTCTGGCAGAATTTACGGCGCAGGAAAATGTGATGCTGCCGCAAATGATAGCTGGTGTGCATAAGGCAGAGGCGCGCACTAAAGCTCAGGACCTACTTGGTCTATTTGGTTTATCCCACCGCGTTAAACATTTGCCGGGCAAGCTGTCTGGTGGGGAGCAACAGCGTGTGGCTATTGCCCGCGCGTTTGCCAATAATCCCGCCTTGCTGCTGGCAGATGAGCCTACAGGAAACTTGGACGTCCGTACGGCCGATGGCGTATTTGACGAATTGCTGGCAGCCGTACGTGGCAAGGGGCTGGCTGCGCTGGTAGCAACTCATAATGAGGAGTTACTTGCCCGTATGGATCGTGTCATCACGTTGCAGGATGGCTTGATCGTCTCGCGTTAAAACAACGGGAAAAGCTCAGTTCTTAATTGTTGTGCGTCCGTGCACACACTACGTGAGGGCTGGCTTTTTGGGTGGCATGGACAGGTGGCCACCCAAAATATGATGCTATGCGGTTTCTGTCAAAATCAAGAATGTCGTCAAATCCAGTATTTTGGAGGAGGGAGTGCATCTCCTCAGGCTGGAATCGGCTTATCCAAGGTTCCCCAAAAGACTCAACCAGCTTGCTGCGCTTTTCCATAAGGGCGCGGTGATGCCCAGAGTAATTTTCTATGGGCTCGCCATAGTCAAAAACAATTTCAGAATCCGGAAATATGGCCGCAGACTGTAAAGTGTTTTCTATGCTGGAACGCGATAAATAGGGCACCACCCCCAGCCACGAAAAAAATACAGGTTGTGTCGTGTTTATCCCTGCGGTGATCAGGTCTTTTATCAGAGTAACTGTCTCAAAATCGACTGATACAAAAATGAGGGAAGAGGGAACGCATAAGCCTAAGCTTGCAAGATGTCTCTGTTTCCAGACATGCATGGCAGGAGAATCAACTTCAAAAAACGTCACATTTTTATGGCTACAGGGCCCGCGTAAGCCCAACGTCTCTAGTCCGCCACCAAGGATAACCACCTGTTTGGTGCCGCGTTTGACGGCGTTAGCCAGTTTATCTTCTGCTATTCTGCTTCTGATGGCTAAAAAGGATCGAAAACTTTTTTCGCCTGGTTGGTCATGTGTCAGGTCTGGGTCTTGTTCATCAAGACCAAGTATGGGGCAGGCGAGTGGGTCTGGAAAAATAGTGCCACGGTCCAAAATCTGATGTTTGGCTCGGTGCTGCGCTACACGCCATGCAGTTGTGCTGGGACAGTCCATATCCGCTCTCTTGGCTCAAAAAATTTAAGCACTATCCGAGTATGACACACTTTCTCTTCTGCATGGCGGCATCGTTCCTAGCCGTTGAGCAGCACGCGTTCGATGGCATCGCGTACACGCGGGGAGGTAGGAGGCGTCACGCTGCTAAACCAGGCCACAGGTTTGCCGTGCTTATTAATAAGATACTTATAAAAATTCCATCGTGGGCGGGCTAGGAAACCGCATTCCGTGTTCAGCCACTGGAACAGGGGTATGGCATTGCTCCCTTTCACAGGGGAACGTGCTGCCATGGGAAAACTTACCCCGTAATTGCGGTGGCAAAAGCTGGCAATGTCAGAGGATGTACCGGGTTCCTGCTGCCCGAAGTCATTGCTTGGCACGCCAATGACCATCACTCCGGCTTTCTTGAATTGCGACCACACGGACTGTAACCCTTCATATTGAGGGGTAAAACCGCATTTTGATGCCGTGTTGACAATAAGAAGAGGGTGACCGCGATACGCGCTCAGATCCAGCGTGCCACCTTCAAGACCGGGAAGGGTGAAGTCGTAAGCTGTTGTCATGGATATATTGCCCTCTTTTGTTACCAGGCCCGTAAGGGTAGACCCTGCATACCGTAAGAAAAGAGGTTGAGCGAGGGGCAGGGGGCAATCGGGGGGAAGCCTGCTGCCCTTTTATGGGTTCTTGTCAGGCTTCCACCGAATTGTTGCTAAAAGATCGGTTCATTGTTATTGTTCATTATATTGAACTCGATCCCGTATTTAGAATAATGAGGGTATTGGCCTGTCTTGTCAACAAGGAAAATAAGAAACGACATGAGCAAACCAGCAGATTCCGTTCCTGCACTACGCCGTGCGGTACGCGTGCTCGATATGGTGAAGGCAGAATCGCGCCCGCCATTGGCAGCTGACATAGCCAGACAACTGGAATTGCCCCGCAGCACCGTGCATGGCCTGCTCGCCGTTATGGTTGAACTGGGCTTGTTGGAGAAAACAGCAACCCAAGGCCATCGGCTGGGCACGCGGTTGTTGGACTGGGTAGGCGGCGTGACGGAAAAGCGCGATCTGGTGACAGAATTTTATCAGGCTCTGGACGGTTTTTCAGACCTGAACGCCTTTACGGTCACCCTTACTCTGCTGGAAGGCATGGAGGTGGTTTATGTTGCATGCCGTAATAGTGCCACCGTACTGGGTGCATCGTTTCGTGTAGGCATGCGCTTGCCTGCAATATTTACAGCGACAGGCAACGCCATGCTGGCCGAAATGGATGATACATCTTTCCGGGAATGGCTGACCTTACACCCGGCCTCAACATGGCCTGAGCCACTCACCCCCAACTGCATCCGCTCTGTTACAACTCTGGTGCGGGAAATTGCCGATATCCGCCAGCGTGGCTACGCAGTGGATGATGAGCAAGTTCACGATGGGCTGTGGTGTTTTGGCGCAGGCGTTAAAGACTATTCGGGGCGCATGGTGGCGGGAGTTGGAATCAGTCTGCCTCAGTCCGAGTTAAGCCGATATGACGTGGCTGAACTGGGCCAAAGAGCAACGGCTCTTGCGCAGGCTGTTTCAGCCCGTCTGGGCTATAGACCCTCAACCGGTGACGCAGAATCGTCCCGATAGCTCTTCACAGAGCGAGAGTATTTCATAACACCATTGAGTGAATGATAGAGAGAAGCATGTTCTTTCCGGGCCTTAAATCTTCCGCGGTGCGGCGTATTGCCTGTGCTCTTGGCATAGCCGTAATGACAGCGGTTATACCGGCCAGCCAGTCTTACGGTCAAAGCACTTCCCCGCAGACTGCGGTACGCTACCGCGTGTTTGTGCATAGCCTTCATGTCATGGATATTCAGGCTTCCTATCGCCTGAGCGACCAGCAATACGGCATTGCTGCTCATGTTAAGACAACACCACTCTTTGGGCTGTTTATGAAAACAGACCTCTCCATGCAGGCTCAAGGCCGGTTTGAGGGGCAAGAAGTAGATCCGGACCATTTTGAAACCGAAGGATGGTCCCGCCGCCAACAGCGTCACGCCCGTATTGTGTATAAGGATCAGACACCGGAAGTAACATTGCTTGACCCGCCGGAAACAGACCGCGAGCCCGTAACGCAGGAAGAGCGAAAAGGGGCGATGGACGTGCTGGCTATGCTCATGGGGTTATTGCATCAGGCACGTTTGACCCATAGCTGTCAGGGGCAGGAAAAAATTTTTGATGGCTTGCGGCTTACTACTCTGTCCATCCAGTCTGTTGGCGAGCAGAAGCTACCTTCCGGTGGCCCGCTGGACTGGGGTGAGGCAGGCTTACGCTGCAATTTTGTTGGGCAGCAGATTAAAGGCTTCAAATTTACAAGCGACAAAAGCAAACTGCATAACCCACAACCGGGTCGTGTTTGGTTTGAGAAAATAGGTGCTGCCGGTCTGGTTGCTGTGCGGATTGAGCTGGACCATCCCAAACTGGGGCGTATCAGCGTTCTTCTGGATGGGGTACCAAACCAATACCCGTGAAATAAAATGTTTTTGCGTCCGTCTTATCAAAACTGCTGAGGAGACTGACGACATAAAAAAAGCCCGGTAGACCGTTTTGTGGTCCACCGGGCTTTTTTCAAATTTGACTGCTTATTCTACCGTGACCGACTTGGCCAGATTACGCGGCTGGTCAACATCGGTGCCTTTGAGAACAGCGACTTCGTAAGCCAGCATCTGCACAGGAATTGTCTGCAGGATCGGGGCTGCAAATTCATGCACATGCGGCAGAACGACCATATCTTCCGCAATGGCGGAGACACGCTCAGCACCCTTGGTATCCGTAAACACCAGCAGGCGGCCGCCGCGCGCTTTGGCCTCTTGCAGGTTAGAGAGTGTTTTATCAAACAGAGGCGTGAACGGTACGCTGGCCACAATCGGCACCGTGCGGTCAATCAGGGAAATTGGGCCATGCTTCATTTCACCAGCCGCATAGGCTTCAGCGTGAATGTAGGAAATTTCCTTCAGTTTCAACGCACCTTCCATGGCAACAGGGAACATGCTGCCACGGCCCAGATACAGAACATCCCGCGCTTCAGCCACAATAGCTGCCATGCGGCGAATGGCGTCACCTTGGGTAAAGACATCTCCGGCCCGGCTGGGCAGGTCGAGCAGGGCAGAAACCAGATCGTCCTCGCCTTGTTCGTCAAGCACACCACGGGCGCGGGCTGTTGCAATGCTCAGGCAGGCCAGAACAGTCAACTGGGCCGTAAAGGCCTTGGTGGAGGCAACGGAAATTTCTGGCCCCGCCACGGTACCCAGTACCATGTCGCTTTCACGGGCCATCGTGCTGTGCTCAACATTCAGCACTGACAGGACATGGGCCGCATTCTGGCGCAAGGTACGCAGGGCGGCCAGTGTATCTGCCGTTTCACCAGACTGCGAAATAAGAAGCCCAAGAGAGCCAGCAGTCAGGGGTGGATTGCGGTAGCGGAGTTCACTGGCCACATCAATATCCACTGGCAGATGTGCTATGGCTTCCAGCCAGTAACGTCCCACCATGCCAGCATAGAAGGCCGACCCACAGGCAGTAATAACAGCACGCGGTACGGTTGCCAGATCGAACGGCATGTCCGGCAGAACAATCTTGCGGGTTGCAGGGTCCACCATCCGTTGGAGGGTCTGCCCAATAACCAGAGGATGTTCATGGAGCTCTTTCTCCATGTAGTGGCGGTAGCCATCTTTGCCGATTGCGCCAGCCGCCAGAGCCGTAACCTGCTCTTTGCGATGAACTGGTGTGCCCTCAAAGGTCATGAACTCGGCACCAGCAGGCGTAATCACCACGCAATCCCCATCTTCCATATAGGTGATGCGGCGTGTCAGGGGAGCCAAAGCAAGAGAGTCGGAGCCAAGAAACATCTCACCATCGCCATAGCCAACGGCTAACGGGGCACTATGGCAAGCGCCAATCATCAGGCCTTCATGGCCAGCAAAAATCATGGCAATGGCATATGCACCCTCAAGCCGCCGTAGCGCTTTCAGGGCTGCGTCTTTTGGTGCCATGCCCTGAACCAGATAGTAGTCAACCAGTTGCGCTATGGTTTCACTATCGGTTTCGGTTTCAAAAACCTGTCCGGCGGCTTCCAGCTCATGCCGGAGGGCCTCGAAGTTTTCAACAATGCCATTATGGACAATGGCAACGCGTTCTGTGCCATGGGGGTGTGCATTGCAGGTGGTAGGGGCCCCGTGTGTTGCCCAACGCGTATGGCCAATGCCGGTGGTGCCCGGTAGTGGGTTTTCGTCAAGCATCACACCTAGATTGTTCAGTTTGCCAGCAGCGCGGCGGCGTTCGACACGACCATCCACCAACGTTGCAATACCGGCGGAGTCATAACCGCGATATTCAAGCCGCCTTAAGCCTTCAAAAACAATAGGTGTTGCATGGCGCAGACCAACAACGCCGCAAATTCCACACATCAGCTTTTATCCTTTCGGGCTTTAAGCGTTTCCTTGAAATGGCGGCCCAATTCATGTTTGTTGACCTGACGAGAACGGCCAAATGCCAGAGCATCCGCCGGAACGTCTTTGGTAACGGTACTGCCTGCGGCAATCATGGCGTTTGTGCCTATGCTCACGGGCGCTACCAGAATGGCGTTGGAACCCACAAACACGTTGTCACCAATGGCGGTGTGATGTTTGAAGTAGCCGTCATAATTACAGGTAATGGTACCAGCGCCTACGTTGGTGCGTGCTCCAATGGAGGCATCGCCCAGATAGGTCAGATGGTTGGCTTTGGCGCCTTCTCCAACGGTTGTGTTCTTGATCTCAACAAAGTTGCCAATATGGGCGTTGGCACCAATGGCAGATCCCGTTCGGAGGCGTGCGTAAGGGCCTATGATGGCGGCCTCACCCACAGTGCAGTTTTCAAGGTGGCTGAAGGCCCTAATTTCTGCGCCACTCTGTACGGTAACGCCGGGGCCAAACACCACATGCGGTTCTACCAGCACATCGGCCTCAAGTACGGTGTCAGCACATAGGAAAACAGTCTCAGGTGCCACTAGTGTCACACCGTTCAGCATGGCTTGGGTACGTAAACGCTGTTGCAGGGCGGCCTCAGCCTGAGCCAGCTCAACGCGGGAGTTAATGCCGCGTAATTCATCTTCTGCCGCTTCTACGGCGCGGACGGTCAGTCCTTCCGCAACGGCCATGTCCACCACATCCGTCAGATAGAACTCGCCCTTGCTGTTGTCATTTTTCACAGCCTGTAACCAGCGCCGGAAGGTGGCAGCATCAGCACATAAAACCCCTGCATTGCAGAGGTCTATAGCGCGCTCGTCTGGAGTTGCGTCTGCCCATTCTACGATTCGCTGCACATTTACGCCGGATGTCATAACGCGGCCATAGCGGCCCGGCTCAGACGGGCGCATGGCCAGTAGAGCCAATTCTACTTCTGGCTGCCGCCGCTCTGTCAGTAGGTTATTGAGCGTTTCAGCAGAGATAAGGGGGTTATCAGCATAAAGGACAGCCACATCGCCATCGCCAAAATAGGCTTCGGCTTGAAGTGCCGCATGAGCCGTGCCCAAGCGGTCGTGCTGAATGACGACAGGGTAGGGGGCCGCCAATTCAGCAACATCAGCCATCTCAGGCCCGACTACCACCACAAGGCGGTCAAATATCTCAGCCGCATTGGCAATCAGATGTGCCAGCATAGGGCGGCCAGCAAGCCGTTGCATGGCTTTTGGGCGGGAGGATTTCATGCGTGTGCCCAGCCCGGCGGCCAATAGAACCGCAGTGGCAGGACGGGATGGGAATGTGTCTGTCATGTCCAGACTGCGGTAAGCCAACCTCCAGCCCGTGTCAAACCTCGTGCTATAAGAATAGAGCTGAGTTGATATCATAAAGTTTTTCAGGAATTTACCAAAAGGGCCAAGTGGTGATGAAGCAGAAACTCGCTGTGTTTGATATGGATGGTACCCTGCTGGACTCTCTGCCTGATCTGGCAGAGTCCGGCCGTGCCCTGATGGCGCAATATGGCTTGCCCAGCGTGTCAGATGCCGAAGTGCGGCGCATGATTGGTAATGGCGTTCCTCTTCTTGTGGAGCGCCTGCTGCAATCGGCCAATGGCAAGGGTGTGGATGTTGCTGAGCGCCTTGCAAAAATTGATCACGCACAGGCATGTCAGGCGTTCATGGCCCTTTACACGCCACGGGCAACGCGACTTTCACGCCTGTTTCCGGGTACGAACCAGGCTTTGCATACTCTAAAGGATCAGGGCTGGATCTTGGCTGTCTGCACGAACAAACCGGAAGTTGCAGCTTTGGCTATTCTTGAAAAATTTGATTTACTGTCCCTGTTTGCTTGTGTTGGGGGCGGAGACAGTTTTTCAGCGCGTAAGCCTGATCCCGTGCATTTGTTGGGCACAATTGAAAAAGCAGGAGGAAGCCCCGCTTGTACTGTCATGATTGGGGATATGGTGCCAGACTTGGCTGCGGCAAAAGGTGCAGGGTGCCCCGCGCTATTTGCAGCTTGGGGATATGGTGACCCCGCTTTGGCTACACAGGCGCAAGCACAGGCCGCAAGCATGGCAGAAGTACCGGACGCCGCTGCCAGCCTTTTGCCAGACTGAGGACTACTCCGCGCCCAGAAGGCGTTCTGTCAGTTCCAGATCGGCTAGTTTATCAATATCCACAGCGGCTCTGCCGTCGGACAGACAGACAAGTGCTGCTTTTGCGCCCGTCAACTTTTCTATACGGGTGCAGAGCGCGTTTCGGCTGAGTTTTTTCATAACAGCCTTCAGTAAGACAAAAGGACCAAGTAGCCACGCAATGCGTAGGGGATGCTTACGGTTTTTTTCAACGCGCAACCACAGGCGAGCAACATTGAGAGCGACTGGGGTGCGGAATAAAAACAGGTTGCAACCAGAAAAAGCCAGATCAGACAAACGAATAAAGGTGCGTTTTGTAACGGGAACGTCTCGTAACACCACGGCTTCAGGCGCAACGGCAACGGTGACATCTGCCTGAGGTGGGCTCGCGTTCAAAAACTCCATAATCCACTCGGGTCTCAGGAGCGCATTATCTGCCGTTGTCACCAGTAAAGGTGTGCCAAACTGTGTCAACGCTGCCAAGACACTGGCGCTTGGCCCCTCAGGACGAGATGGCACAACAGTAACTGCTGGCGGCACCAGACCATCAAGTACTGCTGGAGCATCGATACACACGATAATCCGGCCTACGGCAGGGGTGTTTTGTAACGTCTCAAGCACACGGGTGATCATGGGAACACCCGCGACAGGTAGAATAGCCTTGTGCGAGACACCGGCTGCCTGAGCCATGGGGTCTGGCACGCCGGGACGAGTGCCAGCCAGAACAAGAACAGTCAGTGCATCAGCGGAGTAGCTCATGCTGCGTGCCGTGCTGCTTCCGGGGTTTTGCTGGTAGAAGTGCGGGCACCGTCAGGCCGGTCCCGCGGAGGGGAGCCAGTAAGATCCATGACCCAAGGATACGTCTTTGCTTCTTTTATATCATACCCAAGATTAAAGACGGTTGGGCTACGGGGACGGGCTTTTGCATCCAGATAGTAGCTGCCAAATATCCGGTCGACCAGAAAGCTGGTAATGCCGAAATTACCGTCTTCGTCGTGGAAATGATGGAGGACGTGACGGGCCTTCATGCGCTGGATCCAAGCCGCACGGGGTTTGTAGTTCAGATGCTGAATGCAGTGAAAGAACTCATAAATGCAGGTGATGGTCACACCTGTACCAAACGCAGTTGCAGCGGCTCCCCACCCACCGATGAGGTAGCCGATTGGTAGGGTGATGACAGCTATGGTCGGCAGTGTTGTGGCGGGAGAGCCAAACAGTACGTCCAGCAGGTGTGGGTCCTGATGGTGATCAAAATGAATGCGCTTCCATAAACCGGAGGTCCATTTCATTTTATAAAGCAGACGACCGTGCAGCACATAACGGTGCAGCAGATACCATGCGAGAGGATACACCAGAATAACAGCAACCACGGAAACCAGAGTAGCGCTCCACCCGGCAAAGAAATGCGTGGCAGCCACCACACTTGCCACAACCAGTGCAAAGTAAAGTAAAATGGTTGGGTAAGTCAGGTACGCAATCCACAGTTGTCTGAGGTTCATTTTGCCCAGATCAAAACTGCGGCCGGTTTTCAGGTTCGCGTTATTCAGCGTTCCACTCATTTTGCTTCATTCCTCAAAAGCACTGTCACGGCGCCCAAAGTAAAAATTAGTAGGCCGGGTATTGTCGCAACAGGCGGCGGTAAAAGGCCGGCATTTCCCATTGCGCGCAGCATTCCTTGCACAATGATAAAAAGCAGACCCGCACCCAGGCACCACACAGGAGCCCAGCTTCGGGTACCCGTGCGTGGAGGGATATAGATCACCGGCATGGCAATTAACAGTAGAACCAAAAGGGATGCAGGCCTTAAAAAGCGTTCCAGCAGCCCGGCCTGAAGGAAGCCAGGGCTTGAATCAGACGGCAGGCGGCCGCGCAGCATCCCCAATATTGTACCGGAAGATAATGGTGGGTTTTCAGCAGACAGGCGGATAAAATCCCATGGATGCAAGGAGGTATGCCACACTCTCTGCTCTTCCTGCGGTAGGCGGTCAGCAGAATTTTCTTTGATCTGAACCCGCTTCAGGTCATGCAGCACCCATCCGTTGGCATGCGTATAATCAGCTCTGGCCGCGTGAATCACATCTTGTAACAAACCGTTCCTGTCGCGTGAGTAGATATCTAGGCCGGACAGCATATTCCCACCATCAGCAACATATGTGACGTGTGTTACATCCTGCCCTTCGTGAAACCAGAAGGAATGTCCGTTTTCAGGGGTGGGGTCTGTGCGGTTCCACCATGCAGCAAGTGCCTGCTCCGAGCGTGGTGTTACCTGATCATCCAGCACGACCCCTATGGCACCAATTAACAACGTGGCCGGTATAAGATGTTTATAAAGACGGGTGATGGACAGCCCTGATGCCTGAAGAATGGCTGTTTCACTCCCCAGTGTCATTTGTGTCAGCATCACCAAGGCACCAATCAGCAGGCTGAGCGGCAAGGCCCCAGCCAGCAAGAAAGGCAGCCGCATGCCTGCATAGGTTAAAATACCGTGCAGACCCAGATGGCGTTGTAAAATAGGGGTAGTCTGTTCTAGCAGTGCCAGAATTTCCAGCAGCCCGACCAAGACCGCGCCACATAATAAAACACGGCTCAGCAGTGCACCAGAAAGATAGCGCAGCAAGACAAAACGAGGGGGCTTGGCGGTTTTGCTCATGGGGAAATATTCCCATGCGCAGTTTTACGACGTGCGGCAAGGCGCTGCGCAAGCATGGCCTGAAAAGCCCCAGACTTGTAAAAGAGCAATGCCGAGCAGAGGCTTATAAAAGCAAAAGCAGGCAACCAAATGGCCATGACGGAAGTGTTTTTAGTCGCAACCATACTATGTCCGAACTGAAGCACGTGGTCGAACCCAACCAGAGCCAGGAAGGCAATTACTAACCCAGCGTTTCCCTGCTGGCGCTTGCGCATTATGGCCAATGCTACGGCCAGAACAGGAATAAACGGAATGGTCAGGCTGCGGGCCAGTCGGAAATGCACTTCCGAGCGCATATGGGGCCGGGAAATAGCAACGTTATGGTCAACCAGACGCCCGACCAGTTCTTTGGAAGTCAATTCGCGTTCATCGTCCCCGCGTGCCCGGAAAGGGGAGATATGGGAAGCTTCTGTCAGAAGACGAGTGGCATGCTCAAACCTGGTCAATGTTGGCACACCGATACCTGTATCGGTGACGATAGTGCCATTTTGCAGATCGATTTCTACAGCAGAGCTATCACTGGCAATTCTGATCTGGCCCGATGCGGCTGTAATGACACGTTCGCGGTTATCAGACGTGTCACGGATAAACACGTCCTTCAGGCGAGAGCCAGCGTGGTCCACATGGTCTGCCAGCAGCGTGATATTGGCTGAGGGGCGGGCAAACATACGGGACTGCAATCGCGGTGCCCAGCCTGTGTGGCTGGCGGTGTACAAGGCCTCACGGAAGTCGTAGCGGGCGTGTGGCTGAATAAAGCCGTATAAAAAGAATGAGAGCAGACCGAGTAACCCACCCATCAGTACAAACGGCCGCGCCACCCTCAGTAAGGACTGCCCGCTACTGTTAATGGCATCAATTTCCTCATTCTGGCTCATTCGCCGCACTACTGTGAACACACTCACGCAAAGCGCGGCTGGAATGGCCAAGCCAAGGTAATGCGGCAGCAGGGTCAGCAACAGCCCGATAAATGTGAAAAGATGATTGTTACCAGCCGCCAGCATATTGAACAGCACAAGAAGCCGTTCCAGCAGCAAAGCCGACATCACAACACAAAGGGCGACCAGAAAAGGAGGGAGAACCTGCGCTATCAGGTAACGGTCCAGCGTTCTGGGCGTGAAGAACGACAGAACCCTGCGCAGAAAAGGCTCGGGCTGCATGGATGGTTTCATAGCCGGGTTGGCTGGGAAAGGCGATGGGGGGCAAAACGATATATCGGGCCATCATGCATTTTCATATCCAGGCCCAAAGCGCGGCGTTGAATGGTAATATGCCACTCTGTTGCGCAGGCCTGTATGGAAATGTCGTTCCAGCCAGCCGAACGTGCTGATGTCTGTGCACAATGGGAGGCTGATGGCGTGCCCAGCACCGGAATATGTGTCTGAGGAATAAAGCTTAGGCTACCGCGATGGGAATGACCATGCAGGACGAGCTCGGCACCTTCCTGCTGGAACAGGCGCTGTAAGGCCTTGCGCTGGCGCAACCCTTTCCGGCGCGATACAAGGCCAGCCACCGGAGGGTGGTGTAGAAGCACGACACGACATAACCCTTCCTCGGCTGCCTGACGCAAAAGCGGACGCAGTGCTTCAACGCTTTTTGCTGCAACACAGCCGGACGCCAGAAAGGGTGCTGTGGGGATGGCGCTGTTTAGACCGATGAGCATGACAGGTCCGTGCCGCAGGACGGACGGTGTATGGCCTGTATTACGCAGCCATGGAGCCCATAGGGTACTTTTGCAGGAATAAGTTGGTTCGCGAATCAGGGCGTCATGATTGCCAGGAACAAGCAACGTAGGCGGTAGGTCTTGTTCCTTGAGCCATGTTTGTGCAGCTTGAAATTCTGATAGGAGGCCCAGATTAGTCAGGTCCCCGGTCATAGCTACCATATCAGGCATATGAGCGCGTATGTCCTGCATAATGTAGCTAAGTGTTTGTGGTAAATGGATATGTTTGCGTCGTAATTGCCACGAAAGGAGCGAAAGCAGCCGCTTAAACCGGATTTCCTTTAAGCAAGGCAGCCCAGCTAACGGTAAATGCAAATCAGAAAGATGGGCAATTTTGACAGCGGACAAAAATAAAAGTCTCCGTATGCAGAGTGGTCTGCCTGGGACAGCATGTGACAAGCGAACCAACACGAACTATACCACCGGCATCAACCGGGGCAAAAGCTACCGGTATTTTTATTCTGCTTAAAGAGTGTCTGAGTGACAGATCGTTTCGCCTTAATTCACAATCCCCGTAGCCGACGCAATCTCAAGGCGGATCGTCATTACCTTAAAGCAGCCCAAGCAATGCTCGGCCCGCTCTTTCATGCGCCTGAAACAGCAGATGCTCTGCGTGAAACCATAGAAGAACTAGCCCATCAGAATGTGGATTGTCTGGTGATTGATGGTGGGGATGGTACAGTAGGCAGGGTGCTAAGCGTACTCTACGCATCTTCCTACCCTAATCATAAATTACCGACGATCGCTGTTCTGCCGTCAGGCAATACCAATCTGATCGCAGCAGACGTTGGGTTTGGCCTGCGGGGCATCAAAGCACTGGAACATCTGCGGGCAGCACGCGCAGGGTCTGCACAACTGGCAACAAAAATACAGCGGCGTCAGCCGCTTGTTATTTCATGGCCCGGCCAGACACGTGCGCCGGAACTTGGTTTTTTTGGCGGTGCTGGAGCCTTTACGCGGGCTATAGAGATCGCACATGGCCCAAACGTCATGAACACTTACGCGCATGATGCCGCAGTGCTGGCAACGTTAGCTATTACCGCACGTCAAATTCTTTCGCCCAGTTTAAGGCAGGAATGGCTGAACGGAACCATGGCTGCACTGGGCTTGGATGGTCAGCCCGGTGATATAAAAAACCACTTTCTTTTTCTCTGCACCGGTTTGCACCGTCTGACTCACAAAATCTGGCCCTTTTGGCGGGCCCCCGGCCAGCCGGATAAAGGAATCAGCTATCTTGATGTTGCTGCAAGGCCAGAACATCTGACAAAAGCGACATGGAACTTGATGCGCGGCAAGGCACCAGCATGGATGCAGCAAAGCAGTAGCTACCAAAGTGGCTCAGTAGAACGTATCCGGCTCCGGAGTGCTCAGTCCTTTGTGCTGGATGGTGAAGTGCTGGAAACCGGACCTGAGCATTGTCTCGACATCACAGCCGGTCCGGTCGTTTCCTTTCTTCAAGCCTGAAGGGGTTAGGCATGTCCGGCGCATCTCAGCTGCTTTCTGCTGTTAAACAGCTCACACACCATGTTGCAGCAGAACTTCAGACACCAGTTGCGCCGGAAGTAAGAGAGTTTGTCTCTGAACTGAAAGACAAAGGTCGGCCTTTAGGCATATTGTTTTATGGTTCCGGCCTACGTGGCGGCATACAGTCTGATACGTTGCTGGATTTTTATGTCATTCTTGACAAACAATCAGATTGGCCACGTTCCCTCGCGGCACGGATAGGGAACGCCCTTCTTCCCCCCAATGTCGAGTATTACGAAATAGAAAGCGGCGGTAAAACCCTGCGTGCAAAAGTAGCCATTCTCACACTAGCGCAGTTCCGCAAGCTAACGGGCTTTACACCATGGGATACAACGGTATGGGCACGTTTCTCCCAACCAGTACGTTTGGTCTGGTTCGCAAATGAGAAGGCAGAGGTAGCCTTAACCCGAAGTGTTATGCGTGCGGTGATTACAGGCGCGCGGTGGGCTGCCTGTTTTGGGCCGGAAAAAGGGCAGGCAGAAGAGTTCTGGAATGCCTTGTATCAACGGACTTACCAGACAGAATTACGTGTGGAAAAAGCAGGTCGGGGCGCCAGTATTGTCGCGGCCTATCCTGAAAGATATGCAGCGTTGCTCGTACCCTGTTGGATCATTGCCGGGGTAAGATTTATTGAGGAAGCAGGCCTACTTAGCCCCATGCTCTCTGCGCAGGAGCGTGAGAAGTCTAATGCAGACTGGTTGTGGAGAAAGAAAATAGGCAAACCGCTGAACATAGCCCGCCTTGTAAAAGCCGCCTTCACGTTTGCCGGAGGGCCGCGATACGCAGCATGGAAAATTGAACGGCATAGCGGTATTTCTGTGCCGTTGACGCCCTTTGCTGAAAAACACCCCCTTATCGCCGGGCCTCCAATTCTGTGGAAGCTTTGGCGCAAGGGAGCGTTTCAGAAAAGCAGTTAGTTAAGCAACAGACGCGTTCAGTACGCCAGCATCAAGGCCAGCCTGACGGAAAATATCTATTGCCTGATCAATTTGCGCTGGTGTGTGCGTTGCCATAACGGAGCAGCGCAGCAGTGGCCTGTGGTCCGGTGTGGCAGGCGGTACGCTGAGGTTAACGTAAACCCCCAACTCCAGCAAACGGTTCCACATAACAATTGCCTGTCCCATTTCCTCCAGGGTCACAGCAATAACCGGGCTTACCTGGCGGCTGGCGTTCAAGCCAATGCGGTGAAAACCAGCATGAAGGCGGGCCGCATTGTCCATTAACTGCGTACGGAGTTCAGGATGAGCCTCCATGTCTTCCAAAGCAGCCATGGTGGCGGCAATGACTTCTGGCGGCAGTGAGGCAGTGAACATGTACGGACGGCAGTTCAGGCGTACAAATTCCAGTTCCGGATGGTCGGATACGCAATAGCCGCCAACCGTTCCCAGACTTTTGGAGAACGTACCCACAACGAAGTCCACATCAGCCTCAACGCCAGCAGCTTCTGCTACGCCAAGACCTCTCTCGCCCATAACGCCGAATGAGTGTGCTTCATCTACCAGCAGGTAAGAGCCGGTTTCCCGCTTGACCTGTGCCATCTCGGCAATAGGAGCAACATTGCCGGTCATGGAGTAAATACCTTCCACAACCACCAGTTTAGCCCCGGGTGTCCCGTCAAGGCGTTTTAGGCGCTTGTGCAGGTCATCGGCATCGTTATGACGAAAACGAATAACCTGTGCAGGGCTGAGACGGCTGCCATCGTAAATACTGGCGTGACTGTCAGCATCAAGAATGAGGTAATCGTCTTTGCCAACCAGCGTGGATATCATGCCCAGATTAGCCTGATATCCGGTTGAAAATACCATGGCATCCCGGCGCTTGAAGTAAGCCGCTATCTGCGTTTCAAGCTTACGGTGTAAGGACTGCGTCCCGTTAGCAATACGAGACCCGGTCGTGCCAACGCCATAATGGGCCACGGCGTCCTGTGCGGCTTTAATGGCTCGCGCAGACTGGCTGAGGCCCAGATAGTTGTTTGTACCGAACAGAAGCGTTTCGCGCCCCTCAATCAACCCAACGGTGGAAGAGAGTGGTTTTTCAATAACCACGCCAAAAGGGTTGCGCCCGCCAGCCTGAACCAGAGCACCAAGAGCACTGGCTGTGCCGTTAAATTTGGCAAAGAGTGATGTCATACGGGCTCAGCCTTTGTTTTTCAGGTCAACAATACAGGCAGCAAGGTCATTAATGGTGCGGATATCAGCCAGTTTGTCGAGCGGCACGGAGACATCAAGCGTGTCTTCCACTTCCATCACAAAATTCATGACGGCGAGAGAGTCAAAAGCCAGATCTTCCATGATCTTGCAGTTGCCATCAATGTCACGCGGCACTTTAGGGTTGGCAAGAAGCTTTTCAATAATCAGCGCGGAAACGCTTTCTATGGTGTCGCTCATGGTACGGTCTCTCTTCGTTTTATGCGCATACAAATAAAAGCAGGCAGCCATCCCGCTGGCGCCTGCTTTATGGCCTAAAAAAGTACAGTGCGCCAGTTTGTGGCTTGTTGCTACGGAGCGCTCACACAGGTTCAACTTCAGGTTGTGGAGCAAACGCACCGCTCAGGAACATCGTGCGGGCTTTAGCACGCGTCAGTTTGCCGGAAGATGTTTGTGGCAACGCATGAGGCGGAACCAAAACAACAGACACATCCACACCATGCAGGCGGCGGAATAGGCTTGCAGCTTCGCTCCGCAGGCTTTCACGCGCATCAGGGTCTGTGGCGCGGCATTGAATAAGGGCCACCACCTCTTCCTGCTGATCTTTTTCAAGAGAGAAGACAGCAACGTCTCGGCTGCGAAGGGAGGAAATGGCTGTTTCAGCTGACCATTCCAGATCTTGCGGCCAGATGTTACGGCCATTGATGATGATCAGATCCTTTGCGCGGCCTGTCACCACAATCTGACCATTGAGCATATAGCCAAGATCACCTGTATTCAGCCAACCGTGAGAATCAAGAACTTCTTCCGTTGCATCGGGGCGGCGGAAATAACCATTCATCAAGCTTGGGCCGGAGACAAAAATGGTCCCAACCTGACGATCGCCTAAAACAGTACCTTCAGAATTGCGTACTTCAAGGCCATGTCCTGGCAGCACCTTACCACACAGCACGAATGTACGGCTTGGAACGTCAGGAGAAGTTGGGGCAATGGCAACTCCCTTGCTTTCAAGCACGGCCAGATCAACCGTATCAGTTTGAATGCCGCTGTTAAGGGGCGCGAAGCTAATCGCCAATGTGGCTTCAGCCATGCCATAGCTGGCTTCGAACGCATTTTTGCTAAAACCAGCGGATTCAAAACGCTCTGCAAATTCTTCAAGAATATGCGGGCGAATCATATCGCCACCAATGCCGGCAATGCGCCAGCTTGAGAGATCCAACTCAGCAGAGGCAGGACGACGAGCGCAAAGCTCGTATCCGAAAGACGGGCTGTATGCCAAAGTACCCCTATTACGGCTAATAAGGTCAAGCCATACGTGGGGACGGCGCGCAAATTCACGCGTGGGCAGCAAGTCAACTGTCAACTGACAGGTCATTGGCGTCAGGAAGAACCCTACCAAGCCCATGTCATGATAAAGCGGCAACCAGGAAACACAGCGGTCGCCTGTTTCAGTCACCTGTAAACCGTCATGAGCAATAGCGGCAACGTTCGCCATGCCAGAACGCTGGCTGACACATACCCCCATGGGGAAGCGTGTGCTGCCTGATGAGAACTGAAGATAGGATAAAGCGTCAGGCCCCACATCCGGCAAAGCGATATTTGGTACCGGGCGGGCCATTAATTCTGCCGGGGAACCTGCAAAAACCAGCCCTAGGCCGCTGACAATATCATTTGTCCACCCTTCTATGATCTGGGGGATAATGACCGCGCTTGCGCCAGAACTGGTAATCATGCCGCGTAATGTGGCCAGATAGGCTTCCTTCCCAGCAAAAGCGACGGGTAAGGGGAGGGGGGCAGACACAAGGCCAGCATACTGGCAACCAAAGAAAATCCGCGCGAAGTCGCCGTCGCTTTCAGCAACGATAGCAACCCGGTCGCCCGGTTGCAGGCCCATGCCTAAAAAGCGCAGACCCGTTTCAATAGCTTGTTCACGCAGTTTTTTATAAGGCAGGGCTTCAAGCAGAACGCCTTTGCCTGAATAGATATTAAAACCGGCCTCACCCTGGGCGGCATAATCCAGCGCAGTAGGGAAAGTAGGAAAATCACCATAACGTCGTGGCTGACCGGAATTTGTTGGAACCGGCTGCAAGGTCTCTTCGTTAAGGGGTGAAGAAGCAGAGTTCATAACGTTCATCAGCGAGCCATTCGAAGAAATTTAACAATTAGGTTAAGCGCCAAAAGGCACGGTGAGTAGGCCTGCTGAGAGGCCGGACGTGTGGCGTATATAGTCTTTTTGTAGATTTACAAAAGTGTCACAGGTTGAAAATGCGTCATGTAAAGCGGAAGCCTTGCTCTGATGAGTGTGTGTGACAGGGGACTTGTTGGTCACAAACTTCACGTCAAGAAGAAGGTTTCTATGGAGTATTATGGCGTGCTTTCAAAACGCTATCATGCAATGGGTGGTATTGATTAAACAACAACAAAAAACATAAAATAATAATTTAATTAACATAATTTTATTCTATATAATTACCATTCAAAAATAAGATGAAATCACTATTTTAATTAGTTTTTCATTTAATTTTAAGATTTTGATGTTGTGTGTTGCGTTTTGAGGGTGATGGCGAAGGTTGTTGTCGTGAAATTTTAGGAAATATTTCTTGTTGTCCTTGGTGGGGCCATGAGAATTTTGAGCGAAAATTTGCAATAGCCGAGACCAAGACTAATGCGCAGTAAGGAGCATGGAAAGAGTCGCAGAAGTTTTAAGAGTAAGGCTCAGGCGCTGCCATTGAGCAACCGTGAGTGAGTGGAGGGCTCTTCATTCTTTATAAGAGAGTGTGAAGGGTAGGGCCATGAGGTAAGGTCTGTCTTAAATTCGCGCTGCGCTTCTTTAATATAGAGTGCGTAAGCAGAGATCCGGCGGCTCTCTGGCGTTTGAGTGATTTATTTTCTGCGAGAGTGAAAGAAATATGAAATAGGGTGTTGACGGTGTTTGTGA